>CBINNW010000047.1:0-35334 GCA_966252115.1 uncultured Akkermansia sp.
CGCAGCTGATGGTGAGCAGGGAGCGCAGCTTGTGGCCCCAGATCTCGCCGAGACCATTGATGACGCCGGAGAGGAGACGTTTCATGTGAGGGCGCCTTTCCCGGTAGGGCGGGACCGCCGGGCCCGCCGACATGCCGCGATGGCCGTCTGCACCCGCGGCGCGCCCGGCGGTCGCGCCCTACCCTCCGAGCTTGGTCCGATGAAAGGGACGGTCTTCACGACGCGCCTCCCTCGGTGACGCGGCCGTCGAGCACGTGGAGCTGGCGGCGGAAGTGGGCGGCGATTTCGGGCGAGTGGGTGACGACCACGATGGTGCGGCCGAGGCCGTTGAGTTCTTTGAACAGGTCGAGGATCGCGGCGGCGGTTTTGGTGTCGAGGTTGCCGGTCGGCTCGTCGGCGAGGAGGATGCGGGGTTCGTTGACCAGGGCGCGGGCGATGGCGACGCGCTGGCGCTGGCCGCCGGAGAGCTCGCCGGGTTTGTGGTGGGCGCGGTTGGTCATGCCGACCAGCTCGAGGGCGCGGGAGACGCGGTCCTCGGCGTCGGGCGGCGGCGAGCCGTGGTAGGCGAGGGGCAGGGCGACATTGGCGCGCACCGAGAGGCGGGGCAGGAGGTTGAAGGCCTGGAAAACGAAACCGATCTTCTCGGCCCGGATGCGGGCGCGCTGGCGCTCGGTGATGGCGGCGACGGGGCGGCCCTCGAACACGACCTCGCCGGAGCTGGGCGAATCGAGAAAACCCAGCAGGTGCATGAGGGTGGATTTGCCCGAGCCGGAGGGGCCGAGGATGGCGACGGCCTCGCCCTCGTGGAGGGTGAAGGTGGCGTCCACCAGCGCGTCCACGACGGTGTCGCCCATCGGGTAACGTTTGCCGACGCGGTCGAGGCGGAGGACTTCGGGGGCGGGGGGCATCACGGGCAAATGGGATGGGCCCACGGAACACACGGAGCACACGGAATCGGAAAACGGAAAAGATGCGGAGCGGGCATCGGCTTGGGATCGGTTTCTTTCCGTGTCATTCCGTGTGTTCCGTGGGCGAATGTTCGGGGCGCGGGTTTATTTGTCCTGACCGAACTTCACCGAGGGCGGGCGTTGCAGGGAGACCTCCGTGCCTTCGTCGAGGCCGGACTTGATCTCGACGTGGTT
This sequence comes from uncultured Akkermansia sp., assembly GCA_966252115.1. Taxonomy (GTDB): domain Bacteria; phylum Verrucomicrobiota; class Verrucomicrobiia; order Opitutales; family Opitutaceae; genus IMCC26134_A. Next base: position 1,143 of record CBINNW010000047.1, read on the forward strand.
CTCGTCGCGCACGCCGAGCTCGACCTTGGTCTGCACCGGTTCGGTGGCGGGCGGGACGGGGCGGGTGAAAACGAACCAGTCGCCGGTGTCGTGATCGAGGAAGACGGCGTTGTGCTCGAGCGAGAGCGCCTGCTTGGCCTCGGCGGTCTGGATGTGGACGCGGGCGGTCATGCCGGGGCGGACCTTCGGGTGGGATTGCTCGATGGAGATTTGCAGGGGGAAATCGCGCGAACCGCCCGAACCACCGCCGTTGCCGCCGCCGGTCGAGGCGCCGCTGGCGGACTTGCCGGCGGCGGGGGCGATGAAGGTGATGCGGCCGCTCGCCTCGGCCTCGGGCACGGACTCGAAGGTGATGCGCACCGGCATGTCGAGGCTGAGCACGGCGACGTCGATCTCGTTGATGGCGGCCTCGACGCGGAGGCGGCTGAGGTCGGCGAGTTCGAGCAGGGTGTTGCCCTCGCGGCCGGCGTCGGCGCCGGTGACGATCATGCCCGGGCGGGCGGCGAGGCTGAGCACGCGGCCGGCGTAGGGCGCGACGATCACGCCCTTGGAGAGCGAATTTTCGAGCAGGCGCACGCGGGCCTCCTGCGAGGCGGTGTCGTTTTGCGCGAGGCGGTAGGCGATCTCGGCCTCCTTGCGCTCCTTCTCGGTGACGAGCTCGCGTTGGGCGAGGGTTTGCAGGCGTTGAAACTCGAGCTCGGCGCGTTCGGTGCGCAGGCGGGCGGCGGTGACGCCTAGGCGGGCCTCGTCGAGCTGCACTTTGAGCGTGCTCTGGTCGAGCTCGATGAGCGGCTGGTTTTGCTCCACCTGATCGCCGGCCTCGACCAGGACCTTGGCGATGCGTCCGCTGACCTCGGAGCGGATCTCGGTGGAGAGGACGGGGGTGATGGTGCCGTTGATGACGACGGTTTGCGCGAGGTCGCGGCGCTCCGGTTTGGCGTAGGTGTAGGTGACGGCGGACGGGTCGTCGCCGCCGCGGGTTTTCACCACCCAGGCGATGCAGAGCGTGAGCAAACCGAGGGCGACGGCGATCCAGAGCAGGCGTTTCATGGCGGCGGGGACGGGCGGGCGAGAGAGGGGAAGGGGCAGGGGAGGGCGGGGCGAAAAAAAGGGCGAGCCGGGAAGGCGCGCCCCTGGTTTCTATTTCGCCGGCTACTGGGCCAGCGCGTGATTGATCGCGTCCACCAGCGCCTCCCAGGAGGCGTCGATGATGTTGTCGCTCACGCCGACCGTGCCCCAGACGCGGGCGCCGAGACCGGTCTCGATGAGCACGCGGGTGCGGGCGTTGGCGCCGTTGCGGCCGTCGAGGATGCGGACCTTGTAGTCGCGCAGCTCGACGTCCTTGAGTTGTGGATACGAGGGTTCGAGCGCGAGGCGCAGGGCCTTGTCGAGGGCGCCAACCGGGCCGGTGCACTCGGCGACGGTGTGGCGCGGCTCGCCGTTGACGGTGAGCTTGACCGTGGCCTCGGCCACGAGACGACCGGCGGGGCCGCGCTCGACGATGACGCGGTAGCTCTCGATGGCGAAATACTCGCGGGTGCGGCCGAGGGTGCGGGCGATGAGGAGCTGGAGGGAGGCGTCGGCGGCCTCGAACTCGTAGCCGCGGAATTCGAGGTCCTTGAGCTGCTCGATGAGCGACTTCATCTCGGGCGCCTTCTCGTCGAGCTCGAAGCCGAGTTCCTTGGCCTTCATGGCGACGGAGCTGCGGCCGGCCATGTCGGAGACGAGCACGCGGGTGCGGTTGCCGACGAGGGCGGGGTCGATGTGTTCGTAGGAGGATTTGACCTTCTGGGCGGCGTTGGCGTGGAGGCCGCCCTTGTGGGCGAAGGCGCTGAGGCCGACGTAGGGCGCCTTGGTGTCGGGCTTGAGGTTGGCGAGCTCGTCGAAGGTCAGGGAGAGCTCGCGCAGGCCGGCCAGGTTTTCCGCGCAGCGGGCGGTTTTGCCCATTTTCAGGAAGAGGCTGGGCAGGATGGTGAAGAGGTTGGCGTTGCCGGTGCGTTCGCCGTAGCCGTTGGCCGTGCCCTGCACGAGGGTGGCGCCGGCCGCGACGCCGGCGAGGGAGAGGGCGACGGCGAGGCCGGAGTCGTTGTGGGTGTGAACGCCGACCTTTTCGGGGCCGAATTCGGAGACGACGCGGGCGACGATGGTTTTGAAATCGTCCACCAGGGTGCCGCCGTTGGTGTCGCAGAGGGTGAGGTTGGCGGCGCCGCCGCGGATGGCGGCGCGCAGGGTTTGCAGGGCGTAGTCGGGGTCGGCCTTGTAGCCGTCGAAAAAGTGTTCCGCGTCGTAGATCACCTCGCGGCCCTGGGCGGTGACGTGGCGGATGGAGTCCTCGATCATGGCGAGGTTTTCCTCGAGGGTGGTGCGGAGGATCTCGGTGACGTGGAGCGTCCAGGTTTTGCCCACCAAGGTGAGGACGGGGGTCTCGGCCTCGAGCAGGGTCTTGAGCTGGGGGTCGTCCTCGGCGCGGATGCCGGCGCGGCGGGTGGAGCCGAAGGCGGCGAGTTTGGCGTGCTTGAACCTCAGTTTTTTCGCCTCGGCGAAGAAGGTGATGTCGCGCGGGTTGGAGCCGGGGAAGCCGCCCTCGATGTAGTCCACGCCAAACGCGTCGAGCTTCTGCGCGATGAGGAGTTTGTCCGTCACGGAGAAGCTGATGCCCTCCCCCTGGGTGCCATCGCGGAGGGTGGTGTCGTAGATTTTAACGGCGGTGCTCATGGTAAGGTTGGAGGCCGGCGGAGCGGCGGAGGTGAGGAGGGGAAGGGTGGAGGTGAAGGGATTGCGGGAGGGCTGAAAACGAAAAACCCCGGGCGTTTTGGCCCGGGGGTCTGGGAAGATCGGCGGCGGCTTCGTCGTGCTTACGCCAAGATCCCCGGCCCGGGCGGGCGGGTAATAATAATGGCGGCGATGCGAATGGCGCGGATCACGAGGCGCGGAAGGTGGCCGGGCCGGCGGGGATTTGTCGAGACGGATGTGGGCGAGAGCGGGCCGCGATGTCGCCGCCTGGCACGGGCCATTGACTCGGCCATTCATAGCTACACCGTAGCTACATGGCGACCAAGGCATCGAAAGGCGGCAAGACGGCGAAGCTCTTCACCACCGGCGGCTCGCAGGCCATCCGCCTGCCCAAGGAGTTCCGGTTTCCGGGGGAAACGGTGCATCTGCGTCGCACCAAAGCGGGTTTGCTCATCACCCCGGCGGAAGACGATTTGGAGGAACGTCGCCGGCAGTTTCTGGCTCTGGCGGGTTCGTGTCCGGATTTGCCCGAGGTGCCTCCCCACTCGGCGCCCGACAGTCCGAGAGATTGGAGCTGAGCCGGGATGATTTACCTCCCCGATACCAATACCCTTTCGGCCTACCTGACCGGGCGAGACACCGGCGTCACGGAGTGTATGCAGCGGCACTTCACCAGCCTTCGGCTCAGTGTCCTGGTGGTTGCGGAGCGCGAATTTGGTATCCTGCACCACGCCTCAGGGCTGCGGTATCGGGAACGGTTTGAGACGCTGCTTCGCCTCGTTCCCGTTGAACCGTTTAGCCGGGAGGACGCCCATCAATACGCGCTCCTCCGCTCGCACTTGGAAAAACGCGGAGAGGGGATCGGACCGCTCGACACGCTCATCGCCGCCCAGGCGCTCCGCCTCGGGGCGACCGTGGTCACGCACAACACCCGCGAATTTCGCCGCGTGCCCGGTCTGCGGCTCGAGGACTGGCAAAGCGTGACCTGAGCCGGGTTTGGGGTTTTCGCGCTTTTGCCACGTCCGCACAGCGTCCCCGGCTTGATCCTCGCGCACTAAGCCGCCACCGATTTTCCCCTACGTGCCACAGCCTCCGCCGAAACCCCGTCCCATGCCCGCCGCCGCAGCCCGCGACGACGGTGGTCTCACCGGGGTGTTGGAGCGCATCATGTTCCTCAACGAGGACAACCACTACACCATCGCCGAGTTTCGCCCCGACGAGGGCGACGAGCGCGTGACCATCGTCGGCGCCCTGCCCGGCGTGCAGTGCGGCGAGACCCTGCGGCTCCACGGTTCCTGGGCCACGCACGCCCAGCACGGCGCCCAGTTCAAGGTCGAGCGCTTCACCAGCGAGCTGCCGTCCAGCGTGTATGGCATTCGCAAATACCTCGGCTCCGGCCTCGTGCCCGGCGTCGGAAAGGTTTACGCGAACAAGATCGTGGACGCTTTCGGCACCGACACCTTTCGGGTGCTCTCCGAGGAATCCGCCCGCCTGCGCGACGTGCCCGGCATCGGCAAGGTCCGCGCCTCCGCGATCAAGAAGGCGTGGGACGAACAACGCTCCTTCCGCGAGCTCTACATCTTTCTCCAGACCTACGGCGTCACGCCCGGGCAGTGCGTTAAGTTGATCAACAAATACGGCGGCGAGGCGCGCCAGATTTTGCAACGCGAGCCCTACCGCGTGGCGCGCGAGATCGACGGCATCGGCTTCAAGACGGCGGACCGCATCGCCATCAACCTCGGCTTCGCCAACGACGCGCCGCCCCGGCTCGACGCCGGCATCCTCTTCGCCCTCGAAACCCTCCAGGAGGAGGGCCACACCGCGCTGCGCGAGGCCGATCTGCGCGACCACGCCGCCACCCTGCTCGAAACCTCCGCCGAGCGCGTGGCGGCCCGCATCGTCGCCCTGGTCGCCGACCGCAGCCTGGTCTCCCACGCGCTGTTCGGGGTGGCGGAGCCGCTCCCGGGCTCGCACCTCGTCCAGTTGCCCGTGCTCGACCGCGCCGAGCAAAAGATCGCCGCCGCGCTCCAGCGCCTGCGCCTGGTGCCGAGCTGCCTGCCGCCGATCAAGACGGAGGCGGCGCTCCAGTGGGCGCAGGACAAGGCCGGTTTCGTCTTCGCCCCGGCCCAGCGCGAGGCGGTGCGGACCGCGCTCGTATCCAAGGTCTCGATACTCACCGGCGGCCCCGGCACGGGCAAGACCTCCTCGCTGCGCGCGCTGGTGGAGATCCTGAAGGCGAAAAAGGTCCGCGTCTCGCTCGCCGCCCCGACCGGCCGCGCCGCCCAGCGTCTCACCGAGACCACCGGCGCCTTCGCGCAGACCCTGCACCGTTTGCTGAAGTTCAACCCGCAGCGCGGCGGCTTCGAAATGAACGAGGACCAGCCGCTCGCCACCGATTTTCTGGTGGTGGACGAGGCCTCGATGCTCGACACCCGCCTGGCCGCCGCGGTCTTCGCCGCCATGCCGGCGCGCGCGCACCTGTTGCTCGTCGGCGACACCGACCAGTTGCCCAGCGTGGGCGCGGGCAACGTCCTGAAAGACCTCATCGCCACCGAAGCCGTGAACGTCACGCGGCTGAGCGTGGTGCATCGCCAGCAGGGCCAGAGCGAGATCGTCACCACCGCGCACGCGATCAACGCCGGCGATCCGAAACTGCCCGTCGCGGTGGATTCCCTGGAGAAACTCCAGCCCTGGGCCGACCTCACCTTCATCGTCGCGCGCGACGCCGAGGACTGCGTGCAAAAGACCCTCGCGCTTTGCTCGGAGTTTATCCCGAACCACTACGCGTGGATGAAGCCCGGCCGGGACATCCAGGTGCTGGCGCCGATGCACAAGGGCACGGCCGGAGTGGGCAACCTCAACCTCCGTCTCCAGGCCGCGCTCAATCCCCGCGGCTCCGGTCTGCGCGCGCCCGGCGGTGAGTTCCGCCCCGGCGACAAACTCATCCAGCTGCGCAACAACTACGACAAGAGCCTCTTCAACGGCGACATCGGCGTGGTCACCGCCGTGGATGCGGAAGCCGGCACGCTCGAGGCGGACTTCGACGGCGAGCGGCACAGTTTCACCCGGGGCGAGCTGGGCGACATGGCCCTGGCCTACGCGATCAGCATCCACAAGAGTCAGGGCAGCGAATACGCCGCGGTGGTGATACCGCTGCTCAAGGCGCACTTCATGATGCTCCAGCGCAACCTGCTCTACACCGCCATCACGCGCGGGAAAAAAAAGGTCTTCATCGTGGGCGAGCCGGCGGCCTACGGCATGGCGGTGCGCAACAACGAGGCGAAGACGCGCTCGACCCACCTGAAGGAAAAAATCCTCGGTCTGCTCGCCGCGTCGGCGTCGGGCGCCAGCGGAGCGCGCTGAGGCGTCCGGGGTCGTGCTTCGTTGCCCCGCGCGGTCGCGCGGTCGTGCGGGACGGGGGTGGAGGGACGGAGGCGGGCGGCGTCCGGCGCGCTTTTTTCCCTAATATTTGGTCGCCGGCGCCGTGAATGGTTTTGGCTCCGCAAGGAGTTTCCTGTTTTCGTAAATCTGCTGCGGGAGATCACTCTCCCCTTCAAAATCCACCCCGAGCGCACCCCGACCCAAGCCCCTTCCCTGTTTTGCCATGACCTTCCCCCGCGTATCGATCCTCTTGTTTAACGCCTTGGCCCTGTTGTTCGTCGGCCAGGGCTGTGTGACCCACAACACCTACCAGTTGCCGGCGTCCGGAATGCCGGTCGCCTTGTTCGGGCCCGCCGCGGGTATCACCCTGATCTCGGCGGTCTATGGTTCCGGCACGGGCTTCGCGGATGTGAGCGAGCGGGTGGCGGTGCTCTTGCAGTTGAATCGGTCGGGCTTTCGCGCCTTGCCGCACGAGGTTCTCGCCGATCCCACGCCCGGTTGGAACAAGGCGCTCGTCATCACCTACGAACTCGATGGCAAGCGGCATGTTTTCATCACCGGCGAGGGTGGTCAGGCGAGCGCCGAGCTGCTGCGGGCCCACGCCAAGGGGAAGGATTGAGGGGGCTTCGCTTTTTTCAGCGGATGCGTCCGTCGGCCGCCCACGGACTTGGTCGGATCCGCGAGGAGAACGGACATTCTTGTCCGTTTGCCGGTCTGCATGGATTGGTCGAACATGCGGACAGACGGACAGGAATGTCCGTCCTCCTTGGGCGACACACGCCGGGCGACTAGGACGAAACCGCTCGCGCGGTTTTGTCGCCACGAAATGGGGTGGCCGGGCGGGCGGGCGGCGCTCTAGCGAAGGGGCGTCATGATTATCGCCGATCTTGCCAAGATTCCGGGCGGGACTTTCCCCGCGCAACGTTGGGGCCGCGGCCTCGTGGGCCAGGCCACGCAGCCCATCCAAGCCAAGGGTTTTTCCATGGGCTTTTCCGTGCTCGCCCCCAAGGGCGGCCAGGTGCCCTGGCACAATCAGGAACAGGAGGAGGTTTACTTCATCGTGCAGGGCGAGGGGGAGATCTGCGTGGACAACGAACGCTCGCCGATCAAGGCCGGCCAGGCGGTGTATATGTCGCCGGGCAAATTTCACCAGCTGACCAACACCGGCGACGAGCCGATGCACATGGTGTATGTGTATTGCCCGGGCGGCGACGTGGCGCACTGGCGCCAGGAGCTCAACGGCACCTTGCCGGTCGCTGGCACGGGCGACATTCCCCCGCTGCCGGAGGGCGCGCAGCCGCAGTGGACGGAAACCACGCCGAAGCCCTTGGGGTGATGCCAATTCGCGCTCGAGGTGAGGCTTCCGGAAATTGGCCGGGGACGGCCAACGCTACACCAGACGACAGGTCCCGATCACCGGGTTCTGCCGATGGTAGGGCGGGACCGCCGGGCCCGCCGCGACGGATGAGCGGTTGTCGGCACCCAAACCGGCGCGCCCGGCGGTCGCGCCCTACCATCGGGGGACGGCCGGGCTCCGCACTCGGCGGCGCTCAGGCCGCGTGCGCCGGCGCGTGGGCGGGCTGGCCGGGGCGGAGGTGGCTGCGCTCGTTGAGGAAGTGGATGAGGTATTCGCGGGCCTTGTAGTAGGCCGGGTCCTCGAGGAGCTGCTTGCGGTTGCGGGGGCGGGGGAAGTTGACCTCGAAGATGTCGCCCACCGTGGCTTCGGGACCGTCGCTCATCATGACCACGCGGTCGGCGAGGTAGAGTGCCTCGTCCACGTCGTGCGTGACCATGAGCGCGGTCTTCTGGTCGCGTTGCCAGAGGTCGAGGAGCACGTCCTGGAGCTCGAGTTTGGTGAGCGCGTCGAGCATGCCGAAGGGCTCGTCGAGCAGGAGCATCTTGGGCGAGAGGGCGAAGGCGCGGGCGATGCCGCAGCGCTGGCGCATGCCCTGGGAGAGCTCGGCGGCGCGCTTGTGCATGGACTCGGCGAGGCCGACGAGGGTGAGGTAATACTCGGCGATCTGGCGGCGCTCGGTCTTGCTGGCGGTGTAGTAAACCTGATCGACACCGAGCATGACGTTGTCGAAGGCGCTGAGCCAGGGGAGCAGGCAGGGCGACTGGAAAACGACCCCGCGGTCGGGGCCGGCGCCGACGACCTCCTTGCCGGCCAGCACGATGCCGCCCTGGGTGATGTCGGACAGGCCGGCGATCATGGAGAGCACGGTGGACTTGCCGCAGCCGGAGTGGCCGATGAGGGCGATGAACTCGCCCTTGCGCATGGTGAGGTTGAAGTCCTTCACCACCGTGAGCGGCCCCTTCGGGGTCGGGAAGGTTTTGTGAAGCTGGGAGATATCGAGGAAGCGGTGCATGCGGGAATGTGGCGAATGACGAATGACGAATTCCGAATGACGAAGGGCGGCGCGGCTTCGGAGGGGTGGGTTCGGAGCGGGGGGGAAATCCGAATGACGAAACGGGGCGGGCGGGGCGGTGAGGCGGACCGAGTAGTTAATTCACGGATACGACCTCGCGTTTTTCCTCGGAGAGGCGGCGCGGGGGACGGTTGACGCGGGGCTGGTCGAGGTCCTCGGGGAGGAGGTCGGGCAGCACGAGCTTGCGGGTGACGGACGACTTTTGCGCGGAGTTGAAGCCGAGCAGGGTCTGGGTGATGCCGGCGCGGAGCTGTTTGAACTTCGGGTCGTGGTTGAGCGCCACGCGGTCGCGCGGGCGGGCCAGGTCCACCTCCACCGGCTCGGCGAGCGTGGCGCCGGGGCCCATGGTGAGCGGCACGATGCGGTCGGCGAGGAGCAGGGCCTCGTCCACCGAGTTGGTGATAAGGAGGATGGTGGTGCCGCTGGCGCGGTGGATCTCGGCGAACTCGTCCTGGAGCTTGGCGCGGGTGAGGGCGTCGAGCGCGGAGAGCGGCTCGTCGAGCAGCAGGATGCGCGGCTGGATGGCCAGGGTGCGGGCGACCGACACGCGCTGGCGCATGCCGCCGGAGAGCTGGCGCGGGAGGCGGTCCTTGGCGTGGGAGAGCTTCACCATGCCGATGTATTTGTCCACGTGGGCGGCCCGCTCGGCGCGGCTCATGGCGGGGAAAACGGCCTCGACCGCGAGGTCGATGTTTTGCGCGACGGTGAGCCAGGGGAGGAGCGAGTAGTTTTGGAAAACGAGACCGCGGTCGGGGCCGGGCTCGGTGATGGGCTTGCGGTCGAGCGTGATCTCGCCCTCGTCGGGCCGGGTGAGGCCGGCGATGAGCGACATGAGCGTGGTCTTGCCCTGGCCGGAGTAGCCGACGATGGCGACGAACTCGCCCTCGGCCACGTCGAGGTGGACATCACGCAGGACCTGCTGGCGTCCGTAAGATTTGGATACGCCGCGGAGTTTGAGAAAAGACATGGCGGAGGCGGAAATCCGAATGACGAATTCCGAATGACGAATGAGGAATGAGGAATGACCGAATGGGCGGGACGGGCGCGGGCCGGGGGGGGCGGCGCGGGGCCGGCTCAGCGGATGGCGTTGGAGTCGAAGCTGACGGCCTTCTGCAGGCTCATCATCGCGCGATCCAGGATGAAGCCGATGAAGCCGATGGTGAAGACGGCGACCATGATCTGGGCGAGGGTCTGCGAGCTGCCGTTCTGGAACATGTCCCAGACGAATTTTCCGAGACCGGGATTCTGCGCGAGCATCTCGGCGGCGATGAGCACCATCCAACCCACGCCGAGCGAGAGGCGGAGACCGGTGAAGATGAGGGGCAGCGAGGAGGGGATGACGATCTTGGTGATCTTTTTCCACCAGCCGAGGCGGAGGACCTTGGCGACGTTGAGGAAGTCGTTGTCGATCTGGGCGACACCGAGGGAGGTGTTGATCAGGGTCGGCCAGAGCGAGCAGAGCGCGACGGTGAAGGCCGAGCTGATGAAGGACTTTTCGAAGAACGGGTCCTCCGGGTTGTAGAGCGCGCTGACCATGATCATGACGATGGGCAGCCAGGCGAGCGGGGAGACCGGTTTGAAAATCTGGATGAAGGGGGACATCGCCACGTTGAAGACGCGGGAGAGGCCGCAGAGGATGCCGAGCGGGACGGCGATCAGGGAGGCGATGAGGAAGCCGGCGAAGACGGTTTTGAGGCTGGTGAAGATCTGGTCGATGTAGGTGGGCTTGCCGGCGTATTTGCGCTCCACCCAGGGCTTGCTCGGATCTTTTTCGAGCTGGGCTTTTTTGCGCTCCGCCTGGCGCACGTAGAAGGCCTTTTCCTTTTCGCGTTCGGCGACGTGGTCCTTCCACAGGTTGCCGGACTCCTCCCACACGGCGGCGGGGCCGGGCACGGAGCCGAAGCTCACCTGCACGTTGCGCGCGATCCAGGACCAGCCGCCCAGGAAAATGAGGACGGCGAGCAGGGGCACGCCGATGTTGATCAGGATTTGGCGGACCTGCTCGTTCGGGTTTTCGCCTTTGCAGAGGCGGATAAACGGGATGAACCAGGTGAAGCCGAGGGCGTCGCAGGTTTTGATGATGGCGGTCATGGGCGGTGGTGAGGTCGGGAGGCCGGAGGCGGCCGGTTGGTCGGTGAGGGGCGGCGCGCCTCGCCGGGAAGGGAGGCGCGCCGCGGGTTCAGGCGTGGTGGGGGCGGACGGGACGGCGGACTCAGTCCTTGTTGCCGATCGGGAACAGGCGGAGGTAGTCGTTGGGTTTGCGGCCGTCGTAGGTGATGCCGTCGATGAAGCCGGTCTGGGCGGGCTTGAAGCCGTCGGTCTGGGGCACCTCGGCGGCGGCGAGTTCCTTGTCGGCGATCAGGGCCTCGGCGGCCTTGCGGTAGGTGTCGGGTTTATAGACCTCGGAGGCGGTGGAGAAATACCACTCGTCGGACTTGGCCTCGGTGATCTGGCCCCAGCGGCGCATCTGGGTGAGATACCAGATGGCGTCGGAGTAAAACGGATACGTGGCGAAGCGGCGGAAGAAGACGTTGAACTCGGGGTGGGGGCGCTTGTCGCCCTTCACGTATTCCCAGGTGCCGGTCATGGAGTTGGCGATCACGCCGACGTCGGCGCCGACGTATTCGGGCTTGGAGAGGATTTCGCAGGCCTTGCGGCGGTTCTCGTCGGAGGCGTCGAGCCACTTGCCGGCGCGGATGAGGGCCTTGACCACGGCGACGTGGGTCTTGGGGTTGGCCTTGTCCCAGTCGGCGGTGACGCCGAAGACCTTCTCGGGGTTGTCCTTCCAGATGTCGTAGTCGGTCACCGGGGCGATGCCGATGCCGGAGATGACGGCCTTCTGGTTCCAGGGCTCGCCGACGCAGTAGCCCTGGATGGTGCCCTGGGCGAGGGTGGCGGGCATCTGCGGGGGCGGCGTGACGGAGATGAGCACGTCGGCGTCCACGGTGCCGGTGGTGTCGGAGGAGGTGTAGAACCCGGGCTTGATGCCGCCGGCGGCGAGCCAGTAGCGGAGCTCGTAGTTGTGGGTGGATACGGGGAACACCATGCCCATCTTCATGGGCGTGCCGGCGTTTTTGAGCTTCTGGACGACGGGCTTGAGGTAGTCGGCCTTGAGCGGGAAGGGCGCGGGGGTGGCGGCGAGCTCGGGGCTGGCCTCCTTCATCTGCTCCCAGATGTCGTTGGAGAGGGTGATGCCGTTGCCGTTCAGATCCATGCTGAAGGCGGTGATGACGTGGGCCTTGGTGCCGAAGCCGATGGTGGCGGCGAGGGGCTGGCCGGCGAGCATGTGGGCGCCGTCGAGCTCGCCGGTGATGACGCGGTCGAGCAGGATCTTCCAGTTGGCCTGGGCCTCGAGGGTGACGTAGAGGCCCTCGTCCTCGAAGTAGCCGAGCTCCTTGGCGATGACGAGCGGGGCGCAGTCGGTGAGTTTGATGAAACCGAACTTGAGGTCGGGTTTTTCGACGTCGTCGGCGAAGACGGCGGAGGCGCAGGCGCCGAGGACGGCGAGTCCTGCGGCGGCCAGGCGGAGCGGGTGGCGGAGGCTTGGGTATGTGGGCATGAGGCGGAAGGTTGGTCGGGTCTTGGTTGGACGGACGGGTTCAGGCGCTGACGGTTCGCAGGCCGGCCTCGCGGGCACGGGCCTGGGAAAAGAGGTCGGAGCGGAAAACGCGGCGGGCGAGGTCGGCGGGCAGGGTCTGGCCCTTGGGCACGAGGCCGTGGCGCACGAAGCCGTCGATGATCCACTGGGCGCGCAGGGGCGTGGGCACGTTGGCCTCCTCGCGCGAGAAACGCATGTAGTTTTCCGCGGATACGGGCTCCTCGCCGCGGCCGAGGTCGAGCGGACCGAGCAGGGCGGGCGAGAGCATTTTCACCGGGATGTTCAGGTATTCCGGCCGGGCGAGCAGGCGCACGAGCTCGGGGCGAAAGGCGGGATCGTCGCAGAGGGCGGCGGCCTCCTGGAGGGCGGAGACGAGGGCGAGGTGCTCGTCGTGGCGGGCGGCGGCGAAGTCCTCGCGCACCATGAAAATTTTTTCCGGGTGGCCGGGGGCGAGCTCGGCGGAGGTGGCGGCGATCCAGCCGGTCTTTTCGCGAACGGCCTGGGTGTTGTAGGGATCGCCGACGCAGTAGCCGTCGAGCGTGCCGGCGGCGAGGTTGCGGTGCAGCTGCGGGGGCGGGACGACGACGATGCGCACGTCGCGATCGGGATCGATCTGCGCGCCGCGCAGCCAGTCGCGCAGGATCATGTGCTGGGCGGAGTGGGCGAAGACGACGCCCAGCACGAGCAGTCGATCATGGCGGGTGCGGCGGATTTCGTCGCGGAGCGTGACGGCGTCGCGCACCCCGCGCGCCCAGAGGGCGGTGGAGAGCGTGATGGCGTTGCCGTGCGCGGAGAGCACGCAGGCGGTGAGGCTGGGCGCGGCGATGCAGCCGAGGCCGAGATGGGTGGAGACCACCATGGGCGCGACGGCGTGGGAGGCGTCGAGCTCGCGGTAGATAAGTTTGTCGCGGACGGTGGCCCAGCCGACCTCGCGGCTCAGCTCCACGTCCAATCCGCGGCGGGAAAACATTCCCTGGGTATGCGCGACGAGAATGGGCGCGGCATCGGTGAGCGGGATGAACCCCAGACGCAGGCGGCCTCCGGGGAGGCTGACGGTCGAGGAGCTGGGGGGACGATAGGACATGGGCGAAGTCATCGGAAATTTAGCCCAGCGTGTGCCATGCCAGCCGCGTGGTCCGAAAAGTGCTGTTCAACTTTTTGATGTTATCGATGACCGACGCTCATCGTCGGTTTCCCGCCCAGACCTACATGACCACGACCTTGGACAGCCGTCAGATGCTCGCCTTCGCCACGCTCGCGAGGTGCGGAAGTTTTACCCAGACCGCGAAGGATCTCCATCTTACGCAGTCGGCGATCAGCCACACGATAAAGGCGCTCGAGCAGGACGTGGGGGTGGCGCTGTTCGAGCGGGTGGGGAAGAAGGTTTTCCTCACCCAGGCGGGCGAGCAGCTGCGGCCGGCGGCGGAGCGCATCCTGCGCGACATGCACGACGCGCGCACGGCGCTGGAGGAGATCGGCGCCTGGGGCAAGGGGCGCCTCCGCGTGGGAGCGAGCGTGACCACGTGCCAACACATCCTGCCCACGGTGCTGCGCGAGTTTCGTCAGAGTTTTCCGGACTGCGCGCTGCGCATCGAGCCCGGCGACGGGCCGCGCATGGTGGAGATGTTGCACAACAACCAGGTGGACCTCGCGCTGATGCTGGAGCCGCGCAAGGAGGAGGGACTGGCCTTTCGGAAACTCTTCGTGGACGACCTGCGCATCCTGGTGTCGCCGATGCATCCGTGGGCGCGGTCGGGCAAGGTGACGCCCGAGTCGATGTCGCGGGAGCCGCTGATCGTCTATAACAAGGGCAGCTTCACCGACCATCTCTTCGCGGAGCATCTGCACGCGGAGGGAATCGAGCCGGAGAACACGATGGAGCTGGGCTCGATGGAGGCGATCAAGGAGCTGGCCAAGGTGGGTGTGGGCGCGGGCGTGCTGGCACCGTGGATCGCGCGGCGCGAGCTGGCCGAGGGTTCGCTGGTGGCGCTGCCCTTGCCGGGCGGGAAACTAAAACGCGTGTGGGGCGTGGCGCATCTGCGCGGCCGGCAGCTTTCGCTCGCGGAGGAAACTTTCGCCGGGCTGTGCGAGGCGGTCGCGCTCACGATGAACACGACGGATTGAGGGCGACGCGGCGGGGCGGCGGAGCGGGGCGGCGGGCGGCTGTCCAAGCGTGATGGCAGGACGGACCGCCGGGCCGTCCGCGCGGGAGGACCTAGCCAGGCATTCGCGGCGCGCCCGGCGGTCGCGCCCTACCCGCGCGGAAGACGCGCCCGGCGGTCGCGCCCTACCCGTGGAAGGCGCGCTCGCGTCCGTCGGACGGCCCGGAAGGGCTGTGCAAATTTATCCGACTGCTGGATAAATTCGCACAGATGAAAGAAATAAATGGTTTCGCCGGCCGCGCGCGAGGCGTGGCCGGCGAAACGTATCCCGCAGGCGGGCCGCCTACTTGGCGACGGCGGCGAGCTCGGTGGAGCCGCCCTGGGCGGCGGGGGCGAGGGTGCGGAGATCGTCGAGGATGCGGAGGCTCTCGCGCAGATAGACGTCCATCTTGGAGTAGCGCTCGTCGGGATCGGTCTCCTCGTCGAGGCCCGCTTCGTCGTCGGCCGCCTTTTCCTCGGCGGTGGGCTCGGCCTTGATGCGGGGCGGGGGGGGCGGGGCGACGAAGTATTCGGTAAATGAATACGCCGAGCTCTCCTCAAGCGCCTCGCGGGCGGCCTTGGTCTCGTCGCGGAAGGCCTTGTCCTCGACCTTGCCGGCGCGGCGTTCCTCGAGGTTGAGCGAGATGGTTTTCTCGGCCTGGCGTTCCTGGAAGCGGGCGATGGATTTTTTCAGGAGCTCGAACTCGGGCAGGGAATCGAGCCGCTCCGAACTGCGCTTGCGCAGGGTGGCGAGCGCGGCGGGCGCGATCGGGGTGGAGTCGTAGAAACTGGTGGAAATCTCGTCCCAAGGCAGGGCGTGCGGCAGATCCTGTTCGCCGATGGGGAGGAACTCCTCGACCGAGGGGATGATGATGTCGGGGACCACGCCCTTGAGCTGGGTGGAGGCGCCGTTGGGGAGGTAGAATTTTTGCACGGTCACCTTGGTGGCGCCGGCCTTGGCGCCGCGGCGGGCGAGCTGGGTGATGAAGTTGCCCATCTCGACGACGGTCTGGACGCTGCCCTTGCCGTGGGTCGAGGTGTCGCCGACGACGACGGCGCGGCCGTAGTTTTGCAGCGCGCCGGCGACGATCTCGGAGGCGGAGGCGCTGAAGCGCGAGGTGAGCACGACGAGCGGGCCGCCGAAGGCGACGGCGGGGTCGCGGTCGTCGTCGATCTTCACCTCGCCGGCGTAGTTTTTCACCTGAACGACGGGACCGGAGCGGATGAAGAGACCGGTGAGCGAGACGGCCTCGGTGAGGAGGCCGCCGCCGTTGCGACGGAGATCGAGCACGAGGCCCTGGATGTTTTGCTCCTTCAGGCGATCGATGAGGGTGGCGACGTCGTCGGTGGCGGAGTTTTGCGTCTTCGCGTCGCGGCTGTCGCGGCCGTAGAAGGTGGGGAGGGTGATGACGCCGTAGGGCTGGAGTTTGCCGGAGGCGTCGGGCACCTCGAAGACGGCGGCGTGGGCGCGGGCGGAGTCGAGGTTGATGAGATCGCGCACCAGCACGAGTTCCTTGCGCACGGCGGCGTCGGCGGCGTCGGCGGGCTGGATGAGCAGGCGGACCTTGGTGCCCTTTTCGCCGCGGATCATCTGGACGATGCGGCGGAGCTTCATGCCCACGACCTCGACGAATTCGCCCTTCTCCTGGGCGACGGCGAGGATCTTGTCGTTGGGTTTGAGGGCGCGCGAGAGATCGGCGGGACCGCCGGGGATGATTTCCTTCAGGACGCAGACGTCGTCCTCGACGCCGAGCAGCGCTCCGATGCCGAAGAGCTGGAGGCGCATGTTGATGCTGAAGTCGTCGTAGGTGTCGGGGGAAAAATAGGTCGAGTGCGGATCGTAGAGCCCGGCGATGGCGCCGAGGAACACCTCGGTGACGTCGTCGGCCTCGAAGTCGGCGAGGTTTTTCAGGAGGCGCTCGTAGCGTTTGGCGACCTTGGTGCGGGCGTCGTCGAGCGACTTTTCATTGAGGAGCTCTTGGAGGAGCTCGAATTTGAGGCGGCCTTCCCAGAGCTGGTCGGCCTCGGCGGCGTCGGCGGGCCACGGCAGCTCGCGGCGGTCGAGCTCATAGGTGTCGTCGCCGGTGAAGTCGAAGTCGCCGGTCAGGCGTTTCTCGATCCAGGCGATACGCTCGCGCACGCGTTGCTCGTAACGCGCATAGATGTCGAAGGCCGGCTCCAGGCGGCCGAGGGTGGCGAGATTGAAGTAGAGGGCCTCGGGCCGGTAGCGGTTTTGAAACTCCTCCAGATCGCTGCGGAGGAAGAACAGTTTCGGTCCATCCAGCGCTTTGAAGGTGTTGGGGATGACCTCCGCGTAGCTGGCCTGGGTGACTTGGTCGCGGTTGAAATGCACCTCCTCCAGAAGGCGAATGAGTCCGCGCAGCTCGAGCTTGAGGCTCTCGCTGGGTTTCAGGACGCGAGGCTCGGCGGCGGCTTGGGTCGTGGCGAGCGCGGTGTCCGCCGTCGCGGGCTGCGCGGCCTCGACCCTGGGTTCGGACGGAGCGGAGGCCGTCGTGGCGGCGAGCGTGGCGGATGTGGCGGGTTTGGAGCTCGCCAAGCCGATCAGCGGCGGCGTCGCAGCCAGGGCAAGGAGGGTGGCGAACAGGGAGCAGGCCAGGACGGCGGCGGAACGGCGGGGGAGCATGAACGGTGGGAAATGGAAACGGCGAAAAGGTTGCGCGAAGCGACGAGGAAGATTGCGCAGGGTGCGTGGTGGGAAGGACGAAGCGCGACGGTGGCGCGGGTCCGTAGGGGACGGAGAAGTGCTTGAACGAGAGGGGCGGGGCGGTTGCGGCCGGGCGGACGGGAAACGCTCAGCGGGGATTGATATGCTGACGCGCTTCGTCGAGCACACGTTTCTCCTCTTCGGTCAGCGCTCCGAAGCCGTGGAGGTTGATTTTGTCGAGGATGCGATCCACCTCGGCCCGAAGGACGTCGCGCGACGTGGCTCGCGCCGCGCGGGGGGCGGCGGGGATGGTTTTGGAGGAGGCGGAGGCGCCGCCGACGTTGACCGTGAAGCTCGGCGCGGGCCGCGACGCGCGGCGTTTGAGCCAGGACGGAGGCTCGATTGCCGGGGCGGCGCCGGGCGTGAAGCCGATGCTTCGCGCGATGGCCGCCTGATAAAAAATCCATCCCGCCGCCATGCCGCCCAGATGGGCGGAGTGGGCCAGTCCGTAGAGCGAACCGCGGCCGGGAATCTCCTGGAACAGCAAGCCCATCAGATCGATGCCGCCCCAGATGATCAGCATCCAGATGGGCTGGATCGAGACCGGGATGATGAAAAACAACATCAGGGTGATCGGCCTGCGCGGATAGAGGCAGGCGAATACGGTCAGCAATCCCGAGACGATGGCCGAGGCTCCGATCACCGCTCCGCCCGCTCTGAAATGCACCGCGCACCAACCCACCGCTCCGCCCAGGGCGGTGGCGATGATCAGTTTCAGGAAACGCCCCTGCCCGAGCACCAGTTGAAGCTCCCGCCCGAAGAAAAAGAGGCCGAGTCCGTTACATAGAAGATGGAACAGGTTTCCGTGCAGCAGCGCATAAGTGAGCAAGGTCCAGAGGAAACCCGAGCGCAGCCCGTGGGTGGTCAGGGTGAGGTAATCCAACACCGAGCTTGAGCGTCCAAATATCTCCCAACGAACGACCACGTTCTGCAACACGAAGGCTCCCGCGAGGATACCCAGCAGCCACATCAGCACGGAGTGGGAGCCGCGATCATAGTCGCTTCTCATGTAGGAACGGTCGGACAACATGATGGCGGACCCTAAGCGTGAGAAGGGGGAACTCAAGGAAAGGGGTAAACTCCGACGCTCCTTTTTGAGGATGCTTCGCAAGCTCCGCTTGGCCGACGTGGCCTCTTGACAGGGTAAGGCGTCGCACTTTGCTGCGCTCGAATATGGCCAACAAATCCGACAAGTGGGAACAGAACGTGGGCGGCAAATTCTATGTCGATCAGCAATGCATCGACTGCGATCTCTGCCGCGAGACCGCGCCCGACTTCTTCACCCGCCACGACGAAGGCGGCTACTCCTTCGTCCACAAGCAGCCGACCACCGAAGACGAGGTCTCCCTTTGCATGGAGGCCCTCGAAGGCTGCCCGGTGGAGGCGATCGGCAACGACGGCGACGAGTAAAAACCGTCCGCTCCCGCGCCACGCCATCCACTTTTCGCCTCTCCCTCGCGCGGAGAGGCCTTTTTTTGAAACCTTGGTTAATTAAATAATCCGTTAATGTTAACAATGCGCGCCGCTTCACCAGTCGATCTGCTTGTCTCGGATTTGTCCGCCACCCCGGCGTCCGCGACCTCCGCATCGGCCCTGGTGGCGGCGGATCGGCGGCATGTCTGGCATCCGTTCGCGCAGATGCGCGAATACCTCGGACTGCCGCCCCTGCTCATCACCGCCGGGCATGGTGGCTGGCTGCGCGACGCCGAGGGGCGCGAGTATCTCGACGGCAACGCCTCCATCTGGACCAACGTCCACGGGCACCGCGATCCCGACCTCGACGCCGCGCTCCGCGCCCAACTCGACGCCGTCGCGCACAGCACCTTGCTCGGCCTCGCGCACGGCCCGGCGGCCGAACTCGCCGCCGAACTCGTCGCCGAGGCGCCTCCCGGGCTGGAAAAAGTTTTCTACAGCGACAACGGCTCCGGCGCCGTCGAGGTGGCGCTGAAGCAGTCGTTCCAATACTGGCAACTCGTCGGCCGCCCGGCCAAGACCGGTGTCGTCGGCCTCGCCGGCGCCTACCACGGCGACACCTTCGGCACGATGGCGGTGGGCGACAGCGGCGACTTTCACGAGCGCTTTCGCCCCTGGTGTTTCGCCGCCACCCACGTCCCCGCGCCCCGCTGTCGCGAGTGGGGCGGCGTGGTGCGCGAGGCCGACGCCGACGCCAGCCTCGCCGCCCTTTCCGAGCTGCTCGAACGCGACGCCGCCCGCACCGCCGCCCTCATCCTCGAACCTTCCGTGCAGGGCGCCGCCGGCATGCGCCTGCAACCGCCCGGCTTCGTCCGCGCCGTCGCCGCGCTCTGCGCCCGCCACGAGGTCCACCTCATCATCGACGAGGTCTTCACCGGCTTCTGCCGGCTCGGGCCGATCCTCGTCAGCCGCGCCGAGGGCGTGCGGCCGGATTTTCTCTGCCTCGCGAAGGGCCTCAGCGCCGGTTACCTGCCGCTTGCGGCCACGCTCAGCACCGCGCGCATCCACGACACCTTTCTCGGCCGCTTCTCGGAAGGGCGCGCCTTCTTCCACGGCCACACCTTCACCGGCAACCCGCTCGCCTGCGCCGTCGCCCTGGCGAGCCTGCGAAAACTTCGCCCGCTCGTGACGAGCGGCGTGCTCGCGCGCCGCATCGTCCATTTCGGCGCCGAGATCGGCAAGGCCTTCGACGGGCACCCGCACGTCGCCGAGATTCGCCAGCGCGGCTTCACCGCCGCCATCGATCTGTGTCGCGCCGACGGCGGCGCCTACGCGCCCGACGCCCGCGCCGGCCTGCAGGTCTGTCTGCGCGCCCGCGCCCACGGGCTCATCCTTCGTCCGCTGGGCGACTCCCTGCTGCTCGTGCCTCCGCTCTGTCTGGACGAGTCCGAGCTCGGCCAACTGGTCGCGCGCACGCGCCGGGCGATCGACGACGTCCTGCCCTCCTTTTCCCTTTCATGAACACCGCCCCCTCCCTCGACGCCCCCCCTGGCGACTCCATCCGCCACGACGCCACCTTCGCCGCCCCCGGCTCCGCGCCCAAAAGCGAGTCCCGCACCCTCGATCTCGCCGCGATCCGCGCGCTTCACGAGCTGCCCTTTCCCGAACTGCTCTTCCGCGCCCACGCGGTGCATCGCGCGCACCACGACTCCGCCGCCGTGCAGCTCTGCACGCTGCAGTCGATCAAGACCGGGCGCTGTCCCGAGGACTGCAAATACTGCCCGCAGTCGGCGCACCACAACACCGGCCTCGATGTCGATCCCCTGATGGATACCGACGCCGTGCTCGTCGCCGCCCGCGCCGCCAAGGCCGGCGGCGCCTCCCGTTTCTGCATGGGCGCGGCCTGGCGCGAGGTGAAGGACGGCCCGCAGTTCAACTCCGTCCTCGCCACCGTGCGCGGCGTTTCCGAGCTGGGCCTGGAGGTCTGCTGCACCCTCGGCATGGTGAAGGAGGAGCAGGCGCGCCGGCTGAAGGACGCCGGCTGCGCCGTGTATAACCACAATCTGGACACGTCGCGCGAATACTACCCGAGCATCATCGGCACGCGCACCTACGACGACCGTCTCGACACGCTCGCCGCCGTGCGCCGCGCCGGTCTCCAGGTGTGCAGCGGCGGCATCATGGGACTGGGCGAGAGCGTCGAGGATCGCCTGAAACTCCTGCTCGAGCTCGCCACCCTCGACCCCCAGCCCGACTCCGTGCCGATCAACGCCCTCGTGCCCGTGCCCGGCACCCCGCTCGGCGACCGCCCGCCGGTGGACCCCTTCGAGTTCGTGCGCGTGATCGCCATCGCCCGTATCCTGATGCCGGATACGATGGTCCGCCTCTCCGCCGGTCGCGCCACCATGAGCCCGGAGCTGCAGGCCATGTGTTTCTTCGCCGGGGCCAACAGCATCTTCCTCGGTGAAAAACTTCTCACCACGCCGAACCCCGGCCGCCACGAGGACTTCGGCCTCCTGCGTCGCCTCGGCATGCATCCGCTCGGCGGGCGCTGGCCGGACACCGACACGCCGACCTGCTCCGATGCAGAAGCCGACGACGGCGCCGGCTGCGGCTGCCACTGAGGCCAACTCCCGCCCAAGGCGTGGGCTCTCTCGGAATTGGCCGAGGACGGCCAACGCTACACGAACAGCCCGATCCTCCCATCGAATCAACCCGGCATTGACGCGAGGCTCCCGCCCGCCCGCCGCCCCCGTTTCCCGACCATGCGCACCCTCCTCGTCACCGGCAGCGACACCGGCGTGGGCAAGACCCACGTCGTCGGCGCGCTCGCGCGCTGGCTGCGTGCGCGCGGCGGCGAGGTGCGGATCGTCAAGCCCCTCGAGACCGGGCGCTCGCCCGGCGAGGCCGGCGACGCGCTCGCCGCCGCGCGCATCGCGCATCTGCCGGCCGGGCACGACCACACCGTGCGGCGTTTCTCCGCTCCGCTCGCCCCGCTGGCCGCCGCCGCGGCCGAGGGCGGAAACGTGGTGTGGGACGAGTTGATCGACGGCACCAACGCCGTGCCCGCCTGCGACTGGCGCATCGTCGAGGGCGCGGGCGGCATCGCCGTGCCGCTCGCGGAGAACGGCGCCGACTGGGCCGATTTTGCCCGGGAGCTCCACGCCGACGCGGTGGTCCTGGTGGTGCCGGACCGTCTCGGCGCCATCAACCAGGCCCGGCTCACGCTCGCCTACGCCCGCCAACGCGGCCTCGCGGCCGGCCTCTGGCTCAACGCCGCCGCGCCCGTCGATCCCGCGGTCGCGTCCGCCAATCGCTCCGGGCTCGCCGCCCTCGACGCGCCCCTCTGGGGCGAATGCGCGTGGGACGACGCGGAGGCGCGACCGACCCCGGCGGGCGAACGCGCCCTGCTCGGCGCGCCGGACCCGGAAGCGGACGCGCCCACACGCTCGCAATCGCCCACGCCCACGCCCACCCACCCGCGGACCGACGCCGCATCGCCGGTCGCGGGCGCCGGCGCCGGGGCGCCCTTTGACGACGCGGAGGCGCGCTGCGCGGCGGATCTGCGGGCGCGCGAGACGGCCGGGCTGCGGAGGCGGCTGCGGGTGTTTTCGCCGGCGGCGGACGAGCTCAATCTCGCCGGCAACGATTACCTCGGCCTCGCCCGCGATCCTGTGGTGGTGGCCGCCATGGCGGACGCGGCCTGGTCGCGCGGCGCCTGCTCCTCGGCCTCGCCGCTCATCACCGGCTGGACGGGCGAGCACGAGGCGACGGTCCGCGCGCTCTGCGCGTGGCATGGTTTTCCCGAAGGTCTGCTCTGGACCAGCGGCCACGCGGCGAATGTCGGCGTGCTTGGCACGCTGCCGCGACCCGGCGATCTGGTGCTGGCGGATCGCCTGATCCACCAAAGCATGGTGGCGGGCATCCTGAAGAGCGGCGCGCGGCTCCGGCGCTATCCGCACCTCGACGCGGACGCGCTCGAGCGGATGTTGATCGAGGAACGGGAACGGGCCTCGGCGCGGGCGGTGTTTGTCGTGACCGAAAGCGTTTTCAGCATGGATGGCGACCACCCCGACCTGCGCCGCTTCGCGGTGCTGCGGCGCCGCTTCGGCTTCTGCTGGATCGTGGACGAGGCGCACGCGCTGGGCTGGTTCGGTCCGCAGGGCGCCGGCCTCGCCGAGGAGCAGGGCGTGGCGGAGGCGGTGGACGTGCTCATCGGCACCGGCGGCAAGGCGCTCGGCGCGGGCGGCGGCTACACGCTGTTTCACTCGGGCGCGTGGCGCGACTCGCTGGTCAACCACGCTGGCGAGTTTGTCTATTCCACGGCGCTTCCGCCGCCGGTCGCGGCTGCCCTGCGCGCGGGCGCGGCGCGGGCCCGTGAGCTGGCCCGCGAGGGGCAGGCGGGGTGGCGGGCGAATTCGCGCCTCCTCCGCGCCGGCCTGCGCGCCGCGGGCTGGGACGTGGCGCTCGGCGACTCGCCCATCGTGCCCCTGCGGCTGGGCGCGCCGGAGCGGGCGCTCGTATTGGCCGAGAAACTACGCGACGCCGGCGTGATCGTGGCGGCGGTGCGGCCGCCCACCGTGCCGGCGGGCACCAGCCGCCTGCGCCTTTCGCTCAACCGCGCCTTCGACGAGGAGGACATGCAGCGCGTCCTGGCCACGCTGGGCCCGGCCGAGGGCGGCCGTCTGGAGCAGGCGGGGGGCGCGACATGAGAGTCGGCTGGGTGCTCGGTTGGGCGGTGCCGGCGGACTGGTTTCTGGCCGAGGCGCGTTTCGCGTGGCCGCGGGCGCGGCATACGGTGGTGCCGGCGGCGCCGGACTGGTTCGCGCGTTTGGAAAAACTGGGCGAGCTCGACGCGGTGGGCGGCTACTCGTTCGGCAGCCAATTGCTGCTGGGGGAACGCGAGCGCGTGGCACGGCGTTGGCCGCGGGCGGGGCTGCTCGCGCCGATCTGGGGGTTCCCGCGCGAGCTTGGACGCGGCGGGCGGGTGGCTCGGGCGCAGGTCCGGGCGCTGGCGGCCTGGGTGCGGCGCGATGATCGGTCGGCGCGGGAGGATTTTTATCAGCGGGCGGGACTGGGGCTGGTGCTGGGCGCGGTGGCGCCGGTGGAGACGCTGCTCTGGGGGCTGGCGGAACTGGAACGGCGCGAGGTCGCGTCGGGTTTGCCCGAGGGCTGGTTCGCGGCGGTGGGGGCCGAGGATCCCCTGCTCGACGCCGAGGCGCTCATGCGTCTGGAGGCGGGGCTGACCGTGGTGCGCGGCGCGGGCCACGCGCCGGGCGAGTTGATCGCGGCGTGGGCGGCGGAGTGCGAGCGCTCGACGCCGGGCTGGCACGAGGGGGCGGAGGAGGCGGGGGAATGAACGCGGTGAGCGAGAGTTTCGGCCGCGCGGCGGCGGCCTACGAGGCGCACGCACCGGTGCAGGTGGCGATGGCGGACTGGCTGGCGGAGTGGCTGCCGGCGCGGCGCGAGGGCGCGGCGCTGGAGATCGGCGCGGGCACGGGGATTTTTACCCGACGGGCCCAGCCCTGGGGCGGTGATTATGTGGCGAGCGATGCCAGCGCCGAGATGGTGGCGCGGGGGCGGGAGTCGCGGCCGGAGCTGAGCTGGCAACAGCGACGCGCGGAGCGGATCGGGCCCGGGGCCTGGTCCTGGATCGTGTCGAGCAGCATGCTGCAATGGGTCGCGGATCCGGTGGCGGTGCTCGCGGGCTGGCGGAGCGCGCTGGCGCGCGAGGGGCGGATACTCGCCGGTTTTTATGTGGCGGACACCTTGCCCGAGCTGAGCGAGCTGCTCGGCGGCGAGGGCGGACCGCTGGAGTGGCGCACCCACCGGGCGTGGCGCGAGGCGTTTCGCGCGGCGGGGCTGGAGCTCGTGCGCGACGAGGTGTCGCGGCGGCGGTTTGTTTATCCGTCGGCGCGGGCGCTGTTGCGCAGCCTGCACGGGGTGGGGGCGGCGCCGCACCGGTTGGTGCCGCCGGCCCGACTGCTCGCCTGGCTGCGCGAGCGCGGAGAAAGGCCGATGGAGGCGACCTGGACCTTCTATCGCTGCGAGGCGGGAGCGGCCGGCGCGGTTAATCGCAGCCTTGCCATGAATTAACCAAGGGCGCTTGGGTGCTGGCTTCCATGAGCGCCCTCACCCCCGGTTTTCGTCTCGTTTCGCAAAGTTCCGCCGCCCTTTTGCTGGGCGCTCTGCCCGCGCTGGCGCAATCCGGCGCCGTGTCCCCGGCCTCGGCCGCGCCGGCCGGCGAGACCACGCAGGCCGCCGGCGGCGACGTGGTGCGCCTGGATCCCTTGCCGGTCTTTTCGGAGCGGGTGGCGCTGCAGGAGCCGACGGGCACCTACGCGGCGCCGGTGTCGGCGCTGCGGTTCGAGCCGCAGGTGGACGTGCAGGCGCGGAATTTCGCCGAGGGGCAGGCGGACGTGTCGATCCGCGGCGGCACGTTTGAGAACACGAGCTTTTCGGTCGGCGCGCTGCCGATCTACGATCCGCAGACCGGCCACTACGTGGCGGAGCTGCCGGTGTCGCCCTACCTGCTCGGGCCGGTGGACGTGCGCACGGGCGCGGAGCAGGCGGCCGGGGGCTTCGGAGCCACGGCGGGCGGCGTCGCCTACGAGTGGCGGCCGGTGCGGACGGGCGGGGCGGTGAGCGTGGGCGCGGGCGGGGACGATCTGGCGCGCGGCGAGCTGCACGCCGGCGTGGCGGCGCCGGAGAGCGTGGGCGGCTTCACGGTCGGCGCCGACGTCGCGGTGGCGGCCTCGCGGGGCGACGGCAGCGTCGCGAACGGCGACCATGATTTTCACCGCTACAACGGCCGTATCCAGTTTTCGAATGCGGTGTCGCAAACGGACCTGTTTGCCGGCTACCAGTCGAAATTCATCGCCTGGCCCAATCTCTACGCGCGGGGCGACAACCCGGAGACGGACAACGTGCAGACCCGGCTCTTCCTGGCCAACCATCGCGTCTCGCTCGGGGCGGATGGCGACTACGTCCAGGCGGGCGCCTACTATCGCGAAAATCGCGGCGACTATGAATACAACCGCTTCAATCCGGGGCAGTTCAACCCCTACGAGCACACCACCATCGTGCGCGGGGTCGCGCTGGGCGGACGCGTGTCGGTGGCGCCGCTGACGGCGGTCCTTTTCGACGGCGGTTTCGTGGCCGACGACCTCGACTCCACCTCGCTCGTCGTCGGGCCGACCAACGGGCGCTACATGGACCGCGAGCAGGTGTATGTCGGCGTGCGCGGCGAGCGGACCTTCGAGCTGGCCGACGACCGCGATCTGGTCGCGACGGCGGGGCTGCGGCTCGACGACAGCAACCGCGACGACGCCGAGTGGTCGCCCGTGGCCGAGCTGGCGTTGCGACAGACCGGGGCGCTGCGCCGGGTTTACGTGAGCTACGGCGAGACGACGCAGTTGCCCACCTACCAGGCGCTCAACGCCTCGTCGGCCGGCGGTCTTTTCCGGGGAAACCGGGATCTGCCCCGGGCGACGGCGCGGAACTACGAGCTGGGGGCTGACTTCGCGGCGGGGTCCTGGACGGTGCGCAGCGCGGTGTTCCTGCTCCAGGACCGCGACCAGCTGGACTATGTTTTCGTGAGCCCGGCCTCGGCGCGAAACGCCGTGGCGGTGGACGTGGACACGGTGGGGCTGGAGCTCTTCGCGCGGCGCTCGGTGGGGCGTTTCGACGTGCTCGTGGGCTACACCTATCTGGACAAGGACCAGGACTACACGACGCCCAACGGCGGCAGCTACTATGTGCTCAACTACGCCGAGCATCGGCTGACGCTGGGCGGCGTGGCGCGGCTGGGCGGCGGCTTCGAGCTGCGCATGGACAACGAGCTGCGGCGTCAGGCGGAGAACCCGCTGCGCGCCGGCGGCGACGACAACGTCGATAGCGCGCTGGGCCTCTATTACTTCGTGCCCGGGGTCGAGGGGCTGGTGCTGAACGCGCAGGTGGCGAACCTGTGGGACAACTATTTCGAGGATGTGCCCGGCGTGGCCGGCCCGGACCGCACCTGGTCGGTCGGCGCGAGCTACGCCTGGTGATACCAATTCGCGATCGAGGCGAGGCCGTCCCGGGGATTGGCCGAGGACGGCCAACGCTACACAAATAGTTCGATCCTCGCGCGGCGTGAAGGGGACGGCGGGGCAGTCCACCGGGAGCGCCGGCGTCCCCGCCGGCTGTTGCCGGGAAAGCCGGCAAGATGCCGGCGCTCCCGGTGGCGCCGGCGCCGGGGCTCAGTGGCGGTTGAGCTGCTTGGCGCCGATGTCGCGCCGGTAGTATTTGCCGGTCCACTCGACGCGATCGCAGGCCTCGTAGGCGCGGTCGGCGGCCTGGCGCAGGGTGGGGGCGAGCGCGGTGACGCCGAGCACGCGGCCGCCGTTGGCCACGAGACGACCGGAGGTGTCGCGCGCGGTGCCGGCGTGGAGGACGCGCACGCCCGGCGGCAGGGCCGAGGGCAGGCCGATCAACTCGCCCTTCGGATACGCGTCCGGGTAGCCCTTGGTGGCGACGACCACGCAGAGCGCGTGGTCGGGGCGCTCGGCGGCGCGGCCCGAGTGGTGGAGCTGGCCGGTGGCGGCGTTCCAGAGCAGCTCGAACAGATCGTCGGCGAGGCGGGGGAGGACGACCTGCGTCTCGGGGTCGCCGAAACGGGTGTTGTATTCCAGCACGCTGGGCCCCTCGGGCGTGAGCATGATGCCGATGAAAAGCGTGCCGCGGAAATCGATGCCCTCGGCGGCGATGCCCTCGACGGAGGGTTTGACGATCTCGTTCTCGATGCGGTCGAGCAGGGCGGGAGTGACGACCTCGGCCGGGGAATAGGTGCCCATGCCGCCGGTGTTGGGGCCGGTGTCGCCGTCGCCGACGCGCTTGTGGTCCTGCGAGGTGGGAAGGACGACGTAGTTTTTACCGGATACGACGACGAGGATGCTGGTCTCCTCGCCGACCAGGCAGTCCTCGATCAGGACCTGCGAGCCGGCGGAGCCGAATTTGTTGCCCGCCAGCATGTCGCGGACGGCGGCCTCGGCCTCGTCGAGGGTGCGGGCGACGATCACGCCCTTGCCGGCCGCCAGGCCGTCGGCCTTGACGACGATGGGGGCGCCGCGGGAGCGCAGGTAGGCGAGGGCGGGCTCGATCTCGGTGAAGATGCCGGCCGGCGCGGTGGGGATGCCGTGCTTGAGGAGTAGTTGTTTCGTGAACACCTTGGAGGCCTCGAGCCGCGCGCCGTCGGCGCGGGGGCCGTAGGCGGGGATGTTGGCGGCGGCGAGGGCGTCCACCAGTCCCAGTGCGAGGGGCACCTCGGGGCCGACCACGACGAAGGCGACGTGTTCGCGGCGGGCGAGGGCGACGATGCCCGCGATGTCGTCGGCGGCGACGGGGAAGCAGGTGGCGTCGGCGGCGATGCCGGCGTTGCCCGGCGCGCACAGGACGCGGGGGCGGGCCGGGCTGGCGAGGATGGATTGGACGAGCGCGTGTTCACGGCCGCCGGAACCGACGACGAGGACTGAAGCGGGAAGGGACATGGGCGGGAGGCGGGGGCTGGTGGCTGGTGACGAATGACTGGTGATGAAAGGCGGGCGCGGCGGGGCGGAGCGGGGCGAATGACCAATGACCAAGGACCAATGACCAATGACCAATGACCAATGACCAATGTCCAATGACCAATGACCAATGTCCAATGTCCAAGGACCAATGGGCGAGGACGGAGGTCCAATGGGCGAGGCGGGCGGGGGAGGGGAAATGAAATGGCCCGACCGCGGAGGGTCGGGCCGGGGGGCGCCGCAGGCGACCGGGGGCGGATCAGATCTTGGCGAGGAGCTTGGCCTTGAGGCCGTCCTTCGACTGCATGCCGACCAGCGTCTCGACGAGCTGGCCGTCTTTGAAGAGCAGCATGGTGGGGATGGCGCGGACGCCGTAGGTCTCGGCGAGGGAGCCGTGGTCGTCCACGTTGACCTTGCCGATGATCAGCTTGCCATCGAGCTCCTTGGCGAGCTCGGCGAGGATGGGGGCGATGGCCTTGCAGGGGCCGCACCAGGGGGCCCAAAAGTCCACCAGAACGGGCGTGGCGCCGGAGGTGGCGGTCTTGAAGGAGGCTTCGTCGAATTGGGCGAGCACGTCGGACATGGTGGCGGGTGTTATTGGTTCTTGAGGAAGAGGAGGACGGCGAAGGCGATGGCCGCGGCCGCGGAGAGGGCGGAGAGGGCCACGACGGCGGCTCCGGGGCCTTCGCTGGCGGCGGCGGGGATGGGGGGGACGAATTGCTCGACCTTGGCGCCGTTGGCGGGATGGACCTCGCCGCGAAGATTCAGGGAAGGCTTGGCGGCGCCGGCGTTTTTGGAGGCGGCGGCGAGCAGGGCGGCGGGGGTCGCGGTGCTGGCGGATTGCAGGCCGCCGGTGGGGGAGGTGGGAACGCCGGTGTGGGAGCCGGAGGTTTTCACCGGGGCGGGCGCGGCGGGTTCCTCGGCCATGGGGGGCGGGGTCGCGGGCGCGGCCGGGGCGGCGGTCTTGGGGGCGAGGCTCAGCTTGGGCTTCGCGGGCTCCGAGGTGGGGGCGGGACTGGGGATGTCGCTCATGTTTTAGGAGAAAGGGAGATGAAAGGGGGCTCGGCGGGCGTTGACCGTCGGGAGTCGTGACCGGCGTCGGCGGCGGGCGGCGCGGGCTAGCGGGGAGTCGATTTGTGGATGATCTCGGAGAGCTCGCGCGGGTCCACCGACTCCAGGCGTTTGTCGCGACGTTTGAGCTCCTCGAAGGTTTTGAGGGTGGTCTCGGTCATGCGCTCGTGCGTCTCGGCCGAACCTCCGACGAGGACAAATTGGTCCCCTTTGGTGATGCGTTTGTGTCCATCCTGATTGTCCAGACCCACGCCGAGGAGACCGGCCGCTCGGGCCGGGCGGGGGTGGGAAGACTCTTCGGGGGATGGGCGTTCGCGATTGCTCACGGGGTCAAGGTGCTCCCTTCGCGGGGTGTTTCAAGCGGGTTCTGGATCGTATTCCCCGGCGGCGGCGCGGGGGCGGGCTCCGGGGGGGCGACGGCGGACGGCGCGGGAGCGGGAGCGTGGTCGGGGGCCGGGTGAGCGGTGTCTTCGACGGGGGGCTCGGGGGCCTCGGGCGGTGCTTCGGGCGCGGGCGCGGCCTCGGGAGCGGGGGCGGCCGGGGCGTCCGACGGGGCGGATGCGGCTTCGGGCGCGGGCGGGGGGATGGGCGCGGGCGGGGCGGCGCTTTCCTCGACGGCCTCGACCCAGATGTCGGCGTAGGCCTCGGTTTGATACACCCGGAGTTTTTTCAGGCGGGTGAGCTCGAGCACGGCGATGAAGGTCGCCACGAGCACGCGCACGGTGACGGTCTGGCCCTCGAAGAGGTCGGTGAAGAGAAACTTCTTCCGGTCCTCGATGATGCGCAGGAGCTCCTCCATCTTGTCGGAGACGGTGACCTCCTCGCCTTTGATTTCGCCGACCACGAGTTTCTCGGCGAGGCGTCGGAGGACGATGTTGAAGACGTTCCAGACCTCGATGCGGTCCACCGGTTTGAGCGGGCGCTCGTTTTCCGTGACGGCGACCTCGACGACCTGGCGCGAGAGCATGTCGCGCTGGAAGGAGGCGAGTTCGTCGAGTTTGGCGGCGGCTTCCTTGAACTTCTTGTATTGGAGGAGCTGGTGAACGAGTTCCCAGCGCGGATCGAGCGGGTCGTCGCCGTCCCCCTCATCGACGGCGGCCTGGCCGCGGGGCAGGAGCATGCGGCTTTTTATCTCCATCAGGGAGGCGGCCATGACGAAAAACTCCCCCGCGATGTCGAGGTCGAGCTCCTGCATGGAGCGCAGGACGGCGATATACTGGCGGGTGACGGTCGCGATCGGGATGTCGTAGATATCGAGCTCGTTTTTGCGGATGAGGAAAAGGAGCAGGTCGAGCGGGCCCTCGAAGACGGGCAACTTGATGCGAAGGTCGGCGTCGGGAACCACGGTGAAAACGCGGCATGCTTGGCCGCCCGTCGGGAGCGGCAAGGGGGAAATCCCGGCGGCGCCCGGCGATCAGGCGCGACGGAAGGCGGCGACGTAGAAGCCGTCGTTGTCGGCCCGGCCGGGCACGATGGAGAGGCCGTGGGCGAGGCGGGGAAAGCCGTGGTCGAGCGCGGGGGGCAACGACCGGAAGCCGGCGCCTTCCGTCGAGGCGAGAAAGGCGGCCGCGACGTCCTCGTTTTCGCGTCGGAAGACCGAGCAGGTCGCGTAAACGAGCACGCCCCCCGCGCGCACCCGGGCGGCGGCGCCGGAGAGGATGCGCAACTGGAGCGCGGCGGCGGCGGCGATGTCGGCGCGGCCGGTGCAGGCCATGAGGTGGGGCGCGCGGCGCCAGGTGCCGCCGCCGGTGCAGGGGGCGTCCACCAGCACGCCGTCGTAGGCGGCGGGGGGCGACGCCGCGTCGGCGGGCGCCGCGGGCGAGCGGGGCGCGGGCACGGTGCGGATGCGCGCGGCGAGGCCGGCGCGGGCGGCGCGGGCGCGCAGCTCGGCCAGGGCGGCGGCGCGGGGGTCGGCGGCGTCGATCCGGGCGGAGGGGCCGAGCAGGCGCGCGAGTTGCAGGGTCTTGCCGCCGGCTCCGGCGCAGGCGTCGAGCCAGTGGGGGCCGGGGGAGCGGGCGGGCAGATCGAGGGAGGCGAGGATGAGCTGCGAGCCGAAGTCCTGGATCTCGTAGTGGCCGGCCCGATACGCGGGGCAGGAGGAGAGCGGCGTCTCGGGCGGCAGTTTCCAGGCCTCGGGCAGGGTGGGGTGCGGCTCGGCGGTCCAGCCGCGGGCGGCCCATTCGGCCAGCATCTCGTCGGGCGTGTCGGTCTGTTGGCGCACCCAGACCGGGGCGCGGTCGAGCAGGGCGGCGGCGAGCTCGGACGGGGCGGGCTGTCCGGGCGCGGTTTCCACCTCCTCGGAAAACCAGTCCGGCAGGAGCTCGAGCGGGGCGGGCGACGCGGGCTCCGCGGTGGCGTGATCGGAGGCGAAGGCGGCGCGAAAGGCCTCGGTCTCGCGGGTGGCGGCGCAGGTCCGGGCGAGGCGGGCGGCCCAGGCGGTCTCATCGTCGGCGGGCGGGGCCGGGAGGGCGCGCGCCTGGCGCAGGGCGGTGAGCAGGAGTTCGCGGTAGAGCCGGCGGTCGCGGGAGCCGAAGCGCCGGTCGGCGAGCAGGGTTTGCAGGCGGCCGGGCAGGGCGCGGTCGAGCGGCTGGAGGCGCGACCAGAGCTCGCGCACGATGCGGAGCTGGTTGCGGGCGATGCTCACGCGAGACGGGGGGACGGGATGGTTTGGCGAGGCGAAGGGGCGAAGGGGCGGACGGCGGCGGAGGTCGGCGGCCGGTGGCGGCCGAAACCGTTGCCCCAAGACTCCGGGCCTAGAAGCTTTCGGACTCGAGGGTGACGCCGAAGCCGAAGTCGTCCTCGCGGCGGGGGCCGTCGTAGGCGGCCACCTCGTAGTGGAGGGTCCAGAAGCGCGAGAGGCGTTGGCTGAGGGCGAGGCTTTGTTCGGTGAATTCGCCGGTGCGGGAGTCGAGGCGGACGCGCGCGACCATGGAGTAGATCTCGCTCAGGCGGAGGCCGTAGGCGGCAGAGTATTCCTGGATCTGGCGGGCGCCGAGGGCCTGTTCGAGGTAGTGGGTGCCGACGCGCAGGCTCCAGATGTCGGCGTCGCGCACGGTGAGGCCGGTGTTGAGCTCCTGGAGCTGGCCGGTCTGGAGCGTGGTGCGATTGTAAACATCGAAGCGCAGCCAGGGGGCGGGGGTGAGCGCGAGAAAGGCGTGGGCGTCGCTCTGGTCTCGCGAGGTGCCCTGGGTGGCGGCGGCCTCGGAGTCGGCGTGTTGATCGACGGCGAGGGAGAGGCGCACGAGGTCGCGCGAGCCGTGGCCGCGGGCGCGGGTTTGCAGGACGTTGTCCACTCCCACGCGGAAGGTGTTGAGCGCGGGCAGGCGGTCCACCTCGCGGCGGTCGGCGAGGCCGAGGGGGCGCAGGTAGGTGTTGAAAACGTCGTCGTCGATCCGGGGGATGTAGGCCCGGCCGACGTCGGCCGACGGGCTGTAGCGGTAGGCGAGGGTGGGGGTGACGATGTGGCGGAGGCCGTCGATGCCCCAGCGCTCGTTGCGGTAGTCCCAGGTGGCGCTGCTTTCGAAAAGTTTGGCGTCGAAGCCGACCTCGCCGAGCACGCGGGTGTAGTGGCCGCGGTCGCTGGCGGGATCGGGCCGGGCGTAGTGGGTGACTCGGGTGCCGGCGGTGGGCGTGATGGTCAGCCACTCGCGCGGGGAGAAGGGGCGGTAGGCGCCGTAGTAGAGGTCGAGGCGGTTGCTGTGGGTGGTGACGCCGGTGATGGGGTCGTCCTCCTTCAACGCGGCGGCGCTGGCGTTGACGCGGTGGTAGAGGCCGCCGCCCAGCTCGACCGGGAGGCCGTCGAAACGCAGCTCGGGCAGGCGCTCCTGGATGAGCGAGTAGTTGTTCACCTGCACCCGGGTGAAGAGGGAGACGACGAAGTTGTCGCCGCCGCCCTGCACCTCTAGCCAGCTGTCGGGCGTCTGGAGGTCGTAGAAATTATCCGGCCGGAAGTCGCGGGTGACGTAGGAATCGGACCAATAGTAAACCTGCCCGGAGAGCGTGAGGTCGTTCTCGAACTTCTGGTGGTGTTGCCATTCGACGTAGCCCCGCTCCTCGCGAATCGGTTCGTCGCGAATGTCCTCCTCCCGGTCGCCCTGGTCCTGGATGAAGCCGGTGCGGAACAGGCCGCGGGCGCCGATGCCCTGGGCGTCCATGGTGTCGTAGTTGCCGATGGGGCCGACGAGCACGCCGCGTTTGGTGAAGATGCCCAGATCGCCGCCGAGCTCGACCTCGGAGGTGGCGTTGGTGGTGGCGGCGACGCTGACCTCCGCGCCGAGATTGCCGCTGAAGCCGAGGCGGGCGTCGAAGGAGGCGAGGGTGGGATCGCGCGGCGTCTCGCTGAGGGTCGGGAGGGGCAGGATGTCGGCGGCGCCCACGCCGATCCGGGCGCCCTCGAGCCGGGCCTCGGTCTGCTCGCGGGTGGCGCCCTCGGTGTAGGTGACGGTCCGGGCGCGGAGGGCGGGGCTGTAGGGGTCGGGCTCACCGTGGGTGAGCGTCACGTCGGAAACGACCGTTTGGGTGCGGGAACCCTCGGCTTTGGCGCCGGAAACGAGGTAGTCGCCCTGGCCGGCGCGGAAGCGTCCGACGGTGTAGGTGCCGTCGGCGAGACGGTAGGTGATCTGGTCGGCGACGAGACGCTGCGCGCCCCGGATGAGGACCACGTTGCCGGCGGCGGAGGCCTCGTGCCGCTCGCGATCGTAGGTGATCGAGTCGGCGTAGAGGACGATGTCGCGGTAGGCCAGACGCGGCAGGCCGGAGCCTTCGCCGGTGCCGACCATGCCCACGTCCGTGGCGACCAGATTGTCGGCGGTGAACTGGACGTTTGGCAGCTCGACCGCGGGGAGACGGGAAAACGCGAGCAGAAGCGTGGCGACGAGGGGGGCGAAGCGTGGAGTCACAAGCGGGCGAGCAAAGCGCCGGCCCGGGGGCAGGCAAGTCCGTTGCGCGGACGACGGCGACCTGGGGTGTAACAGGAAGTGATGTCACGGCATGGGTAGGGCGGGACCGCCGGGCCCGCCGCCGAGGACGGACGGTGATCGCCACCCAAACCGGCGCGCCCGGCGGTCGCGCCCTACCTTCCTGAATTGCCGAGAACTGACATGAATGGCGCTTAGTTAAGGGGGCGGATCGGTGTTTTGCGTCGCCGAGATTTGGAT
>CBINNW010000048.1:0-35233 GCA_966252115.1 uncultured Akkermansia sp.
TGAGCTGGATGCCGGCCTCGGCGCAGGCGACGGCCTGGGCGAAGGAGAAGAGGAGGGTGAGATTGCAGTGGATGCCTTCCTTTTCGAGGACCTCGGCGGCCTTGATGCCTTCCCAGGTGGAGGCGATCTTGATGAGGACACGGTCCTTGGAGATGCCGGCCTTTTCGTAGAGGCCGATGATTTCGCGAGCCTTGGCGATGGTGCCTTGGGTGTCGAAGGACAGGCGGGCGTCCACCTCGGAGGAGACGCGGCCGGGGACGATCTTGAGGATCTCGAGACCGAAGACGACGAGGAGGCGGTCGATGACCTCGCCCACGCTGGCGGAGGCGGGCGACTCGGCGATGGCCTGGTCGAGCAGGGCCGCGTATTCGGGCATGGCGGCGGCCTTCAGGATGAGTGACGGGTTGGTCGTCGCGTCACGGGGAGCGAAGACCTTCATGCTTTGGAAGTCACCGGTGTCGGCGACGACGGTGGTGAGGGCTTTGAGCTGATCGAGTTGGGTGGGCATGGATGAAAAGGGCGAATGGAGAACGTTGAATAAAGAAACGGGGCTCGCCGGAGTCGAGGCGAGGGCGGGCCCGGGCTAGCACGAAAGCGACCAGCACAGAGGCGCCGGCTTCGGGTGTCACGTCTCCACGGAAGGCGCCTTCGGCAAATTTTTTCTCAACCAAATGAGCGCGGTCGATTCATCGGCGAAGGCACCGTCGAGCTGGGCCTCGAAGGCCCGGTCGAGCAGGAGCTTGAACTCGGGCCCGGGCGAGAGGCCGGCGGCGAGCAGGTGGCGCCCGAGGAGGAGGGGGCGCGGCGCGGCGTCGGCGAGGGCGAGCGTGGCGGCGCGGTCGAGCAGGCGCCGGATGAGCGCGAGCGCGTCGGGAGACTCGAGCGGCGGGCGGCCGCCGCTGTCGGCCCGCATGACGAGGGCGAGTTCGGCGACGGTGGCCGGGTGGAGCCGGCGCGCGAGGCGGCGAAGCGCGGCCGGGGTGGGGCCGTCGGGGCCGCCGTGGTGGTGGACCATGTGGTTGGCCACCAGCGGCGTGATGAAGGGCGCGTGATCCTGCGGAGCACCGACACGGCGCAGGAAGGCGGTGGCCGGCGCGACCCCGGCGGCCTCGTGTCCCGGACTGACCCAACGCAGGCGGCCGTGTTTTTCCTCGCGACGGGTGACGGCGGGTTTGCCGACATCGTGGAGGAGCACGGCGAGCATCAGCAAACGACGGTGACGCGCGTCGGCGTTTTCCCACTCGGGCAGGCGGGCCAGGGCGTCGCAGCAGTGGGCGGTGTGGGTAAACGCGTCCCCTTCCGGGTGCCACTCCGGATCCTGGGGGCAGCCATCGAGGGCGGCGATTTCCGGGAAGTGCCGCAGCCAACCGCTCTCGGCGAGGGCGCGAAGGCCGGCCGAGGGGCGGCCGCGGGGCGAGGCGGATTTTTCCGCCCATTTGGCCCATTCGTGCCACACGCGCTCGACCGGCAGCTCGGCGTAGGTCGGCGCGATGCTCCGGCAGAGGGCCGCGGTCTCGGGCGCCAGGGTGAGGTCGAAGCGGCCGGCCAGTTGCATCGCGCGCAGCACCCGCAGGGGATCCTCGACGAAGGCCGGGCTGGTGTGGCGCAGGCGCCGGGCGCGCAGGTCGCTTTCGCCGCCGTGCGGGTCGATGAGGCGCGAGGCAAGCGGGTCCCAGGCGAGGGCGTTGATGGTGAAGTCGCGGCGCGCGGCGGCCTCGGCGTCGCTCAGGGTCGGGTCGGGCTCGACGGCGAAGCCGCGGTGTCCGGCGCCGGTCTTGGATTCGCGGCGGGGCAGGGCGATGTCGTATTCGGTGCCCGAGGCGAGGCGCAGCTTGATGACCCCGAAGCTGCGACCGACGACATCGGTGGAGCCCAGCGGGGCGAGCACGCGGTGAAGCTCGGCGAAGGACGCGCCGGCCACCTCCAGGTCGAAGTCCTTCGGCTCCAGGCCGAGCAGCCAGTCGCGCACCGCGCCGCCGACGATCCGGGGGCGGCCGACCGAGCGGAGGGCGGTGAGGACGGGGGCGAGTTCGCTGGGCAGACGCATGAGGCGGGGTGGGGGCTGTTCAGGTTCGCGACGGGCGTCGCGCTTCCCATCCGAGGAGCGCCCAGCCCACCATGAAGGCGATGCCGCCCAGCGGAGTCACCGGCCCGAGCAGCCGGGGACCGCCGAGGGCCAGACCGTAGATCGAGCCGGCGAAGAGCAGATTGCCCAGCAGCCAGGCGACGAGGACGCGCCGCAGCGCGGGGGCGCGTTGGGGGCGGGCGGCGGCCCAGGCGAGGATGGCCACCGCGGCGACGGAGTGGGCGAGGTGGTAGTGCGCCGCCGTCTGCCAGGCGCCAACCATGGCGCGCGCCTCCAGGGTGCCGCGGAGGGCGTGGGCGCCCAAGGCGCCGAGGGCCACGGCGAGGAAGCCGGAAAGGGCGGTGAGCGCGGTGAGGAGCGGGGCCATGGGAGCTTGAAAATGGGAGGTAAACGGAGCGGTCGGACAGGGGAGCAGAGAGCAATCCAGACTTGCATTTTACAAGTCCACGGTTCTCCTCCGCCCTCGTCGCCAACCACGACAACAACCAACCAAACCAAACCAACATGATCAAGAAGACCGCCCTCGCCCTCGCCGCCGTCGCCGCCGGCGTTTCCGCCCAGGCCCAAGAGGCTTCCGCCCTCTCCGTGACCGTTGATGTCACCTACGTTTCCGACTACGTGTTCCGTGGCGTGCAGCTCGGTGACGCTTCCGTGCAGCCCTCCATCGAGGCCTCCTACGGTGATTTCTATGCCGGTGTCTGGCACACCAGCGAGCTCAGCCACAACGATGGCGCCACCGAGACCGATCTCTATGCCGGCTACGGCTTCGCCGTCACCGACATCGTCTCCCTCGACGCCGGCGTGACTCAATACACCTACAATGGTGGCAACGGTGATGACTCGACCGAGGTTTTCGTTGGTCTCGCCGCCGACGTGCTCCTCTCCCCGAGCCTCTATTACTACTACGACTTCGATTACGATTATTCGACCGTCGAGGCCTCCATCGGTTACAGCCTCCCGGTTGATGCCATCAACGCCTCCCTCGACTTCTCGGCCAGCGTCGGCGTGATCATCCCCGACAATGGCGAGAACTACACCTATGGCTCGGTCGGCGTCTCCGTGCCCTACGCTCTGAGCGACACCGCTACCCTCACCGTTGGCGTCGAATATATCGTCAATGACTCCGAGAACATCGGGGGCTACGGCGCTTCCGGCACCGACACCTTCAGCAACGGGGACAACGACATCGTCGTCGCTTCCGCCGGCATCTCGATCGGCTTCTAATCTCGCCCCCGCGAGCTTGGTTCCTTCGATCTGAAGATCGTCTTCATTCCCTTCAAGACCCGTCCCGCCTCGTGCGGGGCGGGTTTTTCTTTCTTAAACTCTTTTCCAGGGCAGAAACCGCCAACTGTCTTAAAATCGACAGTTGACAGGTCCGAGCGGGCCTTATGCCTTCCACCTCTTTTCTCATGAAAACGTTCCTCGCCAAAAAGGAGACCGTTCAGCCCAAGTGGTATCTCATCGATGCCGAGGGCGAGGTTCTCGGCCGCATCGCCGTGAAAGCCGCCAACATTATCCGCGGTCGTCACAAGGCTTCTTACACCCCGTCCGTCGATACGGGCGATTTCGTCGTCGTCATCAATGCCGAGAAGGCGGTCGTCACCGGCAAGAAGGAAGAGCAGAACGAGTATATGTTCTTCTCGGGCTTCGTCGGCGGCGAGAGCTACCGTTCCCTTCCCCAACAGCGCGTCCGCAACCCCGAGTTCATCATCGAACACGCGGTCAAGGGCATGCTCCCCAAGAACCGTATCGCGCGCCAGATGCTCACCAAGCTGCGCGTGTTCGCCGGTCCCGCCCACACCCACGAGGCGCAGAACCCGGTCAAGATCTCCGTTCGCTAAGCACCTTATCCCATGAGCGCCGAAACCACCGTTTTCACCGCCACCGGCCGTCGCAAGACCGCCACCGCCCGGGTCCGCATCACCGAAGGCTCCGGCAAGCTGACCGCCAACGGTCGCACCTTTGACGACTACTTCTCCCACGAGAACTTCGCCAAGCAGGCCTACATCCCCCTCCTCACCGTCGAGCTGAAGGACAAGATCGACGTCACGGTCAACGTGGACGGCGGCGGCGTGGCCGGTCAGGCCGGCGCCGTGGCCCACGGCATCGCCCGCGCCCTCCAGCGCATGAACCCCGAGCTGCGCCCCGCCCTCAAGAAGGCCGGCCACCTCAAGCGCGACCCTCGCGAGAAAGAGCGCAAGAAGCCCGGCCAGCCCGGCGCCCGCAAGCGCTTCCAGTTCTCCAAGCGCTAAGGCGCTCGGGACTTGCGGCCGAAATTCCGCCGCTCTTTCCATCACATCTTCAAAGCCGCCCGAGTATCCGGGCGGCTTTTTTCTTTTGCGGGAACTCTCCGCTTTTTGCGGAGGGTGCCACAGGACGCGATGTCAGTCCCACCGGGAGCGCCGGCATCCTGCCGGCTTTCCGGGCAAACAGCCGGCAGGCTGCCGGCGCTCCCGGTAGACGAAGCTCGGCGTTCGCGCGATACCGAGCCCGCACGCGTGCTTCCGGTCTCGTGCGCGCGGGGTGGGCGATCAGCCTTCGTTCTTCCGAGGCAGCACGGCCTGTTCCGCCTCGCGGGCGAGCAGCCAGAGCAAATCGGACACCCGGTTTAGGTATCGCACCAGCAGCGGACGCGGCAGGCGCCCGCAGGCGGTCTGGAGCCCGACCAAGCGGCGCTCGGCACGCCGGGCGCACACCCGTGCC
The DNA here is from genome assembly GCA_966252115.1 of uncultured Akkermansia sp. Lineage (GTDB taxonomy): Bacteria > Verrucomicrobiota > Verrucomicrobiia > Opitutales > Opitutaceae > IMCC26134_A. Next base: position 4,790 of record CBINNW010000048.1, read on the forward strand.
TGATCGTAGGCGGCGGCCAGCGGAGTGGCGCCGGGCGTGGCCCAGTCGTCGAAGCGCAAGCCCCGCGCCTCCAGCGCCGCCGCGTCGGCGTCCACCCGGACCAGCGCGGCGTCGTCGAGTTTGGGAAATTTCGAATCCAAGTAGCGCTCCGCGTCGCTCTCGGCGCAGGCGATTTCGCCCATGAGCGCGACGAGGTCGCGTTGCAGCGGGAGCAGGAGCGGGTCGGCCGCCCCCGCGGCCGTGGCGCGCGCGAGACCAAGCGCCGCGTTGAGCTCGTCGCAGGCGCCGAGGGCCTCGATCTGCGGATGGTCCTTGGGCACGCGTTGGCCGAAGAGCAGGCCGGTGGTGCCGTCGTCGCCGGTGCGGGTGATGATGCTCATGCGGCGCACGCTCGCTGCGCGGTCGATGGCTGGCAAGCGGGCGGGAGCGTTGGCCGCCGCCGCCAGGTCAGGGCTCGGAAACGCGGACGCGCAGGAAACGCGTCGGGTCCTCGGGCGGGAGCGGCAGGGCGACCGAAACTTCCTCCGCCAAGCCGTCGCCATCGGCGTCGGGATCGATCACGAGCGGTGTGAGCGGCTGAGTATCCCACGTGGTCAGATCGGTGGAGCTTTCGTAGGTGAAGCTTGGCGGCGCGTCTTTGCGGCGGCGATGGCTGAGCACGAGGAAATCGCCCTCGGCGGTGCGGACAAACTCGGGCTCGGGTGTGGCTCGGGCGGCGCCGGCGTCCGCGCCCTGCGGAGCGCTGCGGAAGGCGTATTCGAGGAGATTGGGCAGACCGTCGCCGTCGGCGTCGGCGCTGATCGAGAGGCGCGAACCGCTCAGGCCCGCGGCCTCGGCCCAGGCACGGAAGGCGGGCGAACCGGCGCCGCTCACGGTGACCGTGGCGGAGGCGCTGTCGGCCGAGCCGGCGGCGTTGCTCACGCGCACCCAGTAGGAGGCGCTGCCGGCGAAGGCGGGCAAGCGCAGGGTGGCGGTGTCGGCGCCGTGGATCGGGTGGGAAGTATCGCTGGCGGCACCGGCATACCACTGGTAGGTGAGGACCCCGTCTCCGGTCGCCGTGACGGTCAGCGCCACCCGCTCGCCGAAGTTGGCGCCGACTGAGGCGGGTTCCGTGAGAATGGCGGGCGAGGCCGGAGCCGCATCCGGCGGCGCGTGCAACACGAGGGTGTGCAAGCCCGAGGAGGAGACGGAGTAGGCCTGATCGCGGACCTTGGCGGCGCGCGCCGTCACGCGGGTGTGACCGAGGCCGAGTTGTCCCAAATCGTTGCGGCCGGAGGCCCACAACGAACCGTCGGTTTTGAGGAAAAAGGTGTTTTCTCCGGTGGCGGCCGGGAACACCGCGGCGATGCCGGTGGCCACTTGAACAAAGCTGGAATGGACGGCGCTCGTGCTGAGTGCGCCGAACTGGCCGAAGCTGTTGGTTCCGGTCGCCCAGAGAGTGCCATCGGTTTTGAGGGCGAAGCTGGTTTCGGCGGTGGTGAAAACTTCCGCCACGCCGGTGCCGACCTGGACGGGTGAGAAAGATGCAAAGGCGACACCGGCGCCCAGTTGACCCCAGGCGCTGCTGCCGCGGCCCCAGAGCGTGCCGTCATTCTTTATGAAGAAACTGTGTCTCTGGCCGGCGGCGTAGCTTCGCACCGAAGCGGCGAGCTGCGTCGGGGATGCGATCACTGAATCGCCCGAAGCGGAAAGTTGTCTGTAGAAATTGTCTCCCACGCCCCAGAGCGTGTCGTCGGTTTTCAGGTAGAGGACGTGATAGGCGGAGGTCGTCAGCGAGACGACGTTGTCGTCCAAAAGCGTCGGAGTGAGGTGCTGGAGCGGAGCATCCACGCCGCCGGCGCCGGACATGAGCCTGCCGGTCAGCCAGAGGCTGAGATCGTTCTTGAGGAACGCGACGTGGTTCGATCCGGCGGCGGCGGAAACGACTCCGTCGGCGATCTTCACCGGGGAGGAGCGGGGGAGCGTATCGCCGGTGCCAAGTTGTCCGAATGTATTTCGACCCATGCCCCAGAGTGACCCGTCCGAGTGAATGAAAAAGGTCTCCAAGCTGATGGATGTCGTCTCGGCACCTCCGTTGGTGGGCTTGGCGACCGTGTTTGGGAGGACGCACACCACGCCGTCGGCCACGATGCTCGCGTAGGGCAGTCCAGTGGTGACCTCGCCGCTCGAAACCCATAGGTCCCCTTCGGTGGAGAGCCGCGTGCTTCGGTAGGGCGCGGCCTGAGCGGATCTCACATCGGTGGCGAGCAGCGCGAGCGACGGCAGGTGGGCGTTGTTGATGAAGCCGAGCTGGCCCTCATTATTGAGTCCCATGCCGAACTTGGTGCCCGTGTGGTCGGTGAAGATCGTGCCGAAGGCGGAGCAAGCGACCGAGGCCACGTCGGTCGCGATCTCTGCCGGTTGATGGAGGTCGGAGCCGAGGCCGAGCCCGAGCTGGCCGACGTTGTTGGCCCCGACCGTCCAGAGCACATGGTCGGCGGTGATGTAGGCGGAGTGGCGTGCTCCGGTGGACACGCTGAGGACGCCGGTCGCGATGACGGCGGGGGAGTGCCGATTATCTTGGTCGCCGGTGCCGAGTTGACCGAATGCGTTGAACCCCATGCCGAAGAGCGTGCCGTCCGCACGGAGAAAGAGAGTGTGGCTGCCCCGCGCATGGGCCGCGACGGCGACGACCGAGGTGGCGATCAGGACCGGTGTCGCGCGAGTGGTCGTGTCACCGGTGCCGAGCTGCCCGTTGCCGTTGGCGCCGGCGCCCCATAGGGAGCCGTCGTGTTTGAGAAACACAAAGTGCTGGCTGCCGACGGCCACGGTGGTCACCGAATCCGCTATTTGGGTGGGAGTGGGATAGCCCGGGTTTCCCATGGCCCAGAGAGAGCCGTCGGTTTTCCGATACAGGGAGAGAGTGTGCCCGGCAGCGATGTCCGTCACATTATCGGCCACTTGGACCGGGCTGAGGCGATCGGTGGTGGTGCCATCGCCGAGCTGACGACTGCTGTTAAGTCCCATCGCCCAAAGCGTGCCGTCGGTCCGGATAAAGAGAGAGTGGGCTCCTCCGGCCGCGATAGCTGAGACGCCGTTGGTGATCGTGACGAGGGCGCCGCGTTGGGCGGTGTCGCCCAGCCCCAGCTGTCCGGAGTCGTTGAGCCCGGCGCCGAGCAGCGTGCCATCGGAGCGAAGCGCCAGGGTGTGCCCGCTGGTCAGGGGGCCGACGGAGGCAACGGCCGCGATGTCGGGCGGGAGGGGGATGGGCCGCGTGAGCGCGTAGGCCTCGGAGCCGCCGCCAAATTCATTGAGCCGCTGCGCGCCCGCGACGGAGAGCGCGGCGGCGAGCGGGGCGCCGGGCGTGATCAAGGCCGCCACGCTGTCCGTCGAGCCGCTCGTGTCCGACACCCGAACCCAGAACTCGGTCGCCTCGACCAAGGGCGGAGTGAGCAGGTGGGCGGAGGTCGCATTTTCGACGGGATGGGCGGTGTCGCCCGAGGCGCCGCGGAACCACTGGTAGGACGGAAGATCGCCGGTGGCGGCAACGGTCAAGTGGGCGTAGCCGCCGTATTCAGTTTCCTGCGACGAGGGTTGGCTGGTGATGGCGGGCGCAGCTTGCGCCCCGGGCGGGATCGTCGCGCACAGGCTCAGCGCGAGGACGATTCGGCGGATATGCCGCGTGCATGGGGTGGGGGCGGGCATGGTGGGGGTGCTTAAGTGTTATGATGTATTTCGCGTCAAGTGTCGCGCCCGGGCCCCGGCGCTCGGATGCGAATCGATTCGGCCGCGCGTCCCGGCCCGGGTTCAGCCCGTCAGCCGCCGGGCGGCGGCCTGGGCGCGGAGGCAGAGCTCGGCGGCCTTGAAGGCGTGACGCTGGGTCATGGCCTTCTCGGTGCGGTTCAGGCAGTCGAGGATCAGCTCGCCGAAGTAGCGGTAGCCCACCTTGCCCGCGACCTCCAGATGGTGTTCGCCGTATTCATCCACCAGATACACATGGTCGCCGGCGCGGTCGCGGCCGATATCGACATACTTGCGCAGCTCGATGAAGCCCTTGGTGCCGAGGATGGTCATGCGGCCGTCGCCCCAGGTGCTCAGGCCCTTGGGCGTGAACCAGTCCACCCGCACGTAGTTGGTCGCGCCGTTGTCGCCGACCAGATTGGCCTCGCCGAAATCCTCCAGCTCCGGCGTCTCCGGGTGCGCGTGGTTGGCCACCGCGGCGTGGGCCACGGTCGCGTCGGTCGCGCCGGCGAAGGTGAGGAACTGCTCGAACTGGTGGCTGCCGATGTCGCAGAGGATGCCGCCGTATTGTTCTTTTTTGAAAAACCAGTCCGGCCGGCCCGTTCCGAGGCGATGGGGGCCGAGCCCGATGACCTGCAAAACCCGACCGATGGCGCCCTGTTGCACGAGCTCGGTCGCATACATGGCCGACTCCACGTGCAGACGTTCGCTGTAATAGACCGCGTATTTGCGCCCGGTGCGGGCGACCGCGGCCTTGGCGGCGTCGAGCTGGTCCAGCGTGGTGAAGGGCGTCTTGTCGGTGAAGTAGTCCTTGCCCGCCTCCATCACCCGGCAGCCGATCGGGCCGCGCAGATTGGGGATGGCCGCGGCCGCCACCAGTTGAACTTCGGGGTCGGCCAAAACCTCATCAAGCGAGCGGGCGGAGCGAATTCCCGGATAACGTTTTTGAAAGTCGGCGACCTTGGCGGGATCGGGATCGTAAACCCACTTGAGCTGCGCGCCGGCCTCGATGAGCCCGTTGCACTGGCCAAAAATATGCCCGTGGTCGAGGTGCGCGGCGGCGAAGACAAATTCGCCGGGCCGCACCACCGGGCTGGGTTTGCCCTGCGGGGCGTAGTTCATGCCGTCGGATTTTTGGCTCATGGGGGTAAAAGCCTTGCTCGGGCGCGGGGCGATTTCAGTTCCGTCCGCCTGTGACAGTCAGACCATGCGGGGCGGGACGGGGCGGAAACCGGAACCCTGCGCATGCGAATTCAGGCAAGCGCCGGGCTGCTCCGCCCCGCCGCCTGCCAAGGGCTCATTCGGATTTCTCCGACGCCGAGGCCTTTTTGGTCTGCTCCGCCAGCTTGGTGACCGCGCGCTCGACCGAGCGGCGGGTGCCCTTGTCCATGCGGTCGATGAAGAGCGTGCCGTTGAGGTGGTCCACCTCGTGTTGGATGCAACGTCCGAAGAGGCCGTTGCACACCAGGGTGTGCGGCGTGCCCTGCGCGTCCTGGAAAGTCACGCGCACCAAGTCCGGCCGCGAGACGTCGCCGCGGATGTCGGGAAACGACAGGCAGCCCTCCTCGTAAACCGTCTTGGCCGAGGGCAGCACCTCGACCTTGGGATTGGCCAATACCATGGGCATGATCAACTCCAGCGGCGGCTGCGCGCCGTCCAGCTCCCAGCTGAAGTCGCGGTCGGTCTCGCGCAGGTCCACCACGCAGAGCTGGATCGCACGGCCGATCTGCTGGGCGGCCAGACCGATGCCGCGGGCGGCGTGCATCGTTTCCACCATGTCGCCGGCGAGCTTGACCAGCGTTTGGTCAAAAGCGGTCACGGAAGCGCCCTTCTGGCGAAGGACGGGGGAGTTGTAGTGAACAATCTCAAGCGTCATGGGTCGGGGGAGGGGACGGGGGAAACCCGTCGATTGGGGCAGCGTGGATTTGCCACTTCGCCCCGCAAACCAATAGTGCCCGCGCGATGACCGCCACCGCCAACGCCTCCAGCTCGTCCGCCGCCACCCTCGTCGTCTGGGGTGGCGCGGTGCTGGCCGTCGTGTTGTTGGTCGCGGCCTGGATGGTGCCGGTGCATCTGCGCTCGGTCTCGCCCGCGCTGCTTCGCGAGGCCGGCCGCGGCACCCCCACGCTCGTCGAGCTCGGCGAGGCCCGGCTCGACGCCGCCCAGCCCGGGCCGGCCGCTCTGCTCCTGGCCGGGGCTCGTGCCGCCGAGATCGATCCGCGCGGACGCGAAAATTTGTCCGGCGCCCTGATGGCCTTCGCCCGGCGCGAGTCCGCGCTGATGCCCTGGGGCGGCGAGGATCCTTTTTTGCTGCCGCTCACCCAACAGGCCGCCGCCCGCGCCGCCGCAGCCAGGGGCGAGTCGGTGCCGGTCCTGCGTTTTTTCGTCACCGCCGAGGCGCGCGCCGCGCTGCGGGGATTTTTGAGCAACTCCCGCCTCGCCGCCGTGCGCGACACCCTGGAGCTGGCCCGGCTCGACGAGACCGGCCGCTTCGTGCCCGCCTCCCGTCCCGGCGGGCAAACCTACGAGGCGCTCGTGTTGCTCGCCGCGCTCCTGCAACAGGGCGAGCACCTCTCCACGCCTTTCGCCCGCCTGTGGCGCGAGGAGGCGCGCGCCGCCCTCGCGCGCGGGGAGCTCGGCGCGCTCGAGCCGATGTTCATCGACCTGCTCGCGCTCGGGCGCCGGCTCGATTGGCGGCAGCTCACCGCCGTCGCCGGCGCGGTTGAGACCCGCGAGACCTGGAGCGAGCTCGGTCGCCTCGCCCGCGCGGGCGGTGAACCCTTCGATCTCACCCTCGCCGCCACGCTGGCCGACGGCTCGGCCGAGCGCGTGATCGCCTTTCGACTGCGCCATGCCGAGGATCCCGACGCCGACCTGCGCCTCGCGCTCGGCGCAGGCCAGGGAGCGGTGCGTCTGCTCCTGCAACGCGGCGCGCCGCTCAATCGCCAGCTCGCCTACGCGCCCGGACCGCTCGTCACGCTCGCCCTCCTGCATCCCGACTGGGCGCTCGCCCTGCGCTTCACCCTCTGCGCGCTCGGCGCCTACCTGCTCCTGCGCTCCATCGATCGCGGCATGCGCGGCGGCGCGCGGCGCGAACAGGTTTTCCACATGCGCAGCGGCCTGCTGGCGGTCGTCGTCACCGCCGTCTTTGTCGTCGTCACCGAACCCTATCTGGTGCGCACCACGCCGCCGCGCATCGAGGGGCTCACCCTCGCCATGCCGGTGCTGGCCAACATCGCCGACCCCGCCTCGCTGCGCGAGGTCACCCCCTCTTTCGCCATGGACACTCACTCCATCCTCGCCATCGCCCTCTTTGGCGCGCTCCAGATCGCCATGTATCTGGTCTGTCTCGCCAAGATCCGCGCCATCGACGCCCACTCGCTCGCGCCCCTCGTCAAACTCCGCCTCATGGAGAACGAGGAAAACCTCTTCGACGGCGGCCTCTATCTCGGCATCGGCGGCACCGCCACCGCGCTCGTGCTCCAGGTGCTCGGGCTGGTCGAGCCCAACCTGCTCGCCGCCTACTCGTCCAACCTCCTCGGCATCACCTGCGTCGCGCTGGTGAAGATCCGCCACGTGCGGCCCTTCAAGACCAAGCTCATCCTCGCCGCGCAGGACGCCCTCGTGCCTCCCGCCTCGGGCGGGGGCGCGGCCGTGGCCGGCGACCTGCCCCGCGCGCTGCGCTGAGACCTCGCGCATGCTCTCCGTGTAGCGTTGGCCGTCCTCGGCCAATTCCCAAGACAGCCAGCCTCACCTTGAGCCTGATCGGATTTAATCGGACCACCGACACCACGGGCCCCCGGCCATGAACAAGACCCTGCTCCTCATCCTCTGCGACTTCCTGCTGTTGACGCTGCTCGCGCTCACCCGGTGGGAGGACGCCACGCCCGCGCCGCCCGCGCGCAGCGCCTCGCCCACGCCGGTCGCGGAACGCGCCGCCGGGGAGGCCGCCGACGGCGAGGGCGCCGCCACCCCGGAGCAGGACCTCGTCGCCGTCATGCGTCTCTCGCTCGAGGACGAGCAGGCGCGGCGCGACGAGCTCAGCGCCAACCTCGCCCAGACCGAGGAAAACCTCGCCCGCACCGACGCCGAGCGCGCCGCCGCCGAGGCCGAGAAAGCCCGACTCGCCGAGAATCTCGCCCGCACCGAGGAAACCGCCGCCCGGCTCGATCAAAACCTCGCCGCCACCCGTGCCGCCGCCGAGGCGGAGCGCGAGCGCAACGAGCAACTCGCCCGCGATCTCGCCGCCAAGGAGGCCGAGGCCAAACGCCGCGAGGAAGAGCTGGCCCGCGTGGCCGCCGCCGAGGCCGCCGCCCGCGCCCGCGCCGAGGAGCTCGCCATCTCTGTCGGCGTGGCCGAGCGCGAAAAGGAGATACTCCAGGAGCAGACCCAGACGCTGCGCGCCGCCGTCGAGGCCGAGCGCGCCGAGCGCCGCAAGGTGCAGGAAACCGCCACCGAGCTCGCCGCCGGCGTCGGCCAGATCGCCGAGCAGACCGGCACGCTCGCCAAGGAGATCCGCGAGGCGCGCCCGATCAACGCCAACACACTTTTCAGCGACTTCCTCGAACGCCGCGTCCGCTCGCGTTTCGTCGGCGCGCGCTCGACCTTTCTCGGGCCGGTCACCCGCACGCTCGACACCCACACCGTGCTGGCCAGCGACGGCAATGACACCGTCGCGCTCCTGCACGTGGACGACACGCCCTTCGACATTCGTTCCCCCGGCGGCCAGCCCGACTGGGACAAACTCGCGCTCGTGCTCAACCGCGGCCAGGGCGCGGTGCAGCCGCGTTTGCTCCAGTTTACTTCGCTGGATCCGCGCATCGTCGCCGTGCCGCTCAACGCCGAGGAGGTGCGACGCCTGGCCGGCGCGCAGACGCCCTATCTGCTCGCGCTGGATCCGTTCAAGTTTCCCGAGGCCGTGCTCATCAGCTCGGGCGGGCAGGGTTACGGCGAGCTGCCCTTCAAGCTCGACCCCGCCAATCCGGGTTACGTGAAGGTGGACAACCGTCTCGTGCGCCGGCTCTTTGGTGACTTCTCGCCCTCGCGCGGCGACATCGTGCTGAGCAAGACGGGTGAATTGCTCGGCCTCATGGTGTCGTCCGACACCTGCGCGCTGGTGACAAATTTCCTCCCGCAACGCGGCCTGCCGCTGGCCGACGACCTGAAGGCGACGCCCACCGGCCCGATCCTCGAGCTGGTGGCCAAACGTTACCAGCTCCTGCCGTCCGGCGTGAAGTGAGCGTGGCGCCGCCGGCCCCCGACATTCTCTGGATCGTCACCACGCAGTGGCGCGCGCAGGCTTGCGGCTACGCGGGTGATCTGAACGCGCACACCCCCGCGCTCGACGCTTTCGCGGCCGATCCGCGCACGCTCAACTACACCCAGGCCGTGACGCCGCATCCCTTCGGGCCCTTCGCGCGGGCGGCCCTGTTGACGGGCCTGCCCTCGCCGGAGAACGGCGTGCGCGACTACTGGGACGCTCTTCCGCGCGACGCGCGCACCATCGCGCATACGCTCGGCGAGCGTGGCTACGCGACGGCGTTTTTCGGCAAGTGGGGCGTGGGCGAGCGCGACCGCTCGGCGCCGTTGGTCGGCGAGGCGGCGGCGCGGGTGCCGGTGCCGCCCGAGGTGCGCGGGGGCTTTCGTTGGTGGGGCGGCTTCGAGGGCGGGTTTTTGCTCAACGATCCCTGGTGGCATGGCGACGGCGTCGGCATCGCCAACGCGGGCGCGGCTGCGGATGCGGCGGGTTTCGTGCGCAAGTCAGGCTATCAGAGCGACGTGGTCTGCGGGGTGGCGGCGGAGTGGTTGGAGGGGGGGCCTTGCGCAGGTCGGGGCGAGCTTGGTGTGAACGCGAGCGGGCCGCGCTTTACGGTCGTGAGTCTGGAGGCGCCGCATCCGCCCTACGCCGCGCCGGCTCCGGTGTCGCCGCCGGCGGCGAAATCGGGGGTCGGGGAAAACGCGTTGAGGACAACGCGTTCCACCTTGGTGCTGCCGGCGAATGTGCCGCGCGGCGGCGAGGTCGAGGCGCGGGCGCGGCGCGAGTTGGCCGGCTACTACGCCCATATCGCCGCGACTGACGCGGCCATCGGCGAGCTGATCGCACGGGCGGACGCGGCGGCGGAATCGATGGGACGGCCGGCGCCGATCATCGTTTTTACCTCGGTGCATGGCGACATGCACGGCGCGCACGGGCTCTTCCGGAAAGGCTGGCCGCATGAGGAGAGCGTGCGCGTGCCACTCCTGGTGCGCGGGGCGCCCGGCGCGTCGGGGACGACGCGCTCCACCCTGGAAGCGGTGTCCTTGCTGGATTTGCCGGCGATGACGCTGGCTTGGAGCGAGGGGCGGGCGTGGCGCTGCCCGCGGGAGCGGGCGGAGATTTCGATGCCCTCGGTCGTCGCGCTGCCGGACCAATGCGACCGCGTGTGGCGCGGCTGGCGCTCGGCCACGGAGAAACGGGTGTTCAACGCGGACGGCTCCGAGTGGCGCCTCGGGGAGTAGGGATGGGCTGGCTTGGTGCGGCCGCGCCGGAGCGGGGTGTTTGCTTGGGTTGACCGCATCGCCGGCGGCGTCACCATGCCCGGTTTTCCCGAATCGCATGGCCACCTTCCTGATCGACATCCCCGTGCCCAGCATGGGCGCGACCGTCAACGAGCTCACCGTCATCGACCTCAAGGTCGCGGTGGGCGACACGGTCCGAAAGGGACAGATCGCCGCCGAACTGGAGAGCGACAAATCCGTCTTCGAATGGGAGGCACCCTGCGTCGGCGTGGTGCGCGCGCTGCATTGCCGGGCCGGCGACATCATCCGCTCGGGCGATTTGTTCATCAGCTTCGAGACCGAGGACGAATCGCTGCGGCACCTGGAAAACAAACGGAGCGCCGGCGCCGGCGCCGCAGTGGCCGCCATGCCGCCGGCCACGCCGGCCGTCGCCAAATCGTCCGCTCCCAGCTCCGCTCCCGCGCCGGCTTCCGCCCCCTCGGCGGCCCCGCAGCAGCAGCAGCGCCCGTCGGCCGCGCCCGCCGCGAAATCCGCCGGCGGCCTGCTCTGGACGCCGCGCGCGGTAAAACTCGCCCAAGAGGCGGGGCTCGATCCGGCTTCGCTCACCGGCATCACCGGCACCGGGCCGGGCGGACGTGTGTCGGGCGAGGATTTTCAGGCTTGGTTGGCGACGCGTCCCTCGACCCCGGCGCCCGCCGCGGCGACTTTCGCTCCCGTGGTGGAGCCGCCGGCGGACGAGACCGTGTGCATCGCGGGCGTGGGCTACGCGGTGCCGAAAAACATCCGCCCCACCAGTGAAATTCTAAAAGCCTTTCCCGGCCGCACCGAGGCGGAGATGCACAAGCTCACCGGCATCCACGAGCGGCGCTACGCGGATGTGGACGAGAGCGCCACCTCGCTCGCCGCGACGGCGGTGCGCCACGCCTTGGCGCAGGCGGGGCTCGATGCGTCGCAGATCGACGGCATCGTGCTGGCGACGATCATCCCCGACCAGCCGGTGCCCTCGATGGCGAGCGCGCTCGCCCGCCACCTGGGTTGCCCGAAGGCCCTGGCCTTCGACATCAACGCCGCCTGTTCCGGCTGGCTGTATGCCCTGGAGGTCGGCCGCACCTTCATCCGCGGCGGCACGGCGCGCACCGTGGTGGTGGTCACGGCCGAGCTGCTCTCGCGCATCACCAATCCCAACGACCACGAGACCGCTTTTCTTTTCGGCGACGGGGCGGGGGCGGCGATCCTCACCGACGCGCCCGGCGGCCACCGCCTGCACCGCATGGCGCTTTCGGGCGACGCGACGCTCTTCGAGGCGATCCAGCGTCCCGGAGGCGGCGCGGCGCGTCCGGTGCCTTGCGCCGACGGCAGCGACCGCGACGATTTTTACCTCCAGATGGACGGCGCCGCGGTGTTCAAAAACGCGGTCATCGCCTTCGCGGACCAGATCGAGAAAACCCTCGCGCGGCACAACCTTCAGCCCGACGACATCGCGTGGATCGTGCCCCACCAGGCCAACGAGCGCATCCTGCGCGCGGTCGGGAAACGGGTGGGCATCCCCTTCGAGAAATTCGTGGTGACCATCGCCAAATACGGCAACACCTCCGGCGCATCCGTTTCCATGGCGCTGGGTTGGGCGGCGGAGGAGGGCATCTTCCAGGGCGGCGACCGCATCATTTTTTGCTCGGTCGGCGCCGGGCTCACCTACGCCGGAGGACTGCTGGTCTGGTAGGCCTGTTCGGGCTAATCCCCTCGGGGGATGCGCGGTGCCGATGGGCCCGAATGCACGGGCTCGCTGGTGAATTTTCCCCAGTAAAACTTTGGTCAATCCTTGTCCTGCGGGAGAAAATCCCACAGCCTGGGAAGCGTGAGAAATCCCGACCTCAGTCATGCGATGGTGATGATCGTCGATGATCGGGAGGAGAGCCGTTTTTTGATGGGGCATTTTTTGCGCAACGGCGGGGCGCAGGTGGTGGAGGCCGCGGGTGGGAACGATGCTTTGACTCTGCTTGATCGGGCGGCGCCGGACGTCATCGTGATCGATGTTTATATGCCGGGGATGAACGGCTTCGACCTTTGTCGGGCGATCCGGGCGCGGGCGGAGACGACGAACACGCCGGTGATTTTGGTCTCCAGTTTGGCGGATCGGGAACGGCTCGCCGAGGGTTTCGCCGTCGGTGCGGTGGATTTTTTGGCCAAGCCGGTGCGGCCGGAGGAGCTTTGCGCGCGGGTGGCGGTGCATGTCCAGCTAAGCCGCGCGCGTCGGGAGCTGGAGGCGAGCAACGCTCGTCTGGCGGCGATGAACCGGGAAAAGGACATGATGTTCGGGGTCGCGACGCATGACCTGCGCGGGCCGGTTTCGGTCATCATGGGTTTTGCGGAAAACACGCTCGGTCACCTGCCGGAGGGCGCGCGGGAGCGGGGGGCCTTGGAGATCATCCTGCGGGAGGCCCGGCAGATGGAGCATTTTTTGAGCGAGCTGCTGGATCTGGAGGTTCTGGAGCGAGGACGGGCCGAGCTGAATTTGGTGGATCTCGATCTGGTCGATGCCGCGCGCCAAGCCTTGCAGCGGGTCGAGCCCTCGGCCGAGCGCAAGAGCATGGAGACGCGGTTGGTGGCGCCGGCCACGCCGCTGCGCGGACGGGGCGACTCGGCGGCGGTGCGTCGCATCTTGGACAATCTGCTTTCCAACGCGATCAAGTTCACCCCCGCCGGCGGTCGCGTCATGGTGCGGGTCGCGCAGGCGGGGGATGAAATCCAGTGCGTGGTGATGGACAGCGGCCCGGGGCTGACGTCGGCGGACATGGACAAAGTTTTCGGTCGTTTCGCGCGGCTCAGCGCGCGGCCCACCTCGGGTGAAAAATCGGTGGGCCTCGGTTTGGCCATCTGTCGCGCGCTCATCACGCACATGGGCGGCCGGGTCTGGTGCGGCAACAATCCCGAGGGTGGCGCCTTTTTTGCCTTCGCGATCCCTCCGGGTGTGCGTTCCGGTGGTCGACGCGGCGCGCCCGGATCTCTTTCCGCCGGGGTCTCCGCCACCGCGCCGGTGTCCGACGGCTCGCAGGCGCCCTTTGCGCCGTCCTCGGGCGGGTCCGCGCCGGGCTTCGCGGTGAACATCAGCCGCTCGATGCGCTGAGCCCTCGGGGCTTGCGACTTGGTGGGGCGTGGGCGGGGGCCGGCGACGGCTCTATGCCGTCGGGTCCGGCTCGGTTTCACAACGCAGCGCGGCGAGGGCGTAGGCGGCGGCGGTATCGCAGCGCAGCACCAGTGGCCCGAGCGTGACCGGTTGCCATCCCTCGGAGAGCGCGGCCGCGACTTCTTCCCCGGTCAAATCGCCTTCCGGGCCGATCAGCCAGGCGACGGACCGAGGGGCGCGGCCGGAGTGGGCGGCTCGAAACTCGTTGAGCACGGTGCGCAAGGGGCGCGCTCCCGGATGCAGGCTGGCGACGAGGCGGAGCTCCGCGTCGCGCGCGGCGGTGCCGGCGAGGAAGGCGGGCGTGGTCTGGATCGCCTCGATCCTCGGCAGGAAGGGGTTGCCGCATTGTTTGGCGGCTTCGGTGGCGACGGTTCGCCATTTTTCGAGTTTTTTGTCGGCGCGGTCGGCGTCGAGATGCACCTCGCTCCGGGTGGTGGAGAGCGGGGCGATGACGGCGGCGCCGAGTTCGGTGGATTGGCGGACGATGTCATCCATGGTGCCGCCCTTGGGCAGGCCCTGGCCGAGGACGAGCGCGCAGGGCAGGGGAGGGCGGGTGGTGACGGAAAGGGGGCGGAGGACCGCGTTTTTTTTCCCCTCCACGCGTTCCAGGCGGCAGGCCCACTCCGTGCCGCGACCGTCGAAGGCGACGACCGGATCACCGGGCCGGGCGCGGTTTACGTTGACCAAATGATGGGTCTCGGCCGGCGAGAGCGAGATTTCCGCGAGTTCGGACGATGGGGCCGCGGTGGGTTGGAAAAAAACGCGAAAGTCGGGCATGCGGACTGGGACCGAAGCGGCGCGGCGCGTCCGCGCCAAACCTCAAAAAGAGGAGAGGCGGCCACCGGGTAACCACTCCCGGAGGCCGCCTCTGCCAGCAAACCAAGCAACCAAGCAAACAACTGTTGACGGGGAGATAGACCGAGCCCGTGCGGAAACATTCAATTTTTCCAAAAGAAAAAATCGGGCGGAGGAGAGAGCTGGGTCGAAGGGGGAACAGGCGGGGGAGCCGGAGCGGGTGTCGAATTTTGGCGGGCGTCTCGGGTTTGGCATTTACACGCGGGTTTCGCGGCTTAGCTCTGGTCCGGCGAAATCGCCTCGCAGCCCATGCCCGGGTGGCGGAATCGGCAGACGCAACGGACTCAAAATCCGTCGCCCTCTAAAGGCGTGTGGGTTCGACCCCCACCCCGGGCACCATTTTCCACCGGAGTTGTCACCGCGCGGAGGAAAATGTCCCGGTTACGGGACCGACGTAGGCTTGTCGTAGCAAGGACGGGGACCATCGTGGCCGCGCGAGAGGCGAATGGTGTTCGGCACCCGAACCAGCGAGCCCCGGCGGCGGCGGGGCGAGCCTTGTTTTCCGCGAGGTCCCGCTTCCCTCCGAGCAAGAACCGCCCCTGTTGGCGTGCGCGTTGCCAAGTTTGGCGGCCGGTAAAAGACCAAGCCCGCAAGCAACTTGGCTTTGCGGGCTTGGAAAATTGGAGGCGCGAGCCGGAATCGAACCGGCGGTAGAGCTTTTGCAGAGCTCGGCCTTACCACTTGGCGATCGCGCCGTCTGTCTGACGGGACGCGGACCTTGTTAAAGCACCCGAAGGTGCGCAAGTCCGGAGTTGGATTTCCCTTCAGGCCAAACGAAGTCCCCCGGCGGGGGCCATGCGCTCGGGTTGCTGGGTCGCCGGGAAGGGGAGCTGCGAGTCCCCTTTCACACTGGCCATGACGATGCGGAAACGGAAGGTGGAGCCGCGTCCGGGGGTGCTTTCGACCTCGATGCCGCCGTGCATCAGTTCGCAGAGGCGTTTTGAAATCACCAATCCGAGCCCGGTGCCCCCGTGGCGACGTGTGGAGGATGTATCCAGTTGGCTGAACGCCCGGAAAAGCCGCGGCATCTCGGCGGCCGAAATGCCGACGCCGGTGTCGATGACCTCGCCCCGCAGGGTGAAGGCGCGGACCCCGGGCTGGCCGGGCAGATCGTCGCCCACCTCGCCCGACAAGCGGACCGTGACGCCGCCCTTTTCCGTGAACTTGATGGCGTTGCCGACGAGGTTGATAAGGATCTGACGCAGTCGGTTTTGATCGCCCTCCAGGATGGGCGGGATGCCGTTGGCGATTTCGGTGAGGAGGGTGAGGCCGGCTTTTTGTGCGGGTTGCTCGAAGAGGCGGACGACCTCGTCGAGGCATTCCCGGAGCGAAAAGGGCGATGCGGTGATTTCGAGGCGGCCGGCCTCGATCTTGGAGAGGTCGAGGATGTCGGAGACGAGGGTTTCCAAGCTCTGGCCGCAGCGCTGGATCGTGTCGGTGTAGCCGAGTTGTTCGGAGGAGAGGGGGGTGCCGCGGAGGAGGCGGGAAAATCCGATGACTCCGTTGATGGGAGTGCGGATTTCGTGGCTGACGATGGCGAGGAATTCGCTCTTGGCCCGGTCGGCGGATTCGGCGGCGTCTTTCGCGGTGCGGAGGGCGAGTTCGGCGTTTTTCAGCACCGAGACGTCGTGGCCCACCGCCTGGTATTCGATCAACTGGCCGTCGCGGTCCTTGATCGCGCGGTGATTCCACTGGATCACGCGATCAGCGCCGTCCGGCGCCTTCAAAGAAGTCTCGAAAGTGGACGATTCCGGCCATGTGTCGAGGACACGCCACGGCGTGAGGCCGTCGGCGAGCAGTCCCCAGGGCTGGCCCACGAGCTCGTTGCGTTTGCGTCCGAGGAATTGGGCGTAGGCGCCGTTGACGAAGGTGAGGCGGCCGTCGGATTTGTAACGACAGATGAGATCGGACTGGTCCTCGACGATGGCGCGGTAGCTGGCTTCGGTTTGCTGAAGGCTGCGGGCCATTTGCTCGATCTTGCGGGCGAGCCCCATGATCTCGTCGGGGTCGTCGGAGCCGGTGTCGGGAGCGGAACGGTCCGCCGCGGCCCGGGCGGCGGCGGCCTGCTGGTTGATGTCCTTGATTTTCGCGATGAGGGTGCGGTCGAAGACGTAGCCCGCGAGCACCAGCAGGATGGCGCCGATCAGGGCGAGGCCGATGACCCAGTAGGTGGTCCCCAAACGCTCCCGGAGTTCCTCATCGGTGGCGATGACGATGAGCGCGACCGTCAGGCTGGTCGCCAGGCCGAGAATCATGATGGTTTGGCGGCGGATGGACACCTGCATGGCCGAAAAGCTAGTCATGGCGAAAGGGGAAGGTCTAACCAAATGCCGCGCGTTGGCGTGAAGGTCTGGTAAACCCGGCGCGCGGCGGTGATGGAGGATTTGGGATCGAAAAGGGGAGGAGGTCGGACCCGGCCGGGGGCCGGCCGGCGGTTCAGGCGTGGCGGCCTTTGAAGGTGAGTTCGGCCACGCCGGATTTGTCGAGGTGGCCCAGTCCGAGGGCGGTGAGCTTGTCGAACTGGAGTTTGGTCGCGGCGGCCAAGGGCAGGTTCAGCCCCGCCGCGCAGGCGAGGTGCCAGGCGATGGTGGAGTCTTTCGCGGCGTGGGCGGCGGAGAAGAAACAATCGTGCGCGCGATTCTGCATGTCCTCGCCGTCGGTCTTGAGGACTTGGCTGTTGGCGCCGGTTTGCGCGAACACGTCGCGGAGCATTTCGAGATTGAGTCCGAGAGCATGGCCCAGCCCGAGGCCTTCCGCGAGGGCGGCGGTGTTGATGTTCATCACCATGTTGACCAGCGCCTTCACCTGCGCGGCGCGGCCGGCGGGGCCGACATGGCGGGGCGCGGTGGAGAGCTGGCGCAGGATCGGTTCCAGGCGGTGGTAAACCTCCGTCTCTCCGGCGCACATGAGGTAGAGCGTGCCGGCGCGAGCCTGGGGAATCGACGAGGCCATGCAGGCTTCGAGCGTGTCGGCTCCGAGCGCGGCGGCGCGGCGGGCCACCTCGATGTGGGTGGCGGGGGCGAGCGTGGCGCAGTTGACAAACGCCTTTCCGCGCACCCCGCCGGGAGCGGTCAGGAGGGAGTCGCCGGTGCTGGAAAAAACGTTCAGCTGCGCGGCATCGTCGCTGACGACGGTGAACACGAGATCGGCGGCTTCCGCCACCTGGGCGAGCGTGGCGACGTGGCGGGCTCCGAGCTCGGCGGCGAGGGCGGACGCGGTCGGGCCGTGCGCGTCGTGGACCGCGACGATGCGGTGGCCGCAGTCGGCGAGACGACGGGCCATGTTGGCCCCCATGCGGCCGACGCCGACGAAGGCGATGGCGCGGGACGGGACGGCGTTTTCGGCGGGAGCGTCGGTTCGGGCGGAAGTTGTCATTGAAAAACGGATACGAATGCGGGCGGAGGTCCCCGGCGGCCGCGCGGCGCTGCGGGCCGGTAAGGCGGGCGGGCGCGGGCTCAGCGTTTGCGCCGGGCGTGGAAGGCGCCGGGGGCGGTGGCTTTTTTGCGACCGACGCCGGGGTGTGCCGGTCGGGGGCGGTCGGGCTTCGGCGCGGAGGCGGAGTCCTTTCCGGCGGCGGCTGTGGGAGCGGAGGGCGCGGCGGGTGTTTCCGGACGGGAGATGCGATCCGGGGCGAAGAAGGGGTTGTGGACCCGCTCGTGGGCGAGGGTGGTGAGCGGGCCGTGTCCGGGTCCGATGACGGTGGTCTTGGGCAGGCTGAAGATGCGGGCGCGGGTGTTTTTCACCTGTTCGCGGAAGTGGGTGGGACTGCCGCCGACGGAGGCGGAGAAGAGGGAGTCCCCGCAGAGGGCGAGCGGCCAGCTGAGGCCTTTTACGAAGAAGGTCGTCTGGCCGGGGGAGTGGCCCCAGGTGGAGAGCGCCTTGATCGCGACGATGCCGACATGGAAGTAGGCGTTTTCGGAGAAGCGGCGCAGGCCGGGGAACTCGAAGGGTTCACGTTCGTCGATCCAGACCTCGGCGCGGGTGGCCTCGACCAGGCGGGGCAGGGCGGCGACGTGGTCTTCGTGGGCGTGGGTGAGCAGGATGCATTTCACGCGCAGTTTTTCCGTCGCGACGACCTCCAGCAGGTCCGACACGTCGGCGCCGGTGTCGATGACGGCGGCCTCGCGGGATTTCGCGTCCCACACCAGATAGTTGTTCACCGTCATGTCCTCGTGCTTGGTGTTGAACATCGCGAAGCCACGCGGAAAGACCGGGGCGCGCGGGTAGGCCTCCTTCTTCGCCAGCGATTCCAGGGCGTCGGGCGAGAGCTTGAGGTGGCGGGCGATACGACGCAGCACGGCGAACCGCGGTTCGCCGCCTTTCACCGCGGCGAGGTCCTGCGGGGAAATTTCGGCGCGGGTGATGAGTTCGTCGTCGGTGACACCGAGACCGCGTTGGGCTTTGGCGACGACGTCGTTGAAATTGTCCTCGATGGGAATGAACGGCATGGGAAGGGACGGTGGGGCTCGTGACGCGCAGGGCAACCGTGGGCGGAGAAATCGCGGCGAGGATCAGGCGGGCGCCAGCGAGACGGGTCGGCCGGAGCGGGCCGATTCATAGATGGCTTGGATGAGCGCGACGGCGGCGCGGCCGGCCCGCCCATCGACCGCGGGCGGACGGTTCTGGCGCACGGCGTCGATGAAGTCGGCAAACTGTGCCCGGTGGGCGTCGCCCCATTTCCAGTCCGTCGCGGTCCGGTCCTCGGTATCGTTCGCGGCGTGATGCACGGCCGAGCGTGTGCCGCCGGTGGCGACTTGGAGGGCATGGGCGGTGGCCCCGGCGCCGCGCAGAGTTTCGCGCCCCCGAATGGCGAGGGTATGGAGGCGATCCCCTTCCAGCACCGCGCTTCCTTCCGTGCCGTGGAGCGCGAGGCGGGCCGGAAAGCCGGGATAGATCGCGGTGGAGGCGAGCAGGGTGCCGAGGGCGCCGTTGGCGAAGGTCAGGGTGGCGCAGGCCAGGTCCTCGACCTCGATGCGTTCGTGGGCGGCGATGGCGGTGCGGGCGTAAACTTCCCGGACCGGCCCGCAGAGCCAAAGCATGAGGTCCACGGTGTGGATGCCCTGGTTTATCAAGCATCCGCCACCGTCCAGCGCCCAGGTGCCGCGCCAGTCGCCGGAATCATAATACTCCTGGGTGCGATACCACGGCACGCGCAGATCGGCCGCGATCAAGCGCCCCAAGTGGCCGCCCTCGATCAGGTTCCGCACCTCCAGGCTGGCCGGGTCGAAGCGATGCTGGGAGATCACGCCAAGCCGGCGTCCGCTTCTTTTTTGCGCGTCGAGCAGGCGGTCACAGGCGGCGAGGGAGACCTCCATGGGCTTTTCGACGATCACATGTTTGCCGGCCGCCAGCGCCTCGCCGGCCAAGTCTCCGTGCAATCCGCTGGGGGTGCAAAAAGTCACGACGTCGATGCCCGGGTCGTTCAAGACCGCCTCCCAGGAACTCACGGTGGCGCCAAATCTTTCCGCCAGCCGGGCGGCCCGTTCGGGATCGACATCCACGCAGCGGGCGAGCCTCGCCCGCCCGTGCAAGTCGTTCAATGCCTGCGCCTGCGTGGGGGCGATCGCCCCGCATCCGACGAGGGCGAAAACGAGCGGCGGTTCGGGTGCTAAGGCTGAGGAGGAAACATCCAGGGGCATGGGCGGCGTTTGATAAAAGGCGAGGGGCGGTCCCATCTTGCGAAGGCCCTACGGGAGGGAGCAAGTGAGCAGGCGACCCGGGGCCGGATTTGGTCCGGCATATTCAAGGTGGTGGTTGTTGGCCGCGCGGGCTCTTTGGGTGAAGGCGAGGCGATGTTGTTTCCATGGAAAGTCCGGGGAATGGTCCCGCAAGCGGATGGATGCGGATGGCAGGCTGGCGTTATTTTATATTTTTCGATTATATTGGCTTGATATTAGGTCGGGTTGGTCGATTAGTAGGGTCGCTATGTCATTTACCGACCAACTTGCCAAAATCGAAAAAGCCAAGGCGGAGATCGCCGCCGCCGAGGCCAAACTTGCCGCCGACCGTGTTGCCGCTCTTGCCAAGCTGCCGGCCGATTACGGATTTGATGATGTGAACGCCTTCATCAAGGCGGTGAAGGATGCTGATGGTAGCGGTGCCAAAGCAGCCAAGCCCGGTCGCAAAGCTCGGGCGGCGGCCGCCAAGGAGCCGAAAGCCCCCAAGCTGGGCAAGGGTGGCAAACGCGCGAAGATCACCGACGAGGTCAAGGCTCAGGTGAAGGCCATGGCCGAGGCCGGCAAGACCGGTCAGGAGATCGCCAAGGCTCTTGGTATTTCCCCCCCCAGCGTGCAGAATATCAAGAAGGCGTTTGGCATGGTGAAGCCCCGCGGTTCGGCCGAGGTCGCTCCGGCCGCTGCCGAGGTTGCTCCCGCTCCTGCGGCCGCTCCCGCCCCCGAGGTCGCCCCGGCTCCCGCCGCTTGATTTTCGGCTTCCGAGTTTTCCCATAGTTTCGTTTTCACGCCGCCGGATGCCCCGGCGGCGTTTTTTATTTACCGATAGCAAGGCTGGGATGTGGAAAACTGGAAATCAGGAAGAAATACAGGGAAGACGAAAAGCCGGGTTCCGGGAGCGGTCTGGATACGCGTCGGAAAGGCGGGCTCCGGACCTGGCTTGGTTGGGCGCTCCGTTTTATTTTCCCCCTTTCCAGCTTTCCACATTCTGAAGCTTTCTGGGCTTCGGCGATCAAATGATCCGATCGCAAGGGAGATGCAGCGCCGATGCGGTTTGCGTGAGGGGCGGAAAGGTGTCTTGCGAACTCGGCCGGCCCGGGAGATGGGATGGCGAGGGCTTTTTTCCCGCCATGCCGACCGCACCATTTATTCAGGCCAATACAAACGGCCGTCTCCATCGCGCCGACGAACCGGCCTTGTCGCCACTGAATCGCGGCTTTTTGTATGGTGACGCCATTTACGAGGTGTGGCGCAGTTATGACGGCGTGATTTTTGCCTGGGAGGAGCATTGGGCGCGTTTGGAGCGGTCGGCGGCCGCGCTGTATTTGCAATTACCGCTCGCGGCCGAGCCGATGCTGGGCGAAATCAAACGCACGGTGGCGGCCTACCGGGAGGCGGCTCGGTATGGCGGCGATGTTTATATACGATTGCAGGTGTCGCGCGGCGGCGGGCCCATCGGGCTCGATCCGGCCTTGGCGGACGCGTCGGAATTTACCCTGCTGGTGCAGCCGTGCCCGCGGCTGGGTGACGCGCAATTGGAGAAAGGTCAGCGACTTTCCATTTGCACGACGCTGCGTCGAAACCCGGCCGAGGCGCTCAATCCGGCATGGAAGACCGGTAACTATTTGAACAACCTGCTCTGTCTGCGCGAAGCCCGGTCGCGCGGGGCGGACGAGGTGCTGATCCTCAATCAGGCCGGCGAGCTGACGGAGGCGGCGGTTTGCAACGTGGGGTTTGTGCGCGACGGAGCCATTCTCACGCCACCGCTCTCGGCGGGTATTCTCGAAGGCGTGACGCGTGGGCTGTTGTTGCGCGCGGTCGCCAAGCGGGCGGGCGTGGAGGCGCGCGAGGCGACGCTTCGGCCGGAGGATCTGGGGCGGATGGACGAGGCGTTTTTGCTTTCCAGCACCAAGGACGTTCAGCCGGTGGGTTCCATCGACTCGTGGTCTTATCGTGTGGGGCCGGAGACGGTGACGCGTCGGGTGAGGGCCGCTTTTGCCGACTATGCCCGGGAGCAGGCCGAGCGCTGGCGGGAGACGCGGACGGTGTAGCCCGGGCGCGACGCCGAACCTGACTTGCGGCTTTCCCGGCGACCGGAAATGCGGTGGGCTGCGCGTCCCCGTTTTCCATGAAGGTCCCCTTTCTCGATCTGTCTCTCCAGCATCGCGCCATTCGCGAGGAGGCGCTCGCCGCCTTGACCGCCACGTATGACGCCACCCGTTTCTGCCTCGGCAAGGACGTGGAGGATTTTGAAAACGCGTTCGCCCGCACGCTGGGGTATCCGAAGGCCCTGGGCCTCAACAGCGGCACCTCGCCCCTTCACCTGGCGGCCGCGCTGGCCGGATGGGGGCCGGGGGACGAGGTCATCGCGCCGCCGTTTACCTTTATCTCGACGGTTTGGGGGCTCAGCTATGTCGGCGCCACGCCGGTGTTTGTGGATATCGACGAGGCGAGTTTCAACATCGACCCGGCCAAGATCGAGGCGGCCATCACGCCGCGCACGAAGGGCATCGTGGCGGTGCATCTTTTCGGCTTGCCGGCGCCGATGGACGCGATCCTCGCCGTGGCGAAAAAGCACGGGCTCTTCGTGGTCGAGGACTGCGCCCAGGCGGTGGGGGCGACCTGCGGCGGCACGCCGGTGGGACTGCTGGGCGACGCGGGCACCTTCAGTTTTTATCCGACCAAAAATCTCGGCGGTTGCGGCGAGGGCGGCGCGTTCGTGTCGCGTCGCGAGGACTTGTTCGAGAAGGCCCGGCTCCTGCGCGTGCACGGGTCCGGGCGGCGCTATTTCCACGACCATGTCGGCTTCAATTTCCGGATGGACGGGTTTCAGGGCGCGCTCCTGAACGTGAAACTGCCGCGTCTGGCCGGCTGGACGGCGCGCCGGCGCGAGATCGCCGCCCGCTATCTGGAGGGTATCCGTCTTGCGGATACGCGCTTGCCGGTCGCCGCCACGGCCGACGGCGAGGGCGTGTGGCATCAGTTCACGCTGCGGCATCCGCGCCGCGACGCGCTGCGCGAGCACCTGGCCGGCCGCGGGGTCGGCACCGATCTCATCTACCCGGTGCCGCTGCATCGTCAGGCTTGTTTCGCGCACCTCGGCTACGCGGAGAACTCGCTGCCGGTCGCGGAGCGCGCCTGCGCCACCTGCCTCAGTCTTCCGATCTTCCCGGAGCTGGGCGACGAGCAGGTGGACCATGTGATCGCGAGCGTGAATTCGTTCCGATGATCGACGGAGTCCGGTTAAAAATCTGCGGCCTCCGACGCGCGGCCGACGCGCGCCTGGCGGCCGAGCTGGGCGCGGACTTTCTCGGCTTCATCCTCTATCAGAAGTCCCCGCGGTTTATCGGCTTCGAGGAGTGGGCGCGTCTGTCCGCCGAGTTGCCGGCGGGGCCGAAGCGGGTGGCGGTGATGGTGGAGCCGGACGCGGAGGAACTGGCACGGGCGCGCGCGGCGGGCTTTGAGCGTTTCCAGATCCACGCGCGGCACGACCTGCCGCTCGAGCGGGTGCGCGCCTGGTCGGAGTCGGTGGGGGCGGAGCGCCTGTGGCTCGCGCCGAAACGCGCGCCCGGCGTGGCGTTTCCCGCCGCTTGGATCGAGTGGGCCGACACGTTTTTGGTCGATACCTACCACGCCGATGGTTTCGGCGGGTCGGGTCGCACGGGGGATTGGGCCGGCTTTGCCGAGCTGGCGCGGCTGCATCCGGCCAAGACCTGGATTCTGGCCGGCGGGCTGTCGCCGGAAAACATCGCCGAGGCGCGGCGGCGCGGCGGCGCGGTGTTTTTCGACGCCAACAGCGGGGTCGAGGACGCGCCCGGGGAAAAATCGGCCGATAAACTCCGGGCGCTGGCGGCGGCCTTGCGCGGGGCCGGGGCCTGTGCCGGCGACGGCGCGGTTCAGTAGGTCGGGACGGAGGGATCGATGCGCTGGGACCAGGCGTGGATGCCGCCGGCGACGTTGGTCACGCGCGGGTAACCCTGGGCGCGCAGGTATTCGGTCACGCGCAGACTGCGGCCGCCGTGGTGGCAATGGACGAGCAGGTGTTTTTCGCGGGGCAGCGCGGGCGAGCCGACGTGCTCGGGAATCTGCCGCATGGGGATAAACTCGGCGCCCTCGATGCGGGCGGTCTGGTGTTCGAAGGGTTCGCGCACATCGACCAGGACGGTGTCCTCGGGACGGGCGGCGAGGAGGGCGCGTGTTTCCTCGACGGAGATTTCCAGCGGCACGGAATCGGGGGCGGAAGCATCGGACATGGCGGCGAAACTGCGTGCCGGCCGCGCGGGTGCAACTGCGACGTTGCACGCCCCGGGGGCGACGCCCGTAAGGTGGCGTCCATGGCTAAATCCAAAACCGACACCGCATCCCCTTCGGAACCGTTCGTCGTGATCATCGCCGGAGGCAAGGGCGAGCGTTTCTGGCCGCAGAGCCGCGCCGCGCGGCCCAAGCACCTGTTGCCGGTCGTGGGCGAGACGCCGCTGCTCGCGCAGACCTTGGAGCGCGTGAAGGCGCTCGCGCCCGCGAAGAACATTTTTGTCATCACCAGCGCCGTGCAGGCCAAGGAGGTGGCGCGGGTGTGCCGGGGCATGATCCCGCCGGCCAACGTGGTGGCGGAACCCGCCGGGCGCGACACCGCCGCCGCCGTGGGGCTGGCCGCCGCGATCGTCGGAGCGCGCGATCCGCAGGGCGTCTTCGCGGTGCTGCCGGCCGACCACGTGATCCACGACACCCGGGCCTACCAGTCCGACCTGCGCGCCGCCTTCGCGGCGGCCGGCGCGGCCGAGGTCATGGTGACGATCGGCATCCCGCCCACCGAGCCGGCGACCGGTTTCGGCTACATCCAGCGCGGCGAGGAGTGGGGCAAGGCGGGCTCGGGCAAATCCGCCAAGACGATCTACGCCGTGAAACGCTTCGTGGAGAAACCCAAGCTGGAGGTCGCCGAGCAGTATTTGAAATCCGGTGACTACGCCTGGAACGCGGGCATGTTCGTGTGGAGCGTGCCGGTGGTGGAGGCGGCGTTCGCGGAGCATGCGCCGGAGCTGGACGCGGGACTCAAAAAAATCCGCGTGGCGCTGAAGAAAAAGCAGTCGCTCGAGGCGGTGCTGAAGCGGGTCTATCCCACCCTGGTGAAGATCTCGGTGGACTACGCCCTGCTGGAAAAATCGTCCAACGTGGTGACGCTGCCCGCGACCTTCGACTGGGACGATGTCGGCGCCTGGCCGGCCGTCGCCAACCACTTCAAGCCCGACGCCGCCGGCAACGTGGGGCGCGGCGAGGTGCTGGTGGAGCAGGGCGGGGGCAACATCGTGTTTTCCGAGGGCGGCCACCTGGTGACGCTGCTCGGCGTGGACGATCTCGTGGTGGTGCACACCAAGGACGCGACCCTGGTCATGCCCAAGGCCAAGGCCCAGGACATCAAAAAACTCCTCGCGCGCGTGGCCGAGCGCAAGGACGCGGCCCGGTTGCTCTGATCCGGCCCGCGCGGCGCGGCGGCGCGTTGGCGTTGGCGGTGCGGCGGCGGCGGTGCGTCGCGGGCGCGGCGGTCGAGGGCGTAGTGGCGTTTCGACTACGCCCCCCGAGGCCTTCCGGGCCGGCCCCGCGTCCCGCCGGGCGTAACAGGAAACGATGTCGGTTCTCGGCAATTCAGGAAGGGCGCGACCGCCACCAGTTGTAGGGTTGGCCGTCCTCGGCCAATTTCCGTCGCCACCGAGTTGGCCGGGGACGGCCAACCCTACATCTCGGGCCCGGCGGTCCCGCCCAGGCCGTGACATCGTTTCCTGTTCCCCGTCCCGCCCGTCGCGCGTTTCCCTCCTTGCCCGCGCGTTCTCCTCGCTTCGACACTTCCGCCCCGGACGAGGATCGCGCGGAGGCGGGCGTTCCGGTTTTTCCCATGAGATTTCTTGGCATCGACTACGGCACCCGCCGGATCGGTCTCGCGACGGGCGACGAGCTCGGCATCGCGACGCCGATCCCGGCTCTGGTGGAGCCCGAGCTGGCGGCGCGTCGGCGCGCCCTGGCCGCGTTGGTGCGGCAGCGGCGGATCGACGAGCTCGTGCTCGGGTATCCGCTCAACATGGACGGCTCGGCCGGCTTCAAGGCCAAGGAGATGGAGGCGCTCGCGGCCGAGCTGCGGACCGAGCTGGGGTTGCCGGTTCACCTGGTCGATGAACGTCTGACCTCGCATTACGTCGAGACCGGCATGAACCAGAAGCAGCTCCGCGAAATCCGCGCCAAGGGCATCATCGATTCGCGGGCGGCCGCGGTGATTTTGCAGGATTACCTCGACCAGCGTTTCCCGCCCGGGCTCGTGTCCGCGCCGGACGGCTTTTGAACGCGGGCGCACGGTCATGAACGAAGCGACGATTCAGCGCTGGAAGTGCCGCGTGGCCTACGACGGCACGGCCTTTTCCGGGTGGCAGGCGCAGCCGGACAAAAACGCGGTGCAGGATCACATCGAGCGGCGGCTCGCCGAGCTTTTGCAGGCGACGGTGAGGATCCACGGGAGCGGTCGCACCGACGCCGGGGTGCACGCGCGCGGACAGGTTTTCCATTTCGACGGCGCCTGGCGGCACGGGGCGGATCGCCTGTTGGCGGCGCTGCGCGGCGGGCTGCCGCCGACGATCCAGGTGCGGACGGCGGAGCCGGTGGGCGGCGACTTCCACGCCCGCTATTCCGCGGTCGGCAAGATCTACCATTACCAGCTGATCCACGGCGCGTGGGCCGATCCCTTCGAGTATCCGTTCACCTGGTCGGTGCCGCGGCGGCTCGATCTGGCGGCGATGCGGGCGGCGGCGGAGGTGCTTCGCGGGCGGCACGATTTTCGCGCTTTTTCCGCGTTTGGCGGAGAGGAACGGGAAAACACGGTTCGCACGCTCGCCCGGCTAGACCTGATCGAGGCGGGACCCCGCTTGCGCATCGAGGCGGAGGCGGAGGGTTTTCTCTACAAGATGGTGCGCAGCCTGGTCGGCGCGCTCGTTTACGCGGGCATGGGCAAACTCGCGCCGGAGCGGATCGCGGAGCTGTTGCGCTCGCGCGAACGCACGGCCGAGGTTGAGACGGCGCCGCCGCAGGGGCTCTGCCTGATGCGCGTTCACTACCCCGCGCCCTGGGAGGATGGCGGGCGATGAACGACGAGGCGGGCGTGGAGGGTTCGGAGGCCGGACGAACGGAAACCCGAGGGGCGGTCGGGTCCACACGGGATTCCGACGTTTGCGCAGATGTAGACCCGATCGCTGGTCGGGTTTCCACGGCGGCGGGCCGCTGGGCGAGGCTGGGGCGGGCTTTGCGCGACACGGTGTTTCCGCCCTCGTGCGTGCATTGCGGCGACGTGGTCGAGGGCGGCGCGCTGCGGCACGTCTGCGCGGCCTGCGAACCGCTGATCGTGCGCGTGGGCGCGCCGTGCTGCCCCTGCTGCGGGCACCCGGTTTTCGGCGAGGCTTCCGGGGAACGGCTCTGCGTGCATTGCGAGGGGCTGGACCCGGTTTTCGGCGAGGGGCGCACGGCGGTGCTTTTTCGCGGGCCGGCACGGGCCCTGGTGCACGAACTGAAATACCGGCAGGGGCTGCACGTGTTGGAGGACCTGGCCGAGCTGATGGCGCGGCATGCGCACACGGCGGACTTTTTACGCGGTGCGGTGCTCGTGCCGGTGCCCCTCCATCCGCGCAAGCTGCGCGAGCGGGGCTACAATCAGGCGGAGGAACTGGCCTCGGCTCTGGCGCGCCGGCTGGGGGCGGGGACTCGGGTGGCGGGCCTTTTGCGGCGAGCGGCGGACACGCGGACGCAGACCCATCTCGACCGGGAGCAGCGTCGGGCGAACCTCAAAAACGCGTTTGCGCTGGCTCCGGGCGTAGTCATTACCACGGAACTTCGGCATGTGCTCATCGACGATGTTTTCACCACGGGCTCGACCCTCAACGCCTGCGCATCCGTGCTCCGTCGCGCCGCTTGCCTGAGCGTGGACGTCTGCACATTCGGCCACGGTTAAACGTAATCCACTCCACCCGCTTTCGTGTCTATGTCGCTGTTCAGCAAGCCGAAGTATTCGACCGTAGTGGTCAAAAAGAAGGACATCCCCAAGGGGCTCTACACCAAGTGCCCCATCTCCGGGGAGGTGATTTTTAACCAGGAGCTCGAGGCGAACCAGATGGTGGTGCCGAAGAGCGGCTACCATTTCCCGATCGGCGCGCGGGCCCGCATCCAGGGGCTGTTCGACGCGGACACCTTTGTGGAACAGGACGCGGGCGTGACCTCGGCGGATCCGCTGAAGTTCGTCGATTCGGCGGCCTATCCGGATCGCATCAAGAAATACGAACGCGACAGCGGATTGCCCGAGGCGGTGATCTGCGGCACCGGCAAGATCCACGGGATCAAGGTCTCCGTGGCGGTGATGGATTTCCGCTTCTGCGGCGGCGCGATGGGCTCGGCGGTGGGCGAGAAAATCACCCGCGCCATCGAGCGCGCGCTGGCCGACAAGAGCCCCTGCATCATCTTTTCCGCGTCCGGCGGAGCGCGCATGCAGGAGGGCATTTTTTCATTGATGCAGATGGCCAAGACCAGCGCGGCGCTGGGCCGGCTGTCGGAGGCCGGGTTGCCCTACGTGTCGGTGCTCACGCATCCGACCATGGGCGGAGTGACCGCCAGTTTCGCGGTCCTGGGCGACGTAAACATCGCCGAGCCGGGAGCCTTGATCGGCTTCGCGGGCGCCCGCGTTATCAAGGACACGGTGAAGCAGACCCTGCCGCCCGGATTCCAAACGGCGGAGTTTCTCCAGCAAAAGGGCTTGATCGACCTCATCGTGCCGCGCCTGGAGATGCGCGACACGCTCCGCAACGTCCTGTCCGCGCTGCACCTGCGCAAGGCGCCGGCCGGCACGGCCGCCTGAGCCCCGGGGCGTGGCGAAAACCGTTCCGCAGACCGGAAGTTGACGAGGCGAGGGGGCCACGGCTCCTCTCGCGGCTCCTTTCCCTTGAACGAAGCACGCACATCCGCGGCCTCGGTCCCGGCCTACGCGGCCGTCAGCGAGCGGCTGTTCGCGATGAAGGCGCGCGGGGTGTCTTTCGGCATCGACCGGATGCGCGCCTTTGCCGCGGCCCTGGGCAACCCCGAGCGACGGGTGCCGGTGCTCCACGTCGCGGGGACCAACGGCAAGGGCTCGGTCGCCGCGATGCTGGCGTCCATCTGCCGGGCGGCGGGTTTGCGGACGGGGCTCTACACCTCGCCGCACCTGGTGCGTCTGGGCGAGCGCGTGCGGGTGGACGGCGAGCCGCTCTCGGAGCGGGAGATCGTGGATTTCGTCGATGAACTGGAGCCGGTGGCGAAAAGTCCGGGCGCCGCCGGAGGATCTTCCGGACCGGGCGGGCCGGGCGCGGGCGAGCCGCCGAGTTTTTTCGAGTTCATGACCGCCATGGCGTTTCTCCAGTTCGCGCGGCGCCGCTGCGACGTGGCGGTGGTGGAGGTGGGGCTGGGCGGGCGCCTGGACGCGACCAACATCGTGGTGCCCGAGGTGTCGGTGATCACCAGCATCGGCCTGGACCACTGCGAGCTGCTGGGCGACAGCCTCGCGGCGATCGCGCGGGAGAAAGCGGGGATCATCAAGCCGGGCGTGCCGGTCGCGATGGGGCTCCTGCCGCCGGAGGCGGAAGCGGTCGTGCGGCGGGTGGCGGCGGAGCGCGGGGCGCCGGTGACGGCGGTGCGCGAGGTCTTCGGCGAGACCGAGGACGCCTTTCCCGCGACGGTGTTGGAAGGCGGCTATCAACGTCGCAACGCGGCGACGGCCACCTTGGCGGCGCGCGCGGTGGCGGGCCGTTTCGGGCTCGGCGAGGAGCACATCGCGAAGGGGCTGGCGACGGTGCGCTGGCCGGGACGTTGGCAACGGCGGCGTCTGGCCGACGGGCGCCTGATCGTGCTCGACGCGTCGCACAATCCGGAGGGTGCGGAGGTGCTGGACGGGCTTTTGGAAAAACTTCGGGCGGAGACGGGGCGGCGCCCGCTGGTGATCACCGGCGTCCTGGGCACGGCCCGGGCGCGCCCGTTGTTAAACGTGATCGGGCGGCATGCCGCGGAGGTGATTTTGGTGCGACCGAAGCAGGAACGGGCGTCGAGTTTCGAGGACCTGGAGGCGCTGGTGCCGGAGTCGTTGGTCGCGCGCGGCGGAGTGCGGCGGCGATCGACGGTCGAGGCGTTGTTTCCCGCGCCCGGCGTCTGTGCGGCGGGCGGCGGTGAAGACGTGGTGGTGGTGACCGGATCGATCTACCTCCTCGGCGAAATCCTGGCGCGCCTGGAGCCGGAGCACGGCGCCGGCGAGCAGCGACTACAGGATTTTTGAGGGGGTGGGGAGGCGGGGCGGGGAACAGGCAGCGATGTCAGCTTTCCGCAATTCAGGAAGGTAGGGCGCGACCGCTGGGCGCGCGCCGGTCTGGGCGGCGAACACCGTTCATCCTTCGCGGTGGGCCCGGCGGTCCCGCCCTAGTGTGCCCGGCATGGGCGTGAACTAAACATATGAAACGAGATGTTCGGAGA
>CBINNW010000049.1:0-35204 GCA_966252115.1 uncultured Akkermansia sp.
CTCCGACCTCGCACTTCAGCTTATGTTTCATTATTTATCGGGCACTACACTAGGGTTTGGCGTCTTTGCGTAATATCCGTGATTCGCCCAGCGCTGCATATAGGTGAATCTCCCATACGGCGTATCCATTTGGACAGGTGAGGATTGACCACGGTTTTCGCAAACGGTAGCGGCGTTGTCGCGCCGGCTTTTGAATGCTTTTACAAATCCGGAAGACGTCGAGCAGGGGGACTGCCACCCGGAAGGGGCGCGCGGTGGTCCGGGCGGTCGCGGCGGAGAGCGGGTTTTTTTGGCCACGGAGGACACGGAGCGCGGGCCCACGGAGGTCACGGAGATCCCGTCCGGCGTCGGGTGACGCTTCCGTGGCCGCCGGGGTTCCGTCGTATACCAATTACGTGTTGAGTTGGGACTTTCGGGGAAGGTAGGGCGCGACCGCCGGGCGCGCCGGTTTGGGTGACGATCTCCGTCCGTCCTCGGCGGCGGTCCCGGCGGTCCCGCCCTACCCTTGAGAGTCAATCCATCCCGTAACTGGTATAAAATCGGTGTTCGCAGGCTGTAGGCCTGACCGCTGGTCAGGCTGCCCAACGGTCGGGCCTACAGTCGGGGAGGTTTTTGGGCGCAAAAAAAGACGCGCCGGCGGGGCGGCGCGTCTCGGGGAGCGGGATCGGCGGGCTCAGGCTCCGATGGCGGCGGTGAAGCCGGCCAGATCTTGGGTCGCGGCGAGGGCGGCGCGCGCGGTGGCGACGCGGTCGGCGGGGGCGAGGCCGGTGTTCTCCGCCAGGAAGAGCAGGTAGCTGGCGATGTTTTTGGCGAAGCCGAGTCGGCCGGCCTCGCTGATGGCGTAGAAGCGGGCGCGCTGGCGGTAGCCGGCGGCGGTGTGGTCGCCGAGGGCGGCCTTGTCCGCGCGGCCGTCGGCGGCGAGGACGAAGAGGAAGTTGTATTCGAACCAGAACATGTGTTCCGGGCTCGGTTGGAGGGCCTCGATGGCGCGGCGGGCGACGGCGGGGGTGTCGAAAACTCGGGTCTCCTCGGTGAGGGGCGCGCCGGTTTTCACCAGGGCGTCGAGGATGAAGGAGCGGGCCATTTTTCGCTCGGTGGCGTCGGCGGAGAAGGCGCCGGCGAGGGCGAGCTCGACGGTGAAGCGATACCAGTCGCGCCAGAGCGCCTGGTCGGCGGCGTCGGGCGAGACGAAGAGGGCGCGGCCCATCTCGTAGGTGTAGCGGCCGGAGGTTTTGATCTCGAGGCGGGAGCCGGTGACCTCGCCCATGACGCGGTAGTTTTCGGCGGATTTGCCGGAGCCGGAGTGGAAGCCGATGCTGGCGTCGAAGGCGCGGCAGACGGCCCACTGTTTCTCGATCAACGCGCGCAGGGCGGCGTTGTCGGGGTAGGGCATGTTTTTCTGGAAGCCGAAGGCGGGGGCGACGAAGTGGATCTTCATGCCGAGCGCCTCGCAGAGGGCGAGCATGACGGCGGTGGTCTCGGGGGTGGTGAGGCCGGGGAGCTCGTCGATGGAGAGTTCGCGGAGGTAGGCGCGGCCCTCGGCGGTGGTGAAGGCGGCGGCGCGGGCGGCGGCGTATTTCTCGTCGCGGCGTTTCATCTTGGCCATGGCGGGCCAGACGGATTCGAGCAGGGCGACGAAGGCGGTCTCGTCGAGGGCGAGGCCGGCGGCGGCGACGCGTGTCCGAACTTTGGATACGAGCTCGGGGTCGATGTCGGCGAGCCGGGCGCGGGTGCCGGCGGCGAGCTCGGGCGAGAGGTCGAAGGTGATGTAGCTGGCGAGCAGACAGCCGCGCACGAGGGCGTCCTCGCGCACGTCGAATTTGCCGCCGATGGGTTGGTGGTCGGCGTTGAAGGACCAGGCGATGCGGCGGCGGTGGAAGCCGGTCTTGAGCTTGGAGAGCACGGAGCCGTGGCTCATGCCCTCGACGCTCTGGCCCTGGTGGCCCTCGGGCACGTTGGCGCCGATGAAGGGGAAGGGCACGCTGTCGAGGCGGCCGTCGAGCATGGCGTCCACGTCGTAAACGAGCTCGCGCGGGATGGAGTTTTGGTTGGCGGTGAGGCCGAGGCCGAGCTGCGCCATGGCCCACTCGACGGCGGGCCAGTGCAGGGTGGTGAAGCGGGCGCCGACGCCGAGCGTGCCGCGGCCGAGATCACCGCCGGAGGAGGGGAACATCGTGGCGCCGGCGTCGTGTTCGAGCACGAGGTTTTTGAGCGCGAGGAGATTGGTCCAGGAGGCGGGGAAGATCGTGGCGCCGTCGGCGGCCGGGGCGCCGTCGGCGAGCGTGGCGGGCGCGGCGGCGCCGGCGCGGGGGGAGAAACTCCAGCCGTGGTCGCCGGTGGCGCTGTCCTCGAAAAGCGACCAGTCGCCGGCGGCGGTGGCGAATCCGCTTTGCGGATACGCGGTGGTGCGGCCGGCGGCGTGGGCGGCGCGGAGCGCGGGCCAGTCGAGACAGAAGTCGGGACTGACGCAGGGATTGGTCGCGATGCGCAGGTCGTTTTCGAGGAGGAAGGCGTTTAGGCGGTTGGGCATTTTGCGGAAGGCGGAGGGCTGAAGGCGGAAGGCTGAAACCGGAAGGCGGAAGGCGGAGGGCTGAAACCGGAAGGCGGAGGGCTGAGGGCTGAAGGCGGAGGGCGGAGGGGGGAGAGCGACAGGGGGCGGAGCTGAGGAGAGAGGGAGGATGGAAGTGGGTGTCAGGGGAGGGGGCGCGGGGCTTCGGCGGTGGCCTCGACCAGCCAGGGCTCGCCCTTGGCGGGCTTCACCTCGACGTCGCGAAGGGAGATGTCGTGAGCATAGGCGAGGCGGATGCCGACCGGCGCTTCGATGAAAACGTTTTCCATCGTGATGCCGCGGACGGGTTCCTCGGGCAGTCCGATGATGATGCCGGCGGTCTTGGTGCCTCCGGTGGCGCGGACGTCGCGGATGCGGATGTTTCTCCAAATCGGGGTGCGCGGATCGCGGGTTTCGGGCGCGGTGTCGGGCACGCCGGGCTTGGGCGTGGTGCGGTTGGGGTAGTAGCTGGTGATCTGGATGGCCTGCTCGACGCCGCGCATCGTGATGTGCTCGTAGGTGAGATTCTCGACCACGCCGCCGCGGCCGCGGGCGGATTTCATGCGGATGCCGGCCTCGGTGCCCTCGAAGGTGCAGTGGCGGACGGTGAGGTTGCGCACGTCGCCGTAGGTTTCGCTGCCGATGGACATGCCGTGGCCGTGGACGAAGGTGCAGTGCTCGATCAACACGTCCTCGACCGGGCCGTGCTCGGGCTTGCCGGACTTGATGGCGATGTTGTCGTCGCCGGTGTCGATGGTGCAGCCGGTGATGTGGACGCGGCGGGAGGCGGAGGGGTCGATGCCGTCGGTGTTGGGCGCGTGATCGGGGGAGCGCACGGTGACGCCGCGGATGGTGACGTCCTCGCAGCGGGAGGGGATGAAGTGGAACTGGGGCGAGTTGGTGAGGGTGACGCCTTCGACGAGGACACGTTTGGCCTTGTCGATGATGAGCAGGCGGGGGCGGCCGATCTCCTCGTTGGAGTCGCCGCGGGCGCGGGCGGCGTCCTTGAAGGCGCGGGCCTCGGTCCACCAGGCCTGGCCGTTGCCGTCGAGGGTGCCCTCGCCGGTGATGGCGAGGTCCTCGACGCCGGTGGCGGCGACGAGCGGGCGGAATTTTCGGCCCTCGATGCGGTAGGCGTCGGGGTCGGTGGAGAAGACGAGGCGGGCGCCTTTTTCGAGGTGCAGGTCGAGGCGGCTGACGAGCGAGAGGTGGCCGGTGTGGTAGTCGCCGGCGGCGACGACGAGGCGCCCGCCGCCGGCGGCCTTGACGGCGGCGATGGCGCGGGCGAAGGCGGCGGTGTCGTCGCCGTCGTCGCCGGGGACGGCGCCGAAGTCGGCGACGTTGAAGACGCGGTCGGGGATGACGGGCGGGGCGACCCGCAGGTCGGGCTCGGCGTGGAGCGCGAGCGGGAGGGCGGCGGCGAGCGCGCACAAGCCGAAGAGGGAAATGAGAGGGTGACGGAGAGCGGGCATGGAGAGGCGGGAACGCATTGGAGAGGGCGGGCGGAAAGAAACAAAAACGCCGCCAAGGGGCGGCGTCGTGACGAGGCGAGCGGCGGGACCGCCCATCGTAATCGATCAAGTGGGAGGCGGGGGCGCGTGGTGTCGGAATCCTCCTCGCGCCGCATACGCCGGCTAGAGGGTGATGCGAGGGTCGTTGGCGGCGGTGGTGCCGCTGCCGAGTTTGATTTGCAGATCATCCACCGATTGGGCGCGCGTGCTGCCGTCCAGATAGAGGACGTAAATTCGGCCATTGTGGCGGATCATCGTTTTGTCGGTGTTCACCAGAATCGACCTCAGCTGTCCGGTTGGACTCGAAAGAGCCGTGTTGTAGGTGGATGCGGTGATGGGGGAGGAACTGCCTGGCGCCTGCTCCATCATGAGGATCAATTTGCTCGGAGATTTGGCGTCGGTGATGTTGTAGTAGTCAACGGCTTTGGGGAGCGCTCCGGTTCCGAAGGTGTTGGCGCCCTGGGCCGCTACCTTCCTGCCGTTCGGCGACAGGAAGTTGTAATAGCGGCGGTTGCTTTCGTCGCTCACGGTTCGGGTGATCGTCGGGCAAACGCTCCAGTAGTCCACGCTGTGGGTCTGGTTGCTGGTGTCTTGCCCGCGCGGGAAATAGCCGTGGTAAAAGTGCAGCGGGCTGGGGCCGGCGCTCAGGTCGATCATGAGGGGGATGTTGCCCTTCGCATCGTTGGAGAAGAGCCGCACCGCGTTGCCCCATTCGCGCAGCTTGGAGGCGCATTGCGTGGCGCGGGCCTTGGCTCGGACCGAGCTGACGGTGGGAATGAGGATCGCGGCCAAGATGCCGATGATCGCGATGACGGTGAGGAGCTCGATGAGGGTGAAGCCGCCCGTGAGTGCCCGGCGGGCGCGGTGTGTGGTGTGGTGCATGGTGACGGGGCTATGGAGGGTTGGGTGGCCGGCCGGCGTCCGCTTGGAAGCGGTCGCCGGCCGGGTGACTATGGTAAAGCGCCGATGGGTTAGGGCTGGGCCGCGATGCGCAGGCGGATGAAGAGGCGCGGGGCGGAGGCCGGCATGGTGACGACGACGCGGGTGGTGCCGGCGTCCACCGGACTGGTGATGATGCTCACGCCGCCGGTGCCGTGGACGGCGGGGGTCCAGGTGGCGAGGTCGGTGGAGGACTCGGCGCCGATGTCGAAGTCGGCGAGGGCGGCGTTTTCCACGTCGTAGGTGAAGGTGAGGTTCGCGCCGCTCTTGGCGACCGTGGGCAGGGCGGTGGAGCCGGCGACGGTGGGATCGCCGCCTAGGGCGAACTTCACCAGATTGGCCACTCCGTCGCCGGAGGGGTTGGCGGTGGGCGCTCCGGTGGTGGCGGGGTTGAGGCCGAAGCCGGAGGCCCAGGTGTCGTAGGCGGAGGCGCCGCCGCCGGAGATGGTGATGGTGGCGACCTCGCTGATGTCGGAGCCGAGGACGTTGGTGGCGACGAAGGTATATTCGCCGGCGTTGTCCACGGTGGCCTCGTCCACGGTGTAGGTGGCGGAGGTGGCTCCGGGGATCGGGTCTTCGCCCTGGAACCATTGATAGGTTGGCGTGGGGGAGCCGGTCGCGGCGGCGGTGAGGGTGAAGGAGGCGCCTACGGCGACGGTCTGGCTAACGGGGTCCTGGGTGACGCTGGGGAAGATGGCATCGACGGGGACTGAGTGTTCGACCTGCACCGAGGAGAACACGAACTCCGGGATCGTCGGCGGCGTGGTGGTGCCGGCGTTGCGCATGCCGATGGCCAGCGCGTCGAAGCTTTCGGTAACCTCGGACGGACGCGTGCCGGCGGCGGTGGTGCGGCCGGAGGCGGAGCGGAAAAGCGTGCCGGAGGCGTCTTGCCCCTCGTAGAGTTCGTAGCTGTAGGTGAACTCGTCGGCTCCGCTGCGGTTGATGCTGTAAACCAGGGTGTAGCTCGTATTCTCGGTCAGGCTGCCCGGGGCGTCGCTGGCGGGGAATTTCGTCGCGACGGAGACGCTGGTGCCGGCGGGATCGGCATAGGAGATCGAGCCGGAACCGTTTACCACCAGTTCCTGCCCACGGTTGGTGGTTGCATTGATCTGGGCCGGTCGGGTGACGATCGTGTGGGTGACGTTCCCGGAGTGCAGGTTATGCAGCGTGCCACGGTAGCCGACCCATGGTTGGGTGCCCATTCCGACGGCCGTGGTGCTGCTGGTGCCGTAAATGGTCCGCAGGGAGGCGTCGATGGCGGTGTCTTCGTAGTCGAGCTGGACCGGCGTGGAGCCGGCCGAGTTGTAGAGGCCGAATCCAAGGGCGCGGATGTTCCGGGTCGTGAAGGTGGCGGTGACGCGCAGGCTGCTGCCCTGCTCGGCGAGGGAGATCGGGGCGGAGGCGAAGCGGGCCGAGGTCTGGAAGAAGGCCGATCCGGAGCCTTGGTTGAGTGTGAGCGTGTAAGGACGGCTTTCCACTTCCGGGGTGGCTGGATCGTCACCCAGATTGGAGTTAAGGGCGGTCTTGGAGGACTGGATATACCAGCTGGTGGCGGTGGGGGTGATGAGCGGTGTCTCAGGATGGAGCAGATCGGCGGCGAAGTTGGTTGAAAAGACGCTGGTGGCTTCGGTGACGATGAGGTTGAGGGTGGCCGACGCTGAGGTGGCGGGGACGTTGCCCTCGTTGTTCACGACCACATGGTAGTTCCCGCCGCTGTTGCCGACGGTGGGGTTGATGGTGTAGGTCGCGGAGGTGGCGTCGGGGATCAGCTGGGGCCCTGAACCGCTGTCCTTATACCATTGATAGGAGAGGGGGGCGGAGCCGGTGGCGACGACGGTGAAGCTGGCGGGCTGGCCGAGCGAGACTGTGGTGTTGGAGGGCGGGGTGGTGATGGAGGGCAGGACGACGGTGACGTCGAGGGCGACGGAGGCGCTGGTGGCGGTGTTGACCGTGGAGTTGATCGTGTTGCTGGCCACGACGTGGTAGCTGCCGATGTCGGCGGTGGTGGCGCTGGCCAAGGTGAACGCGGAGCCGGTGGCGCCGGGGATGAGGACCGGGCCGGAGCCGGTGTTTTTATACCACTGGTAGGTTGGCGCGGGATATCCGGTGGCGGTGACGCTGAGGTTGACGGTTTGGCCGACGTTTACCGTGACGGGCGTGGGCTCGACGGTGATGGCCGGCGGAGCGGTGTGAACGGTCACGACCGCGTCGGCGAAATCGGAGCCGGAGCCATTGGTGACGGTGACGCGGTAGGTGCCGGCGTTGGTCGTGGCCGTCGATGAGATCGAGTAGGTGGGGTGGGTGGCTTCAGGAATGGCGACGTAGGAGCTGCCGTTGAACTTCGACCACTGGTAGGTGGGCGTGGGGGCGCCGGTGGCCTGGGCGGTGAGGGTGAGGGGTTCGCCGGCGTTTACCGTCTGGCTGACGGGCTCGGTGGTGAGCACGGGGATGCTGGCGGAGGCGAGCGACACGGTGGCGTCGGCGCTGACGCTGTAGCCGTAGGCGTTGCTGACGACCACGTGGTAGGTGCCGGCGTTGTCGCCGGTGGGGTTGGCCACGGTGTAGGTCGCGGAGGTGGCGGTCTCGATGAGGACGTCGTTCTTATACCACTTGTAGGACAGCGGACCGACGCCGGTGGCGTTGACCGAAATGGATCCGGGGGTGCCGGCCACCCAGGTCTGGTTGATCGGTTGGTTAACGATCTTTGCGATCTGGCTGTTGTTGGCCGTGACGTTTAGCGTGGTGATGGCCAGCTCGGAGATGGTCGCGGTGCCACCGGGGGCGTTGTTGCGCGTGCCGATGGCCAGCGCGTCGAAGGTGGATGTGATGGCGGACGGGCGGGCGTCGGTGTTGGTGGTGACGCCGCTGGTGGAATACTTAACCGTGTTGGCGCTGTCGAAGATGGTGTAGCTGAAGCTGAGCTCGTCCGCCGCGGTGCGGGTGATGGTGTAGCTGAGTTTATACTCCTCGGCGGAAAAATCGGGGAAAGTGACAGCGGTGTCCGAGGCCGTCACGCTTCCGACCAAGCGGGGCTCCGGGGAGTTGAACTCGTTGGTGTTGGCCGCGACGAGATCGTAGGCCACCCGGGTGAGGCTGGCGCCGGTCTGGGCGGGACGAGCTGCGAAGTTGGCGCCGGTGTTGTCGCGCTGAACCCGGGCGCGGTATCCTTTCCAACCCAGCGTCCCGCCGGTGCTGTCGGTGACCGCTGCGGCGTCGAGCCCGGCGTTCTGGAGGGAGATGAGCGGATTGACACCGCCCGATTCGTAGAGGCCGACCGACAGATAGCCGACATTGTCGGTGTAGAAGGTCGCGCGAGCGGTGATGGAATCTCCCACCTCGGACAGGCTGAGCGGCGCCTGGGTGAAGCGGGCGATCGCCTGGACACCGGCGGCGGTGGATGTGGGCGAGTAGGTGACGCTGAGCCCGCGCCCGCCGCTCAGGCTGGAAGCCGACGCGTTTTTGCCCGAGTGGATAAACCAGTTTGTGTAGGTCGGGGTGATCTCGCCGGGGTCGGCTTGAAGCGTGTTGGGCTCGGGGTTGGTGAAAAAGTCGGTGCTGAAAACGGTGGACTCGGCCGAGGCTGCGGACGGGGCGAGGCCGGCGAGCGCGGCGAGAAGGATGGCGCTCAAACGGGAGGGACGAATGCGGGGTTGGGACTTCATGATGAGGGTAAAAAGCGGGGGCGAGTCGGGGCGGAGGGTGGGGGACGGTTCGGCCGGCGGAGGGAGGCGCGGGAGACGCGGATGCGCGCACGCTTCGCCACGGAGGACCGAGGGAGGAGGAGCGGGGGAGGTTCGGAGGGGGAAAACGCGTGGGGTCGGACGCGACTGATTGGGATAAACTTGACGCCGCCATCAGGGGCCGCGCCGCCCCCGGTCTCAACCAACGCGCTGCACGCATCGTTGAATGACTTCGCCCCTCGCGCCGGCCTCCCGGCGCCCGTGCAACGATGCGCACGTTCCCGCTTTTGCCCGCGTGTTCGCCCACGGCCAAAACCCCCTCCTGCCCCTCTGTCCCCGGGGAACTCCCCCCGTCTCCGCAAACCGTCCGGCTCCGGCGATGAGCGGATCCGCGTTTACCGGATGACCGCGGGTGTCGCGTCTTTTCCCCTCCTGTTCCCGCCCTGCGCTTTTCTCCTTTCGTGATGCCGTTTCGTCCTTCTCTCGCTGTTTCGCACGTTTCCCCCATCCCGCGCCGACAGCTCGATTTTTCGGGGCGCATCCCCGCCTTCGTGGCGGTCGCTCTGCTGTTGCTCGGCCTCCTGGCCTCCGGCGTCCGCGCCCAGCCCATCGCCTTCCCCGGCGCCGAGGGCTTCGGCCGCTTCGCCACCGGCGGACGCGGCGGCGAGGTCTATGTTGTCACCAACCTGAACGACTCCGGCCCTGGCTCGCTGCGCGCCGGCGTGACCGGTCGCTCGACCTCCTCCCCGCCGCGCACCGTGGTCTTCGCCGTCTCCGGCACCATCTACCTGCAATCCACCCTGCGCATCACCGTCGGCAACCTCACCATCGCCGGCCAGACCGCGCCCGGCGACGGCATCTGCCTCGCCTACCGCCCCCTCGACATCAGCAACTCGAGCAACGTCATCATCCGCTTCCTGCGCGTGCGCCTCGGCGACGTGGCCGGCGTCGAGAACGACGCCTTCTCCTCCCGCTACGCGACCAACGTCATCATCGACCACTGTTCCTTCTCCTGGTCGGTGGACGAGACCTCCAGCACCTACGACAACACCAACCTCACGCTCCAGTGGTGCTTCATCACCGAGAGCCTGCGCGACTCCGTGCACAGCAAGGGCGCCCACGGCTACGGCGGCATCTGGGGCGGCCTCGGCGCCACCTACCACCACAACCTCATCGCCCACCACGACAGCCGCAACCCGCGCTTCAACGGCGCCCGCACCCACGGCACCGACGGCGAGCTCGTGGACATGCGCAACAACGTCATCTACAACTGGCGCGGCAACTCCACCTACGGCGGCGAACCCACCGACACCGGTCTGCCCGGCCGCCACAACATGGTGAACAACACCTACAAGCCCGGCCCGGCCACCCTCTCGGGCGCCCGCCAATACCGCATCCTCGACCCCAGCCGCAACACCATCGCCGCCGACGCGGGCCTGCCCTCCCTCAGCCTCTTCCACGTCGCCGGCAACTGGACCACCGCCAGCTCCACCGTCACCGCCGACAACTGGAACGGCGGCGTTCAGGTGATCAGCTCCTCCGAGTTCCCCGCGATCCGCTCCGACACGCCCTTCGACGCCCCCGCCGTCCTCACCCAGACCGCGCAAAACTCCTACCCGCTCGTCCTCGCTCACGCCGGCTGCCGCCTGCCCGCCCGCGATCCCATCGACACCCGCATCGCCGCCGAGGTCGTCGACGGCACCGTCACCTTCCACGGCTCGAAAAACAACTACCCCGGCATCATCGATTCCCAGGCCGACGTCGGCGGCTGGCCCACCCTCGCCTCCACCCCCGCCCCCGCCGACTCCGACGCCGACGGCATGCCCGACGCCTGGGAACTCGCCCGCGGCCTCGACCCCGCCGACCCCGCCGACCGCAACGGAGTGCCCGACGCCACCACCGGCTACACCCACCTCGAACTCCATCTCAACGAGCTCGCCGCGTCCGCCTTCCCCATCCCGACCGTCGCCACCCCGCCCGCCTCGCAAACCATCGCCACCGGCACCCCGCTCACCCTCTCCGTCGCCGCCACCGCGCCCGCCGGCACCGGCACGCTCGCCTACCAGTGGTATCGCGGCGAAACCCTCCTCGACGGCCGCACCGCGGCCACGCTCCAGATCACCGAGGCCACCGCCGCCGACGCCGGCGAATACACCGTCGTCGTGAAAAACGACTACGGCTCCGCGCGCTCCCCCGCCGCCCTCGTCGCTCTCGAAAACCAGCCGCCCCTCATCACCACCGAGCCCGCCTCGCTCACCGTCGCCGTCGGCCAGACCGCCGTCTTCACCGTCGAGGCCGCCGGCTCGCCCCCGCTCGCCTACCGCTGGTATCGCGGCACCACGCCGCTCCCCGACGACATCGGCACCGCCGCCACGCTCACGCTCGCCTCCGTCGCTCCCGCCTCGGCCGGCGACTACCACGTCGTCGTCACCAACCCCCACGGCACCGACACCTCCGCGACCGCCACGCTCACCGTCTCCGACCGTGTCGTCACCACGCTCTTCGCCACGGATTTCTCGGCCGACACCCTGCACGCCGCCCCGCCCGTCCTCACCTCGAGCGCGACCGACTGGCGCGTCATGTCGTCGAAAAACGCCACCGCCACCGCCGTCGGCGACGACCCCGCCACCGCCGACCTGCCCGACCCCCGCCTCGATCTCACCATGGTGCTCACCTCCTCCGGTGTCATCGAGACCGCCGCGCCCTTCGCCGCCGCCCCCCTCGCGCTCGCCCCCGGCGAGGTGCTCACCCTTCGCGCCACCCTCGAAACCACCAATGTCCGCGTCCTCTCCCTCGGCCTCTTCAACTCCGGCGGCGTGCCCGCGCACCTCGGCATGAACAACGGCAAACTCGCGGGCAACGCCACCGACTTCGCCACCGGCGGCACCCAGGGCTGGCTCGGCTACCGCGCCTTCATCGACGCCGCCGCCTCCACCCCGACCGCAACCCTCGAGGGCCGCCCCGCCCAGGCCGGCGCGAGCAACGCCTCCCAATCCCTCCTCATCCCTGGCACCAGCTCCTCCGCGACCGGCATCATCGCCATCGGCTCCGCTTCCTCCCCCGGCTTCACCTACGCCGACGGCGCCACCTACACCGTCACGCTCACCGTCGAGCGCGGCGCCGACGACGCCCACATGATCGGCTACGCCGTCCACGCCGGCACCGACACCGCCGCCGCGCCCCTCGCCACCGTCTCCGTCCCCGCGACCGGCGCCGGCGCGCCCTCCGTCCTCGCCGCGGCCTTCGATTCGCTCGCCATCGGCTATCGCAACCGCGACGACTCCTCGGTCTCCCGCCTGAAACTCACCGCCCTCTCCGTCACCCTGGAAGCCGATGCGGTCGTATCCGCCGATCCCTACGAAAGCTTCCTCGCCGCCCACGGCCTCGATGGCGACCCCGACGGCGCCGGCGCGCCCGACGCCGACCCCGACGGCGACGGCCTGCCCAACGCCCTCGAATTCATCCTCGGCGGCTCCCCCGCCGACGCCACCGGCGCGCCCGCCCCCGCGCTCGTCATCGAGGCGTCCTCCCCCGCGCTCGCCGCCTTCGTCTTCACGCGTCACCTGAACGCCGAGGAACTCTTCGAGCTGGTCGTGGAAAACTCCACCGACCTCGCGACCTGGGCCCCGGTCGTTCCGGGCGTGGACGGAGTCACCCTCTCCGTCGAACCCCTCGACGCGACGCATGAGATCGTGATCGTCCGCGCCCCGGTGTCGGAGCCGCGCTTGTTTTTCCGCCTGCGCGCCACGCCCCGCTAGCGCGGTGCGCCCGGAATATCCGACCATCATTCAGCCCGCTCCGGCCCGGTCCGGTGAGCGCACGCGTCCCGCTCTCACCCGAGCACCTTGGCTCGGAAAGTAATCAACTCGCTCCGCGAGTTGACCGGTGAGAGCGTCCCGCTCTCACCTCCGAAACAGCTGGCGAGACGCCCGCTGAAACACCCGGCGCGGGCGCGCTCCCGGATCCTTCGCCGCGGGGATTCCGTTCGCTCTCCCGGCGTCGCCTCCTCGGTCTCCGGCTAACTGGAAACGTATCCGGAAAAACCGTATCCGGCCTACGGATACGCATGCGCGCATGCGCAACGATGGGAACGCCGTTCGTGTCGTGTCGTCCGGCGCCTTTGCCCGCTATGCGTGCCCGGGTCGGTGCGCGTGGTGTCCCCTCCGCGCCGGCTTTTTTCCCCGTTTCCCCGTCTTCGTTCCCCCCCCGTTCCCCGTCCCCGGACCGGCCTCCGTGTCACACGGTCGCGCCTCGGCCGTCGCCCTTTGTCGAACACCCGGTTCGCACCGCGGTTCCACGTTCCATTCAGCCACTCCGACACCACCATGAAAAAATCTCCACGCCGTCTGATGCGGCTTGGCGCGCTGCTCGCCCTCGTTCCCGGCGCGACCGCGCTCCTCGCTCAGTCCGAGCCCGCCATCTTCGTCAGCCTCTCCACCGCCCAGGTGGCCTCCGGCTCCACGCCGACCGCCGCCGGCACGGCCAACATCTCCGCGCCCGGCTCCGGCTGGACCTACTCCGCCGCCGCCCCGGTGGACGGCGTCGTGTGGAACGTCATCCAGCGTCCCAACCCCGCCATCGGTTCCAACAGCACCTCGACCAAGGGGCTCTACGTCTGCAACTCGGCCGACGGTATTTCGCTCAGCTCCGCCTCCGGCGCGCCCGGGGTGGCCACGCTGACCGTGGCCATCGACGTCCAGGACCTTGACGGCAACACCACGCGCACCGAACCCAACACCGGCTCCGGCGGCAACACCGTCCTCGGCCCCGCCGGCCTCATGGACCAGGCCTGGCGCATCTATCGCGGTGGCAACTCCGCCGTCCACACCCTCTCCGGCCTCACCCCCGGCGCCCACTACCACCTCTATCTCTACGGCTCCACCACGTCTGCGGGCCAGGGCTGCCGCTTCGTGCTCAACGCCGCCAACGTCCCCGGCGGCGACGGCACCACGACCACCTTCCTCGAGACTCGCGGGGGCAACGGCGGCAACATCTTCACCACCGACGGCTCCACCTACGCCCTCACCACGCCGGCCGCCGCCAACGTCGCCGCCACCGCCGCCGACTCCACCACCTGGGGCCGCCTGCACGCGGTGGTGGACGCCGGCGGACAACTCTCCTTCCGCACCGCGGGCAACGGCGTCGGCCAATACGGCAACGGCTACCAACTGGCGCCCTTCCCGCTGCCCACCGTCACGCTCCAGCCCATGCCTTCGGCCAGCGCCAC
Source organism: uncultured Akkermansia sp. (assembly GCA_966252115.1). Classification (GTDB taxonomy): domain Bacteria; phylum Verrucomicrobiota; class Verrucomicrobiia; order Opitutales; family Opitutaceae; genus IMCC26134_A. The sequence goes on from CBINNW010000049.1 coordinate 13,906, forward strand.
GGTCGGCGGGGAGGTCACCTTCACCGTCGCCGCCACCGGCGAGGGATCGATCACCTATCAATGGCGAAAAAATGGAGACGCCATCGCCGACGGCCCCAGCGGCAGCGGCTCCACCTACGCCGGCGCCACCGGTCCGGTGCTCACCATCTCCGGCGTCTCCGTCGCCGACGATGGCGACTACGATGTCGTCATCGCCAACGAGGGCGGCTCCCTCCCCAGCGACGCCACCGCCTTGGGCGTCACCACCGAGGCCATCGCCCCGAGCGTCGTCGCCGATCCGGCCCCCGCGACCGCCGCCGTCGGAGGCTCGGTCACCTTCACCGCCTCCGCCAACGGCACCTCTCCCCTCCTGTTCCAATGGCAATACAGCGCCGACGGAATCACCTACCAAAACATCCCCGACGCCGTCGGATCCTCCTTCGCGATCGATCCCGTCACCGTTCAGCACGCCGGCCACTATCGCGCCGTGGTCACCAACGCCGTCGGCCAGGATGAAACCGCGGGCGCCGCGCTCACCGTCGCGCCGCTCATCACCACCGCCCCCGAGCCGGCGATCTTCTCGTCCGGTTCCCCGGGATCGATCACCGTCGTGGCCGACGCCGGCGAAAATTCGCCCGAGCCCGTGACCTACGTCTGGAAACGCAACGGCGCCACCGTGACCGACGGCGGCGTGTTCTCCGGCTCCGCCACCGCCACGCTCGCCGTCTCCGCCTTCGACGTCGCCAGCTCCGGCTACTACACCGTCACCGCGTCCAACACCGCCGGCTCCGTCACCAGCGCGGCCGTTTACGTCGGCGTCGCCAGCTCGGAGAGCGTCGGTTTCTCGCCCACCGCCGGCGCCATCGACGTCAACCCCGACGCCCCGCTCGTTGTCCGCTTCGCCTCCGCCCCGCGCGTCGGCTCCGCCGGCCGGATCACCGTGCGTCGCGCCTCCGACGACTCCGTGGTCGAGACCATCGACCTCGCCGCCCTGCCCACCCTGACCAACGGCGCGGCCACCTACCGCTACAAGACCCGCACCATCGGCGACACCTCCTACAACTACCTCCCGGTAAACGTGGTCGGCGACCAGCTGCGCATCACGCTCCTGTCCCCGCTCGCGTATGGAGTTTCCCACTACGTCACGGTCGAGGCGGGTGCCCTGCTCGACTCCTCCGGCGCCTCGCTCGCCCCGGTGACTTCCCCCGCCGCCTGGACCTTCACGACCAAGGCCGCCGCCCCCGACGCCGTGCCCGCCCGCACCACCTTCACCGTGGCCGCCGACGGCTCGGGCGATTTCTCCACCGTGCAGGCCGCGCTCGCCCACATCCCCTCGGGCAACACCACCCCGGTGCGCATCGAGATCGCGGCCGGCGTCTATGACGGCATCGTCAACTCCGGCACCCGCCACAACCTCACCCTCGTCGGCGCGGGCCACGACCAGACGATCATCCAGGCGCTCAACAACAACGTGCTCAACGCCGGCACCTCCGGCCGCGTCGGCTTCACCGTCAAGGGCAACGACCTGCTCATCCGCGATCTCGCCCTGATCAACACCACCCCCAAGGGCGGCAGCCAGGCCGAGGCCCTCCGCAGCGACGGCCAGCGCGTGGTGTTCCTCTCCTGCGTCTTCCGCAGCTTCCAGGACACCCTGCTCCTCGGCGGCACCAGCTACTTCCAGGAGTGCCTCGTCGCCGGCGACACCGACTACATCTGGGGCGGCGGCACCGCGCTCTTCCGCGACTGCGAGCTGCTCTGCCTCAACCCCGCCGAGCTCACGCAAAACCGCGCGCCGGCCACCCGCTTCGGCTTCGTGTTCATCAACTGCGCCCTCACCAAACCCGCCGGCTCCGGCTTCAGCTACGGGCTCGGGCGCAACTCCGACAACAGCAACGTCGCCTTCATCGACTGCCGCATGGACACCCACATCTCCGCCGCCGGCTGGTCCACCAACTTCGGCAGCATCCTGCGCAACTGGGAATACGGCTCGCTCAACCTCGCCGGAACCGCCCCGATAAACGTGAGCGGCCGCGTCAACGGTCGCCAGTTGTCCGAGTCCGAGGCCGACATCCTGCGCATCCCGGCCAACATCTTCGGAACCACCACCGACGGCACCCCGGCCGGAGCGGTCGGCGACGGATGGACGCCCCCGAGCTTCGCCCTCGCCGCGCCCGTCATCGTCACCGAGCCCGCCGGCCGCAACGTCGCCGCCGGCCAGTCCGTGACCTTCAGCGTGGTCGCCTCCGGCTCCGCCTACCTCACCTACCAATGGCGCAAGGGCGACGACGTCCTGCCCGGCCAGGTCGGCCCCTCGCTGACGCTCTCCTCGGTCGATAACGCCGCCGCCGGCTCCTACTCCGTCCTGGTCACCAGCTCCGGCGGTTCCACGCCCTCCGCCCCGGCCGTGCTCAACGTGCTCTCGCCCGTCGCGGCCTGGGCCGACGGCTTCGGGCTCGACGGCACCGCGCCCGGCTTCGCCGCGGCCGACGCCGACGGAGACGGCGTGGCCAACCTGCTCGAATACGTGCTCGGCGGCGATCCCACCGCGGCCGACGCCGGCATCCTCCCGCAGGCCACGTTCGTGGACGCGGTGGACGGAAAGTATTTGGTTCTCGAATACAAACACGCCCTCGCGGCCTCCGCGATCGACGTCGGGGTGGAGACCACCGCCGACCTCGCCGCCGCCTGGACCGCCCGCACCCCGGGCGTGGACGTCGAGATCGAGGTCATCCCCTCCATCGGCCGCGGCCTCAACGTGGACGTGAACAACTCCGCCGCCAACAACCACACCGGCCTCGCCGTCGCCCCCGGCGCCGGCACCACCTGGAACGGGGTCACCACCGCCGTGACCACGGTGGCCGACCTGCTCGACTCCGACGGCGTCGCCACCGCGACCGACCTCGCCATCACCAGCTCGGGTGGTTTCTCCGCCTGGAGCAACACCACCAACGGCACGCCCAACCCGGTCCTCCTCATGCAGGACTACTACTTCAACAACACCTACACGGTGACGCTGAGCAGCCTGCCGCAGGGCGCCTATCTGCTCTACGTTTATGCCCACGGCGACCAGGACAACCAGACCTCCACCATCACGCTCGCCGCGGCCAACGGCGGCGGCACCAAGAGCACGGTGCAGAACGGCGGCGCCTTCCGCGACGCCTTCGCCGCCGGCGCCGAGGGCGTGGCCTACGTGAAGTTCAACGCCACGGTGGGCGCGGCCGGCACGCTCCAGTTCAGCTCCGGCAACTACCTCAACGGCTTCCAACTCGTCGAATTGACCGATCCCGACCACGAAACCGTGCGCGTGACGATCCCCTACACCGGCGAGCGCCTCTTCGCCCGCCTCCGCGCGAGCGAAGAGTGAGCGGCCTTCGTCCCGAGTAAATGCCAACGGGCTCCGGCGAGCTGTCGGAGCCCGTTTTCGTTTTTGGCCTGATTGCCTCCGGGGTATCGCGCGACGTCCGCGCGTGCGGGAGTGACAGGAGCGGCGCGAGGTGTTTTGGCTGCTCCGCTCCATGTCCACGCCCGATTCCACGCCCGCCTGTCCCGCCTGCACGCTCGAGGATGTCCTCGCCCACTCCGACCACTGGGAGTGCGCGACCTGCGGACACGAATGGCCCCGCGAGGCCGCTGCGGAGGGCGCCCGCGTGGTGCGCGACGCGGTGGGCAACGTGCTCGCCGACGGCGACACCGTGATCCTCATCAAGGACCTGAAGCTGCGAGGCTCGTCGCAGGTCCTGAAGCAGGGAGCCAAGGGGAAAAACATCCGCTTGGTGGACGGCGACCACGAGATCGACTGCAAGGTGGACGGCGTCGCGATGGCGCTGAAGGCCTGCTTCGTGAAGAAGGCCTGAGCCCCGCTGCGTTTCGAGTTGAGATGTTCTGGACAGTAGCGCGCTCCCTCCGGGAGCGCCGGTTTTTTGGGGCGATAGCCCTCCCGAAGATTCCGCCCCGCAACCGACGTGAATCCCCGCTCGGAATCGTTTGCCGACGAAAAAAGGCGGGCGCGTCGCCGCGCCCGCCCGGGTCGAGTGTGGGTTGGCGGGTGTTTGAAGCGCTACGTTCGCTCGCGCGGTTTGGGTGCTACAGCTTGCCCGCGCCGGCTCCGGCGAGGACGGCGTTCTTCACCTCCGAGGCGGGCTGGGCGGTGAAGGTGTAGTAGCTCGACGGATTGAAAACCGTGCCGCCCACCTCGCGCCGACTGGTGGCGGAGACTCCGGTGTAAACGTTCTCCGCTACCACCGTTTGCAGGGCGCCGGCGCCGGCCGGGCTGGAGAGATCCCAGTCGTAGTAGTGCGGGCGCTGGCTGTTCTCGTAGTAGCAGCGATCCAGCCGCGTCTGCGCGCCCTCCTCGGAGGCGAGGCAGTAGAAGCTGATGTTGCGGTAGTAGTTGTTGAAGGCGTGCACCATCGTGCCGCCGCCGCTGATGCGCGGATTACGTCCGCCGCCGCGGTCGTAGTAGTTGTGGTGCAGCGTCACCATCGCGCCGGTGCTCACCGCGGACACGTAGTTGTGCTGGTGGGGGCTGCAAATGTTGAGGTCATAACCGTCGAAGTGACACCAGGAGACCGTGATGTAGCGCGGGTTGGTGCCGTTGATGTCGATCATGCCGTCGCTGATGTTGCGGAAGGTGCAATGGTCGATCCACACGTGGTGCGAGCTGGCGATGGTGAGGCCGTCGCCCGCCTCGACCACGCCGCTGTTGATGTCGGAGATGGTGAGGTTGCGGACGATGACGTTGGACTTGCCGTCGATGCGCAGGCCGTGGCCGACGAGACTGGCGCCGCCGCCGAGGCCGATGATGGTCTTGTTCGAGCCGACGCTCACGCCGCCGTTTTCGGTGACGACGCCGCTGATCTCGCCGCAGTAGTAAACGCCGTTGTAGCGGCCCACCGTCTTGGTCTCGACGCGCACCGTGCCGTCGGTGAGGTCGATCACCGTGCCCTGCGGGATCTGGATGATGCGCGGGGTGTTGTCGGTGGCGTATTGGATCAACTGGGCGCGCGTCGTCACGGTGACGGTGGCGCCGCCCGCGCCGCCGGTGGTGCCGTTGGTGCCGAGGGCGTTGAGCGAGGCGAAGCCCACCGGGCCGGCGCTCGCGGCGGCGACGGTGAACTTTTCCCAGGCGCCGATGGAGGTGCGGTTGGCGATGATGCCGACGCCGCCGCTGTCGGAGCAGGCGTATTTGGAGTTGGCGTTGGCGCGGAGGGAGGCGGTGCCGTCGCTGTTGTCGATCCAGGTGAAGGTCTCCCAGGGGCCGACGGCGCCGCGGTTGGCCCGCATGGTGGCGCCGCCGCCGTTCTCGGCGCAGACGTAGAGATTGTTGGCCACGCAACGGAGGGCGACGAGGCCGCCCGCGTGCACGACCACGAACTTTTCCCAATCGGACGGCGTGGTGGTGCCGGCGACGTTGGCGACGAGCAGGCGTTCGGAGGACGTGCCGTTGTTGGCGGAAACCCAGTTCGAGTAGTGGCCGTCGCGGAGGGTGACGACGGTGCCGGCGGCGGGCACGGCGCGGAGGGCGGAGGCGAGGCCGAGAAAGGCGGCCAGCAGCATGCCGCCCGCGACGCCCCGGGAGGGCGCGAGGAATGACAGGATCATCTTTTTTGGGGGGATGGGTTGGGGTTGAACTACGTCCGCCGCGTGAGGGGAGCACGGCGGGCGGACGGCGGGGATGCGCGGTGACGGTGGGCGCGGGACGCGCGGCCGCGCGAAGTTTTCGACGCGCAATCTGTTGAACGGACGCGTAACGAAAACGTGAATACACACCGGCGGCGTCGGCCGGGAGGTTTTTTCAGCGACGCGCGCCGAGCAGCGCGCTGGGCGCGACGCCGTGGACCGCGCGAAAGCTGCGCGAGAAGTGGAAGGGATCCTCCATGCCCACGCTGGCCGCCGCGTCCCGCACCCGTCCGCCGCGTTCGAGCAGGTAGGCGGCGGCGAGGGCCATCTTGCGGCGGCGAAGATACTGGTGCGGGCTCACGCCGAGGAAGCGGCGGAAGAGCCGGCACACGCTGGAGGGATCGAGGTGCGCGGCGGCGGCGATCTCGTCGAGTCCGCGCCAGGCGGCGGCGTGTTTGTCGATGAGGGCGCGGCACCGTTCGAAGTTTTCCCGGGCGCCCTCGGTCGCGGGGCCTCCGCGGCCGAGGCTGGCGGCGCGGGCGGGCTCCTCGCCGATTTTGAGGAGAAGGACCTCGGCCAGACGGGCGCAGATGGCGGGGGCGGCGGGACCGTGGCGGCGGCCCTCGCGGATGATGTCCTCGGCGAGCTCGCGCAGCTCGCCGAGCGCGGCGCTGTGGCGGGCGCGCCCGTGGAGCAGGCCGGCGCGGGTGAGCGCGCGGGTGACGCCGGGGCCGGCCAGGGCGAAGAAAAACTTCTCCAGCGGCGAGTCCGCGTCGGTGTCGATCCGGCAGGCGGTCCGCGGCCCGCTGGCGAAACAGACCCCCGTCTCGAGGCGGTGCGTGGTGCCGTCGAGCGACACCCGGCCCTGCCCGCCGACCACCAGCTCCAGGACCACATACGGGTAGCGCCGCCGCTCCACCGCGTAGTCCGGGCGGCATCTTTCCCAGCCGCCCAGCGCCACCGACACCCGTTCCGGCCAGGCGCCCGAAAGTTGCAGAAAAAAGGTGCGGCTGTCGGCCACCTGCGTGGCGAGCAGGGCGTCGTCGCCGGGGGAGCGGGAGCCGATATTATCCATGCCACGGTCGCTAACGTCCATTTTCAGCAGTGGCAAACCTGCTAGGATAGGCGGGTCGATTATCGACAAACCCAAACGTCCAACAAAGCCGAACCTCGTTTCCCCTCCCGTCAGTCCCCCTGAGCGCGCCGCCCCTTGGTTTTTCGCCCGGCCGGGCGGCCCGCATCTCCTCCTCGCACCGCCATGCCCTCCGTCAAAAAACTCCCCAAAAAATCCGTCTATCTCGTCGCCAACGGCGACCTCCGCCAATCGGCCAACGAAAAATGCTGGCCCGCCCAGGCCGCCATGGAGAAACGCCTCGCCGAGGTGATCGCCTCCTTCGGTTACAAACTCGTCCGCGCCCACCCCTACAAGAAGGACGTGCGGCACGGCTTCATCGGCTCGCAGAAGGAGGGCATGGAGGTTTTCGCCGGCATCGATCCGAGCGCGCCGCTCATCGTGGCGGAGTCGGTCTGGCAGTATTCGCACCACCTCCTGCACGGTCTGATCTCGCATCGCGGGCCGATCCTCAACGTCGCCAACTGGTCCGGCACCTGGCCGGGCCTGGTCGGCATGCTCAACCTCAATGGTTCGCTGACCAAGGCCGGCGTGAAGTTCTCCACCCTCTGGAGCGAAAACTTCGACGACGCGCTCTTCCTCGGAGGCCTGGAGAACTGGCTGAAGACCGGCGTGGTGAAGCACAAGACCGGGCATGTGAAACCGCTCGCCAAGGCGACCGTGCCGCCCAAGGCCCGCGCCGCCGCCAAGAAGATCGCCGACGACCTGCGGGTGCGGAAATCGATCATGGGCGTCTTCGACGAGGGCTGCATGGGCATGTATAACGCCATCATTCCGGACGAGCTGCTTTTCCCGACCGGCGTTTACAAGGAGCGCCTCTCGCAGTCCGCCCTCTACTACGCCGCGACGCAGGTTTCGGACGCCGAGGCGCGCGAGGTTTTCGAGTGGTATAAGCAGAAGGGGCTCACCTTCCATTTCGGGCCCGACGAGCAGAGCGATCTCACGGAGCGCCAGGTCCTGCTCCAGTGCAAAACCTACGTCGCCGCCGTGCGCATCGCCGACGAGTTTGGCTGCGAGACCATCGGCATCCAGTATCAGCAGGGGCTCAAGGACCTGCTGCCCGCGTCCGACCTGGTCGAGGGCACGCTCAACTCCACCGAGCGCCCCCCGGTGAAACGCGCCGACGGCTCGGTCATCCGCGACGGCGAGCCGATCCCGCATTTCAACGAGGTGGACGAGTGCGCCGGCCTCGACGGGCTCTTCACCGACCGCGTGCACGAGGCGCTGGGTCAGCCGCGCGCGAACACCCTGCACGATCTGCGCTGGGGCGATTGGGACAAATCCGGCACCACCTCCGAGTATGTGTGGGTGTTTCTCATCTCGGGCAGCGCGCCGGCCGACCACCACGTCGGCGGCTGGGCGGGCAGCGATTCGCACCGTCAGCCCGGCATGTATTTCCGTCTCGGCGGCGGCACCCTGCGCGGCATCGCGAAGCCGGGCGAGATCATCTGGAGCCGTGTCTTCGTGGCCAACGGCAAGCTCAAGATGGACCTCGGTCGCGCCAAGGTGATCGAGCTCCCGCGCGAGGAGACCGAGCGCCGTTGGCAGGAGACCACCTACCAGTGGCCGATCATGCACGCCGTGACCTACGGCGTCTCGCGCGACCAGATGATGGCGCGGCACCAGAGCAACCACATCCAGGTCGCCTACGCCAACAGCGCGAAGGAGGCCGACCTCGCGCTCTACACCAAGGCCGCGCTCGCCGCCGAGCTCGGCATCGAGGTCTCGCTCTGCGGCACCAAGGCCGACGGCAAGGCGTTCTGAGGCGCGGACTGGAGTAGCGAGTAGTGAGTAGCGGGTAGCGAGTAGGTCGGACCTTGACCGCTCGCTCCCGCATTCGCTGTTCGCTACTCCTCCCGCCTCCACCACGCGGTTTCCGCGCTCGTGCTGCTCGCTACCCACTACTCGCTACTCGCTACTTCGTTTTCCCATCTCCCGTGTCCCTCGACTCCCTCCTTCACCTCTCCCACCAACTCGGTCGCGAGGAGCGCCGCCTCGCCATCCTCGGCGAGGGCAACACCTCCATGCGCCACGACGCCGACACCTTCACGGTCAAGGCCTCCGGCTCCAACCTCGCCACGCTCTCCGCCGCGGGCACCGCGACCTGCCGCTTCGCGAAACTCGTCCCGCTGTTGGGCGTCGAGAGCATGGGCGACGCCGAGGTGGACGAGGCGCTCTTCGCCGCGCGCGTTTCCCCCGAGATGAAAAAGCCCTCGGTGGAGGCGATCTTTCACGCCTACCTGCTCACCCTGCCCGGGGTGAATTTCGTGGGGCACACCCACCCGATCGCGGTGAACCAGCTCCTCTGCTCGCGGCACGCCCGCGCCTTCGCGACGCGCCGGCTCTTCCCCGACGAGATCGTGTGCTGCGGGGTGGAGAGCGTCTTCGTGCCCTACACCGATCCGGGGCTGAAGCTTTCGCAGGCGATCAAGACGGCGACGGAGGATTACATCCGTCGCCTCGCGCGGCCGCCGCGCGTCATCCTCCTGGAGAACCACGGTCTCATCGCGCTCGGCGCCACGCCCGAGGCGGTGTTGGCGGCGACCTTGATGGCGGTGAAGGCGGCGGAGATTTTCGCCGGCGCCGCCGCGGCCTCGGGCGGCGCCGAGCCGGTGTTTCTCGGCGCCGAGCAGGTCGAGCGCATCGCCGGCCGGCCCGACGAACACTACCGGCAAAAGGCCCTCGGCCTGTAGGCGACCGGGAGCCGGGCCCGATGTAGGCCCGACCGTTGGGAAGGCCGCGCGGCGGGACGGGGGCGGGAGGGCGCCAAGGCCCGGGAGCGGCGGCGGCGCCCGAACCGTATTTGATTAACTGATACGGATCGGGCGCGCGATGTGCCGGTTTTGTCACCGACGCGTTACGGAAGCGTAACCTATGTGGCGCGGTGGTGATACTTGGCGGCATCGGGGACTTTCCCTTTGCGGGGCTAGGTGGGCGCTCGCTGGCGTGCCGGGCCCACGCCCATGCTCCGCCTCACCTCCCGCTCTTTTCGCGTCTTCGCATCGTCCGCCGTCGTCGTCTGCGTCGCGGCCCCCTTCACCCAGGCGGCGACCGTGACCGGTCGCGTCCTCGACTCCACCACCAGCCTGCCCCTCGCCGGGGTGGAGGTTTTGGTGGACGGCACGCCGATCGGGGTGACGACCAATCTCGCCGGGGAATTCACGGCCGAGGTGGATGGCGGGGACCGTTTGTTCACGTTTCGCCGCGGCGGTTTTTATGAGCAGAGCATCGGCCCGCGCGCCGTTGCGGCCGAGGGCGCCGAGACCCTGCCCGACGCCCGTCTGGCCCCCGCGTCCACCGACGACGAGGTGGTGATGCTGGAGGCGCTGGAGGTCGAGGGGGAGTTGGTGAAAGGCTCTTCCGCAGATCTGAAAAACGTGCGCATCGAGTCGGAGGTCTCGATGGATTTCCTGAGCGCGGAGCAGTTTTCCAAGTTCTCCGCCGGCGATGCGGCCGAGGCGCTGATCCGCATCCCCGGCGTGTCCGTGGCCGGCGGGGAGTTCGCCGTGATCCGCGGTCTCAGCGACCGCTACGGCAACACGCTTCTCAACGGACTCAAGGTGCCCAGCCCCGATCCGGAGAAGCAGGCCGTGCAGATGGATATTTTCCCGACGAACCTCATCGACAGCATCGTCGTCAACAAGGCCTTCATGCCCAACCTCTGGGGCGACACCTCCGGCGGCAGCATCGACATGGCGACGCGCATGATCCCGGAGGGGCGCGAACTGACCGTGTCGGTCGGCACCAAGGCCAACTCGAACGCCTTGGGCGACGACGTGCCCGACTACGCCACCAAGAACGGCGACCGGGACTTCTGGGGCTCGGGCGAGACCGACCGTCCCAAGGCCCGCGAACGCACGCCGTTCCAGGTGGTCCCCTCCCGCGAGGCCGCTCCCTTGGGACACAAGTTGAGCGTCACCTACGCCGATCGGGTCGATTTCGGCGAAGACAACGTCTTCGGCTTCACCACCGCCTTGGTGAAGGAGGGCGGCGTGTCGGCGCGTTCCGGGCGGAAGACCTCGCTGACCACCCTCAACCGTCGCCCCGCCAGTTCGCGTCCGCCTCGCCCGGCCCAGCCCAGCACGATGGAGCAGGGCATCCTCAATCCGCCCCGGGACTTCGGCGCGGTTGATTTCGAGCAGGCCGAGTTTGAAAACACCCTGGGCGCGCTGGCCTCGTTCGGGTTCCAGTTCTCGCCCCAGCACAAGGTCGGCGCGTCGTTTCTCTTTTCCCAAAGCGGCATCGACACCGTCGAGAGCCAGGCCTTCGACCCGGTCACCAACGCCGACCTGGCCCCGTATCGGTGGTTTCGCGACAAGACCTATTACCGCCAGCGCAACATCACCTCGCTCCAGCTGAACGGCGAACACGTCTTCGACCGCTTCCACGACCTCGAGCTCGACTGGGTGGTCCAGCACATCGAGACCTACCAGCACGAGCCCGCCTACAGCGAGACGACCTACGCTATCAACCCGGCCGGCCAGTATGTGCTTCCCGCCGTGGACGGCACGCCCGACCCCTTGGAGCGCGCATGGAACGACACCGACGAAAGCCAAAACGCCGGGCGCCTCGACGCCACGCTCCCCGTCCTTTTGCTCACCGAGCGGGAGTCAGCGTTGAAGGTCGGTTTCGCCGGGGAAAAATCCAAACGCGACAACACCGGCTACAACGAGATCTACTCCCGATCCAGCGGTTCCGACGTCGTCGCCGACGATCCCCAGGACCTCTACGACGGGCTTGTTCGGGGGCAGCCCGGCGCCGCCGGCTCCTCCTCTTCCGAAGCCGATCGCGAGCTGAAGGCCCTCTATGGCATGGCGGTGATCGAGCTCCCGAAAAATTTCAAACTCTCCGGCGGCTATCGCATGGAGCAGTTCGCGGTCACCTCGACCGGCCTCGGCTCCTACGGCAACACCACCGCGCGGGACCTTCTTCTCCTCCCCGGCACGTCCAATATTCTCGGCACCAACGCGAACAACCTCGAAACCGATCTGGACGAGCGCGACCTGCTCCCCGCCCTCGGCCTCTCCTGGAGCCCGAGCAAGGCGATCACGGTTCGCACCAATTATTCGCGCACCGTGGCCCGCCCCTCGTTTCGCGAGGTCGGCGCCTACTTCTCCCAGAGCTTCGAGACCGGCAATCTGGTGCTCGGCAACCCCGCCCTCCAGCCCTCGCAGGTGGACAACTACGACATCCGCGCGGAGTGGTATTTTTCCGACAATCCGGCCGACCTTTTCGCGGTCAGCGTCTTCGGGAAAAAAATCGATCAGCCCATAGAGAAGATGCTCTTCGATAGCGCCACGCTCGGCCGCTTCGAGAGCTGGGCCAACAATCCCGGCGAGGCCGACCTGCGCGGCTTCGAGATCGAGGCACGCAAGGGCCTCGGGTTTCTCGGCGACTTCTTCGAGCCCTTCTCCGTCGGCGGCAACTACACCCGCATCGACGCCGAGGTGCCCCTGCACCCCACCACGATCAACCAGCTCGGCAACATCGTCTATCAGGACCGCAGCCTCGTGCCGCAGACCCGCCGCCTCTTCGATCAACCCGAGTGGACGGCCAACATCGACCTGAACTACACGCAGGCCCGCACCGGCACCTCCGTCACCCTGTCGCTGTTCTCCATCAGCGACGTGCTCGCCCTGCCCGGCTCCGGGTTCCCCGCCGAGTTTGATCTCTACGAAAAGGGCTACCGCCGTCTCGACCTGGGCGTCAGCCAGTCCATCGGCGAGTGGACCATCAAGTTTAGCGCCAAGAACCTCTTGGATCCCGAGCGCGGTCTGATCTACGACCCCGAGCTCACCAAGCAGGAATACTCGCGCACCTCCTATCGCGCCGGCCGGGACTACTCCCTCTCGGTGAGCCGCTCGTTCTGATCCCGCGGACGACGCTCCCACCCGCGCCCATTTGTTTCCCGCGATGTCACCCGGCCGCAACCGGACCGTAACCCGCGGGGGGCAATCTCTCCACTCTCGTCGGTCTCTCGCTCCGACGCCGAACCAACACCCAGCCATCCCGCATCCATGAAAAAGAACCTCTCCCAATTGGCCGCCCTCTCGCTTCTGGGCGCTTCCGCCAGCTACGCCGCGCTCGTCTCCGTGCCCGCCGGCGAGATCACCTCCAACACCACTTGGACGGCGTCCAACGAATACGTGCTCGAGGGCATCGTCTATGTGAAGGGCGCCACCCTCACCATCGAGCCCGGCACCATCATCCGCGGCCAGCCGCGCACCAACGCCGGCACCTACAACCCCGGCACCCTCGTCGTCACCAAGAGCGCCCAGATCAACGCGGTCGGCACCGCCACCAACCCGATCATCTTCACCACCGCCTGCCTCGACAACGGCGGCGTGCCCCGCGACACCGACGCCGACGGCTACTTCGACCGCGCCGTGATCTCCGGCGGCGTGCTGTCCAGCGGCACCTTCCTCGACGCCAATCCCGCGTCCAGCCCGCTCCCCGCCACCTCGGCCACGACCTACCTCAACGCCCAGTTCAACGCCAGCACCCCCACCAACATCCTGGCCGCGCTCTCCGGCGGCATCGTCGTCCTCGGCGAGGCTCCCACCAACGTGACCGGCAAGGTCTCCGACGGTTTTGGCGGTTTCATCGACGGCCACAGCTTCGTTGAAGGTCTCGCCGAGGGCTCCGACACCACCTACGGCGGCGACCTTCCCTTCGACAACTCCGGCAAGCTCTCCTACGTCTCCATCCGCCACGGCGGCGCCAAGCTTTCCGACTCCAACGAGATCAACGGCCTCACCCTCGCCGGTGTCGGCGCCGGCACCCAGGTCGATCACATCGACGTCTATGTGAACTTCGACGACGGCGTGGAAATCTTCGGCGGCACCGTCAACCTCAGCTACGTCAACGTGAACTTCGTCGAGGACGACGGCCTCGACGTGGACCAGGGCTGGAACGGCGCCGCCCAGTTTGTGTTTGTCCTCCAGCACCCCAACTTCGGCGATTCTCTCGGCGAATGGGACGGCGGTGACGAGGATTCCGCGAACGGCGGCGGTAACAACTACCTGACCGCGAACGGCAAGCCCGTCTCCAACAGCGTCATCACCAACGGCACCTTCGTTGGCCGCGCCACCGGCAGCAAGAGCGGCCTGCGCATGCGCGCCGGCTTCGGCGGTCAAATCCTCAACAACGTCGTGGTCCAAGCCAAGGAGGGTGTGCGCATGGACGCCGAGGTGGGTATCGAGACCGACGGGTTCGATGTTCGCAGCCGCGCCATCCTCGGCGAGGTGCAGTTCCTGAGCAACACCCTCTTCAACAACACCAACAACTCCCTCACCTTCACCCAGGTCGAGGACGCCAATAACGCCATCGCCGGCACCTACGACACCGCTACCTCGGCCTACAACAATCGCAGCACCGCCAACCCCGGTTTCAAGGCCTTCGACGTGAACAGCTACGTCAACCCGGTCGGCCTCCAGACCGGCATGGGCGGCTCGCCCCTCGCCTTCAACGCCGTCGCCGCGCTCCCGAACAACCCCGCCTTCACCACCGTGACCTATCGCGGCGCGTTCTCCACCAACAAGACCGTGGACCTCTGGACCAACGGTTGGACCGCCATCAACAAGCGCGGCGTGCTCGTTTCCAAGGGTAACCTCTAAGGCTCCGTTTCCGTAATCCTCGTCGGACTTTTCCCATGAAAAACCAACTCATCGCCCTCATCGCCCTCGCCGCGCCCGTGGCCGCCAGCGCCCAGATCCAGCTCGTGGCCGGCTGGGACTTCGGCGGCTTCACCTTCGAAGGGTTCGCCTACACCGATCCCGATCTCTCGGACTTCGCCACCGGCATCGACGCGAACTTCTCCTCCGTGGGGCAGTTCAATCCCGTCACCAGCCATAACGGCAACACTCCGGTCAGCGCCGGCACCGGGTCCATCGGCTGGGCCTATTCCGCCGCCGAGGCCGGCAAGGTCATCTCCAATCCCGGCACCCGCACGGTGAACACCACCATGGTGGACTTCGCCGGCACGCCGATGAGCAACAACAACTCCGACCCGGCGAACCAGGCTCTGGGCTTCACGGATTTCAGCGGCGGCTCGATCTCGTTGAACGTCAACCTGAGCGGCTACCAGGACTTCGATCCCGTGGATCATGCCGGCGCTGCCAACCTGTCCTTCGCCGCCGCCTCCGAGGGCGCCATCTCGCTCGAGTGGGTTTTCAACGGCTCGACCTTCGCCACCACCAACCTCGCCCCGGGCACGCTGAGCAACTTCGGCACCTACACGGTGGACATCCCGGCCAACTTCTACGGCAGCTCCTCCAGCCTCACCGTGAACGTCACCGGCGCCAGCACCTTCACCCTCGACAACCTCCAGATCAACGGAGTCGTCGGTTCCGCGATCCCCGAGCCCTCCTCCTTCGCCGCCCTCGCCGGTCTGGTCGGTCTCGGCCTCGCCGCCTCGCGCCGCCGCTCGGTTCGCGCCTAAGGTTTCTTCGGACAACGCGTTCCTCCGACGCCTCCTCCCGTTTCGGGAGGGGGCGTTTTTTTTTGTCGGTATGCCCAGACCGTTGAAGGGCTCTTCGCTATTTTCGGTGGATGGACGTGGCGGAATGGCGGCGCCATTTCGTTTCGGTGGAGCCCGCCGGACGAAAGCGCTTCCGCGCTTCCGCCACGACCACCGGCCCAGCGCCGCCGAACAGCCCCAAGGCCAGCCCGATGCCTTGCGACGTCTCCTCCCGAGCGCGCGAGCGCCCGCGTGCCCACGCGCCCAAACGTCCGCGACGGGGGCGGCGCGGACGCTTGGGGAGGGGCGGGGAGCGGAGGGTGGGGACGATCAGGCGCGTTTGTGCGCCTTGACGATGTCGTCGGCCACGGCGGGCTCGGCGCCGAGGGTGCCGCGGAGCTGCTCCACGTAGGTCGGCTCCGACGCGACGCGCAGCTTCTCCACCAGACGCTCCACGCGGGCGGGGATGCCGAGCTGCACGTGAACGTCCGAGTAGTGCGCGCGTTTGAGGAACTTTTCCAAGTAGCGCGCGTGGGCGTCGAGGGCGGCGGCGTCGATCTTGCGCTTGGCGTCGAGGCGCGCGGCATACCAGTCGCTCTTGAGCATCTCGTCGCGGTCGAAGAGGCGGCGGACCTCGGGCGAGGCGAGGTCGTGGCCGTTCCACGTGCCGTCGCGCATGATGTGGAGCAGGGCCTGGAGGGGAGGGCAGGCGTCCTCGACCGAGCCGTCGGCGAAGTAGTGCGCGGCGGCCTCCTGCATGGCGGTGACGATGTTTTCCATGCCGTCGGCGAAGACGCCGGCGTCGGTGAGCTCGGGCTTGAGGTGCTCCTCGTCGAAGACCGTGGAGGGGTTGCTCATCACGCGGCCGAGGAAGGTCTGCACGAAACGCGCGGTGATGCGGTAGCCGAGGCGCGAGGCGAGCACGGGTTTGCCGTCGTGGAGGAAGTCCTCGCATTTCTCGAGGTAGCCGTGGGCGATGAGGAACTTCGGGTCGCGCTCCTCGGCGCTCATGCGGCACCAGATCTCGGGCACGAGCAGCGAGACGTCGTGGTCCACGCGCAGCTTCGGGCCCACCCAGCCGGCGGCGGTGGAGAAGGCGGGCAGGTCGGTGAGCAGGAAGGAGACGAGCGCGGCGTTGAGATCGTAGATCGGCGGCAGGGCGTTGAAGGGGCCCTTGGTGAGGGCGCCCTCGGAGCCGGCGCCGGTGGTGGAGGGCGACTTGCCGGTCAGCGAGGCGATGAGGTCCATGAAGGCCTCGGGCAGCTCCTGATAGTGGATGGGGTTGAAAACGCAGAGCGGGCGCACGCCCTTTTCCGGCGGGTTGAGGCGGCGGCCCATGAGCACGGCGCCGACCGGGAAGACGACGGGGTCGTCGGCGGCGATGCGGCGGTGCAGGCGCGCGCCGATGCGGGCAAGGGCGGTGGCGCGGGGATCGAGCAGATCGGGCCGGACCTGGAGGTAGCGCGGGTTCTTGGTCGGCTTGCCGTCCACGATGCGCGGGTGCGAGGTGAGCGCGACGTATTCGGAATCTGGCGACGCCACGAAGTCGCGGACGAGTTTTTTGATCGGATCGGTGTAGGCGTCGAAGCCGAGGGTGTCCTCGAGCAGCTCGGCGGCCACGGGCTTGGGCAGAGGCTCGTAGTTCGAGAAGAAGGTGTTGCCGGAGGCGAAGTCCTTTTCGGCGTGTTTGTCGTAGCCGCGCACGATGGCGTCGTCGGGGCGCTGGAAGAGGCGGGTCTCGCAGTTGTGCACGACCTTGATCGAGGCGTCGGCCGGGGTGCCGACCGGCAGGCCCTTGACCGTGGAGGCGGGGGCGACGGCGGAGGCGGTGATGTCGTCCTCGGCCTGGATCTTGACCGCGGGGAGGAAGTCGCTGCGCAGGGAGAAGGTGCGCCAGGAGCCGTCGGCGGCGTAGCCGACGCGGAGGAACTGGGTGGTGGCGCGGGAGCCGTGGTATTTGAGCTCGTTGCCCGGGCGGCCGTTGATCGAGTCCACCGAGAAATGTCGGCGCCAGTCGTCGCCGTGCCAGGGCTTGTGGACGCGTTTCACGAGGAGAACGAGATCGCGGATGTAGCGCGGGATGGTGCCGAGCCAGGCGTTGTAGTCGTCGGTGTAGTCGGGGCTGCGGGAGAGGAGTTTGACGACGGAGCCGAGCGAGCGTTTGGGCGAGAGGATGGGGCGGCCCTGGCCGGGTTTTTTGTTGAGGGCCTCGTCGCGGTAGCGGTTGGCGTAGTCGCGTTTGAGGATGGCCTCGACGAGGTCGAGGTCCTTGACCGGGTCGGCGATGAAGACGGGGCCGGTGAAGGTGGCGTCGGCGATGGATTTGGAGATCTCGGATTTGCCGCCGCCGGAGACGGTGCAGGGCTTGTGGCAGAGCAGGCCCTCGGCGGTGGTGCCGCGCAGGCGCCAGCGCGCGGAGGCGTCGGGCCGCACCATCTCGACCTTGTAGCCGCAGGGCAGGACGTAGGTGACGGCGGGCAGGAGTTTCAGGGTGTGGTCGGGCTTGTCGGCCGGGCCCCAGGAGATGCGCTGGGCGCGGAGGTCGAAGCGGGCGTCGCCGGGGACGTAGTGGATGTTTGAATACTCGCGGTCCCGGGCCCAGCCGCCGGGCTGCGGGTCGGCGCGCTCGCCGAGCAGGGCGAGGGCCTCGGCGAAGGAGTGGTCGTCGGGGTGGCCGAGCGAGGCGTAGTCGAACTCCTCGCCGAGGTCGTAGCTGGGGAAGGCGAGGGCGCCGCCGGCGTGTTCCTCCTCGGCGAGGCCGAGCAGGTTGGCGGAGAGGGAAATCTGGGTTTTGACCTCCTTCTTGCAGTAGCCGAAGTAGTTGTCGGAGATGACGGTGACGACCACGCCGGAGGCGTCGCGGCAGGTGACCTTGAAGGCGACGCCGTCGTTGTAGGGTTCGTCCTCCTTTTTCCAGCACATGCCGTCGCGGCGCTGGCGCTCGGTGGCGTCCTCGAAGCGGGGCAGGCCGAGTTCCTTTTTGGTCAGGCCGTTGAGGTGCGGGGCGAGGATGATGCAGCCGGTGTGGCCGGTCCAGGATTCGGGATCGAGGGCGGCGTCGTTGGCGGGCAGGGAGGGGTCGCCGGCGTTGCCGAAGATGTTTTCCACGAAGTCGAGGTTACAGACCAGCGAGCCCGGGATGAAGAAACGCGTCTCCATGCGGCGGGCCGGGGTGAAGCCGGGCACGGCGGGCACGACGACGGGGCGCAGGTAGAGCGAGACGAAGACGTGGGCGGGCCGGGCCTCGGCGGCGGTGAAGGGGAGCGCGAGCAGTTCCTTGGGAGGGTCGAAGGCGCGGGCGAGCAGGTTGGCGAAGACGTGCGAGGGCACGGCTTTTTTGTCGTCGGGGATGGGCAGGCCGCCCTCGGCGACGTGGAAGATGCCCTGGGTGGTGCGGCGGTCGGACTTGGGGTTGTGGAGCACGCCGTTGTGCAGGCGCGTCGAGGTGAGGATGGCGCTCTTGTGCTCGTTTTTGGAGGGCGGCAGGGAGAGGGCGCGGGCCAGGCCGGGACGGTCGAGCACGAGGGTGGAGGCGGGCAGATGGGGGGCGCGTCCGTGTTCCTCCAGGTTGGCGTAGAGGAAGTTCTGGATGCGCTGATCGACCGGGCAGAGGTGCTTGGAAAGGATGCGGTCCTTTTCGCGGCCGAGGGCGACGAGGTGGTCCACCAGATGCGAGAAGGAGGCCGGGTCGGAAGCGTCTTCGGCGGACGAGGCGGGCAGACTGACGGTGGGCTGGCCGAGCTCGCGCAACTTCAGGTTGAGATACGCGAGCAGGCGCGGATCGCGGGAGTCGGGCAGCTTCGGCAGCAGGGCGGCGGCGTGTTTGGCTTCGTCGTGCATGGTGTGGTGGGGACGCGTGCGTGGTTGGACGGGTGTGGTGAGCTGGCGTGGCGGCGCGCGCGGGCAATGGGCAAGCTAGGGACGTGCCGGAAAGTGCGGCAAGCCGAGCCGGTCCGGTGAAAACGAATTCGCAAAATATGCGGAGGTGGCCGACAGGGCGCCGGAGCGGGGGGGGGCGGAGCGGGAGGGAGTGGCGTTGGCCGTCCCCGCCGGTGCCGCCCGAAGCTGTAGAGTTGGCCGTCCCCGGCCAATCGGGGCCGGGAGGTCGATGCGCGATGCGAAGCCCGCCGGCGCGGCCGCGGCGCGGAGGCGTGCGGAGGCGTGCGGAGGTGTTGGGCGGAGCCGCTTCGCGGGGTGTTGCGGGCGGGCCGGTTTTTCTCCGGGCTGGGGCGCATGGCCGTAGCGGACACCTTGTTGCCCTCCATCCAGCTTGCGATCACGCCGGTGATCCTGATCGCGGGCATCGGCTCGCTGCTGTTGACCATGACCAATCGCATGGGTCGCGTCGTGGATCGCACGCGGATCCTCGCCGGTCAGGCGCGCGGGGCGAAGGGCAACGCGACCGAGCAGGCGCACCTGGAGGCGCAGTTGCGGATCATGTATCGGCGGGCGGGCCTGGTGCGCCGGGCGGTGACGCTGGCGGCCGTGAGCATGTTCAGCTCGGGACTGCTGGTGATAACGATCTTCGTGGACGTGGTGACGGGGCGCGGTCTGGCGGTGTTCATCATGGCGCTGTTTTCGCTCAGCATCTGCTGCCTGCTCGCGGGGCTGGGCTTCTTTCTTCGCGACATTCACCTCTCCCTCACCGCTCTGGGCTTGGAGGTGGAGAAGGCGCTGCGCCACGAGTGAATCGACGCGGGAGCGGGGGCGCCCGGGCGGGGTGGGGTGGGGGCCGCGCACCAAGGCCCCGCGAGCCGCTACCGCGAAACCGGCTCGGATCCGGCGGATCTACGTTCAGGGCGAAAAAAATCCCGCATCTCTTTCGAGAGGCGGGATTTTAAAGCTTGGCGTCCCCACGGGGATTCGAACCCCGGTTCTCACCGTGAAAGGGTGGTGTCCTAACCGGACTAGACGATAGGGACGAAACTGACAGGACGGGCGAACGTGCGAGCTTCCGCCGTCTGCGCAAGGCAAATTTTGCGGCTTTTTCCGCGGCACGCTCCTCGGCGACCCCTTCCGGACGCCATGTGCCTGTTCCTCCTCCGCTTCCCGCCCTTCGCACCCCGGGCGATTCCCGCCCCGGCCGCCCCGGCGTTTTACCGCCTGCGAGTGGCGAAAAGCCCCCGCTTTGTGAACTCCACGTGAAGGGGGACGTTTTTCCATGCCAAATACCGAAAAGGTAGTTCGGCTTCGGTCTCTTGGGCTAAATGAGACTCAGTCTTATTTAGGCTTGGCCTCTGTCCTCCCTCCCGCTCCACTGCACCTTCTCTCGTTTTTCCCGTCCGCCGATTTTCTCTTCCCTATGCAACTCAGCCTTCCGCTCGCCTTCATCAAAGTCATGGGCCAGACCCCGATGGAACTTTTCATCCACGGCGGTTGGATCATGTGGCCCATCCTGCTGGTCTCGTTTGTCGCCGTGACCGCCGTGGTCGAGCGCACGCTCTTCATGATCCGCGAGAGCACCCGTCGCCAGCCGGCCGTCGTCGAGCAGATGCTCGAAAAGGTGGAAAACGGTGACGCCGACGGCGCCGTCGCCCTCGGTCGTCCGAGCAACGACTACGTCGCCCGCGTCCTCGTTTACGCCCTCACCCACAAGGACCACTCGCTCACCAACGCCTTCACCCGCGCCGCCAATCAGGAGCTGAACCGTTTCCAGCGCGGCATCGCCGTCCTCGACACCTGCATCACCATCTCCCCCCTGCTCGGCCTCCTCGGCACCGTCATGGGCATGATGAACACCTTCGGCGCCCTCGGTGACGGCGACATCGCCGCCAACGCCGGCAAGATCACCGGCGGCGTCGGCGAGGCCCTCATCGCCACTGCGGCCGGCCTCATGATCGCCATCATCGGCCTGCTCCCCTACAACGTCCTCAACGCCCGCGTGGAGGAGGCCCGGCACAACATCACCGACGCCGCCAACGCCCTCGAGCTCACCATCAAGAAAGAGGAAGCCGCCCGCCTGTGAGCCCGCCCCGCCCCCTCGGCGTCGCCGGCCACCGGTCTCCTCCCTCCCTTCCTTTAATCTCCCTCTCAAACTCCCACCCACACCATGGCAGGCGGCGGCGGTAATCGTGGAGGCGGCGGCCCGAAGAAAGCGCGCATCGAGATCAT
>CBINNW010000050.1:0-34568 GCA_966252115.1 uncultured Akkermansia sp.
GTCGGGTGAAGTGGACCGACGGGCGGTTTTTAACGGGGGGACGGGACCCGCGTCGCGGCGACGCCCGCGACCTCGGCGACGGCGCGTTGGCGGAGGCCTTCGGCGTCGAGGGACTCGGCCCACAGCCCGGCGGCCTCCGTGTCCCGGAGCGCCCATTGATGGACGACCGAGATGATCGCCTCGTCGCGGGCGGGACCGGAGGGGATGTCGGTGACGACGAGGTGCGCGGCGACGAGGGGCTCGGTCTGGGCGCGCAGGAAGGCGAGGCGGGCGAGGATGTCGTCGCGCCAGGCGTCGCGCGGCTGGGAGCGAGTCCAGTCCAGGGCGCCGGAAAAATCCCGCTCGGCCCAGCGCAGCATGAGAGCGGGCAACAGGCCGGGATCGTCGGCGCTGAGGTTTTGGGCGATGGCCAGGTCGATGGCGGCGAGGGGATCGGTCTCGGCGAGGCGGAGGCAGCGTCGCTCGAGTTCCAGTCGCGATTCGGGCGTGGAGGCGGACTCCGCCTCGTCCGGGGATTGGCGGGCGGGAGCGGGCGCCGGGGCGGTCGGCGCGACGACGACCGGGCTGGGCGAGGATGTGCCGGGCGGGGGCTCCGGCGTGGAGGGACGACGGCTGGCCCAAGGCGCCAGGAGCAGTGCGGCGAGGGCCGCCGCAAGAAGAGGGGCCAGATAGCGCTTGGGCATGGGCGGATAGTCAGCTGGGCGCCGCGCCCCAGGCGGGGGGGGCGCGGCGCGGTGTGTGAGCGAGCGTGCCGCGCTTACTGCGCGGTTGCGCTGGCGACGGGGGAGTTGGGGCTCTCGCTCGTGGCGGTGCGTGCCACGATCACGTAGTGGTAGGTCGTGCCGGCGGTGTGGCCGGTGTTGGCGTAGGTCGTGCCGGTGAGGCCAGTGGCCACGTCGAGGAAGGGACCGGCGCTGGTGCTGGCGCGCAGGACGTCGTAGCTCGTCGCTCCGGTCACGGCGCTCCAGTTCAAGACCACCTGTCCGGTGCCGGGCGTCGCGGTGAGCGAGGCCGGAGCGGACACGAGGCCGGCGGGGCTGGTGGCCATGAGCGAGGCGACCTCCGCGGCGGTGAGCGCGCGGCCGTAGATGCGGAACTCGTCGATGCGGCCCATGAGGTAGGGGTCGTTGTATTGCGAGCGGCCGATCCGGTTCTGGGTGGTGCTGCCCAGGCTGGAGGGTGTGAGCGTCATGGCGGTGTTTTGACCGACCTGGACGCCGTCCACGTAGAGCGTGCCGGTGGAGCCGGCGAGCGTGACCGCGACATGGTGCCAGCCGCCGATGGGCAGCGCGGTCGTGCCGTCGATGCGTTGCTCGCCGCCGCCGCCGCCGGTCGTAATGGCGAAACGGATACGGTTGTTGGCGCCGTTTTTCGGGGTGAGGAACATGTTCACGGTCGTGCCGGTGCCGAAGTCGAACAAGCGCGACCAGTTGGAGATCGAGTCGAGGTTGGCCCAGAGCGTGATCGTGAAGTCGGTCAGGCCGTTCATGACACCGGTTGGCAAGGTGACGTGGTCGTTGGCGCCATCGAGGTCCACCGTGTTGTTGCTGCGACCGGCGGACCAGAGCGGGCCGTTGACCAGCGTGCCGGTCCAGCCGTTGCCCGAGGAGTCGGCGGCGGAGCTGCCGCTCGTCTCGTCGAACTTCAGATAGACCAGCGGCTGGGTGAAGGTCGTGGAGGCTTCGGCGGAGTTGGCGCTTTCGCCGCCGGCATTAGTGGCGGACACGACGTAGTAATAGGTCGTGCCGTCCACCGCCGTGGTGTCGGAGTAGGCCGGGGAGGCGACGCCGCTCGCGAGGGTGGTGTAGGCGCCGCCGCTGGTGGTGGCGCGCTTGACCGAGTAGCTCGTCGCGCCGCTCGCGGGGGTCCAGCCCAGATCCACCGCCCCGTTCCAGCCGAGGGCGACCAGGTCCGCGGGGGCCGGCGGCGCGGTGAGGGCGTTGACCTGCGTGCTGTTGGCGCTGGAGCCGGAGCCGTTGGTGGCGGCGACGACGTAGTAGTAGGTCGTGCCGTTCGCGAGGCCGGTGTCGGTGTAGTGGGTATTCACTACGCCGGTGGCCACGGTGGTGTAGCTGCCGCCGGGGCTGGTGGCGCGGAGCACGTTGTAACCGGTCGCGCCGGTGGAGGCGGACCAGGTGAGCGCGACCTGGCCGTTGCCCGGGGTGGCGGTGACACCGCCCGGAGCGGCGGGGGTCGTGATCGCGGAGGCTTCGGCGGAGTTGGCGCCGTCGCCGGAGGCGTTGGCGGGCGTGACGACGTAGAAGTAGGTCGTGCCGGCGGCCAAGCCGGTGTTGGTGTAGCTCGTGCCGGTGAGGCCGCTGGCAACCGTGGTGTAGGCGCCGCCGCTGGTGGTAGCGCGGCGGACGGTGTAGCTGGTGGCGCCGGAGGTGGCGGTCCAGGTGAGGGCGATCTGGCCGGAGCCGCCGGTGGCCGTGAGACCAGTCGTTTGGATCGGCGCGGCGAGCGCGGTGATCTGCGAGGCGCTGAGCGCGCCGGCGTAGAGGCGGAAATCGTCCACGCGGCCGTTGAGATACGGGTCGTTGTATTGCGAGCGGCCGATCCGGTTTTGCGTGGTCGCGCCGAGGTCCGAGGGACGCAGGGTCATGGCGGTGTTTTGGCCGACCTGCTGGCCGTTCACGTAGAGCGTGCCGGTGGTGCCGGAGAGCGTGACGGCGACGTGGTGCCAGCCGCCGGAGGGAAGTGCGGCCGTGCCGTCGATGCGTTGCTCGCCGTTGCCGCCGCCGGTCGTGATGGCGAAGCGGAGTTTGCCGGTCGCGCCGTAGGTCGGCGTGAGGAACATGTAGGTGGAGGTGCCGGAACCGAAATCGAAGACGCGCTGCCAGTTGCCGCCGCCGTTCCAGTAAACCCACGTGGCGACGGTGAAGTCGTGGAGGTTCGAAACGACGCCGTTCGGCAGGGTGGCGTATTGGCTCGTGCCATTGAGGCCGAGGGCGTTGCCGGTCTTGCCGCCGATCCAGATCGGGGTGTTGACGAGCGTGCCGGCGTTGTTGTTGCCGGTGGCGTCGGTCGCGGTGGTGCCGCTGGTTTCATCGAGTTTGAGCCAGCTGATGACGACCGTGGCGGCGGTGGTGGCGGCGCTCGCGGACGCTTCGCCTTCGCCGGCGGAATTGCCGGCCGAAACGGCGTAGTGGTAGGTCCAGCCGGGCAGGGCGCTCGTATCGGCGTAGCTGGTGCCGGTCACGCCGGTGGCGAGCGTGGTGTAGGGACCGTTGGCGCTGGTGGCGCGGAGGATCGTGTAGCTCGTGGCTCCGGCCGACGCGGTCCACGAGAGATTCACCTGGCCGCTGCCCGGGGTCGTGGTCAGCCCCGTGGGCGCGAGAGGTGGCAGGGTATCGCCGCCTTGCATGACGTCGTTGATCTGCGAGGCCGGCAGGGCGTAGCCGTAGATCCGGAAGTCGTCGATCCGGCCGTTGAACAGCGGATCGGGCGCAAACTGGCTCTTGCCGATGTAGTTGTTCACGGGCTTGAAGTCGAAGCCGGTCGGGTTGATGGCGGCGACCGTGGTCGCGACCGCCGTGCCGTTGACATACAAGGTGGTGGTGTCGCCGCTGAGCGTCACGGCGAGGTGAACCCAGGTGCCGGTAGTCAGCGCGGTGGTGGCTTCGACGATCTTCTCGCCACCGCCGTTGTTGATCGCGACGCGCAACTTACCGGTGCCCGCGCTGGGCGAGAGGAACAGATACCGGGCCGTGCCGTCGCCGAGATCGAAGATGCGTTGCCAATTGGCGCCGCCGTCCCAGTTGACCCACGTGGTGATGGTCATGTTGTCCACGCCGCCGATCACGCCGGAGGGGATGCGGAGATAGTCGGCGGAGCCGTTGAGGTCGACCGCCTGGCCGAGCTGGCCGGCGGCATAGGTCGGCGAGCCGGTCACGGTCGCGTGGTGGCCATTGCCCGAGCCGTCGAGCGCGTTGTCTTCGAGCTGAAGGTGGACGAGCGCGCGTCCTTGGGGCGTGGCCGGGATCTCGCTGCTGGCGGCCGATTCGCCGCCGCTCGTATCGATGGCCGTCACCCGGTAGTAATAGGTCACTCCCTTCGACACGGTGTTGTCGGTATAGGCGCTGGTGGTCAGTCCCGAGGCGATCGCGCCGTAGCCGCTGCCGCTGGTGGTCGAGCGTTGGACGGTGTAGGACGCGAAGTCGGACTCGCTGTTGTTCGCCCAGTCGAGATCGACCGCGCCGTCGCCGGCCGTCGCGCTCAGCCCCGTGGGCGCCGCGGGCGGAGTGGTCTCGGGTGTCAGGGCGGCCAGGGCGGCCACGGATCCCGCCGACAGGGCGTGGTTGTAAACGCGGAAGTCGTCGATGCGGCCGTTGAACAGGGCATCGCCGGCCCACTGGCTCTTGCCGATGAAATTGGCTCCCGGTTTGAAGTCCGAAGGGTCGATGGTAATCGAGGAGCTCGAAGCCACCGCGGAGCCGTTGACGTAGATCGTCGCCGTGTCGCCGCTCAGCGTCACCGCCACGTGCGTCCATGTGCCGACGGGGAGCGCGGAGGGGGCCTCGATGAACTGCTCGGAGCCGAGCTTGATTCCGAAGCGCAGCTTGCCGCTTCCGCCGCTCGGGGTCAGGTAAAGATACGACCAGGTGCCGGTGCCGAAGTCGAAGATGCGCTGCCAAGCGGCGCCGCCGTCCCAGTTGACCCAGGCCGCGACGGTGATGTCGTCCGAGTCAACGACACGGGCGGGCAACATCACGAAGTCGTCCGTGCCGTCCAGGTCGAGCGACGAACCGACATAGCCTCCGCCGGGAAATGCGGGGGAGCCGGACGAGTTGGCCAGGAAGTTATGGCCCGAGCTGTCGGCGAGGTTCCCGTTCATCTTGAGATGGGCCATGAGCTGGTTGCCCGTGGGCAGCGTCGAGCAGGAGACCTCGGCGGAATTGGCGCTCTCGCCGAGTTGGTTGTAGGCGCTGACGACGTAGTAATAGGTCGCGCCGATCTCGGTTTCGACATCGCTGAAAACGGTCGTGTCGCCGTAGCCTGGATTGACGTCCCCGAAAACGACGTAGGGCCCGCCGGGGGTGGTGGAACGCTTGATCCGATAGCCTTCCCCGCCGGGAACGCCGTCAAGGGCGTCCAGCGCGATGTCGATCTGAAGCCCGTTGACCCGGGCGGCGCTCACGACCGGCACGGCCGGGGCGCTTTGGCCGGTGGCCGTCCCGAGGAACTGAACCTCCGCCGCGGTGTTCCAGCCGCTCCCGGTGGGCTGGATGTAGCGGACGTAGCGGTAAGCGGAGCCGCTGTTGACGGACTGGAACGTGAGCACGCCTTCGGCCGGCGCGGTGGTGATGGTGAACAAATCGACCACGCCGCTGCTGAAGTCGGCGGTGTTCGATGCCTGGAATTTTCCGCCGACCATGCTGTTGGCGAAGTTCGGGCGGGGGCAATACCTCACGCCGGTGATCACCGCGCCGATGCCCGATCCCAGATCGAGCCCGGCCCAGCCGCCGCCGGTTCCTCCGATGTCAATGAAGCTTCGCAGCGAGCCGTCGAAGAGGATTTCCCGGGTGGCGCCGTGCCAGCCAAACGAATCGTCCGTGCCGATGACCGTGCCGAAAAGCTGGCCGTCCGCCGTGGCGGCGACCTGGGCGGAGTTGGCGCTCTCGCCGCCGGGGTTGTTGGCCGAGACGACGTAGTAATAGGTCGTGCCCGCAGTCAGGCCCGGATCGACGTAGAACAAGCTGTCGCCGTCCACCTTGGCCAGCGTGGTGTAGGGGCCGCCGCTGCTCGTGGAGCGCTTGACGTTGTAGCTCTGGGCATGAGCCGATCCCGCCCAGGAGAGCGTGATTTGGCGTCCCTGCACACGCGGCAGCAGCGTGTTTGGCACGGCGCCCGAGGCGATCGGATCGCGGCTGTGCGTCAGGGTGGTGAAGCCCAGGCCGTCGAAGCCGCCGCTGTTGCCTCCGTAGTTGCTGCCGCCGCCTTCGGGCCGCATCACTTCGGCGTATTTCGCCGTGTAGGGCGCGGCGATGCCCATGCGGTTGACGTAGTGGTTGTAGATCAAGTCCCAGCCGGGCCGACTCGCGCCCCCCGGGCCGGCGACATCCTTGAAGACGAAACGATAGACATTCGGCCAGATGGCGTAGTCGGAATTCGCATACGCGGCGAAGGGCAGGGCGTGCTGCGTATTGTATTTCGAGACGTATTCGACGCCGGCGAGGGCCCGGTTGTTCAGGTGGCCATAGAGGTCGATGCCTTGGTTCCAGGCGATTTCGCAGATCGGGCCCAGCAACTGCGGGCCCATCTGGGCGTGTCCCTGGTCGCGGCCGCTCTCCTGCCATTGGCCCTGGCCATCGGGGTGAATGTAATAGACCGAGTTTTGAATCCCGGCGGTGTGGGTGCCGTTGTAGAAGTGATCCAGGGCCTCGTCGAAAATGGTCTGGTCATCGCACAGAACCCCGATGGCGAACATCGACGACAGGTTCGCCAAGGTCCAGTTCGCCCAGTAGTGGCTGTTATTGGCCTGAGCGCCGAGCCACCAGGAGTTGCCCTCGTAAAACTGCTCGCGCATGTATTGCTGGAACGCCGCGAAATCCGCCGGAGCCCAGCCACTGTAGTTGCGCATCAATTCCCCGGCGTTGGCGAACGCATGGCCATAGAGCCCCATCCGCAGGAAGACATTCGAGTTGCCGTCCCAGGCCGTGTGCGTGGCGGCCCAGGCGTTCATGATCTGAATCGCTTTGTTCGCGTAGGTCGTGTCACCCGAGCCGTGATAACGCAGGGCGGCCTGATACGCGCGGTGAGAGTCGCGCGCCAGGCTCATGTAGGTGTTACCGCCGTTGCCCGAATCGACGAAGACGGTGGGCACGGCTTCTGGGCCGCCCAGGTAGAACCCTTCGTTGCCCACCAGAACATCCCAGCCGCTCTTCCACGGCTGCGCGCCGGCGGCGACCTTGGTCGCCATGCGATCCAGATCCGCCTGGGTGGACAGGGCTCCGGGGTGAACGAACGCCGCTCGCGCGAAGGGCGCGAGCATCAGCAGACTCAAGCCGACGAAAAAGGCCGCGAGAGAGGATGCGGCCCTGCGACCCGTCGTGCGAACGCTGGACGGGGATGGAAATGCCCGGCCCGCGATCCTCGGCAGGGGGCGTGATGCAAGGCAGGTTAGCGACGCGCGTAGGGTATTCATGGGGTATTTTTACATGGTGGGCGTGGGGAACTTGGCCTCCTGCGCTTGCCGCGCGGTCGCGCTGGCGAAGGGGGAGCGGGGGCTCTCGCTCGTGGCCATGGCCGAGGCGAGCTCGGTGGACGACCGCGCACGGTCGTCGATGCGGGTGCGGAACAGGTTGACCGTCGTGCCGGTGCCGAGGTCGGCCGCGCGCGGGCGGAAGGCGCGCGCCTTCACGGCGCGACCAAAAGCGTCGATACGCATGGGGTAGGGGTGGGGTTGGGGTGAACAACACGCACGCGACCGGGGACGTCGCGTGCGTGTCGGGGGCATGTGCTGGGCGTGGCGACTCGTTACCGCAACGAGGAGGCGAGTCTGTCCTGTTAGCAGCCGGGGCGTCCGCCTTTCGGGACGCTAACGCAGGGCGCTTTCAGGCGCGTCTTGGGTTGTATCCCGTAGCTCGCGTCTGTTGACGGGGCCCGCGTGCTGGGCGCCGCAGCGCATGTTTCGGGCGCGCGGCGGCGGCGCGGCGGCGCCCGATCTACAATTCGCGGCGGGCCCGGCGGTCCCGCCCTTGTTGCTACCTCCCTCGGGGGCGCGCTGGTCCGGCAGATCCGCGCACGAAGGACCTGCCGGCGGGCGCGGCGCGCGGATCAGCGACGGCGGGGCCACCAGGGCCAGAACTTGCGCTTGGCGGGGGCGGTAGTCTCGGGAGCCGGCTCGGCGACGGGGGCGGGCTCGGCGACACTCTCGGGCGCCACGACGGTCGGCGCGGGCGGGGTGGCGTTCAGGAAACGCTCCGGCGCGAGGGCTTCGTCGCTGAAGCGAATCTCATCGACGAATCCGTCGAAGCGATCGGCGA
Source organism: uncultured Akkermansia sp. (assembly GCA_966252115.1). Classification (GTDB taxonomy): domain Bacteria; phylum Verrucomicrobiota; class Verrucomicrobiia; order Opitutales; family Opitutaceae; genus IMCC26134_A. The sequence goes on from CBINNW010000050.1 coordinate 7,989, forward strand.
CGCGGCCGTTGAATTGGCCGCGCCCCACGCTCCACATGCCGTGGCGCGTGGGGGAAAAAAGACCGGTGAAGCCTTCGGTTTGGCCGACGCGCACGCCGTCCGCGTAGAGCGACAGCAGGCCGGTCGCCGGATCGCCGACCACGGCGACGTGGCACCACACATCGGGCCGCACGACGTGGGCGCTGTTGATGGCGATCAGGCGATTGTCCCGGGTGACGAGCTCGACGCGCAGGCCGTTGGGGGTGAGGCCGTCGGGCACGCGGGCGTCGTCGGTTTTGGAGAGATAGAACAAGGCCTGGGGGCCCTCGCCCTCGTTCAGGTCGTCGCGGCCGATGATGGTCTGGATGCCGCCGATGGAGGCGAAGCGCACCCAGGCCTCGACGGTGAAGGCGGTGAACCCGACCCGGCTGAGCCGCTCGTCGGCCGGGCTGAAGAGATCCTGGTGCAGATCGGCCCGGATGCGCACCGAGCTTTTGTTCGCCGCGCCGGTGGCGGGAATCGTGGCGAGGGGCACCTCGGAGGAGAGAGCGGGGGACTGGATGGGTTCCAGCGCATGCCCGTTGCCCGAGGCGTCCGGGATCGGGGAGGTGAGGGCGCCCGAGGGGGCGGCGTTGGCGTCGTCGAAACGGTAGTAGGCGACGGTGCCGGCCGACGCGGTGGCCGCGGTGGCAAGCGCGGCGAGGAGGAGGCGGACGGGTGCTGCGCGAAGATGCGAGACGGGATTGGAGCGGGAGGGTGTTGTCATGGGAGGAAAAAGCGGGAGCCGAGGCGCCGCGGGAGCGGGCGCGGGCCTGCCGGAAGCACGGGCGCGAAGACGCGGCTTTAGGGGCCGGCGACTCTGATCAGGGCGGTTTCGCGGATGTCTTCGGAGGAGGCGCCGACGAGGATGTCGAAGGCGCCTGGGTTCACGACGAACGCGTGCGTGGTCTCGTCCCAGTAGGCGAGTTTGGCGGCGGGGACGGTGAAGGTGAGCGTGCGTTTTTCGCCGGGCGCGAGGGTGACGCGTTGGAAGCCGCGCAGTTCCTTGGCGGGGCGCTTCACGACGGGCTTCACCTCGCGGACGTAGAGCTGGGCGACCTCGTCGCCGGCGCGTTTGCCGGTGTTCCGGACGTCGATGCTCACGGTGAGCGTGCCGTCGGCGGAGAGGCGTTTGGTGGAGAGGCGAAGCTTCGAGTAGTTGAAGGTCGTGTAGCTGAGTCCGTGGCCGAAGGCGTAGAGCGGCGCGCCCTTCAGATACAGGTAGGTGAAGCCCTGGGTGATGTCGTATTCGTCCTGCGGGGGCACCTGCTCTTCGGAGGCATAGCCGGTGTGCGGGAGGCGGCCGGCGGGGTTGACGTCGCCGAAGAGGACGTCGGCGAGGGCATGGCCGCCTTCTTCGCCGGGCCACCAGGCTTGGACGACGGCGGGAGCGTTTTCCTTGATCCACGGAATGGTGAGCGGGCCGCCGCCGAAGAGCACGACGACGGTGCGGGGATTGGCGGCGAGGACGGCCTCGACGAGGGCCTGCTGGGTGCCGGGGAGGGAGAGGGATTTGCGGTCGAGGTCTTCCTGCTCGATGGAGGGGTTGGTGCCGACGCAGACGACGGCGACGTCGGCGGCGCGGGCGAGTTCGACGGCCTTTTTAAGTTCGGCGGCGCGGTCGATCTTCGATTCGTCGGGGGTCTTGACCCATCTTTGTTTTGGGCCGCCGATGACGCCACCGACGCCGAAGAGGATCTCGGTGCCGGGGGCGGCGCGGTTTTTGAGGCCGTGCAGGGCGGTGACCATGTTCGGCTGGGGCGGGTTGTAGCCGTTCTTGATTCCTTGGTCGGCGCAGGGGCCGAGCACGGCGATGCGCTTGAGCTTGGTCTTGTCGAGCGGGAGGAGGCGGTCGCGGTTTTGGAGGAGAACGATGGACTGCTGCGCGGTCTTGAGCGCGACGGCGCGGTGCGGGGGGCTGTCGATCACCGCGGGCGAGATTTTCGAGTAGGGAACGGCGTCGAAGGGGTCGAATTCGCCGAGGCGGAAGCGCGTGCGGAGGACGCGGGTCAGGGCGTCGTCGAGGCGCGCTTCGGTGGCCTTGCCTTCGCGCACGGCGGCGGGGAGGTATTGCTCGAATTCCTTGTCGGAGAAATCGCAGCCGGCCATGAGCGCCTGGGCGACGGCGTCGGTGTAGTCCATCTTTCCCTGGGCGTGTCCCCTGACCATGTGGCCGATGCCGCCGGCGTCGGAGACGACGAAGCCCTCGTGTTGCCACTCGTGCTTGAGGAGGTCGGTGAGGAGCCAGCGGTTGATGTTGTTGGGGACGCCGTTGAGGGCGTTGTAGCTGCCCATCAGGGACTGCGCATCGCCCTCGACGACGGCGTCGTGGAAGTGGGGCAGCCAGTATTCGCGCAGCATGCGCTCGGAGACGACGGCGTTGAGTTTCATGCGGTCGAACTCGACGTTGTTGACGGCGTAGTGCTTGAGCGTGGCGGCGAGTTTGAGGTAACGCGGGTCGTCGCCCTGGATGCCGCGCACATAGGCGACGGCCATGCGGCCGGTGAGGAAAGGGTCCTCGCTCCACGCCTCGAAGTTGCGGCCCCAATACGGGTTGCGCTGGATGTTGATGACGGGGGCTCGGTAGATGAGGCCCTGGCGCTTGCCGGGGGAGCGGGGATCGAGACGTTTGAGGTTGTAGATGGCGCGGGCCTCGTCGGAGAGGACGCGGGCGACCTCGTGCTGGATGAGGTCGGGATTCCAGGTCGCGGCCATCGCGATGCAGGTGGGGAACAGCGTGGCGGGGCGGTCCCACAGCACGCCGTTGATGCACTGGTTCCACTGGTCGGAGAGAATGGGACGGCCGTCCACGGTGACGGTGGAGCCCTTGTGGTTCAGGAGCGCGGCTTTTTGTTCGAGGGTGAGGCGGCCGATGAGGTCGGCCACGCGTTCGTCGAGCGACGCGGTCGTGTCGAGGTAGCGCGGGTTTTCCCGCGCCAGCGGTGCGGTGAGCGGATCCGGCTCCGCCGGCGCGGTCAGCGGGGCGAGGAGCAGTGCGAACGCGAGCAGACGGGCGGTGGGGCGCATGGGGTGATGGGGTTGGGGGATCAGGCGGAGCTCACCGGGCGGGCCACCGGGCGCGGAGGGCGGCGAGTTCGCTCGCGGTGATGCTGAGGATGCTTCCGTGGCGCTTTTTGCTGGCGCCGAAGTCGTAGGCTTCGGGCGGCAGCACCTGGAAGGTGCGGGTGTCGTCGAGGTCGGTGGAAACGAGGGGAATGTAGCCGCCCTTGGTGGAGTGCCGGTCCACGAGGAGCGCCCACTTTTGCTCGTGGTTAAACGGCATGAGAATGGGGCCCTCGGCGTTGCCCGCGGTGTAGCCGAGGTGGGCGACGTCGCCGACGCGCCGCCAGTCGCCGTGGAGGGAATCGGCGGCTTCGAGGGTGATCTGGCCGTCGCGCGAGGCGCGGTAGTAGCGGTGCTTCAGGCCATCCACCTCGATGATCTGCGTGTCGATGATGTCGCCCCGGCCGAGGCCCCTGCCCGGGCGCTCGATGTAGAGCTCGGGCGCGGAGAAGGAGCGAAAGTCCTTCGTGCGCGCGCCGAAGATGCGGGCGGCGCGCAGGCCGTCGCGGGTGGAGATCGTGGCCCAGTAAACGAAGTAGTCGCCGGTGGCGTCGTCGTGGATGGCCTCGGGCGCCCAGGCGCAGCCGGCGTCGGGAATGGCGCCGGCGACGTTGGCGAGCCAGGGTTCGGACCAGTTCACGAGGTCGGTGGACTCCCAGATGACGAGCGAGGTGCTGCCGTGGAAACGGGCGGCGTCCCAGCCCTTGCCGTTGGCGATGCGCAGGTCGGTGGCGAGGAGGTAGAACTTTTTCCCGTCGGCCGAGCGGATCAGCGAGGGATCGCGCACGCCCTTGTCGCCGAGGGCGGAGACGAGGACGGGCTCCGAGTTGTTGAGATCGGTCCAGCGAAGGCCGTCCTCGCTCACGGAGAAGTAGATCTGTTCGCCGCGCGCAGACTCGCCGGTGAAGTGGGCGAAGAGATACGCGCTCGCCGGCTCGGGCGGCGGCGGGGCGGGCGGGGTCGCGGTGGTGTTCTCGGTCAGGCTGACGCAAGAGGCCGAGAAGATGAGGGCGGCAAGGCCGGCGCAGGCGGAGAGCAGGCGCGTGGCGGAGGATGGGTGGCTCATGTGGTAAATGTCGGGCGGTGGCAGCGGCGGGGGGCTCGTGAACGGCTCGACTCAGCGCAGAGGATTCGCGCTCACGCCTTCGGTGGTCTGCACCACGCGGCGGAGGGTGCCGTCGGGGTTGTAGAAGAGTTCCTCGATGCAGACGGAGCGGCGGTTGCCGCCGCCGGCGCGGAGCCGGGTGTCATGCTGGATGGCGCCGTTGTGGTAGAAAAACCAGTGGCGGCCCTGGAAGGTGATGACGCCCTGGTGGATGGTGGTGCTGTTGAAGGCGCCCTCGGCGAGCAGGCCGCGCGGGGTCCAGGGACCGGCGAGGCTGGTGGCGGTGGAGTAGGAAATCGTCTCGGGGAAGCCGCTCGCGTAGCTGAGGTAGTAGGTGTCGCCTCGTTTGTGGATCCATGGGGCCTCGGTGTAGCGCGGCACCTGGGCGTCGGGGACGACGCGGATCTCGCCGTCGAGCTCGATCATGTTGGCCTTGAGCTTGGCGTAGTAGCACTTCTGGTTGCCCCAGAAGAGCCAGGCCTGGCCGTCGTCCTCGATCCACACGGTCGGGTCGATGTCGTCGTAGCGGATCCGGGTGGCCGTGGTCATGTCGTTGGTGACGAGGGCGGAGCCGCGGGCGTCCACGAAGGGGCCGGTGGGCGAGTCGGAGACGGCGACGCCGATCGCCTTGCTGCGGAGGGCGGCGTGCTGGAGGGAGGCGTAGAAGTAGAATTTGCCGTCGCGCTCGACCACTTGGGAGGCCCAGGCCTCGCCCGCGGACCAGGAGAAGTCGGTGGGCTTGAGCGGCGATCCGTGGGGCGTCCACTCGACGAGGTCCTTGCTCGAAAAGCAGAGCCAGCGGTTCATGACGTAGCCCGCCCGTTCGTTGGCGGCCTCGTCCTGGCCGGCGTAGAGATAGACGGTGTCGCCGACCACGAGCGGCGCGGGATCGGCGGTGAAGACGTCGGTGATGATGGGGTTGGCCGCGTGGACGGCGGGGGCGGCGGCGGAGGCGAGGAGGCCGGCGAGGGTGAGCGGGAGGGCGGCTTTCATGTTGGGTGTCGGAGCGCTTGAGTCGGGAAACGGGAGCGGGTTGGCACGGCGCGCGGTTGGCCGGGCGGGCGGAGTCGGCCGCTCGCTCGCGGATGCGCGGCGAGGAGGCGGAGGCGGATCCGGCGCGCGGGGCGCCGAGTCCGAGGGGGATCGGCCTGGCTAGCGGCCGAGACGGTCGCGCCGATCATCGGGCATGGGCGCGCCGAAGTCGGGCGTGTCGTCGGCGCGGGCCGGGACCCCGGGCACGCCGGCGGAGCGTGGGCGTGCCCGGGGGCGCCGGAGGATCATGGCTCGATGCGGATGACGGTGAGCGAATTGGCCGGGGTTTCGTAGTCGAAGGTCGGCGTGATCGACAGGCGCGAGACGCGGGGGAGGACGGTGTTCGGGCTGCCGTAGTCGTTGACCACATTGGCGTCGGGGCCGGCGAGCACCGTGGCCTCGGCGATGGCGGGAGCTTTTTTCGCGCCGGCCAGTTCGATGCGGACGGGGCGGGGGGAGTTGGCGCCGTTGACGAGCTTGAGGATGACGACGCCGGTGGCCGAGTCCTTCACGCAGGAGGCGGCGAAGGTCGGGGTGGTGGATTGCAAGGGGCCGTCGATGTCGTGGACGAGGGCGCCGTCGAGGTAGAAGCGGACGCGTTGTCCGTCGGCCTCGATTTTGATGTCATACCAACGGTTGGTCTCGATGCGGCCGGGGACGGCTTTTCCGACGAGGCTGCGGGCGCCGGTGACGCCGTGTTCGACGCCGTGTTGGGTGTTTCCCCAGCCGCCGAGGTTCCACCAATAGTGCTCGGGGGAGCCGGCGGTGCCGACGCCGACGAGGAGGCCTTCGGCGCCGCCGGTTTTCCGGGCTTTGAGGGTCAGGGTGAAGGCGGCGCCGCCGGGGGCGAAGGCCCGGCGACTGAGGGCGGGCTGGAGGGCCGAATTCTGCCGATAGACGCCGTCGGCGCCCTGCCACGCGCCGGATTCGGATCTCCAGGAGGAGGCGGCGGAATCGAAGTTGTCGGCGAGCAGGCTCTCCGAGCCGCGGGTGACGCGGACGTCGTCGAACTCGGCCTGGGTGTTCCAGGTGCCGAGGATGAGCTCGCGGCGGGCGGCGGCGTCGGTCGGTTCGGAGACGGTGGTCGGCAGGTAGGTGTCGCCGTGGTTCACGCTGAACAGCCGCTGCACATGGTAGCCGATGGTCGGGAAAACCTCGGTGTTGGTGAAGTAGATGAGGTTGGGGTCCCAGTGGGTGTGGTGGCGCTTGGCGAGGAGCGGCGCGTAGGAGGCGAAGCTGACGATGTCGCCGTTGCGCTCGAGGCCGGTGAGGTAGGCGGCCTCGGAGATGGCGGCGCGGAGGGTGGGGCGGCGGCGGTCGTCAAAGGCGGCCCATTCGCCGAGGTAAACCTTGGACTTGGTGCGGTCGTAGGAGTCGAAGCGATCGATGTTGTCCCACAGCCATTGGGGCGACTTGTAGCCGTGCTCGTCCACCATGGGCAGGCGGAGCTCGTCGGCGATCCGCCAGCCATTCGCGTAGTCCTCGCCCTCGGGGTTGGGCCCGACGGTGCCGATGACGGTGATCTCCGGGTGCTTCGCCTTGACCGCGTCGTGGATCATCTCGAAGCGCTCGCGGAAAGCGGGCGTGATGTGGTCCTCGTTGCCGACACCGAGGTATTGGAGGCCGAAGGGTTCGGGGTGGCCGGCGGCGGCGCGTTTGGCGCCCCACTCGGAGGTGACGGGGCCGTTGGCGTATTCGATGAGGTCGAGCACGTCCCGCACGTAGGCGCCCATCTGATCCATCGGGATGCACTCCTGGCCGCGGCCCCAGCGTTTGGTGAAACGGGCGTCGGTGTTTTGGCAGGAGACGCCGGCGGCGACGATGGGGACGGGCTTGGCGCCGATGTCCTCGCAGAACTGGAAATACTCGAAGTAGCCGAGGCCGACGGTCTGGTGGTATTTCCAGATGTTGCGCTGGCCCCTGCGCTGCTCGACGGGGCCGATGGTGTCCTTCCAGTGGTAGATGTTGTCGAGCCCGTCGCCGTGGACGAGGCAGCCGCCGGGGAAGCGCATGAACTTCGGCTTCAGGTCGGCGATGACCTGGGCGAGATCGGCGCGCAGGCCGTTGGGGCGGTTGCGGAAGGTTTTTTCCGGGAAGAGGGAAATAAAATCGAGGGCGAGGCGGCCTTGGCCGGAGCTCGACACGACGAGACGGGCGTCGGGGTCGGTGGCCTTGGCCGTGAGGCGCGCGGTGTATTTGGCCCACGAGCCGGTGGGGGCGGGCAGGATCGCCTCGCCGAGGAGGGCGCCGCTCTTGCTTTCGAGGCGGACGGTGACGGGCCGGCTGGCGCCGGAGACGCGGCGGGCGAAGAGCGAGACGTCGTAGTTTTCGCCGGCTTTCAGCGCGATGCCGTCGAAGCCCTCGTTGCGCAGACCGACCTCGCCGTCGGGTGATTCGATGGTGATCAGGGCGTAGTGCGGGGTGTTGGCGTGGAGCGGCCGGCCAAACTCGGCGGTGAGCGAGCCGCGGGCGCCACCGAGGTGGACGACCTGCCAGGAAGTGAGCGCGTTCCAATCGGGGTTGTCGGCGGACGAGTATTCGAAGTCGCGGTTTTGGACGAGCTCGGCGTAGAGACCGCCGTCGGCGGCGTGGCTGAGGTCCTCGTAGAAAATGCCGACGAGGTCGGGGCTGATGGGTTTGCCGGGGGCGGCTGCATCGATCCGGAGCGTGATCGGCTGGGCGAGCGCGGCGGCGGACAGGGCGGCGAAGAGGGCGAAGGTGGCGAGGTGCGAGCGGGTGGGCATGGGGGAATGGAATGGGCGGGGCGCATCCGGTGAGGTCGCCCCAAACTCAAGGGCGTAATCGCGTCGCGGATTCCGACATTTTCTTTGGAGGAAGAACGGGGCGATTTTCGGAATTTATGAAGGGGCGGGTCCGCCGGGTCTCTCTTGCGCTTGTCGCCACGGACCCTCACTCGCGGCGCGCCCGGCGGTCGCGCCCTGCCTTGGATCCAAAGTCCGACAAGCGACGGGTCTCTGCCGACACCGACGCCGCTCAGCGGGTGACGAGGATGCGGTAGAAGCGGCGGGGCTCGGCGGGGTCGTAGGGAGTTTCGAATACGACGGGCGCGCCGTCGCCGAGGACCGGGTCGCCGACGTCCTGCCACGGGTCGGAGGCGAGGTCGGTGCAGGTCTGGAGTTGGTAGCTGTGGCCGGCGACGGAGGTGGCGGTGGTCAGCGTGGCGAGGGCGGGGGTGCCTTCGGAGGCGGGCGTGATGACGAAAGCCGGCGTGGCGGACTCGGCCTCGGAGAGCAGGGCGGAGTCGGGCGTGGCGGCGAGCTCGGCGGAGAGGGGGCTCTCGTAAACGGAGTTCCGGGCCGAGACGACGTAGTAGTAGGTGGTGCCGTAGGTGAGGTCGGAGTGGGACTGGTTGGTGAACGGCAGGCCGTCGGAGAGCGTGGTGTAGGGGCCGCCGCTCGCGGTGGCATACTTCACGGTGTAGCTCGTGGCGTTGGCCACGGCGTTCCACGAGAGGTCGAGCGAGAGCGGGCCGGGCGCGGCGGCGAGGTTTTGCGGGGCGGCGAGGGGCGAGGCATGGGCGGCGATCTCGGAGGCGCTCAGGGCCTGGCTGTAGAGACGGAAGTCGTCGAGGGCGGCGTTGAGGTAGGGGTCGTTGAACTGGGCCTTGCCGAGGTAGTTCAGGGTGGTGACGCCGAGGTCGGCGGGGCTGAGGGCGATGGTGCCGGTGCCGGCGAGGGCGCCGTTGACGTAGATCGAAACGGTGGTGCCGGAGCGGACAACGGCGACGTGGGTCCAGGCGCCGGCGGTGAGGGCGATGCCGGTGCCGCTGACGCTTTGCTCGCCGACGGTCGTGCTGCGGATGCCGAAGCGGAGCTTGGCGTTGTTCGGCGCGGTGGGGGTATATTGGGTGGTGAGGAACATGTAGTTCGTCGTGCCGGTGCCGAAGTCGAAGATGCGCTGCCAGGTGGCGAAGGCGTTGACCTTGATCCAGGTGGAGACGGTGAAGTCGGTGACGCCGCTCACGATGCCCTCGGGCAGCGTGGCATACTGGGCGGACGCCTGGGTGAAGTTGAGGGCGTTGCCGATCCTGCCGGCGACGAAGCTCGGGCCGGCGACAAGGGTGGCGTCGCGGCCGTTGCCGCTGGAGTCGGCGGCGAGGGCGCCGGTGCTCTCGTCGAACTTCAGATGGAGCGCCAGGGTGAAGGTGGCGGCGGAGGCTTCCTCGCTGTGCGCGGACTCGTTGGCGGCGCTGTCCGTCGCGGTCACGACGTAGTGGTAGGTGGTGCCGTTGATGGCGCTGGTGTCGGTGTAGGCGCTGGTGATCAGGTCGGCGGCGATGCGGGTGTAGGCGCCGCCGCCGGTGGTGGAGCGGTAAACGCTGTAGCGGGCGAAGTCGGGCTCGGTGTTGTCGTCCCAGTCGAGCGCGATGGCGGGGCCGTCGGCCGTGGCCGTGAGGTTTGCCGGTGGCGCGGGCGGGGTGGTGTCGTCACCGGGGACGCCGCCGTTCTTGACGTCGTTCACCTGCGAGGCCGTCAGCGCGTAGCCGTAGATTCGGAAGTCGTCGATGCGGCCGTTGAAGAGCGGGTCGGCCCCAAACTGGCTCTTGCCGAGGTAGTTGTTGGCGGGGCGGAAGTCGAAGCCGGTCGGGTTGATGGCGGCGACCTTGGTCGCGACCGGCACGCCGTCCATGTAGAGCGTCGCGGTGTCGCCCTTGAGCGTCACGGCCAGGTGGACCCAGGTGCCGGTCGCCAGCGCGGTGGTGGTTTCGGCGATCTGCTCGCCTTTGCCGTTGTTAAACGCGAAGCGCAAGTTGCCGGCGCCCGCGCCGGGCGAGAGGAACAGGTAGCGGCTCGTGCTGTCGCCGAAGTCGAAGACGCGTTGCCAATTGCCGCCGCCGTCCCAGTGGACCCACGCGGCGATGGTCATGTTGTCCACGGAGCGGATCACGCCGGAGGGAATCCGGAGATAATCGCTAGAACCGTTGAGGTCGATGGCCTGGCCGAGCTGGCCCGCGACATAGGTCGGCGAGCCGGTCACGCTCGCGTGGTTGCCGTGGCCCGAGCTGTCGAGCGTGTTGCCCTCCGCCTGGAGGTGGACGAGCGCGAGGCCTCGGGGAGTGGCCGGAAGTCTGCTGCCGCCGGCGGATTCGCCGCCGCTGGTATCGAAAGCGGTCACGAAATAGTAGTAGGTCACGCCGTTGGTGACGCTGGTGTCGGTGTAGTCGCTGGTGGGCAGTCCCGAGGCGATCACGCCGTAGCCGCTGCCGCTGAGGGTGGAGCGATAGACGGTGTAGGAGGCGAGGTCGGGTTCGCCGTTGTCGGCCCAGTCGAGAGCGACCGCGCCGTCACCGGGCGTCGCGCCCAATCCCGAGGGCGCGGCGGGCGGAGTCGTCTCCGGGGTCTGGGCGGCGAGGGCGGCCACGTCTCCCGCCGACAGGGCGTGGTTGTAAACGCGGAATTCGTCGATGCGACCGTTGAACAGGGCGTCGCCCGCCCACTGGCTCTTGCCGATGAAATTGGCCCCCGGACGGAAGTCCGACGGGTTGATCGTGATGGTGGAACTCGACGCCACCGCGGAGCCGTTGACGTAGATCGTCGCCGTATCGCCGCCGAGCGTCACCGCGACGTGCGCCCAGGTGCCCGCGGCGAGCCCGGGGGCCTCGACGAATTGTTCGGAGCCGTTCTTGATCCCGAAGCGCAGGGTGCCGTTTGCGCTGCTCGGGGTGAGATACAGATACGCCCAGGTGCCCGTGCCGAAGTCGAAGATGCGCTGCCAAGGGGCGCCGCCATCCCACCTGACCCAGGCCGCGACCGTGATGTCCTCGGAGTCGGCCAAGCCGGCGGGCAAGATCACGAAGTCGTCTTGGCCGTCCAGGTTGATCGCCGAACCGACATGCCCCGTCGAATAGGCGGGGGAGCCGATCGCGTTGCCGTGGAAGTTGAGGCCCGAGCTGTCGGCGACGTCGCCGCTCATCTGGAAGTGCGCCATCAGCTGGGGCGCGGTCGAACGCGTCGAGCAGGAGAACTCGGCGGGGGCGCTTTCGCCGAACTGGTTGTAGGCGCTGACGGCGTAGTAATAGGTCGTGTCGATCTCGGTTTCGATGTCGGTGAACTTGGTCGTTTCGAAGTAGCCGGTGTTGACGTCGCCCCAGACGAGGTAGGGGCCGCCGGCCGTGGTGGAACGCTTGATACGGTAGCCGAGCACGCCCGGAACGTCGCTCCACGAGAGGTCAACGCGAAGTCCATTGACCACGGTGACGTTCACGAGCGGCGCGGACGGGACGTCCTGGCCGCCGGCGGTCCCGAGGAATTGCACCTCGGCCACGGTGTTCCAGCCGCCGCCCGTGGGTTGGATGTAGCGGACGTAGCGGTAGGCCGAGCCGCTGTTGACGGCTTGGAACGTAAGCACGCCTTCGGTCGGTGCGGTGGTGATGGTGAACAAATCGACCACGCCGCCGCTGAAGTCGGCCGTGTTCGAAGCTTGGAACTTGCCGCCGATGACGGCGTTGGCGAAGCCGTTGCGCGGGCAATACCTCACGCCCGTGACGACCGCGCCGGCGCCCGATCCCAAATCCAGCCCGGCCCAGCCGCCGCCGGACCCACCGACATCCATGAAGTTTTCCAGGGCGCCGTCGAAGAGGATCTCCTTGGTCGCGCCGGCATGGTTCCAGGAACCGTCCGTGCCGATGACCGTGCCGAAAAGCTGGTCGTCCGCCGTGGCGGCGGCTTCGGCGGAGTCGGCGCTCTCGCCGTCGGGGTTGTTGGCCGAGACGACGTAGTAATAGGTCGTGCCCGCGGTCAGTCCCGGATCGACGTAGAACAGGCTGTCGCCGTCGACGGTGCCCAGAGTGGTGTATGGCCCGCCGCTGGTGGTGGAGCGTTTGACGTTGTAGCTTTGGGCATGCGCCGATCCCGCCCAGGAGAGCGTGAGCCGACGCCCCTGCACATACGGCAGCAGCGTGTTTGGCACGGCGGGGGACTCGATCGGATCGAGGCTGTGCGTCAGGGTGGTGAAGCCCAGTCCGTCGAAGCCGCCGCTGTTGCCGCCGTAGTTGCTGCCGCCGCCCTCGGGGCGGGTGACGGCGGCGAATTTCGCCGTGTAGGGCGCGGCGATGCCCTTGCGGTTGACGTAGTGGTTGTAGATCAGATCCCAGCCCGGTCGGCCGCCCACGCCGCCCGGCCCGGCGACCTGCTTTTGATAAAAACGATAGACGTGCGGCCAGGTGGCGTAGTCGGAATTCGCATACGCGGCGAAGGGCACGGCGTGCCCGGTGTTGAATTTCGAGATGTATTCGACGCCCGCGAGCACCCGGTTGTTCAGGTAGCCGTAGAGGTCGTGGCCCTGGTTCCATGCGATTTCACAGAAGGTGCCGATCAGCTGCGGCCCCATCTGGGCGTGTCCCTGGTCGCGGCCGCTCTCCTGCCATTGGCCCAGGCCATCGGGGTGAACGTGAAAGACCGCGTTTTCGATGCCGCCGGTGTGGGCGGCATGGTAGAAGTGGTTCAGCGCCTCGTCGAAGATCGCCTGATCGTCGCACAAGACACCGATGGCGATCAGCGAGCACATGTTGGCCAAGGTCCAGTTCGCCCAGTAGTGGGTATCGGTCCGGTTGAGAAACGCGGAGTTGATCGGGTAAAACTGGGTGCGCATGTATTGCTGGAAGGCCGTGAAATCCGCCGGCGCCCAGCCGCCGTAGCCGCGCATCAATTCCGCGGCGCAGGCAAACGCATAGCCATAGAGCCCGGCCCGCAGCTGGACGTTGGAGTTGCCTTCCCACGCCGTGTGCGTGGAGGCCCAGGTGTTCATGATCAGAATCGCCTTGTTCGCGTAGATCGGGTCGCCCGAGCCGTGATAGCGCAACGCGGCCTGATACGCGCGGTGGGAATCGCGCGCCAGATTCATGTAAGTGTTTCCGGACGTCGCCGAATCGACGACCACGGTGGGCACGGCTTGGGGCCCGCCCATGTAGAATCCTTCATTGGCCACCAAAATGTCCCAGCTGCCTTTCCACGGTTGCTCGCCTGCGAGAACCTTGGCCGCCATGCGGTCGAGGTCCGCCTGGGTGGACAGGGCGCCGGGGTGAACGAGCGCCGCCCGGGCGGACGGGGCGAGCGCAAGCAGCAGGCTCAAGCCGGCCAAAAGGGCGGGGGAAAAGCCCGCGGCTATTCGCGCCGCCGCAGCTCGGCGGCAGTGGTTGGCGAGGGCCGCGAGCGGGCGGAGGGTTCGTGCGAGGGCGGCACGAAGAAGGGCGGGCATTTGCATGGGCATGGGGGAGAATCGACGGAGTTTAGGGAGGGCGACGCGTGGCGGGTGATTGGTGCGTGACCGGACGGACGGGGCGATCCGTCCGTCCGGCGGGTGTGGTGGCTCAGCGGGTGATGAGGACGCGATAGAAACGGCGGGGCTCGGCGGGGTGGTAGGGAGTTTCGAATACGATGGGCTCGCCGTCGCCGAGGACCGGGTCGCCGACGTCCTGCCACGGGTCGGAGGCGAGGTCGGTGCAGGTCTGGAGTTGGTAGCTGTGGCCGGCGACGGAGGTGGCGGTGGTCAGCGTGGCGAGGGCGGGGGTGCCTTCGGAGGCGGGCGTGATGACGAAAGCCGGCGTGGCGGACTCGGCCTCGGAGAGCAGGGCGGAGTCGGGCGTGGCGGCGAGCTCGGCGGAGAGGGGGCTCTCGTAAACGGAGTTCCGGGCCGACACGACGTAGTAGTAGGTGGTGCCGTAGCCGAGGCCGGCGTGGGACTGGTTGGTGGACGACAGGCCGTCGGCGAGCGTGGTGTAGGGGCCGCCGCTGGTGGTGGCATACTTCACGGTGTAGCTCGTGGCGTTGGGCACGGCGCTCCAGGCGAGGTCGAGCGAGAGCGGGCCGGGCGTGGCGGAGAGGTTTTGCGGGGCGGCGAGCGGCGAGGCGTGGAGCGCGATCTCGGACGGGCTCAGCGCCTGGCTGTAGAGGCGGAAGTCGTCGAGGGCGGCGTCGAGGTAGGGGTCGTTGAACTGGGCCTTGCCGAGGTAGTTCTGGGTGGTGACGCCGAGGTCGGAGGGGTTGAGGGCGATGGTGCCGGAGCCGGCGAGGGAACCGTTGACGTAGAGGGAAACGGTGGTGCCGGAGCGGGTGACGGCGACGTGGGTCCAGGCGCCGGCGACGAGGGCGATGGCGGTGCCGCTGACGTTTTGCTCGGCGACGGTCGTGCTGCGGATGCCGAAGCGGAGTTTGGCGGCGTTGCCCCCGGTGCCATACTGGGTGGTGAGGAACATGTAGTTGGTCGTGCCGGTGCCGAAGTCGAAGATGCGCTGCCAGGTGGCGAAGGCGTTGACCTTGATCCAGGTGGAGACGGTGAAGTCGGTCACGTCGCTCACGATGCCGGAGGGCAGGGTGGCGTATTGGGAGGACGCCGCGGCGAAGTTGAGGGCGTTGTCGATCCTGCCGGTTCCGAAGGCGGGGGCGTTGACCAGCGTGGCGTGGCGGGCGCCGCCGGCGGAGTCGGTGGCGAGGGCGCCGGTGGTTTCGTCGAACTTGAGATGGATCAGCAGGGGATTGGGCGTGGCGGAGACCTCGGCGGAATCGGGGCCGGGGCCCTGGGTGTTGGCGCCGCCGACGACGTAGTAGTAGGTGACGCCGTTGGTGAGGCCGGTGTCGGTGTAGGTGAGCTCGGTCACGTCCTCGGCGATGGTGTCGTAGGGGCCGCCGCTGGTGGCGGAGCGTTTGACGGTGTAGGTGCTGGTGGCGTTGGGGAACCAGCTGAGGGTGGCCTTGGTGTTGCCGGGCGCGGCGGCGAGTCGCGCGGGGGCGCCGGCGGCGGGATTGGCCAGGGCGGCGAGCTCGGACTCGCTCAGCGCGTTCGCGTAGATGCGGAAGTCGTCGAGGGTGCTGTTGAGGTAGGCGTCGGTGAACTGCGATTTGCCGAGGTAGTTTTGGGTGGTGAAGCCGAGGTCGGCCGGGCTGAGGGTGGCGGAGCCGGTGCCGGCGAGGACGCCGTTGACGTAGATGCGGACGGTGGTGCCGGAGCGGGTGACGGCGACGTGCGTCCAAGCGCCGGCGGTGAGCGCGACGGTGCTGTCGGTGTTTTGCTCGGCGACGGTGGAACTGCGGATGGAGAAGCGGAGGCGTCCGGCGCCGGCCGGGCCCTGCGCGGCGAGGAACATGTTGGTGCTCGTGCCGGTGCCGAAGTCGAAGATGCGCTGCCAGGTGACGAAGGCGTTGACCTTGATCCAGGTGGCGACGGTGAAGTCGGTGAGGCCGCTCGCGACACCGGCCGGGAGCGTGGCATGCTGGGCGGCGGTCGCGGGGAGATTGAGGCCGCCGTCGAGAATGCCGGCCGAGAAGCCGGCGCCGTTGACGAGCGTGGCGTGTTGGCCGCGACCGCTGGAGTCGGAGGCGAGGGCGCCGCCGGTCTGGTCGAACTTCAGGTGGGCGACGAGGGTGCCGGAGCCCACGGTGATCTCGGTGGAGTCGGGGCCGGTGCCGTCGGCGTTGATGGCGACGACGACGTAGTAGTAGGTGGTGTCGTGGTCGATGCCGGTGTCGGTGTAGGTCGTGCCGGCGAGGCCCTCGGCCACGGTGGTGTAGGGGCCGCCGGGGGCGGTGGCGCGCTTCACGGCGTAGCCCGTGGCTCCGCCGCTGGCCGCCCAGCTCAGGGTGACGCGGCCGGTGCCGAGGATCGCGGTGAGGTCGGTGGGAGCCTCGGGCGGGGCGGTCAGCGTGGTGGTCTCGGCCGGCGCGGAATCGGCGCTCTCACCGCTGCCGTTGATCGCGGACACGACGTAGTGGTAGGTGGTGCTGGAGTTCAGGCCGGTGTCCGAGTAGCTCGTCGTGTTCACCGGCGTGGCAACGGGAAGGTAAGGTCCGCCGCCGCTGGTCGCGCGCTTGATCCGGTAGCTGATCGCGCCCTCGCTGGCCGTCCAGGAGAGGTTGATCTGGCTGATCGAGACCGCCGTGGCGGACAGGCCGGTCGGAGCGGCGGGGATGGGCTGCGGGGTGGCGGCGACACCGACTCGCCACTGCTGGCTGTCGGCGCCGCTGCGGGGAGATTGAACGATGTTGGCGCCGTCGTCGGAGGACGCGCCGACGACCTCGGCGACGAGGCCGCTGTGGGCGGATTCGATGCGGACGAAGCCGTCGCCGTCGGGGGTGATTTTCCAGAGCTGGCCGGTGCCGCCGTTCACGGGTTGGAGGACGAGGTTGTCGCCCGCAGTGGAGGAGCCGCCGTTGTCGAGGGCTTTGGCGCCGCTTGCCTGGGTGGCGACGTTGGTGGCGCGATAGAGGCCGTCGCCCTGCCAGTCGAGTTGCCAGCGCTGGGTGTCGGTGGCGGCCCAGGTGGATTGGACGGTCGCGGTGCCGTCGGCGGTGGCGCCGGCGGCGAGGTCCACGACCTGGTTGGTGTGGCGGACGGCGAGGACGTAGGAGCCGCTCGGGACGACGCGTCCGCTATCGCCCCAGAGGCCGAGTTCGCTGAGGTGCAGGAAGGAGGCGTCGCCGTTGTTGGCGGTGACGTTGAGCCGGTAGTAGCGGTAGGCGTCGGTGTTGGTGATGTCGAAGACCCGCTGGTAGGTGCGCCACTGGAAGGTCTGGTCGGTCTGCGTGTCGAGCGTGGTCCAGGTGGCGCCGTCGTTGGAGCCCTGGAACTGCCAGTTCTTCGGGTCGCGCTCGGGGATGAGGGGGGCGCTGGTGATGGTGTAGCGCTTGATGACGTGGGCGGAGTTCGCGCCGAAGTCATACTGCAACCAGCCGGTCGGCACGCCCGGGAACCAAAACGAGCCGAAGTCTTGGTCGAAAGCCGTGATGCCGGCATTCGCCCCGCCCGCGTTGGCGCTGTCACTGGCCGTGCCGCCGAAGGCGAGGTGGATCAAGGGCGGGGAGATCAGGGCCGCGCCAAACTCGGGTGAATCGTCGCTGGTGCCGGCGGAGTTTTTGGCGCGGGCGACGTAGTAGTAGGTGGTGCCGGCGGCCGCGGTGGTGTCCACGTGGCTGGTCTTGTCGGCGGGCAGATCACCGGCGAGGAGCGTGTGGCCGGAGCCGGAGGTGGTGGAGCGGAGGATGTCGTAGGCGGTGGCGCCGAAGGAGGGCAGCCAGCGCAGGGTGATGGCCTTGGCGGAGCCGCTGGCGAGCATGGCGGCGGGCGCGGGCGGGGTGGTCACGAGGCCGCCGGCGCCGCCGGTGTAGGACAGGTGGGCGAAGGTGGCTGTATTCGGCGTGGCATTACCGCTGCACACGAAGAGGCCGACATGGACGGAGGGCGGCAGGTTGCCGAACTCCGAGCTGACGGTGGGCGACCAGGTGGTGCCGTCCTGCGAGGTGTAGGTGGTGAGGACGGTGCCCTTGCGCTCGATCTTGAGCCAGTAGGGCAGCGGGAGCGGCAGGCCTTGCGAGCGGCGGGCCCAGTTGCTCCCGCCCCAGGTCGCGGTCCAGCCGGTGGAGCGGGCTTCGATCAAGTTATCGCCGGATGCGGTGGGCGTGATCGAGATCCAGGAGCGCTGCGAAACGGTGCCGATCAGGTTGTCGCGAATCATCAGGCCGATCTTGCCGTTCTGGGAGCCGGAGTAGGTGACCGAGGTGACCTGGGCGACCATGGCGCAGTCGCCCGTCATCGTGGTGTAAGCAAACTGGGTGTCGTCCGTCCCATCGGTCCAGACTCCGCCGCCGAGGCCGGTGACGGTCCACACGCCGTCCGCGTAGGAGGCGCTGCGGCCGGCGGTCTGGGTGCCGAGGGTGGTGAGGGTGAGGCCGTCCGAGGCGGGCGAAACCGGCGGGCGCGGATCGGCCGGCGGCGGGGTGGCGGTGCTGAAGTCGGCCGTCTTGGCGAAGATGAAGTTGCCGCCGTGGATGCCCGCTTCCGTCAATTTTCGGTCGATCCAGGGGGTGGGGAGGCCGAAGCGGTTTTTGTAGGCGTTCTGGAGGAGGTAGTAGGCGCCCCGGTCCTGGCTGACCACGGCTCCGGAATTTCCATAGTAGTTATAGTCAACGGTGCCGTAAGGGACGAAGGGAGTGTCCGCCGGAGACGAGGTGTTGCGGGCGTGATACTCGCCGGCGGCGAGCAGGCGGTTGTCCGATTCGGAGAAGACATCGACGCCTTGTTTCCAGAGGATTTCGGCGGTGACGGTGCGGGCGTAGAGGTCGTTGAAACCATGGCCCATGTCGCGGCCGGTCTCGCCCATCTGGCCGATGGCGGTGATGTTGGGCAGGCCGGCGCCGGGGTAGTTGCGGAAGACGTCCACGACATGGTCGAGCATCGCGGTGTCGTCGCAGAAGACGGCGATGACGGCGCCGGCGGCGAGGTTGAGCGAGCCTTTGTTGGCTGGGCCGGAGATCTTGTAAGGGGCGGCGGTGGCGGGCCAGAGGACGTTGCGGAAGTAGTTTTGGACCGTGATCGTGTCCTGCTGCGTCCAGCCGGGCCAGGTGCCGCGCAGGATGCTGGCGCCGCCGCCGTAGGCGAGGGCGTAGTCGCCGAGGTCGAGGCCGGATTCGTTTCCGCCGAAGACCTTGTGGGTGGTGGCCCAGGCGATGAGGATGTCGCGGGCCTTTTGCGCGTAGGCCGGGTCGCCGGTGAAATACCACATGCGCGCGAGGTTGTTGACGGCGGACATGTCGCTGCGCCACGGCCAGAGGTTTTCGTTGGGGTTGCGTTTCACCACCTCGAAGGGGCCGCCCATCCCGTAGGTGAGTTTTGAACGCCCGTCGGCGGCCAAGGCGGCGAAGCCGGACTTCCACGGCTCCTTGTCGAGGTTGGCCTTGATGGTATCGAGCTCCTGCAGGGTGGTCGGGATGCAGGGGTGTTGGAAGGGGTAGGCTTGGAGGGACAGGCCGGCGAGGGTCGCGAGCAGGCAAAGAGCTCGTGCAAAGAAGGCACGAACGAGGGAGGGGATTCGCATAGGGGGGAGGAAATCGGGGGGGGGCTGGGGAACGGTGTCCGGCGCGTGGTCCGAAGGGGCGGAGGGACCGCTGCCAAGGGGTGGGGCGGGGGAGGAGCGGAGGCGCGTGATGCCTCAAGATATGCGCGGTCGAAACGAAATCGAGCGGCGCCGTAAACCAAAGGGGCGCGGACCGCCCGCGTCGCCGATATATGCGGTTTATCCAGTTAGCGGGCTGACAGGGAGCCCGGCTCGTCGGCGCACGCGGGCCGACCGCCGGGGACCACGCGGGGCCGGCCTCGTGAGGGCCGCCATCGTCGATGCGCAGGCTAACACGATAAACAGGCCGGGCGATTGTCCGCGGGCCACCGTCCGCGGAATCTGCGCCCGAATCCCTCTCCCCATTCCCGCGTCGCCTGTCGGTCGCGCGGGCAAGCCCCGTGCCGGTTGTCCCTCCTCGTCCCATGCGGGGGAGGCCGGCGCCCAACGACTCAGCCCACAAAAACCCATGCCCCTCGATATTCACTCACGTCCGCGCATCCGTCGCTCGCTGTCGTCCAAGCTCCTCCTCGCGATCGCCTCGTCCCTCGCCACCACGTCGGCCGTCCACGCCGCCAGCGGCGCCTGGCTCGGAGCGGCCGGTAGTGCCTGGTCGGATACGTCCAACTGGAGCGTCGCCCCCGTCCCCGGCGCCGGCGACACCGCGACCTTCAATGGCGCCGGTGCCGGCAACACCACCATCGATCTCGGCGCCGGCGTGACCGTCGGCTCCGTGTTCTTCGACACCGCCTCGGCCGCGGCCTACACCATCGGCTCGGGCGGAGCCGGCGGCCAGACCCTCACGCTCGGCACGGCCGGCAACGCCATCACGGTCAACGCGGGCGTCGCCGCCGACCAGTCGTTCAACGCCAACCTGGCCCTGACCGTCACCCGCACCGCGAGCGACCCCGCCACCTACTACGCGGCCACCAACAACAGCGCCGCCAACACGCTCATTCTCGCCGGCGGCATCAGCGCCGGCAGCGCGGGAGTGAAGGTGTTGAACGTCACCGGCTCCGGCGCCACCACGCTGTCCGGCGCGTTCGCCTCCGGCGCCGGCAACCTGAGTCTCTTCAAGACCGGCTCCGGCACGCTGACCCTCTCCGGCGGCGCCACCTTCAGCGGCAACGGCGTCACGGACGGCGCGAACTTCGCCTCCTCGGCGGTCTTCCGCGAAGGCACCACGGTCCTCGCCGGGGGGACCTACATCAACTCCGGCGGCGAGATCGTCATCGGTGGCGTGGCCACCCACGGCGGCGCGGGCACCGACACCACGCTCCGGCTCTCCGGCGCGGCCATCTTGGAAAATATCAACTGGTTGAGCGTCGGGCGGGGCAACGGCAACGGCTCCGCCACCTCCAACCTGACGCTGGACGACAGTTCGTCCGCCTCGTCCACGAACATGAGCGCCGGCTTCAACGCCGGCAACGCGGCCAACCTCCCCAAGGGCACCATCACGCTGAACGGGACCTCCTCGCTGACCGTCGCCACCACCGTCAACATCGCCGAGTCGCCCGGCTCCGCGGTCACCCTCAATCTCAACGGCAGCTCGCAGTTCCGCCAGACCACGCCGGGCAGCGGCGAGACGCGCGTGGGCATCTCCGACAACACGGTGGGCACCATCAACGTCAACGGCGGCACCGCCAGCTTCGAGCGCGACGCGATCATCGGCCACGCCGGCAACTCCGTCGGCCGGCTCAATCTCACGAGCGGCACGGTCAACGTGGCCAGCACGCTCGAGCGCTGGCTGATGCTGGGCCGCGACGGCGCCTCCAAGGGCGAGATCACGGTCTCCGGCGGCAGCCTGAACCTGAACACCAACACCGACATCCGCTTCGGCCGCATCGCCAATGCCAGCGGCGCGAGCTTCGTCAACTTGAACGGCGGCGCCATCACCGGCTGGACCGGCAACGCCTCGGGCGCCTTCAGCGGCACGAGCGTGGTGGACCTCAACTACGCGTCCACCCAGGCCACCTACGACAGCTCGTTCAACCTGAACGGCGGCACGCTGACCATCGGCCAGATCGTCACCAACAACAATTCCGGCAACGCGAAGTTCAACTTCAACGGCGGCACCCTGCGCGCCGCCGCGGCGAGCGCCAACTTCATCGACCTCGGCGGCGCCTCCCAGCGCGTCAACGTGCGCGATGGCGGAGCCGTCATCGACAGCAACGGTTTCGATCTCACCGTTCCGCAGGCCCTGCTGCACAGCTCCATCGATGGTGACGCCGCGACCGACGGCGGTCTCACCAAGCTCGGCTCCGGCACGCTCACGCTCACCGCCGTCAACACCTACACCGGCGACACCACCATCAACGGCGGCGGGCTCGCCCTCGCCGATAACGCCTCGCTCAAATTCGTCATCGGCGCCAACGGCGTGAACAACAAGGTGACCGGCAACGGCACCTTCACCATCAACGGCGACTTCGTCTTCGATCTCGCCGGCGCGAGCACCACGCTGGGCAACTCCTGGCAAATCGTGGACGTCTCCACGCTTGCCGAGACCTTCGGCGAGACCTTCACCGTCCCCGATTTCACCCTCAACGCCGCCAAGTGGGTCCGCCCGGTCAACGGCGCCTTCTACGAATTTGATCCCGCCACCGGCGTGCTGCGGGTGATCAACGATCCGGACTTCGTTTATCCGCCGCCCGCCGTCACCCAGGGCGGCCAGGGCACCGCCTACGTGAGCGGCACCGACATCGTGCTCAACGTCTCGGCCACCGGTTTCGGCGACCTCACCTACCAGTGGTATTATCAGGCCGACGCGGGCGCCACCCCCGTCGCCATCTCCGGCGCCACCGGCGCCACCCTCACCGTCGCCAACGCCAACGCGGCGAACGGCGGCATCTATTCGGTCATCGTGACCGACCACGCCGCCGAGGCCTCCGGCAAACCGGCCACCACCAGCACGGTCACCTTCGCGCCCATCACCGTCCAGCCCGCGAGCGAATTGGCCGTCGCCTACTACCGCTTCGAGGACGGCGCGGACGGCGCGAACATCTCGCCCGCGCTCGACTCGATCGGCGGCTCCGATCTGAACCTGCTCGGGACCGCGACCTACAGCGACGCCGCCCTGCCTTACTCCACCGTGCCGGCCACCGGCGAAGCCAACACCCTGGGCGCGAATTTCCCCGCCACGGGCAACAACGGCCTCGTCGGGCCGAGCTCCGGCGCTCTCGCCGGCACCGCCCTCACCAACTTCACGGTCGAGGCCTTCGTTCGCTTCAGCGACCTCACCGGCACCCAGACCATCGTCGGCCGCGACGACTCCGCGGTCGTCGGCGTCGGCGGCGGCCAGGGACTCGGCAACCAGGGTCTCTTCTACCTCTCGAAGAGCGCCGCCGGGTTCCGCGTCGAGCTGATCACCAAGGATAATCGCAACATCCAGATCAACAGCACCACCGTTCCCGCGATCAACACCTGGTATCACGTCGCCGCCGTCGGCGACGCCGGCGCCGGCACCCTCAAGCTCTACGTCAACGGCACCCAGGTCGGCTCCGTCACCGGTTTCAACGGCCTCTTCGTCCCCACCGCCGGCTCCGACACGCCCTGGACCGTGGGACGCGGCGACTTCAACCTGGGCGACGTGGACTTCTTCCGCGGCGACCTCGACGAGGTGCGCATCACCCGCGCCGCGCTGGCCCCGGCCCAGTTCCTCAACACCGCCGACGGTGTGCTGGTGATTCCGCCCACCGCGAGCGTCTCGCCGACCCAGACCACCGTCTATCCGGGGGCCGACGTGGTCTTCACCGCCACCGCCAGCTCCAACATGGGGGGCACGCTCAGCTACCAATGGTATGAGAACGGCACCCTGCTGCCCGGAGAAACGGCCGCCACGCTCTCCCGCTCCTCCGTCACGCTTGCCGCCGACGGCGCGTATTCCGTCGTCGTCACCGACTCCGCCGGAGCCTCGGTCGGCAGCCCGCTCACCACCACCGCGACCACGCGCCTGCGTGTCCTGGATGTTCCCTCCGCCGGAGCCCGCTCCATCGGTCTGAACTTCGTCGGCGCGGCCACCGGCACCAACAACTGGTCCAAGGAGCTCGGCACCCTGTCCGCCGCTCAATCCGCCGGCACCTACCCGATGGCCAACTGGAACAACTCCGCCTCCGTCACCGGTGTCGCCGTCCAGAGCACGCCGCTCCCGCTGCTCGAGTCCGACGCTTCGAGCTCCGCGGCGGTGAGCGCGACCTGGAACGCCGTCGGCGCCTGGTCGGCCCAGTCGGGAACCGGTGCCGTCTCCGCGAAGACCCCGAACGGCCTGCTCCTGCACGGCTACATCGAGTCCCGCCTCGCCGCCGGCGCCAGCGTGACCGTATCCAATATTCCCTACGCCAGCTACGACGTTTACGTCCACGTGGCCGGCGGCGCCAACGGCGAGGTCGGCAGCCTTCGTATCGATCGCGAGGGCGCGCCCACCTACTATTACCGCGTGCTCCAGCACGACAGCTACACCGTCACGCCGGTGCCCGACGCGGCCAATCCCTACACCGTGCCGGTGGCGATGGGCGATTCGCTCACCCGCTCCGACGCCCTGGTCACGCCCCCCGCGACCTTCGTGCGTTTCGCCGGCGTCAGCGGCACCGATCTCACCATCACGGCGATCGACTCGGTGTTGAACAGGAACGCCGGCGGCATCGCCGCGGTGGAGATCGTGGACCGCACCCCCGCGGGCGCGGCCTATCCCATCGTCGTGTCGAGCGCCCCGGCATCCAAGATCGTGCGTGGCGGCGCCAACGTGAGCTTCGCCGCCACCGCCGTCTCCCAGAACTCGGGCACGCTCGCCTACCAGTGGAAGAAGGACGGCGCCGACCTCCCCGGCGAGACCGGCGCGACGCTCAACCTGAGCAACGTCACCGGCGCATCGAGCGGCAACTACAGCCTGGTCATCACCGACACGTCCGCGCTGGGCACGGTGACGACCACGCGCGGCGCCTCGCTCATCGTGGTGGACGCCACCCGCTCGCTGCTGATCAACGGCGACCTCAACACCGCCGCCTCGCCGACCCAGACGGGCGAGGGCATCCTCCGCGCCGACGGCACCTCGACGGTGGCGGACCTCGGCACGGGCACCACGGTGTGGAACGGCATCCTCGGCGCGGCCGGCGCCGCCACCCGCCCGCTGGCCCGCGAATCGACCGGGCTGTCCCTGCCCTCGGTGAGCTTCAGCTACGCCAACGCCGGAGGGGTGGAGGACAACACCGCGGTCGGCGCCATCGCGTCCAGCGCGGCGCTCGCCCTCTCCCGCGATTACCTCTACACCGACAACCAGACCACGCCGCTCACCGCCACGGTCGGCGGCCTGCAGGCCCTCGCCGGCAAGCAGGTGACCCTGATGGTGTATGCCTACGGCAAGCTCACCACGGCCTACTGGGAAAACGGATACCCCGGTCAGGTGCCCACCGGCACGGAACCCGCCACCCTGGGCACCTCGGATACCGCCACGGTGACCTTGGCCGGTGCCAACAACCACCTCGCCACCGCTCCGGTCGCCACCACCACCATCGGCAACGGCGCCTTCGGCGACGCCGGTCGCAAGATCGAGGACAATAACCTCGAGACCACCGGTGGCGCTTCCGCTGCCTACGCGACCTTCACCGGCGTCGTGGCGGCCGACGGCACGGTGTCCTGGACCCTCGGGCCCGACTCCGACGCCGGTCGCATCCCGCTCGTGGGCTTCCAGCTTCTGGTGACCGGCACCGACGTCGCTCCGCCTGTTCCCGCAGGTTTGGCCGCGACGGTCGGGCCCGACCGCGTGGACCTTTCCTGGACGGCCTCCGCCGGCGCCTCGACCTACACCATCAAGCGCGCCACCGCCATCACCGGTCCCTACACCCCGATCAGCCAGGGCGTGACGGTCGGCACCAGCTACACCGACAACAACGCGACCGGTGGCACCACCTACTACTACACGGTGGCCGCGGCCAACAGCCTCGCGCAGAGCGCGGACAGCGATCCGGTGTCGGCCACGCCGCTCTCCAGCCTGAGCGCCATGCAGACTTGGCGGCAGACCCACTTCGGGACCTCCGCCAACGAGGGCGATGCGGCCAACACCGCCGACCCCGATCAGGACGGCCAGTCCAACCTCCTCGAATACGCCCTCGGCACCAACCCGAAGGCGGCCGGGTCCCTTCCGGTGACGGTGGCGCGTTCCGGCCAGTTCCTCAGCCTGAGCTTCAGCCACATCGGAGACATCACCCTGGTGTATCGCATCGAGGCGAGCAACGACCTGACGAGCTGGAGCACCGCGCACACCTACGATCCCTTCGATAGCGCGGGCACCGAGACCTACACCGACACCGTGGCGCTGACCAGCCAGGCGCGTCGCTTCCTGCGCCTGGTCGTCACCGCCCCCTGACCTAAACCCCGTCTCCCGCAGGGAGACATCATTCCCCCGGCCGTCGCTTTCGGCGGTCGGGGGCCACCTCAGTTCGTCCCCACTCAGAACATGAAAACCCATTTCCCACGTCGGTCCCGTCGCAACGGGGGCTTCACGCTTATCGAGCTTCTGACTGTCATCGCCATCATCGGCATCCTCGCCGCCATCCTCATCCCCACGGTGGGGCGGGTGCGCGAACACGCCAAGCGCGCGAAATGCATGAGCAACGTCCGCCAGCTCACCATCGGCCTCATCAACCAGGCGAACCAAAGCAAGAACTTCAAGTTTCCCGCCAACAGCGGGGGCTCGTGGCCTTGGGATACCAGCCACGCCCTGATTCAAGAGGTGGTCAACACCGCCGGCCGCGAGGCGCTCTACTGCCCTTCGAACCGGATGCTCGGCGACTTGGACAAGGAGCAGCTCTACAAGTTTGGCGGAAACTGGGCGGTGACCAGTTACGTCCTGCTGGTCCCCGGGACCAAGCGGGTGGTCGCGCCGTATCTGAACGAGCGCGTCCAGGCGGACTACACGGTCAAGATAGGCACCAACGATCCGGTTGTTTTGCCGGCCAGCCGCAGGCCCTTGGTGGTGGATGCGGTCATCTCCAGCGGTTCGGACTTTCAAGGTGTCGCCGGAGGTCTGCCGGTGAACGACACCAATCATCTGGACGGGCGCAAGCCGACCGGCGGCCACGCCGGCTACGTGGACGGCCATGTGGCTTGGCGATCCTGGAACTCCGGGTTCTCGGTTCTATCCGCCGGCACTCCCACCTTCTGGTTCTGAGCCCCCTCCGCCTGCGGGCGGAGCGGATGCCCGGTTTCGCCGCCTCCTTGGGCACATGGAGGCGGCGTTTTGTCGTTTCCAGCCTGCGAAGGCCCCGCCCTGCGGCAGGGCGGGGAGGGGGCCTTGCGGTCGGGTTCTAGATCGGGCTCTTCCCCAACGGTAGGGCGCGACCGCCGGGCGCGCCGCGCAGGGGCCACGCGCGCCGAAGGCGGCGCACACCCGGACCGCCGTGCCTCCGTGTCCTCCATGGCCGGGCCTCCGTGCCCTCCGTGTCGCAAAAAATGCCTTCCCGCCGCATCCCCACCGCATCCCCGCCGAAGCGCGCGCCGAAGCACCCATCCACCGAAGCATCCGCCC
>CBINNW010000051.1:0-33482 GCA_966252115.1 uncultured Akkermansia sp.
GCCCCCACCGTGGCGTTGCCCAGCGAGAGCGTGCCGGTGCCGAAGGCGGCGTTGTTACCCGCCAGCAGCGTGCCGGCCGAGAGCGTGGTGCCGCCGGCGTGGGTGTTGGCCCCGTTCAGGATCAGGGTGCCCGCTCCGGCCTTGGTGAGCCTGCGCGCGCCGCCGCTCTGCCCGACCACGCCGTCGAAGCTCGTCGTGTTCAGCACCGTGAGCGTGCGGTTGCCGGTGAGCGTGACGGCTCCGGTGAAGGTGAAGTCGTCGCCGGCGGCGAGGGTGGTGTTGCCGGCGAGCGTGACGACGTTGCCGATGCTGCGCGCCCCGCCGAGCGAGGCGAGGGTGCCGGTGCCGAGCGTGACCGTGCCGGTGCCGACGGAGGCGTCGTCGCCGAGTCGCAGGGTGCCCGACGAAAGGGTGGTGCCGCCGGCGTGGGTGTTCGCCCCGGCCAGATCGGTGATGCCGCCGTTCCCCACGCGCACAAACTGCCCCGCCCCCGAGATCGTGCCCGAGAAGACCTGCGTGCCGGTGGTGTTGCGACTGCGCAGCTGGGTGATCGTGTCCGCCAGGACAAAATCGGACGCGAAACTTATGCCGGCGCCGGAAAAGCCCAGGCTCATCGCGGTGCCGGAGGCGGAGGTGCTGTCCACCGTGACCGTGCCCGAGCCGGAGACGGACGTGCTGGAAAAAACCATGTCCACCCCGGCCGCCCCCGAAAACGTGACGGGGCCGGACAGCACGAGCGCGTTGGCCAGCGTGCGGTCGGCCGTCGTGCGCAGATTGCCGCCGGCGAGCGTGAGCGTGCCCGTGCCGAAGGAGGCGTTGTGCCCGAAGGTCACCAGCCCGTCGGAAATCGTGGTGCCGCCGCCGTGGGTGTTGGCCACGCCGCCGAGCGTGAGCGTGCCGGCACCGGTCTTGGCGAGGGAGCCGGCGCCCGAGATCACGTCGCCCGCGCCGGTGGAGAGCGCGACCGTGTTGCCGCCGGCCGCCGAGATGGTGAGCGCGAAGGCCCCCAGATCCACGGCGCCGTTGAAGGTCAGCCCGCCGGCGCCCGCGCCCGCGCTTTCCCAGCTCTGATCGCCGCCCAGCGCGAACGGCATGGCGAAGGTGTGGGTGCGGGTGGAGGTGTTGCTCACCCCGAAGCCGCCGCTGCCGGCCAGCCCGAGCACGCCGCTGCCCGCGAGCGCCTCGGCATCGGTGCCGGGCACGAAATCGATGCGCCCCACCGCCGTCGCGAGCGCCCCGATGCTCGGGTCCGCGGCCGTGTTGGCGGAAAACGTGACCGTGTCGCCTGGACCGGGCACCGCGAGGGTGCTCCAGTTGCCGGCGGTGGCCCAGTCGGTGGAGAGCGCGCCGGTCCAAGTCTGGGCGCTGGCCCCCGACAAAAGGACCATGCACAGAATTCCGTTTCGGTAGATCTGATTGGGCCGAGGCGCCTGAATCATTCGGGCCGGCATAATGTGAATAACTTGCCAACCAACAAGCGCCGTGGGGGACCAAAGCAAACTCGGAAAAATCAAAAAAAAGCCGGTGGTTTCGCCGCCGCCCCGCACCGCCTCCGCCCAGTTATACCAACTACGTTTTGAGTTGGAACCTTCCCCGAAAGGGCGCGACCGACGGGCATTTGACACAAAACCCGAAATGGACAGCATCCCGTCCAAATGAACGCCATCACCTACACGGCAGCACGGGAGAATCTGGCCTCGACGATGGACAAGGTCTGCGCGGATCACGACCCGGTCATCATCACGCGCAATCGCGATCAGGCGGTGGTGATGATGTCGCTGGAGGATTACGAGTCCTTGCAGGAGACGGCGTATCTCCTGCGGGCGCCGGCGAACGCGCGGCGCTTGCTGGAGTCGGTGGCGGAGCTGAACGGGCCGAAGAAGAAAGCGGGAGTCACCAAATCGCTGAAAGAGCTCGCCGGATGAACATCCAGTTTTCGTCCCGCGCGTGGGAGGACTACCTGTATTGGCAGAAGTTCGACAAAAAGATCCTCAAGAAGGTCAACGAACTGCTGAAGGACATCTCGCGCAGCCCGTATGAGGGCATCGGAAAACCCGAGCCGTTGAAGCACGCGCTGAGCGGATTCTGGTCCCGCCGCATCACGGACGAGCATCGGCTGGTGTATCGCGTGGAGGGCAAGACGATCCAGGTGGCCCAGGCGCGGTATCACTACGAGTGAGGTTTTAGTTAGGTGCCAAACATGCTCCCAAACTTCCGCCGGCTCCATATCGTCGGTTGGGCTGCCACGCCCCATTTGTTCGCTTCCGGATTACTTGCGGGCAGTCGGCGTCAGGAAGTCATCACGTTGCCGATAGCAGACTGAAGAGCCCATTTCTATACAGGCGTCGAGGAGCACCAAGCTAGCCGCCCGCAGCTCTGGCTTGGCCTTGAGCTTGCTGGGGTCGGAATAGATGAACCGACCAAGAATTTCTTCGAGGGCTCTTACCGAATAGGGCGAAAGAAGGTGAGCCGCCGATTTCGTAGCGACCCGTTGGGCGACCGCCACCAGCGCCGCCGGAAGCAGGCGCGTAGAGCCGATCCGGCGCAGGAAATCCAAGTAGTGCGCAATAATGGCGGCATTCGGCGCGAAAAAAGCGAATGCCGTCTCGATTCGATGTTCTTCGCCCGCAAGCGAAAGCCAGTCGCGAGTGTCGGGCTTCCAACGCACACCGAGAAAAATCATTTCCAGCAATCTCCCGATACGTCCGTTTTTGATTTCGGGAGCCTTCTTGATTATCGCCTCCACCAACCGATCCAGAATTGCCTGCCAAAGCGCCCAGAAGGTCGGGGTCGGCTTCCGATAATCCTGCGATCTGATCAGGCGTTCGAGAAAGGCGCCGCCCCGCTCGGGATGCATGAGGACGGTGTCGAGCACCGGTGCCGCCACCCGGAGTGCTTCCTCCGGCCTCAGGTTCAGCAGGAATTGCGCGAGGTGCTCCGCCAGCAAGAGCTCCTTTTCGTAGTCGAGCCCTTCCTCGTCGTCATTGAACTTCGAGTTCGTGGGCCGACGCCCGTGCTCCGCCTCCCAAGCCCAGTCGCGCGCGAGAGTCGCTGCGACATGGCCGAAGAATTCAACCGCCAACGGGTCGGTTGACGGTGCCAATACCGTGATGCCCAGGATCGCAGGGAGCAGATTGTGGCCGGAACCGTCGCCGAGCGGCAGTGCGAGGAGTGGGGCTCGGTCAACCGGCTGGCCGGCGATGATCATTGGTCTGACGGTCTCCGCCGCCGCGTGTTCGCTTTCCTCCCTGGGGGCGCGCTCGTCGAACGGGGTTTCGAATTCGCGCTTCCGAGCTTCCTTCAGAAGGCAGGCTTCCTTCACCAACGCGCCCACGCAGCACCAAGCGAGCGCCGGATCGTTCTCCCACAAGAGGCGACCCACGGCCTGGGCCGTGACCGTCCGGAGGCTGTCTTCGGGATGGGTTATGGCGACCGCGAGGCTGCCCAGCACTTGTTTGCGCTGCGCCTCCGCCAGGGCCTTGCCCAGCAGGACGGGCAGGATCTCCGCCGCCGCCCGGTTTAGATCGAGGGTGCCGCGCATCATGTTCGCCACCCGGTCGTGTTTGTCCCCGCCTTCGGCGGCGCTGTGACACACGCAGGCGACGCACCAATCGCGCTGTTCAGGGAGCAATTCATCCCAGTGGTCCCGGATGCAGATCGCGGCGATCTGGGGCACGGCGGCTCCCTCCAACCGTTCCTCGATCCGGCTGGTCTCCTCTTCAAGCCCCATTTTCTGGGCCTCCGCCAACCGGGCTGGCACTCCTTCGGGTCGCTGGATCCATCAGCCTTTTTCTCCCAACACTGCATGGCCCACAGCCAGATGCCCATACGCTGGTTGGTGCGCTCCATATTTGGCCGATGTTGTTCGACCACGGCCTGCACATCGCTGGCCGGAGCGGTGGGTTGGATCAATCGGCGGCCATCAGGCAAGGTTTCCACCACCGCGAAGTTTCGCAGGTCGATCCGGTGCAGAAGGAGGCGCCACAACTTGATTTCCTCGTCCTGCTCGGCGACTGGCGGCAGCTCAGCTTGATAGTCATCGAGCAGCTTTTGCACCGCCGCGCGATGGTGGCCGAACTGCAGCCGCACGGCCAGTAACTCCAAAGTCTCTCGGCGGTGCGCTCGTTCGTGCGAGTGGCTCCGCTCGGCGGTGAATAGGGCATGCTCGGCATCCAGCGGCGGGAAGGCCTCCCCGAAAATCTTGTCGTGATTGCAGCCGTCCGAAACGAACCGCCCACGGTCGAGATGAAAAAACGGTGGGCAGGTGAGCAGCGCGACAGCCGCCGTCCCGGCCAAGACGGGATAAGCCTGAGCGACGCTGGTGACAACGGCGGTGACGGCCACGTTATTGCTGCGCCGGAGTAGGTCGAGTAGGGTATTCTCCAGCTCATCCGGCTTTGATTCCGCGAGGCGAAACAGCCATTCCTCCAGCGCCATGAGCGCGGAGCACAGAACGTGGGGCGCGACCGAGGTGCCACGATACATCCGCCAAAGGCGGCTGTTGGCCCACTGCTCGACCTCGGTGCCGTCGGGCATTTGCAAGGCGACTTGGACAGGCTTTTCGATGAGTTCGGTGTGGCGGTCCAGGTCACCGTAGGCGGCCGCGCTGAAGTTCATCACGCGAATGATGAGGTCGAGTCCCTTGGCCGGATGATAAGTAAGCAGGTTGAGGAACGGTCCTTGGTAGGCGCTATGTGCGTGATCCTCCAACTCCAGCCGGGCGGGCAGGCCGAAGGCCTCGACCATTTCCCGCCGATGATAACGATGCCGCGCAGGCTTTTCCCGTGGATTCAGTCCGATGTAGCCTTCAAGGGATTCGATCACCAAGTCCGGATAATCACGGGCGACGGCTGCGGCCTTGTAGTGGTTCAGTATATGGCCGGCCAGACCGGGCCGGTGGCGGTCCCACCGGTCGTCTTCCGCGCTGGCCCGCACCCGCTCGTGCAGTTCCTTCTCCACTGGCTTCGGCACCTTGAGCATGACCGCTGCGAGCGCTTGGTTTAGCTCGTCCGAGCGGAACGCATAGTCCTCCTCGGCGGGCATCAGTTGGTGAGCCATGCGCGCGGCGGAGTCGGCACCGGCGGGATATGGCTGAGCGGCCGTGACCGAAAGCGACCAGTCGGTCAGCAATCCGACGAGCAGCGGCCGGTCGGACGGGCCGAAAGAGCCGAGGTGCTTGTAGGCCAAGTCAACAATGGCTCCCCATGCCGGGCCCTCCGGCATCAACGGGACCACACTGGTTGCCGCCCGGTCTTGCAGCCACGGCGGGCTCGTCTTGCACGCCATTCGCACGAGGTGAATGCACTGGCGCAGGAGCGCGAGGTTGTTCGCGACCAAGGTTGCCTCGTTGCGGACAATGAAGCCGGCCGCCGTTGAGGACAGCAGCGTGGCGGCCAGAGTGTCGTCGCGCCAGTGTGCTGCGGCGGTGCTGGCCAGCACGCCGATGACGAAGTGGTCGGCCGCGGCGGGGTCTGCGTCGAGCCACTCGGTGAGCCAGCGACGGTAAGCGCGGCGCAGCGCCGGGAACGTGCCAACCTGAGCCAGAAAACCCGGGATGTCGGTTTCGTGGCGACGCCATTGCCGAGTCAGCCATTCCAAGAGCGCCCAGTCCTCAAGCACGTCGTGGGCAGTCGCGACCCAAGCGTCGTCATTTGCGGGCGAAACCGTGAGCCCGTCGTCCTTCAGTTGCCGGAGCACGTCGGGATCGAGGTCGCTGGCATCGACGAAGGCTTCGAGTTTCAGCGCGCGGCGCATGGCGATTTCGATGAACACGGTTGCCCGCCTTTGCGGCATTCCGCCGGCCGGCCGGTCATCGCGCCGGATCACCTCGCGCCAGACCTTGGCCCTGAATTCTCGTTCATTCTGCGGCAGGGAGCCGCCTGCGGCCCAGTTGAGCCCGGCCGCCTTTTCCAGAATGAAGAGATTGCGGAGCAATTCGCGCAGCCGGGGCACACCTAGCGGCATTGCGAGCGCCGGCATCTGCCGGGCGGCCTCCGCCAGCTCCCCGTCGGTCAGGCCCGGCACGGCCACGTGGACAAACTCCAGTCCGGCGGTTGCGAAGGTCGCGGAGCGGATCGCTTCCACCTGATAGTCTCGGCAGGTCAGGATGAGTCGGAAGCTGGGATCGTCGGCCGCGAGGCGTAGCAGGTCGAGAAAGGCGTGGCGCTCGGGCTTTTCGAGCAGGCGCTCAACGCTTTCGACCCAGATCCACTTGCGGGGATGGGACGCGGCGAGGGCCAGCAATTGCTCGGCGGTGAATCCGTGGGGAGTGAATACATCGTTGAGGTGCGGCGTCCCGAAACTCTCAGCGCGGAAGGCAACGGCGAGGCCCTGCGCTTTCATCTGGTCGAACACGATCTTCGCGACGCCGGACTTGCCAGAGCCGGCCGGCCCGCTGACGCAGAGGATGCGGTGTTCCTCGCAAGCCCCCTGCACCGTGGCGACGAGGTCGGTGCGGGCAAGCGCCAGCTTGCCGCCGATGGTCGTGCGCACTCCGCGTTCCACGATCACCGAATGCGCGGCGACCGCAGACCGCGTCGCGGCGGTTAAACTGGGGGCCTTTTCATGGCGCTGTCTCAAGTCGGCCGGCAGCTTGGCGTAGTCATAGCTCGCGGCTATCGTCGGACCCTTTGCCAACACGATGGCGAGCAAGTCGCCCCAGCTGCGGGCGGCGGCATCTCCAGGGCTCAGCGCGCCAGGGCTGGCGGTGATCGCGAGCAGAGAACGGACCGCCGCCTCGGTCGAGCTGCCCGCTTCCAAGAGGTCGAGCCACTGGAAATCAAACACCTTTGCGAATGCCCAGAGTTGGGCGTCCGTTACCGGCGAACCGTTGGCGGCGCCGAGGAGCGCGCGGAGCGTCTCCATCGCCTTAGCTGCACCTTGTCCGAGATAGCAAGGGAGTGCGAGGCGGCGTAGCCAATCGGCGGCATCCAGCGCGGCTTGGGCGGCATCCAGCATGGTTCGCCATCGACGGTAGGTCGCCGGCGGCAGCGGGCCACAGACGAGGACGATGCCGTCGTGTTTCGGGTCGAAAATTATCGCGTTGTTGAAGTCTTTCCAAGCGTCAGCGAAAACCTTCAAGCACTCCTCATTCTCGGCCGTGAAGGTCGTCAGCGCACTCTTGGCCTGCATCGCCACCTTGCGCGTGTGCCCCGCTACCGTGCCGACCAAGAGGAGATCATCGGTAGCCCATCCGAGGTGTTCGGATTGGAGATGCACCTCGTCCAAAGTCCCGCCGCGCATGAAGGGTGGCGTGCCTTGGGTCAGCAGATAGGATAGGTAACAGACATCCACCAACTGCTCAAAGCTTCCGCCCCTATCACCGGTGGCAGCAGGGCTGGTGAGATGGTCAGACATGGCAAGAATCGTGGATTTTAGTGGAAGTCTCGGCGAACACGTTTTTGACGATTTCCTGTTCTTGCATTCATACCGAAGTAGCGAACGAGCAGGGTTCACCCGTGCAGGCCGCCTGCGGTGGTTTGGGTTTCGCCGGTGCCCCAGGAGGAGTCGTCGGAGGCGAGGTAAACGGCGGCGGGAGCGATGTCGTCGGAGTGGCCGACGCGGCATCCGGCGATCACCACGGGAGCGCGTCGGGGCCGGCGCAGACGCCGCACCGCGCGATTGCGTTTCCTCCTCCGCCCGAGCATCTACGCCCATCCGCCATGATCATCTACGGTAGCCGAATGTATGGGAAAAAGAACCAGGTCCGCAGCCACGGGACCTGCCCGCACTGCCGAAAAGTCGCCCCCCAGGAGAGCTACGACGCCCGCAAGTGGGGACACCTGTATTTCATCCCCATCGTTCCCATGGGCGGCCATGTGCGCGTGGTGCGGGAGTGCTCGTCCTGCCACATGGGCTCGCACATCGAGCGGGACAAGCTGCCCGACATCGTCGCCTCCTTGCAAAAACTCCTCGACCAGGCCGTGGTCGCGGTCGGGGCGAACGAGGCGGAAATGGATGTCGGCGGCCACCGCGCTCCGGTCGCCACCGTGATCAACGCCAATCTTTCCGACGCCTATTGCCTCATCGGCGAAAAAGAGGTGCGCCAGCTTCTGGACAACCTGCGCGCCGTGAACGCGGGCGAGGAGCTCGCCCTGGCCGAGGCGCGGGTCGCGGAGATCTCCGGCCGGACCAAGGAGGCCGACGCACGATTCGCCGACCTCGCGCGCGGCGGCCAACTGTCCGTCACCCTGTATCAGGCCGCCCGATACATGCGCGACCGGGGCAGGATTCCCGAGGCCACCGCCATCGCGGAGAGACTGGAGACCGGCCTCCCGACCGACCTCGACCTCAAACAACTGCTCATCGACTGCTACACCGCCGCCGCGGACTGGACCAAACTCGCCACGACCTACGAGAGCTGTTTCCTCATCGCGCCCGCGATCAAGGCGGACAAGGCCATCCTCAAAACCTACCAGAAGGCCTGCAAAAAAGCCGGCCGCCCCCCGCAGCCCTGAGCCGCGCCCCGCCGGCGAGATTGGCCGGGGACGGCCAACCCCACGCCTCCTGTCGGCCCGCCGTAACGTTGGCCGCCCCCTGCCAAGGTTCGGAACGCGCCCCGCCACCGCCGGCGGCGTCTCCGCTTCCGCCCTGCCCGGTCAGCGCCTCCCGCGCCACCGCGGCCACCACCGATAGGCGAAATACAGCCAGATCAGCAAAACCCCGTCGCAGACGATCCACCACACGGGCGTCAACCAGGGGCCGCCCACCATCCGGGGCGACACCGGCGCCAGCATCGCCACCCCGCTGCTCCACGCGTCGGCGGCCAGGTGCAGCAGGTAGGCCCCCGCCGCCCAGACCGCCACCGAGCGCCCCAGCACCCGCGGCCACAGCGCGGAAACCGTCATCAACAAAACCGCCACGCCTCCCGCCGCCGCCAGCGTGTGCGACCAGCTCGCCTGTCGGTCCGCCAGCGTGAGATGCGGGTCGAGCGCATCCGGCAGCACGCCGACCGCCGCCACGATCCAGCTCGCCCGCGCCGAGGGCGGCCCGCCGCGTGTCGCCCCCGGGGCGCGCGGCAGCCGACGATACGCCAACACCAGCGGCAGAAGCGCGTGCGAGATCGGCGTCATGCTCCGCGCGGCCCTTCCCCGCCGGCCGTATCCCCGCCGCCCTGAGCCGCGCCCTGAGCCGCGCCCTGCCGGCGAGATTGGCCGGGGACGGCCAACCCTACACCTCCTGTCGGCCCGCCGTAACGTTGGCCGTCCCCGGCCAAGGTTCGAAACGCGCCGCCACCCGCCACCGTCCCCGCCCGTCCGAGCAGCCGCGAGCGCGTCGCCGCGTCCACCGGACGGCAGCTCCGGTAGCCCTCGCCGTGCTCCGGCAAGGTGGCCAGAAACGCCTCCCGCGCCGCCGCGTCCGGAAAATCGAGCCCGATCAAGGCGCGACCGATCCGTTCGCCGGACTGGCGATAGTTGAAGTAACAAATGTCCGCCCGGTCGCGCACCAGCGTGCCGAGGAAGTCGTGCAACGCCCCGGGGCGCTCGTAGAAATCCAGCCGCAGAAAGACCGGCTCGCCCAGCAGATCGCCGCGCAGCGGGATGGCGCGGAAGGCCACGTCCTCCGCGTCCGCCACGTCCTCCCACGCGTGCCCGCCCGCGGCCAGCCGCGCGGGCAGCGACTCGAGCGACGAGGCGTCCGCCGCCCCGAGCGTGAAGACCGGCCAGGCCTCGCGGCCGTCGGTTTTGCCATACTGGAAGTCGGCGATGTTCAGCCCGGCGAAGCAGCCGTCGAGCAGCCCGAGCATCGCGCCGGGACGCTCGGGGATATTCACCCGCAGGGTGCGCGTGCGCGCGCCGGCCGCGCCCTGGGACTGCGCGATCAGGCCGAGTTGCAAAAAGTCGATGTTCGCCCCGGTGACGACCACGAGCACGCGTTTGCCGGCGAGGGCCGCACGGTTTTTCAACACCGCCGCCAGCCCCATCGCGCCCGAGGGCTCGGACACGCAGCGCAGGGTTTCCCACAACACACGGATCGCCGTGCTCACCTCCGCGTTGGTCACGGTCTCCACCCGCGCGAGCGTGGCGCGGCAGATCTCGAAGGGCAGCGCGCCCGCCTTTCGCACCGCCGTGCCGTCGCAAAAGATGTCCACCTGCTCGAGCCCCACCGGCGCGCCGGCCGCGAGCGCCGCCCGCATCGAGGCCTGCCCCACGCCCTCCACGCCGACGAGCTCCATCGCCGGCCAGTAGGTCGCGAGCCAGTTCGACACCCCCGCCGCCATGCCGCCGCCGCCGATCTGCAGAAAGGCCGCGTCGAAGGGCCCGTGCCCGGAAAGCACCACCTCGTCGGCCAACGTGCCCTGCCCCGCCATCACCAGCAGGTCGTCGTAGGCATGCACATACACCGCGCCGCTCGCCGCCTCGTCCGCCCGGGCCGAGCCCACCGCCTCGTCGTAGCTGTCACCCGAGAAGACCAGCTCCACCCACTCGCCGCCGTGGCGACGCACCGCCTCCTGCTTCACCCGCGGGGTCGAGCGCGGCATGTGGATGCGCGCCCGCACGCCCAGCTTGCGCGCGGCCAGCGCGATGCCCTGCGCGTGGTTGCCGGCCGAGGCCGTCACCACGCCGCGCGCCCGCTCCGCCGCGGAGAGCACCGCCATGCGGTTGCAGGCGCCGCGCCATTTGTAGGCCTTCACCGGGGACAAGTCCTCCCGCTTCACCCAGACCTCCGGCCCCGGCTCCGTCCCGGGCAATTCGAGCCGCTCCAGCGGCGTCGGCTCGCCGAAGCGGTAAACGCGTTCGCGGGCGAGCAGGATTTCCTGACGAAGACGGCGGTCGAGCGGGAGCGAATCGCGTTCCATGGCGGCGAGGAGCAAGGGAGTGGGACGGGCAAAACCGGCGAGGTTCCGCCTCCGCCCGCGCGACGCCAGACCCAAGTGCGCCCGGCGTCCGGTCCGCCCCGATCCGGCCTCCACCCGGTCGCGCCCCCGGCCGCCGTGCCGGTCGCCGCGCCCGCGGCGAGAATTTCCCGCGTCGCCGCTCGCGTCCGCCCGAGGGCAGTTTACGTTAAAAGCACTCCCGTCTTTTCCACCCCTACCAAACGGCCCCGCCCACGTTTAGAGTCCCCACCCGATGCCCATCCCCGCCCCGTTCCGCCGTCGCCTGGCCGCGGCCCTCATTTGCCTCGCCCCCCTCGCCCTGCCGGCGATCACCTCCGCCCAGACCGTCTCCATCACCGAGGGCGTGCAGACCCACGCCTCCCTCTCCGGCGCCACCATCACCCTGAGCGGCAAGAGCGAGCTCCGCCTCACCGCCGCGAGCGCCCCCTTGTCGGGCTCGGTCGTCAATCTCACCTCCACCGACTGCGCCGTCCTCTTCACCAACGTCCGGCCCTCCGTCGTCGTCTCCTCCTACCTTTCGCAGCTGCGCATCAACGGCTCCGCGGCCGTCAACGGCTCCAACTGCCGCGTCGTTCAGCACGAGCTCGGCGCCATCGTGCTGCCGCACGCGCCCTCGTTCCAGCCGCTGCAGGCCTTCGCCGGCCCCGACTTCTCCGGCTCCGCGTCGTCCTTTTCCCAATACACCTACTACAACAGCGCCGGCGCCCTCGGCTCGCTCAACCGCAACATCAGCTCCTTCAAGCTGAAACGCGGCTACATGGCGACCTTCTCCACCCAGACCAACGGCGCCGGCCCCAGCCAGATCTACATCGCCCAGGACGGCGACCTCGAGATCGGTCGCCTCCCCGCCGAACTCGACAACGCCATCCGTTTCGTCCGCGTGCTGCCCTGGCGCTGGGTCTCGAAAAAAGGCTCCTGCGACGTCTCCGCCGCCACCCTCGACTCCTCCTGGTTCTACAACTGGGACAACAACCAGAACTCCCCGCTCGACTGGGAATACGTGCCCATCCGCCAACAACGCTGGTGGCCCGGCTACCCGACCAACAAACCCGACTCCACCCACCTGCTCGGCTTCAACGAACCCGACAACCCGGTCGAGGACGCCTACGAGACCCTCGGCGAGGGCTCCATCGACACCGCCATCTCCGTCTGGCCCGAACTGCTCGCCACCGGCCTGCGCGTCGGCTCCCCGGCCGTCACCGACGGCGGCGTGAACTGGCTCTACGAGTTCATGGACAAAGCCGACGCCGCCCAGCTGCGCGTGGACTACGTCGCCATCCACTTCTACCGCTGCGGCTACACCGCCACCCAGCTCTACAACTGGCTCTACGACATCCACGTCCGCACCGGCCGCCCCATCTGGCTCACCGAGTTCAACAACGGCGCCAACTGGACCACCTGCGCCGACCCCACCTACGCGCAAAACGCCACCCGCATCGGCGAGTTCATCGAGATGATGGACAACGCCCCCTTCATCGAGCGCTACGCCGTTTACAGCCGCGTCGAGGGCGTCCGCCAGATGACCTACGACGAGGGCGGCCTCACCCCCGCCGGCACCGTTTACAAAAACAACGCCTCCCCGATCAGCTACGCGCAACGCATCCCGCGCACCGGCTCCCGCGGCATCTCCGAGCTCGGCCTCGACGGCGACACCCTCGACCGCTCCGGCTTCGGCAACAACGCCGTCGCCGCCGGCCGCCCCGCCTACACCACCGGCAAGACCGGCCAGGCCCTCCGCCTCGACGGCGCCACCTCGCACGTCCAGCTCCCGCCCGACGTCGCCGCCTCCGCCGCCTTCAGCTTCGCCGCCTGGGTTTACTGGGACGGCGGCTCCAACTGGCAGCGCATCTTCGACTTCGGCCGCGACACCAACCGCTACATGTTCCTCACCCCGAGCTCCGGCTCGGGCACCCTCCGCTTCGCCATCAAAAACGGCGGCTCCGAGCAAATCGTGCAGACCGCCTCCGCCCTCCCCGTCGGCCAGTGGAGCCACGTCGCCGTCACGCTCTCCGGCGGCACCGCCCGCCTCTACCTCAACGGCGCCCAGGTCGCCAGCGGCGCCGTCTCCATCACGCCCGCCCAGCTCGACGCCGACCTGAACTACCTCGGCAAAAGCCAGTTCCCCGATCCTCTCTTCGCCGGCCGCCTCGACGAGGTCCGCGTCGCCGACTTCGCCCTCAGCCCCGCCCAGATCAGCGCGCTCCAGACCAACACCCCGCCGGCCTTCACCTCCGCCACCCTCAACGGCGGCAACGCCACCCAAAACGTCGCCTTCTCCGGCTCCATCGCCGGCAGCGCCACCGACCCGGACAGCGGCGACACCCTCACCTATTCCAAACTCTCCGGCCCCACCTGGCTGAACGTCGCCGCCAACGGCGCCCTCTCCGGCACCCCGACCTTCAACGACGACGGCGTGCAGGAGTTTATCGTCACCGTCACCGACTCCGCCGGCGCCACCGACTCCGCCGTCCTCACCCTCACCCTGCCCACCGTCACCGGCAACGGCACCTGGATCACCAACGGCGACGGCCTCTGGAGCGACACCACCAAGTGGTCCTCCGGCTTCCCCGCCAACGGCTCCGGTTTCACCGCCAACTTCGCCACGCTCGACATCTCCGCCGACCGCACCGTCACCCTCACCACCTCCCGCGGCATCGGCAACCTCGCTTTCGGCGACAACTCCGGCGGCCAAAACTGGACCCTCGCCGCCGCCGGCGGAGCCTCGCTCACCCTCGACACCGGCACCACCGCCGCGCCCGCCATCGCGGTCAACCAAAACACCGCCACCCTCGCCGCCCCGCTCGAGGGCACCAACGGCCTCGCCAAAATCGGCAACGGCACCCTCGTCCTCGCCGCCGCCAACACCCTCTCCGGCACCGTCCATATCGACACCGCCAGCACCGGCACCGCCCAGGGCGTCGTCCGCGCCGCCCACCCCGGCGCGCTCTCCGCCGTATCGACGATCTCGATACGCAACAACAACGGCG
Source organism: uncultured Akkermansia sp. (assembly GCA_966252115.1). Classification (GTDB taxonomy): domain Bacteria; phylum Verrucomicrobiota; class Verrucomicrobiia; order Opitutales; family Opitutaceae; genus IMCC26134_A. Next base: position 13,825 of record CBINNW010000051.1, read on the forward strand.
GCTCCTCCACCCTCGAGCTCGACGGCTCCCTCGGAGGCGTCGCGTCCTCCGCCGCCATCAACCTCTCCGGTCGCAACAACACCGTCCAGGCCCTCCGCAACCTCGTGGGGGCCAACAGCCTCGCCGGCACGCTCACCCTCCAATCCGGCGGCTCCGGCTACCTCCTCCAGTCCGACGCCGGCACCCTGAGCCTCGGCGCCGTCACCTCCGCCGCCACCGGCGCCCGCACCCTCACATTCCAGGGCTCGGGCAACTTCGCCCTCGCCGGCATCGCGTCCAACGGCTCCGCCACCGACGGCCTCGGCTTCGTCAAAAACGGTTCCGGCACCCTCTCCCTCACCGCCGCCCACACCGCCACCGGCAACGTCACCGTCAACGCCGGCACCCTCTCCATCCTCGGCACCGGCGCCCTCTACGCCGGCGCCTACAACCCCAGCTCCACCGTCACGGTCAACTCCGGCGCCACCCTCGAGCTCGACCGCTGGGGCTACGGCTTCAACCACGGCACCTACCGCACCCAGGCCCTCGGCGGCCTCGCCTACGCCCCCGCCCGCCTCGTGCTCAACGGCGGCCGCATCCGCTACACCGGCGGCGCCGCCGGCGCCCCGCAAAACCCCGCCGAATCCCCCTATGGCCCCGGCTTCACCGTCGGCGCCTCCGGCGCCATCCTCGAGGCCGCCAAACTCAACGACACCTGGACGGTCAAAAACGACACCCGCGGCAGCGGCCCGGTCGCCAGCGACGCCGGCGGCACCCTCACCCTCACCGGCGAAGGCCACGGCATTTTTGACAAAGTTCTGCCCGGCACCGGCGGCCTCCTGAAATCCGGCTCCGGCATCTGGACCCTCACCCTCGCCAACACCTACACCGGCACCACCACCATCGGCGCCGGCACCCTGCGCGTGAACGGCTCCACCGCCACCGGCTCCGTCATCGTCGCCAACGGCGGCACCCTCGCCGGCGCCGGCACCGTCGGCGGGCCCGTCACCCTCCAATCCGGCGCCACCCTCGCCCCCGGCTCCGGCGGCATCGGCCGCCTCACCCTCTCCGGCTCCGCCAGCTTCCTCGCCGGCGCCACCGCCAGCTTCGAGATCAACAAAAACGCCTCCGCCCGCGACAGCCTCGCCGTCGGCGGCACCCTCGCCCTCGGCGGCACGCTCGCCGTGACCAATCTCTCCGGCACCCTCGCCGCCGGCGACGCCTTCGACCTCTTCGACGCCTCCGCCACCACCGGCGCCTTCACCACCTTCTCGCTGCCCGCCCTCTCCACCGGCCTCGTTTGGGACAGCTCCACGCTCGCCACCGACGGCGTGCTCCGCGTCGCCCTCGCCCCGGTCGAGGACTACGCCGCCTGGGCCGCCGGCCAAAACCTGCCCGCCGGCCAGGAAGGCGCCGACGCCGATCCCGACGGCGACGGCCTGCCCAACGCCTTCGAGTGGCTCTTCGACGCCGACCCGCTCGCCGCCGACGCCGCGGCCCACGGCCGGCAGTCCGTCGTGCGCGCCCTCGGCGTCGCCGAATATCCGGCCGCCGAAGCGGGCAAGACCTACCTCACCCTCACCGCCCGTATTCGGAAAAACCATACCGGCATGACGCTCGTGCCCCAGGCCGCCGCCGACCTCGACCAGATCGACGCCCCCGCCGCCTCCGCCGCCGTCGCGTCCTTCCTCGTGTCGGACGAGGGCGATTTCGAGACCCGCACCTGGCTGCACACCACCCCGGTCGAGGATTCGGCCACCGGCCGCGCCTTCCTCCGCCTCAAACTCGTCGCCGAGTGATCGCCCGCCGCCCCTCCTTATGGAGTGCGGCGGCATGACGCCGCTTTCGACGAGCCGACAAGTCGGCTCGCCCTCGCCCGGTCCCCGCACCCCCGCCCACGCCCGGGATATCTCACCCCAACACACCCAGCCGCCACCCTCTGGCGATTGTGGTGGCTTGGCGTAGTTCGGGACTATCCCGCGCTTCTTGCCCCACGCCCTGTCCCCCCTCGCGCGTCGCGCGCGCCCACGCGCCACCGCGTCTCGCCCCCTGATGTCCGATGTTTAAAGCCGCCGCCCCCGTCGTCTCCGTTCTCCCCGCCCGCACCGCCCTCCGCGCCCTCTCCGCCTCGGAGGTCGCCGCCCTGCTCAACCCGCCGCTCACCCCCGTCGAGGCCGTCGTGACCCTCGGCGGCCAGCCCGCCGACCAGATCGCCGGCACCGGCTCGGTCATCGAACTCGAGGATCCCGCCGGCGCCGCCGTGGCGCGCCGCTTCCACCGGCTCGTCGTCACCGCCCCCTGAGCATGCGCAGCCCCCGGCAAACCACGAGCGCGCTTAAACGTTAAACCACCGCCGGGATTGAGCTGTCCGGCGAAATACTTCTTGCACCTCAGCTTTTCCCGCTTCCTCCGCCGCCCCTCCCGGCGCATGACTCGGGCGACCCTTTTTCCCCCAGCACCATGAACACCCTAGAACTGCTGTTGTTTGTCATAGCCGTCGTGGCCGTCATCGGCTTCGGCATTTGGAAAGGCCGCGCCGAGGCCACGGAAGGCGGCGGCGGTGGCGGCGCCAGCGACTACTTCCTCGCCGGCCGCGGCCTCACCTGGTGGTTGGTCGGCTTCTCGCTCATCGCCGCCAACATCTCCACCGAGCAATTCGTCGGCATGTCCGGCTCCTCCGCCAACTGGCTCGGCATGGCCATCGCCTCCTACGAGTGGATGGCGGCCATCACCCTCGTGGTCGTCGCCTTCTGGTTCCTCCCCAAGTTTCTCCGCGCCGGCCTCTACACCATCCCCGAGTTCCTCGAATACCGCTTCGGCGTCATCGCCCGCATGACCATGGCCATCCCGGCCCTGATCACGCTGGTCTTCGTCGCCACCTCCTCGGTCATCTACTCCGGCGCCAAGTTCGTCTCCCAGTATTACCATGACGTGCCGGTGCTCAGCAGCCTCACCGCGATGTGCTGGCTCATCGCCATCTTCGCCGCCGTCTATGTTTACGTCGGCGGTCTCAAGGCCTGCGCCTGGACCGATCTCGTCTGGGGCTCCGCGCTCATCGCCGGCGGCGCCATCGTCATGTTCCTCGCATTCCAGACCCTCGCCGACAAACCCGCCGAGGAGCTCATCCTGACCAAGGTCCAAAACTCCTCCGCCACCGTCGAGGATCTGGAAAACGCCAGCGCCTGGGAACGCTTCATTCTCCTCAACGACGGCAAGGACGGCGAAGCCGTGGTGCAGGAAGGCCCCAACGGCTCCGGCGGCAAGCTGCACATGATCCGCCCCGTCACCGACAGCGCCATCCCCTGGACCGCCCTGCTCGTCGGCCTCTGGATTCCCAACTTCTTCTACTGGGGTCTCAACCAATACATCGTGCAACGCACGCTCGGCTCCAAGTCGCTCGCCGAAGGCCAGAAGGGCATCGTCTTCGCCGCCGGCCTCAAGCTCATCATCCCCTTCGTCGTCGTCATCCCCGGCATCCTCGCCTACAACCTCTTCGCCGGCGACATGCTCCGCCCCGACGGCACCTACGACTACGACAGCGCCTTCCCCGTGCTGGTGCGCAACCTCGTCAAACCCTTCCCGCTGATCTCCTGGTTCGTCCTCGCCGCCCTCGCCGGCGCGGTCATCAGCTCGCTCGCCTCGATGCTCAACTCCGCCTCGACCATCGCCACGATGGATCTCTACCAGAAGATCACCGGCGAAAAGTCCGAGAAGAAGCTCGTCGGCATGGGCAAGATCTTCGTCAGCGTCTTCGTCGTCCTCGCCGCCCTGCTCGCCCCCAAGCTCGACTCCTTCGGCGGTATCTTCGCCTACATCCAGGAATTCCAGGGCTTCATCTCGCCCGGCATCCTCATGGTGTTCGTCTTCGGCTTCTTCTCGCCCCGCACCCCCCGCTACTTCGGCTGGCTCGGCATCGTGGTGAACGCCCTCGCCTACGGCGCGCTCAAGTGGGGCGTCGGCGCCTGGCTCGTCTCCAATGGCTGGTGGTTCTCCAACGAGATGGCCTTCCTCGACCGCATGGCCCTGTGCTTCTTCCTCGTCGGCGCCGTCGGCGCGCTGGTGACGCTGATCCATCCGCTCGCCCAGCCGGTCAAGATGCCGGTCAACGACAAGATCTCCGTCGAGAGCTCCCCCATCGCCAAGACCTGGGGCTGGATCGTGGTCGTGCTGACCCTCGTGCTCTACGTCGTGTTTTGGTAAGCACGAGTGGGTGTTTTCCCATGTCGGCAAGCGGAGGCTCGCAAGAGCCTCCGCTTTTTTTATATCCGCATTCCCGCCATCGTCCCCCTCCCCTCCGACGCCCGCCCGCTTCACCGCGCCCGGTCGCCACCCCGTCAGCTCGCCCCCGCCAGCCCCATGAGTTCCCTCCGTCGCCTCGCCGAACAGCTCAACCTCTCCCACGCCACGGTCTCCGCCGCGCTGAGGGGTCTGCCGACGGTCAAAGTCGCCACCCGCGAGCGCGTCCTCCAGGCGGCGGAGCAGATCGGCTACCGCGCCAACCCCCTCGCCAGCGCGCTCATGGGCGAGATGCGCCGCTCCAAGGGCGGAGTTTTCCGCGGCGTCGTGGCCATCCTCCACCTCGAAGCCCCCGAGGCCAATCGCGCCGCCCGCGCCAGCCACCGCGCCACCATCGCCGGCGCCGCCGAACGGGCCTCCGAGCTCGGCTTCAAAACCGACGAGATCGTCGTCGGCCGCGACCGCTACGAATGGGACCGCCTCACCGACATCCTGGCCAGCCGCGGCGTCTGCGGCCTCTTTGTCCTCCCCCCGTCCGACAAATCCCTGCTGCAGCGCCTGAATTGGGCAAGTTTCCCCGCCGTTTACGCCGGCCCGGCCGAGGAGGGGCTCGCGGTCCATTCCGTCGCGCCCGATCACCACGGCGCCGTCGCCACCGCGCTGCGTCGCCTGCACGCCCTCGGCTACGCCTGCCCCGGACTCGCCCTCTCGGCCGACGCCGACCCGACCACGCTCGCGCAGCAATGCGCGGCCTATCACGCCCATTTTCTCGTTCAAAACGCCCGGCTCGGCGCCACCCCGCTCGCGAGCGCCCCGCGCCCCTTCCTCTTCACCGACGCCGACGACGCCGACAGCCTGCACGACTGGCTGCAACTCGGCGGCCACGACGCCGTCATCACCGACGCCAAACGGGTGGAAAAATGGCTCGAACGCACCGGCACCCGCGTCCCCGAAACGCATGGCCTCTGCCGCCTCGGCGTGCTCGACGAGCCCGAACACCCGGCCGGGATCGACGTGCAAATGCGCCTGGTCGGCCGGAAAGGCGTGGAGCTGGTCACCGACCAGATCCTGCGCAACGAACGCGGCCTCCCCCCGCACCCCACGACGACGCTCTGTCCGCCCCGCTGGCTCGACGGCCCCACCGTCAAGACCCTCCCCGGCGCCGCCGCCGCCGTGTAGCACACAATGCCGGCGTCACCGGCCATTGGTCATGTCATACCAAATTCAAAGGCATAAAAGCACCGCTTAGCTGTAGGCCCGACCGCTGGTCGGGCGCGCTGGTCGGGCGGCCTGACCAGCGGTCAGGCCTACATCTTGCGATCACCGGTTTTATTACGCCGGAACGCGAATGGGTATCATACCACCCCGCGCGCCAGCAACGCGTGCAGCAGCACCGCGCCGGCCACGGAGACGTTGAGCGACTCCACCCGACCGCTGCCCGCCAGCGTCACCAAGCCGGTGCAGGCCGCCGCGACCTCCGCCGCGAGCCCCTGCTCCTCGTTGCCCAGGACCAGCGCCAGCGGCCGGTCCTTCTGCTTCCGCGCCACGGGCGCCCCGCCCCGCGTCGCCGCCCCGAGCACCTCGTAACCGGCGCCCGCCAGCGTAGCGATGAAGGTCGGCAGCGTCGGCACGCGCCAGACCGTGATATGCTCCAAACCGCCCTCCGCCACGCGATGGGCCGCCTCCCCGGGCAAGGCCGCCGAGGGATGATACGGCAGCACGATGTTGCCCACCCCGAAAAACGCCGCCGAGCGCGCCAACGCGCCGAGATTGTGGGCGTTGCCGATGCGATCCAGCAGCAGCAGCGGTTCGCGTTTCGCCGCCCAGGCGGCGATGTCCTTGGGCAAGGGGGCGGCGAGCTGCGGCGCGCCCACCACGCACACCACGCCGCCGTGATGCACCGTGCCGGAGATTTTCTCCAACTCGGCCGGCAGGACGCAGCGATAGACCTTTTTCGCGGCGGCGAGCGCCTTGCACATCGGGCCGAGTTTGCGACTGGTGGGCTCGTCGAAGAAGAGACGCTTGATCGAGCCCGGATCGCGCGAGAAGCGCGCCTGGACCGCGGGCATGCCGCAAAGGACGAGTTCGTGGGAATGGGCCATGGAAAAAATGGGACGCCGACCGCGAGGGGACCGGACCACGCGCGCTACGCCGAAACCTCTCCGACCAAGGTAAACTCCTCCCGGTCGTGGTAGAGGTGGCGCACACGCGTGCCGGGAGCGCGCCGGGAAAAAATCGAATCCGCCGCGCGCACCTCGCGCAGCAAGGCCAGCGGGTCCACCCGGCCGAATTTCAGGATCACCACGAAACGCCGGCACCAGCCGTTCTCCAGCCAGGGCGTGACGATCCGTCGCAGCACCTCGTGGGGATCGTCCACCAAATCGCAGAACAACCAGTCGGCGCGCTCTCCCGGCGCCGAGGGCCGGTAGCCGTAGGCGTCGGCCCGCCGATGCTCGATCAGGGGATGATCGAGCGCGCCGCCCTTGAGCGGACCGTTGTCGAGGGCGAGCACGCGCGCGCCGCGCTTGGCCGCCGAGTAGCTCCAGCCACCGGGGGCAGCGCCGAGGTCCACCACCAGCTCGCCCGGCGCCGGCTCGCGGCCCAGCACCGCGTAGGCCTCCTCGACCTTCAGGTAGCTGCGGGAGGGCGCCTGCGGGTCGTCCGCCATCCGACGTTGCCCGCCGAGCAGCACCTCGCGTGTGACCAGCGCCCGCTTAAAATCGACGAAGTGGACAAACAGTCCCCGCGCAGGTCCCGGCCGCCGCGGCGGCTCGTCCACCGCCAGACGCGCCACGCGCCCCATGCGTTTTTTCAAAAGTTCGGCAAAGGCCGTGGCGACCGCATCCGCCCGCCGCCCCAGCCCGTCCAGCCCCGCCGCCGCGCTGAACACGCAGGGCCAGGCCGCCTCGAAGCGCTCGTCCTTCGCGCTGGCGAGAAACAGATCCAGCACCCGCGCGGCCAGGGCGTTGACCGTATCGCCCGTCACCTCGGTCGGCGCCGGATGGACCGCATGCGCGAAACACAGATCGCCGATGGCCTCGGGCGGCAGCAGACCGGCCGCGAGGGGCGGAGTCGTCACCCAGCCGCCGCCCTGCTCGCTCATGGCGAAGCCCAGCGAGCGAATCTCGCCCGCGAGCAAATCCTCGAACCCCGGTTGACCGCGCAAAAGCATGTGGCCGCGCAGCGTGGCGAGCCCCCGCCGCGCTTGGCCATGAAAAAGGCGCGGCGGGCACACCCCCGCCGCGCCCGCTCGGTGTCGCGTTGGCCGTCTCCGGCCAACTCCGCAGTGTAGCGTTGGCCGTCCCCGGCCAATTTCCGCTCACTTCGTCGGCGAAAAAACAGGCGCTCCCCACTCGGAATTTACCCCGCCTCACTCGCCCGCGGGGCGGGCCTTGAGGCGCAGGAAGAGCCGCGGCCCGCCCATGGGCACCGAGACGCGAAACCGGGCGGTCTGCGCGTCCAGATCGGCCAGCGGCTGGAGCGCGCCGGCATCGAGCTCCGTCCAGCCGTTCAGGTCGGTCGAAACCTCGGGCACCAACACCCAGTCGGCCATGCCCTTGCGCACCGGGAAATCCAGGATCAGGACGGGCGAACCGGGCTCGCCGCCCCGCATCGCCGAGGGCAGGGCCGAGACGGAGGCCGAGTCCGGCAGATTGAGCGTGTAGCGAAGCGCGTTGGGCAGTCCGCCGCCAAGCGCCACCGCCGCCGGCGCCGCGTCCGCGCCGGCCAGCCCGCGCGAGGCCGCCCAGCCGGCGTATCCGGTTTGTGGCGACACCGTCGGCGCCAGCAGGTCCGCGTAAACATCCGCCCAGCTCAGATAGGGCGTGGCCACCCAGTCGGGGTGGTCCTCCGGCACCTCGGGCAGGACCTGCGAGAGCTCCGCACCGCTGCCGCCCACGAAAATCTTGCCGCCGGGCAGCTGGACGGCGTGCGCCAGGTCGGTGTAGCGCACGATGTCGGTGCGCCACACGCCATCGGTGTAAACCGTGCGGGGATCCGTGATGAGCTCCGAGAAATACAGGCCCCCGGACACCTGCGAGAAGATCGTCTCCCGTTCATCCTCGGGCTGTTCCGGATCATGCATATACGCGAGGTATTGCCCGCCGCCCATCGCCCCGACCGTCACCGGGATGCCCGCCTCGCTCGAATCCGCATACACGAGCCCCTGGGACTCGGCATTAAAACCGACGCCCTTCGCGATGACGTAGGAGCCGGCCCACGCGGCGGGATTTTCCACCGGAAAGGGCTGACGCGATATCACCACCGCGCTCGTATCCAGCCAGTAGGACCGAAGGTCGCCCTGCGCATAGGCGGTTTCCAGCTCGGTGAAAATCAGGGTGTCCGCGTCGGCAAACTCCAGCCGGCCCCGCCGATACTCGATCGAGCCCGAAACCACCTCCTCGGAGCGAAACGCGAGCCCGCCCGCCTCGGCCAGGAAGTCGATGTGATCCGGGGCGCCGGCCCCGTCGATCATCACGTGCGCCACGTAAACCAGACCGGGCAACTTCTCCTCGATCGTCGCGGTGCCGGCGAAGGTTTCCCCGCGGTGTTCGGGGTTCGGCAAATCGGTCGAAAAACGAAGCCCCTTCAGATGCCACACCGTCGCCGTGTCCGGATCGCCCGACCACACCGTGCCGGGCGCGAGGGTGAGCGGCTGCGGCGCGCGCGCCCGCACGCGCACCCAACTCGACGAGGAATACACCGCCAACGCGGGGGTCTCGTCACCGAGGCCGCCGTCGTGGTCCACCGCGATGTTGGCCTCCAGCTCGATCCACACCTCCTGACCCACGCTCAAGGTGCCGGCCGGGATCGTGAGCGACAGCGGCGTGGTCGAGGCGTCCGCCGAGGCCAGGCGCTCCACCGTGAAGCGCCCGTCGTCGATGTCGATGCCCACCCGGTCCTCCACATGCGTGCCGAAACCATCAAAGGGCTGCAGCGAGACCTCCAGATCCTGCGCCGGATCGATGATGTAGTCCCCGTTGGCCCAGGCGCCGCCGCCGAGCACCGCGCGCGGAGCCGGCGGATACGTGTCGCCGCTCAGGTCCAGCACCACCGTGCGCTCGCCGACGCTGACCGAGTAGGTCCCGTTCGGGAAAAGCGCGTTCAGACCTGCCTGGTCGGGCGACTCCTGATCGCCGAAGCCCAGCGACCATTCCGTTTCGTCCATCTCCGGGGCCTGATCCAGCACCAGCTCCCCGTTGTTAAACACCTCCGGCCGCTCCACGGGCAGCGTCGCCGCCGCCGGCATCGTGAACGTGGGCCGCGGCAGGCCCTCCACACCTTCGCCCTCGATGCCGATCCAGAACCCGAAGGCGCCGCCCCCGACGAGGTGATCCGGCCCGAGCGGCATCGGCTCCGCGAAAGACTCGCTCAATTGCCGGTTCCGGACGGTTTTCTCCACGATCACCAGGCTGGGGCGCGCCTCCCGCACGCGATAAAGCGGGACGTCCCCCTCGCCATCGTCGGCGTTGAACACGAAACGGTTGCCGGCGGAGTGCATCTCCAGCGAGGGCGCCGAGCCGGGATGCGAGAGGCCCCATTCGCCATTCGTGTCCAGCGACACCGTCGCCGAGAACGCGCCGGTGTCGGGATTCCATGAATACGCCCCACGCTCGATTCCGTCCTGGCCGCTGGGATCCTCCGCGGAGTCGCCATCCTGCGCGAAAAAATAACTCCCGTCGGCCAGCAGCGTGATCACCGCCAAACCGCCGGCCTCGCCCGCGTCGGGCGCCCACCAGGTCCCCACCAAGGGGTTCGTCTCGACCGGCACGATGCGCGACAGGACCACCGCGCCCTCGCTCGGAATCGTGAGCGTGAGCTCGTCGTCCGCGACCACGGCCGACACGCCGGGCACGCCCGCGATGCCGTGCGAAAGCCCCCACTCGCCATTCGTATCGACCAGCACCTGAGAGGCGAAGGCTCCCGTGCCCGCGTCCCACTGGTAGGTGCCGCGCTCCATGCCGTCCTGGCCGCTGTCGTCCGAATCGTCGCCATCCTGCAGCATCATGAATTCGCCGTTGGCGAGAAACGTGATGAGCGCCGGGCCGTTGGCGTCCTCCAGATACCAGGAGCCCACGAGCCCGGCGCCCTGCGCGGAAAGCAGCGGCAGGAGCAGGCAGGAAGCCCAGGCGAGCCCCGAGGCGCGAGGCCGGGCCCGGGGTGATCGATGGTTACGCGGCAGAAACGGATGAGAGAAGCTGTGCATCGGAAATCGAGGGGAAGCGGTTGAGGAGCGATGGGCGGACGCCGGTCGGCCGGTGGCGATTGGCGTCCGGCCAAAAACGAGACGACGGGCGAAACCGCCGTGACGGGAAAAACACCACGGAAATTTCCGCCGTCGATCTGCGACGGCAAGCGGCAAAGCCCCCGATGGCGCGGATCATCCGATCATCCTAAACGCCGCAGTTGGAACCACGGATTTCGCGGATGAGCACGGATAGCCATAGCCAAGACATTGGAAATTGGGAGGCGCCCACCCTGCGAGGGATCGACTCCCGGAGTGGATCCATTCACAATTGCTTGTATCCGTGCCATCTGCGTAATCCGTGGTTAAATTGAATTGCGGAATTCAGGATCATGCCGGGAAACGCGGCCGGGGGTTCATCACCTGGGTTCCCCGCCGATTTCGATGCGTCGGTGCCGTGTTGAGGAATAGCCGGCGGTATTCCGATGTAGCGGAAGCGCGGAGCGATTTCGCACGAGCGACTCGACGGCGACGAAAGGGCCCCGCGTTCCCGCAACTTCCATCCGTTGGAAACAGCGAGGAACCATCACCGGGCCCCCATCTCCCCGGCGAGCGGCATCAAGCGAAGCGGCGAACGGGTCGCCCTCCGTCCGCCGCGGCCTCCGGCGGGGTAGTCGTAGAGCGCGGGGTCGCGGCGCGGCGCGCCGCGACGGAAGCGGTAGCGCATGCGCGCCTCTTTTTTCCCGGCCTCGGCGTCCGGGCCGCCGGCGGGGCCGCCGCCTCCGCCCATGCCGTAGGGGTCGTCCTCGCCAAAGCCTCCCCCACCCTCGCCCGACCCGTCGGCCCCGCCGAGGCGGTCTTCCAGCGAATCGGGGTCGGCCCCCTCCTCGAGCTTGCGCACCACCTCCTCCATCTCGCCGTCGATCTTCTCGCCGGTGAGCTCGGCCATGCGGCGCATCATGCGCGCCATGGCCTTGGGGTCGTTTTCATCGACGGACGCCATCTCCTTTTCCATCTCCGCCATGGCCGCCTCCATGCGCGGATCGTCGGCCTCGCCGCCGGCCGGGGTGTCGGCCTCGGCGGAGGGCTCCTTGGCGAGCCCGGTGAACGCGAACTGCGAAACGATGCGCTTCAGGGGCCAGGCGGGATTGTCCGGGCAGGGAGGCGTAGTCTTCCCCTGCGCGATCGAGCGGGCGTAGAACTGGTAAACCGTGTGATTCTCGGAACAGTAATACTCGTAGATGGGCATGGTCGGGAAAAATGGCGGCCGAAACGCTAGCTCAGGCCTCGGCGCGCACAACCACGAGATCATCGAAATGCAGGCCGCACCAGACGCGGTCGCCCTCGTGGAAGGCCTCCAGCATCGCGCTCTCGTTGGCCACCACGACCGAGAAACAGGTGCCGGCGTCGGAGCGCAGCACCAGCCGGTCGAGCGCGCCCTGGAAAACCTCCTCGGTGATGGTGGCGGCGAAGCCGTTTTCCCCGCCGGGTAGGGGCTTTTTGGATACGCAGACTTTTTCCGGCCGGACCGAGACGATGGCGCGGGCGGCGTCGCGGGGCCAGGCGGCGAGCGGCACCCGGATCTCGAGACCGCCCTCGAGCCGCACGAGCCCGTGCGCGCCCTCGCGCGAGAGCAACTCGGCGGCGAGCAGGTTGGCCTCCCCGATGAAGTCGGCCACGAAGGCGGTGCGCGGACGGTGGTAAACCTCGGTGGCGGTGCCGAGCTGCTCCAGCCGGCCGCGGTTGAGCACGGCGACGCGGTCGCCGAGGGTGAGCGCCTCCTCCTGGTCGTGGGTCACGAAGACGAAGGTCATGCCGAGGTGCTTTTGCAGGCGTTTCAGCTCGATGCGCATCTGCTGGCGCAGCTTGGCGTCGAGCGCGGAGAGCGGCTCGTCGAGCAGGAGCACGGAGGGGCGCGGCACGATGGCGCGGGCGAGCGCGACACGCTGGCGTTGCCCGCCGGAGAGCTGCTGCGGCAGCCGGTCCTCGAAGCCGCCCAGCGCCACCAGGTCCACCACCTCGGCCACCCGCCGGCGGGACTCGGCGTCGGGCACCTTTTGCATGCGCAGGCCGAAGGCGATGTTGTCGCGCACGCTCATGTGCGGGAAGAGCGCGTAGCTCTGGAAAACCTGATTCACGTTGCGCCGGTAGGGCGCGAGCGGCGTGACGTCGCGGCCCTCGATGTGGATCGAGCCCGCGTCGGGCGTCTCGAAGCCGGAGAGCATGCGCAGCAGCGTGGTTTTGCCGCAGCCGGAGGGGCCGAGCAGGGTGATGAACTCGCCGGGCAGGATGCGCAGGCTCACGTCGTCCACCGCGGTGAAGGCGCCGAAGCGTTTGGTGACGCCGCGAATCTCGATCATGGGCGCGGTTGAGGAGTCGGGCATGGAAGGGTGGAAAAAATCTCAGCCCCGCGCGGCGCGGCGCCCGCGCCATTGCAGGAGAGCGTAGCTGAGCACGAAGAGCAGGGTGAACACGACGCCCAGCGCGGCGCCGAAGGGATAGTTGAGCGCCTTGGTGAACTGGTTGTGGATGACGTTTCCGATCATGGACACGCGGGCGCCGCCCATCAGGTCGGTGATGGCGAACATGCCGATGGCGGGCACGAAAACGAGGAGCATGCCGGCCGTGATGCCCGGCCAGGTGAGCGGGATGATGACCTCGCCGAAGGCGCGCAGCGGGCCGGCGCCCAGATCGTGGGCGGCCTCGACGAGGGCGTTGTCGAGTTTTTCGGCGCTGCCGTAGATCGGCAGGATCATGAAGGGCAGGTAGGCGTAAACGAGACCGATGACCACGGCGGTCGGGGTGTAGAGCAGTTCCAGGGGCGCCTCCAGCAGATGCGGGATGGCGCCGGAGGCACGCAGGGTGGCGTTGAGCAGGCCCTCGTTTTTCAGGATGGCGATCCAAGCGTAGGTGCGGATGAGGAAACTCGTCCAGAAGGGGATCATCACCAGCAGGAGCAGACGGTTCCGCACCACCGGACGCCGGCGGGCGATGAACCAGGCGACGGGGTAGCCGATCGCGAGGCAGAGCACGGTGGTGAGCGCGGCGTAGGCGACGGAGCGCCCGAAGATGCGCAGGTAGGTAGGCTCGAAGACGCGGGCGTAGTTTTCCCAATCGAGGGCGAATTCCACCTGCCCGAGCTCGCCGGTGCGGGCCAGGCTGTAGGCGAGCAGGATGCCCATGGGGGCGAGGACGAAGAGCGCCAGCCACAGCGCCATGGGCGCGAGCAGGAGCCAGCCCAGCAGACCCGGGCGGCGGGCGTGGGGATTTTCGGGGTTGGCTCCGGGAAGAGTCTGCATGGCGATGGCGGGCCGGCGCGGCGGACGTGGGCGTGGGCGGGGGCTAACGGGGGGCGTGACAAAGGAGGCAGCCCAAACGGCGGGGGCTCGGGTGGTCCGGGGAGCGCACGCGTCTCGCGTGCCGGTGACGGCGTCCCGCCGTCACCTTCAGGGCTTTGGGCGAGACGTCCAAAGCGGCACCCGGGACGGGTGCGGTCCCCGGACCGGACGAACATCCCGCATCACGATCCATCGTCGGGCGCATGCGACGCACGGCGGCAAACGCGGGCTCGGCGGATCAGTTGGCGTTTTTCATGTCTGTATAGAGTTTGTCGATACGCGTGCCGGCGCCGCCGCCGAGGTGGCGGAAGGTGTCGAGCTTGCGCTCGGTCTTGGGGTAGCTGGCGGGATTGGCGAGCTGCTCCGGGCTCAGGAGCTTGCGCGCCTCGCCGTTGGGGTTGGTGTAGGGGAAGTCGTCGGAGATCAGTTTGCTGACCTCGGGGCGCAGCAGGTAGTCGATGAAGAGGTGGGCGTTTTCGACGTTCTTGGCGCGCTGCGGGATGGCGAGCAGGTCCACGAACATGTGCGCGCCTTCCTTGGGCAGGACGTAACGGAATTTTTTGTCCTCGTTCCAGAGGATGGCGGCCTCGCCGCACCAGACCAAGCCGAGGTCCGCGTCGCCGCCGAGCAGGGCGGTCTTGGGGCTGTCGGAGTCGTAGAGTTTGATGCGCGGGAACCACTCGGCGAACACGGGGCGGACGGCCTCGAGGTTTTCCGGGCTCAGATCGTTGAGTCCCTTGCCGAGGGTGTAGAGCGCGGCGACGGCGAGCTCGCGTCCGTCGTCCACCACGACGATGCGGCCGGCGTGTTTTTCCGAGAAGAGGTCGGCGTAACCCGCGACCGGCTCCTTCACGCGCTCGGTGTTCACCACGATGCCGACCGTGCCGACCATGTAGGGCACGGTGAACTTTTGCTCCGGGTCGTGCGGCATGCCGAGATACTCGGGCAGGATGTTTTTTAGGTTGGGCAGCTTGGCGGGGTCGAGCGCCTGGAGTTGCCCGGCCTTGATGAGCGCCTCGGCGATGTAGTCGGAGGGCTGGATGAGGTCGTAGCGGCCGCGGCCGGCGAGGAGCTTGGCGAGCATTTCCTCACCGGAGGAGAAGGTCTCGTAGTTGACCTTGATGCCGGTCTCCTCGGTGAAGGCGTCGATCACGGCCTGCGGGATGTATTCGGACCAACCGTAGAAATTGAGCTGGCCCTTGCGTTTGGCCTGGGCGTGCGCGCCGACGGCGGCGCAGAGCACCAGCCCGGCGGTGAGGAGGAGGCGGACGAGTTTTTTCATGGGTTTGGGTCGGGAAACGGGACGAGTAACGGGAAAGGAAGGGCGACCGGGCAACGCGAGCGACGGCGACCGGTTCATCGCGCGGCGAGGCGCCGGAGATGTTCGCTGAAAAGCACGAAGGCGACCGTGCTCAGGATGAAGAGGGCCGAGAGGGCGTTGAGCATCGGGTTGAGCCCGACCTTGGCCATGCCGAAGACCTGCATGGGCAGCGTGCGCGAGGCCGGGTCCGTCGTGAAGATGCTGATGATGAGCTCGTCCATCGACAGGGTGAAGGCCATGAGCCCGCCCGAGATGATCGCGGGCCGCAGACAGGGCAAGATGACCAACCAAAACGCCCGCCAGGGCGAGGCCCCCAAATCGAGCGCGGCCTCCTCCAGCGCCGGGTCCAGCCCGTGCAGGCGCGCCTGCACCGCGAGCATGACGAAGGGGAAACAAAAGGTGGTGTGCGCGATGACCACGGTGGTGAAGCCGAGGTCCACCCGCACCGCGGTGAAAAACACCAGCAGGCTGATGCCCATGACGATCTCCGGCATGACGATCGGGATGCAGGCCAGCGACTGCAGGAGCCGTCCGAAACGGTAGCGATAACGATGCAGCAACCAGGCCGCGCCGGTGCCGAGCACCACCGAGAGCACGGTGGAGAGCGCCGCGACGAGGAGGCTGTTCTTCAGCGTGGTGATCAGCGGCGAATGCGAAAACAGCTCCCGATACCAGCGCACCGTGAAGCCCTCCCACACGAGGTTGAGTTTGGAGGTGTTGAAGGAAAATCCGATCAGCACCGCGATGGGCAGATAAAGGAACACGAAGACCAGCCCGGTCCACAGCGCCAGGGCTCCGTTCAGGAGACGCAGGCCGGACGGCGGCGAGGGACGTTTCGCTGGGGAGGAGGAGGGCATCACCGGCTGAAGGTGGAGCGGATTGCACGCCAGCGGCGGCGCGCGGCAAGCGCTTTGCCGGGGATTCATGCAACCCCAAACCGCAAAACGCGTTTTGCTCCGGACGGGAAGAAACGGGGCGGTTTCCCCGGATGAGGTCGAGAAGACCATCGGCGGCGCGTGTTGCCCCCGGGGAGAGCGTGTTGTCCCCGGGTGGAGCGTGTTGTCCCCAACACGCTCGGTTTGAGCAGATGAGGGGGCTCCGCAGCCGAACGCGTTGGGGACAACGCGTTCCACCCCCTCTCCGCCCCAGCCAGAACGGGCACCGTCCGGTGATGCGTTTCCACATGCTGGGCTCGGTCGGTTTTCATTCTGAATTCCGGATTCTGGATTCCGAATTCCGTATTCGACCGCATGAGGCCGGCCGGCCCCGGCGGCACGCGAATCTCCGATCGCGCGAAACTCCCGGCGGAAACTCCGGGCGTGACGCCTCACGGCCCCGCAGCAAGGTTCGCCGCACGCCTCGCGCGCCCTTCGCCCCCATGAAAACCCTCGCCATCCTCAACGGCCCCAACCTCGACCGCCTCGGCAAACGCGAACCACACATCTACGGCCACGCGACGCTCGCCGACCTGGAGGCGAACCTGCGCGCGGAGTTCGGCGCGGCGGCGAAGCTGGAGTTTTTCCAGAGCAACCACGAGGGCGCGCTGGTGGACAAAATCTCCGCCCTGGCCGACGCCAAGGTGGACGGCCTCGTCATCAACGGCGCCGCGCTCACCCACACCAGCGTGGCCCTGCGCGACGCGCTCGCGGGCTCCGGCCTGCGCGCGGTGGAGGTCCACATCTCCAACATCTACAAGCGGGAGGAATTTCGGCACAAATCCTACACCGCCCCGATCTGCGAGGCGGTGATCACCGGCCTCGGGCTCGAGGGTTACTTCGCCGCGATCCGGTATTTGCTGAAGGGCAAGTGAGGGCACGCCCGGACGCGCCGGCCGGCGTGCGTGCGGGCGTGCGGGAGGGAATCGGTGAGTTCGCGACTTTGGTGATAAACCGCTGGACAGGCGCGACGCGGCGCGCACTGTCTGCGTCTCGTTTCGCCCCGGGTCCCAAACCGGCGGTCAACGCTCCTGTAGCACAACGGATAGTGTAGCGGTCTCCGAAGCCGTTGATGTGGGTTCGATTCCCGCCGGGAGCACCAATTTAAGATATTGGGATTAAACGATTAACGCAAAAGCGCGAGCCGCGCATCGGGAAATCGGGAAGCCGAACGCATCAACGCCCGTGAGCCGGGATCGCACCGGGGTCCACCACCCGCGCGGCGACAAAGATCAACACGGTGGAGGTGTCCGGAATTTCGCCCACGCCGGCGGCCTGTCGCGCCCACTCGGGAGCGTGTTCGGGGACCACTTTTTGGCGCGGGCTCGCCCGCAAAACCACCGTCGCACCGGGACGCACCACCAACGAAGCGGTGTCCGCACGCTCGAGGAAGATCGGGACGTGTTTTCGGTCAACCGCCCCGCCGGCGGGCGGCCCTTCGATGAAACCTTCGAACTCACGGACCATCGTCTCCAAATCCAAGGCCACGCTGCCGTCGGCCAGCACCTGGGGCTGAACGGCCGCCTCGACCCCGACGTTCCGGCTTTCGTAGGCATCCGGCACCTGCTCCGGATCGGCCGGTGGTGCGTCAAAATCCTTCGGATAACGCAACTCCTGCGCCACCGATATCGTGGCACGATTGCCGTTGAGCACCGTCACCCGCGGAGCCGACAGAAGATCATAGCCACCCCGCCGGCCCAGATCGCGGACGGCGCTATTCAGCTCGACGGTCGGCCAGTGCCCCAACACCGCCGTGCTTGTCGTCTCGCCGGGGGCCAAGGACCGGCCGAAAAGCTCCGTCGCGTCCAGCGTGGCGGGATCGACTTTTTTCAAATCCAAATAGCGCACCTCGATTTCGACCTGCCGTCGGTCCTTGGCCACCTCGCCGGGTCCACCGATCAAGGTCGCCGCCTCCGCGTCGGTCGCTTCGCGGATCTCGACGCCTTCTTGCCGGATGGGCGGTCGGGCCGCGGTCTCGTCCACCCGCACGCTCGAGCAGGCCGCCAAGGCGCCCACGACGCCACACGCGGTCAAAACCAGACCGCCGCGCCGCACCGTTCCACGCCGCCCACCGCCCAGCACCGCGTGGATCCTCCGCTCCAAGTTCGAAGGCTCGGCCATCGCCACCGCCGGCGCTCCGGCCAGACACGGCCTCGCCAGCCCGCGCGCCGACGCCAGCAGTTCCTCGGCATAGCTCGTGGCGTCGGCCCCCGCGCGCAGCACCGCGTCGTCGCAGGCCCGCTCCTGCTCCAGCCGTAGCCGACGCGCGCCGAGCCACGCGAGCGGATTGGGCCAATGCAACACGCAGGTCCACCACACCAAGGCACGCGCCCCGGCGTCGCATCGCGCCACATGGGACAGCTCGTGCCTCAGAACCAAAGCCAGCCGTTCGTCCGACCAAGCCCCCGCCGCCTCGGGCAAAAGCACCACGGGCCGCCGCGTTCCCCACGTCATCGCCACCGGACAAGCGGCGCCCAGACGCCACTCCACGCGCCGCCCCACCCCGGCCTCGCGCCTCACCCGCTCGGCCACGGCAAGCAGGCGCGGATCGATCAACAAACCACTCGCCCGTCGCCACGCCCGCAGTCGAAGCACCGCGGTCAAACGCAGCATCGCCAGCCCGACGACGCCAAGCAGCCAAAACCCCACCGCGAGGGCGCGGGCGTTTTGCCGAAGCCACGCCGCGACTCGAGTCCGGAGCCGAGCCCACCCGCTCTTCGCGACGGCACCGGATTCGGCGAGCTCGGGCGCGAGCGGCCGGGCCTCGACGGCGGGCAGTCGAAACACAAACACGGCCGTTTCCCCGCCACCCGGAAGAGGTCCCGACGCCACCGCCTCCGTCGCTTGGGAGGCGCGCCAAAGCGCGGGTATCGGCAACGCCAGCAAAACCGCAAAACTGGCCAACCAAAACAGGTGGCGCCACGCCGCCGACACCCGACGCACCGAGGCGACGAGAGGCCACGCGAGCAAAAGCACCGCGAATCCTTTGCCCAAAATTTCAATCAGGAGTGGAAGATAGCCGGAAAAGTTCATGAGCGGGATGTGAGCAAACAGGCGAGCGACGGGTTGATGCAGGCCGGACGGATTTTCATTTGTCGGCTGCTACGCTTGGAGAACTCGGGGGAGCTGCCGCGGCGGCGTCAGGTTTTTTTGGCCTTCGCCTTTTGAATAATCGCCTCGAGCCGCCGCAGCTCCTCGGGGTCGAGTTTGCCACCCTCGGCATCGACGAGCGACGCGACCGCGCTCGCGAGCGAGCCGGCGAAAAAGGCCCCGACCACGCGCTTGAGCGCCGATTGCCGCGCCTGCTCCGCCGGTTGGGTCGGCTGATACACGTAACGCTGCCCCTCCTCGCGGTGCGTCAGCGCGCCCTTCTCCTCGAGGATGCGCAACAGGGCGCGAACAGCGGAGTAGCTGGGCGCGTCCGGCAGGGCATCCTGTATCTCGGCGGCGGTGGCTTCACCGCGCGCATAAACGACATCCATGATCTGCCGCTCCCGGCGGCTCAGATCGTCCGGGTCCAGGGGAGTTCTCGGAGGCATGCTAGTTTCTTAGCATAGCGGGCGGGCCCCTCGGCAAGCACAATGCTAAAAATCCAGCACATGAATTTCGCCGCCCTCACGAAATCCGCTTTTTTGCCACGGAGTTCACGGAGCTCGGACACGGAG
>CBINNW010000052.1:0-33268 GCA_966252115.1 uncultured Akkermansia sp.
AGGGTGGTGACGGCGAGGTCGATGAGCTTGATGCCGACGAAGGGCGCGATCAGGCCGCCCAGGCCGTAGATCAGGAGATTGCGGCGCAGAAGGACGGCCGCGCTTTCGGCGCGGTAGCCGACACCGCGCATCGCGAGCGGCACGAGCGCGATGATGATGAGCGCGTTGAAAATGACGGAGCTCAGGATGGCGCTGCGCGGCGAGGCCAGGCCCATGAGATTGAGCGCGGCGAGCGGTCCTTCGGTGGCGCCGGTGGCGGCATGGAGGCCGACGAACATCGCGGGGATGATGGCGAAGTATTTGGCGACGTCGTTGGCGACGGAGAAGGTCGTGAGCGCGCCGCGGGTCATGAGGAGCTGTTTCCCGATCTCGACGATCTCGATGAGTTTCGTGGGGTTGGAGTCGAGGTCCACCATGTTGCCGGCCTCGCGGGCGGCCTGGGTGCCGGTGTTCATGGCGACGCCCACGTCGGCCTGCGCGAGCGCGGGGGCGTCGTTGGTGCCGTCTCCGGTCATGGCGACGAGCCGGCCCTCGGATTGCTCGGCGCGGATGCGCTGCAATTTCATCTCGGGCGTGGCCTGGGCGAGGAAGTCGTCCACGCCGGCCTCGGCGGCGATGGCGGCGGCGGTGAGCGGGTTGTCGCCGGTGATCATGACGGTGCGGATGCCCATGCGGCGCAGCTCGGCGAAGCGTTCGCGGATGCCGCCCTTGACGACGTCCTTGAGGTGGACCACGCCGAGCACGCGCGAGCCGTCGGCGACGACCAGCGGGGTGCCGCCGGCGCGGGAAACGCGCTCGACCTCGGCGGCCACCTCGGCGGGCTGGCGACCGCCCCGGGTTTCGATCCAGCCGCGCACGCTGTCGGCCGCGCCCTTGCGAATGGCGCGCGCGGGAGCGGCTTTGTCGGCGGGCAGATCGACGCCGCTCATGCGGGTCTGGGCGGCGAAGGGCACGAAGATGGCGTGGGGCGCGGCGATCTCGCGCTCGCGGATGGAGAATTTTTCCTTGGCGAGGACGACGATGCTGCGGCCCTCGGGCGTGGTGTCGGCGAGCGAGGCGAGTTGCGCGGCCTCGGCGAGTTCGCGCGGCTCGACGCCGGGCGCGGGCAGGAACTCGGCGGCCTGGCGGTTGCCCAGCGTGATGGTGCCGGTCTTGTCGAGGAGGAGCACGTCGATGTCGCCGGCGGCCTCGACGGCGCGGCCGGAGGTGGCGATGACGTTGCGGCGCACGAGGCGGTCGATGCCGCTGATGCCGATGGCGCTGAGGAGACCGCCGATGGTGGTCGGGATGAGGCAGACGAAGAGGGCGACGAGCACCGGGAGCGAGGTGTCCACCGCGCCGGGCTGACCGGCCTGCGCCTCGGAGAAACGGGCGAAGGCGGGCAGCGTCGCCACGACGCCGAGAAACACCGCGCTGAGCCCGACGAGCAGGATGCCGAGGGCGATCTCATTGGGCGTGCGCTGACGGGAGGCGCCCTCGACGAGACCGATCATGCGGTCGATGAAGCCGCCGCCCGGCTCGACGGTGACGCGCACGACGATGCGGTCGCTGAGGACGCGCGTGCCGCCGGTGACGGCGCTGCGGTCGCCGCCGCTCTCGCGCACGACCGGCGCGGATTCGCCGGTGATGGCGGATTCGTCCACGCTGGCGATGCCCTCGACGACCTCGCCGTCGGCCGGGATCGTGTCGCCCGACTCGCAGACGACGAGGTCGCCCTTGCGCAGATCGGGCGCGGCGACGCGTTCGGCGGCGGCGGTCGGCGCGGCCGAGCGGACGCGGCGCGCGAAGGTCTGCGAGCGGGTGCGCTTGAGGGCGTCGGCCTGGGCCTTGCCGCGGCCTTCGGCGAGCGCTTCGGCGAAGTTGGCGAAGAGGACGGTGAACCAGAGCCAAAGCGTGATCTGGACGACGAAGCCGTCGGCCCGGCCGGCGAAGAGATCACCGATGCACGAGAACGTGACGAGGAGGGCGCCGAGCGCGGTGAGCAGGATGACGGGATTGCGCCGCAGTTCGCGCGGGTGGAGTTTGCGAAACGAGTCGGCGATGGCGCGGCGGAGGAGGGCGGAGGACCAGGCGGAATTTTTTACCACGGAGTTCACGGAGGACACGGAGAGGTTGCGAAGCGGAGGTTCAGAACGCGCGACCGGCGTCGAGGAGCAGGTGTTCGAGCACCGGGCCGAGCGTGAGCGCGGGAAAATAGGTGAGCGCGGCGACGATCAGCACGACCCCCGCGAGCAGGACGGCGAAGAGCGGGCCGTCGGTCGGGAAGGTGCCGGGCGAGGGCGGGGTGGTTTTTTTGGCCGCGAGTCCGCCGGCCAGGGCCAGCACGGGAAGGATGACGCCGAAGCGGCCGACGAGCATGGCGAGGGCGCCGCCCCAGGTGTAGAGGGGGCCGGTCGCGGTGAGGCTGCCGAAGGCGGAGCCGTTGTTGTTCGCCATCGAGCCCCAGCCGTAGAGAACCTCGGAGAGCGCGTGCGGTCCGGCGGCCCCGACGGCGGCGCGGCCGCCCTCGGTGAGGAAGGAGGCGGCGCAGCCGAGCAGCACGGCGGCGCAGGGCAGGAGCACGGCGATGGCGGCGAGACGGACCTCGCGGGCCTCGATTTTTTTGCCCAGATATTCCGGGGTGCGGCCGACCATCAGGCCGGCGAGGAAGACGGCCAGCACGATCATCATGACCATGCCGTAGAGGCCGGAACCGACGCCGCCGAAGATGATCTCGCCGAGGAGCATGTTGAAGAGCGCGAGACCTCCGGCGAGGGGCGAGAGGGAGGCGTGCATGGCGTTGACCGAGCCGTTGGACGCGGCGGTGGTGGCCTGGGACCAGAGCACGCTGGCGGTGACGCCGAGGCGGGTTTCCTTGCCTTCCAGCGCGAGGGCGGCGGCGCCCGGCGAGGCGTATTCGGACCACAAGGACAAGCCGAGCGTGGCGACGAAGAAGGCGAGCATGACCCCGAAGACGGCCCAGGCGTGGCGGCGCGCGCCGACGAGCCGGCCGTAGGCGTCCACACAGGCGGCGGGCAGGAGCAGGATGGCGAGGCACTGGAGAAAGTTGGAAAGCGGCGTGGGGTTTTCGAAGGGATGGGCCGAGTTGACCCCGAAGAAACCGCCGCCGTTGGTGCCGAGTTGTTTGATGGCGATCTGCGAGGCGGCCGGGCCTCCGGGGATGAGCTGCTCCGCGCCGGAGAGGGTTGCGGCGGGCGCGTAGGCGGCGAAGTTCATCACCACGCCCTGGGCGAGGAGCGCGACGGCGAGGGCGAAGGAGAGCGGGAGCAGCACGTAAACCGTGGAGCGGACGAGATCGGCCCAGAAATTGCCGAGGCCGGTGGCGGAGCGGCGCGAGAAGCCGCGGGCGAGCGCCGCGAGCACGGCGAGGCCGGTGGCGGCGGAGAGAAAGTTTTGCACGCCGAGGCCGGCCATCTGCGTGAGATACGAGAGCGACGCCTCGCCGGAGTAGGCCTGCCAGTTGGTGTTGGTGAGGAAGGAGACCGCGGTGTTGACCGCCACGCCAAGCGGCACAGGGCCGAAGCCCTGCGGGTTGAGCGGCAGGTGGTGTTGCGCGAGCTGGAGCGCGAGGACGACGGTGCCGCCGAGCAGGTTGAAGACGAGCAGGGCGCCGGCGTAGGCGCGCCAGCCCATCTCGTCGGAGTGGCGAAGCCCGGCGGCGCGGTAGGCGAACGATTCGAGCGGGCGGAGCCACGCGAGCCAGCGGGGAGGCTCGCCGGCGAGCACGCGGGCGAGCCAGGACCCGAAGAGCGGCGCGCCCGCCAGGAGCGCGGCGAAAAAGAGACCCAGCAGGAGATAATCGGCGGCGTTCATGCCCGGCCAGCTTAGCGGAGGCGGGGTGGCGCGGGGTAGTTAAGCCGGGGGCCGGAAGCGTTAAGAAAGTGTTGCGGGGAGGGGCGGCGGCGGGGGCTTTGGGCGCGGGCACGCCGCCCATCGGGAACGATGCCGGCCAAAGCGGGGTTTGGCAGATTTCTGTCTATAAGGCGCTTGTGCTGGCGGTTTCGTTTCCGCGTTCACTCCGCGTTCACTCCCGTGACGAGTTGGGAAGGCGATCCCTTCTCTGGAAACCGTGCGGTGGCAAAATGAGAACACGCTTGCATCCGGTTTTTCGGCTCCGTGTGCTCGACATCCTTTTCCCCACGGGAAGGGACCAACAAAACACAAACACCACCAACCTATCCTACGATCGCAAGGCGGCCCATCGGCCGACCTGTGTTTCGAAAGATTCATAGATCACATGCAAGTCACCGCCAAAGACCTCCTCGACGCCGGCGTCCACTTCGGACACCAAACCAAGCGCTGGAACCCCCGTTCCAAGCCCTACGTCTTCGACCACCGCCAGGGCATCACCATCATCGACCTCGGCAAGACCCACGAGCTCCTCCAGAAGGCCTACTCCTTCATCGAGGACAAGGTCGCCTCCGGCGGCAACGTGCTCTTCGTCGGCACCAAGGAGCAGGCCCGCGAGATCGTTCGCGAGGCCGCCACCTCCACCGGCATGCCCTTCTGCGTCGATCGCTGGCTCGGCGGCACCCTGACCAATTTCGCCACCGTCAAGCGCTCCATCGCCAAGTTCAAAAAGTTCCAGCAGCAGGAACAGTCCGGCGAGCTGGCCAAGCTCTCCTCCAAGGAAGAGGCCGCCATCAAGCGCGAGATGGTCCGCATGACCAAGAACTTCTCCGGCATCCTCGAGATGGGCGAGCTGCCCTCCCTGATGTTCGTGGTGGACGCCAACCACGAGGACATCGCCGTGGCCGAGGCCAAGCGCTGCGAGATCCCCTGCGTCGGTCTGGTGGACACCAACTCCGACCCCACCAAGCTCTCCCACCCGATCCCCGGCAACGACGACGCCGTGAAGTCCATCCGCATCATCGTGGAGACCATCGTCGCCGCCGTGCAGTCCGGCCTCGCCCAGCGTGACACCCGTCGCGCCCAGCGCGGTCAGGCCGACCTGAAGGCCGCCTCCGCCGCCGTGGCCGCCGCCGCCGGCATCGACACCGCCTCCGAGGCCCCGGCCCCCGCCGAGGGCGAGGAAGCCGCCGCCGGCGAGGTGAAGAAGCCCGCCCGCAAGAAGATCGCCGCCCCCCGCGACTGATCGTTCCCGAGTATCCACCATCTCACTACAGCCCACATGAGCACTCCCACCGCCATCACCGCCTCCATGGTCAACGATCTGCGCACCCAGACCGGCGCAGCCATGATGGATTGCAAACGCGCCCTCGTGGAGACCAACGGCAACTTCGAGGAGGCCATCACGATCCTCCGCAAGAAGGGCGCCGCCTCCGCCGCCAAGCGCGCCGATCGCGCCGCCAAGGAAGGTCTCGTTTACAGCTACATCCACACCGGCGGCAAGGTCGGCGTCCTGGTCGAGGTCAACTGCGAGACCGACTTCGTCGCCCGCAACGAGGACTTCAAGGCCCTCGCCCACGATCTCGCCCTCCACATCGCCGCGGCCAACCCCTCCTACGTGACCCGCGAGGAAGTGCCCGAGGCCGATCTGGCCAAGGAGCGCGAAATCGCCGCCGCCCAGGTGGCCGGCAAGCCGCCCGCGGCCGTGCAGAAGATCGTCGAGGGCAAGCTGGAGAAATACTACGCCACCGTCTGCTTGCTCGATCAGCCCTTCGTCAAGCAGCCCGAGAAGACGATCAAGGAGATCCTCACCGAGACCATCGCCAAGACCGGCGAAAACATGGTCGTGCGTCGCTTCACCCGCTACCAGCTCGGCGCCTGATCGGCTCCGGTCAAACGCGGTCCAAACGCTTGGGCGCTTCCCTTTCGGGGGAAGCGCCTTTTTTGTGCGCGCATATGTCATCCCGATTCACCGTCACGCGCGGTCAAATCGCCGCCCGCGGCCTGAGCCACCGTTGCCCCAACTGCGGGTCGCGCAGCCTCTTCGTGCCCGGCGCGCCCTTTCGCATGGCGCCCGCCTGCCGCGAGTGCGGGCTGAAGTTCGAGCGCGACGAGGGGAGTTTCCTCGGCGCGGTCTCGCTCAACTATGGCGTGACGGTCTGCGGATTTCTGGTGCCGGTCTTGCTCGCCTATCTGGCGGGCTGGATCGGCGGGGTGACGGCGGGCGTGCTGGCCGGCGCGGGCGCGATTCTGTTTCCCGTTCTGTTTTACCGCTCCTCGCGGAGCTGGTGGCTGATGAACTACTACCTCGTCGTGCCCCAGCACCTGCCGGCCAACCAACGGGCGCTGGCGGACGATGAGGATGCGAACACCTGATGTGGAAAGCTGGAAAACGGGAAAGCAAACCAAACGCGTATTGATGCCGGCTGCGGTTTGAGCCGGGGGTTTTCGGAATGGTAGGGCGCGACCGCCGGGCGCGCCGGTTTGGCGACGCAACTCGCGGAGCGAGTTGGTTACTTTTACGCGACCGCCGGGGGCGCCGGTTTGGGCGCCACAACTCGCGGAGCGAGTTGATTACTTTCGCGTGATCGCCGGGAGCGCGGCTTATTCGACCCCGGTCACGGGCAGGTCGGCGGGGTGCTCGATGCTGAATTTGAGCGGGATCTCGCGTTTCTCGCCGGGACGCAGGTCTAGGCGCCAGGTCAGCTTTCCCTCGGCGTCGCGCGCCACGCCGAGCTTGGGCGGCTGGGCGGCGGCCTCCTCGGGTTTGAGCAGGTCGCGCTCGACGGGCTCGATCAGGCGCACCGTGATCTTCTCGTCGCGCGGGACGGGCACGGCGTCCTTGATGACGACCCGTTCCTTGGTGCGTTTGTTGTTGGTGAGCGTGACGAGCACATCGTAGGTCGTGCGTCGGCTGCGCGCCGCGAAGCCGGTGTCCTCGGTGAAGCGCGAGAGGATCTGGCGCTTCACGCCGATGCTCTCGTCGGCGCCGAGGTTGAGGGTGAATTTCTCGCCCGGCATGGTGGTGGTGAGCCGGGATGCGGCGACGAAGGTGTCGTCGAGAAACACGTTGAGCGCGCCGGCGAGGAAGGGTAGTTCGCTGCGGTTGGTGACGTAGGTCGCGAGGTAGGCGGTTTCCTGGAGCTTGGGTGTCGCCTGGTATTGGAGCTCGGCCGCGAGCAGGGCCGAGCCGATGGGGACGCGCTGGGGCGTGTTGTCGCTGGCGAGCGTGACGGGCGTGGCGATTTTGAAACTCGCACTGGTGGCGGCGGAGGCGATCTCGGCGGTGGCGAGTTGTAACTCGGCCGGCGGGGGCGGGGCGGCGGGCAGGCCGAAAGTCTCCGACTCGACCAGCATGATGTTGTTGCTGAATCCATTGACGGTGGCGGCCGGATACGGGCTCGCGGGTTTCAAGCTGGATGTCGAGGCGAGCGCCCGGTCCACCGCCATCGAGCTGCTCTCCAGTTTTCCGTAGAGGACCGGCCGCGACACATCGACATACCACGGCGCGATCTCGGGGGCGGCGCCACCGAGGCCGGGGCGGGCGGTGGAGAGGGTGAGGGCGACGCCGTTCCAATCCTCGCCGGTGGCGTTGCGCACCGAGCCGAAGGCGTCGAGCTGCACCTGGCGCTTTTCGCTGGCGAGCCGCGCGTCGTAGGCGGGGGTCCAGCTGGCGCCGGCGAGGGCGTAGCCGAGCGAGACCTCCACCTGGCCGGCGGCGACGGTGGAGAGGCGCACGGTCACGGTTTTGGTGGCGCGGCGGCCGGAGTTTTTCCCGCGCAGGCCGTTCAACTGCGCCTCGAGGGCGCTGATCTTGGCGGAGAGGTCGAAGCGTTCGCGCTCCAGCGAACGGGTCTCGGTGTCGAGGCGGCCGCGCTGCGCGGCGGAGAAGGCGAGCAGTTTTTCGTAGTCGTCGAGGCTGGGGCGGGCGGGCGGCGTGGTGCCGGCGGGAGAGCCGGCGGGCGTGGTCGAGGCCTGTTCGATTTTGCCGAGCAGGGCGCGTTGCGAGTCGAGCACGACCTGCCGGTCCTGGAGCGCCTGTTCGTCGCGACGCAGGGCGAGGAGCTGATCTTCCAGGGTCTTCACCCGCGAGTCGGGCTCGGCGGTCACGAAGACGGAGCGGGTGGCGATGTCGAGGAGCGAGGCGGCGACGTCGCCCTTCGCGCTCACTTGGACGGAGGCGTCGTCGATGGAGGACGGCAGGCCGGCGAAAACCACCTCATTGGTGCCGACGGCCAGGCGCACGGTGGCGAGGCGGGTGACGACGGCGCGGTCCGGGTAAACGGTGGCGGCGGTGAGCCGGGATTCGGCGGGAATGGGGGCGGCGAGGATCGCGGGGGCGAAGATCGCGGTCGCGGTGGCGGTGAAGGCGGCGAGGGCGCGGAGGTTTGGATTCATGCGGCGGGGGTGTGGCGGCTTTGTGCCTCAGGGGGCGGGGAAAAGCCAGCGCCTGACAAAAGCCTGACAATGCCGGCGTCCGGCCGCGCGCCCGATGGGGCGAGTGTAGGGTTGGCCGTCCCCGGCCAACGGTTCGTTTTCGGTCCTGCGGGTGCGTGGGGCGTTTGCGCGTCGGCCGAAGTTTTGGGTTGGGGAGGGCTCGGGCCACACGGGGAGGAGAAATTGGCCGGGGACGGCCAACGCTACACCAGGATTGGCCGGAGACGGCCAACGCTACACGGAATCGGAAGGATCGGTTCCGCCAACTATTCGCTCCCGGGCGGGGTAAACTGACGCGGCGGCGACGGCACCGGGCCGGGGAAGGGCACGCCCCAGAGCGTGGGAACGGGAACCGGTTCGGGGGCGCTGGCGTCGGAGTCGGCTTTGGCCCCGCTCGCGGGCAGCGGCGCGATGTCCGGCGCCAGGTGGCGAAACACGTCCGCGTAGCGCAGGCTGCACTGGAGCCGGCGCTGGCCCCGGGCGTCGATCTTGGGGTTGAGCACGAAGACCGCCCCCGAAAAGGGCGGCTGCTTTTTCATCTCCTGGGCGCGCAGGCGGGCTTCGACGGGCGAGAGCGAGCGGTCCTTGACCAGGGCGTCGAGCCGCTCGAGGTCGGCGCGCGTCACCGGGCCCCAGAGCGCGCGCCACGCGGCGGGTTCGACGCGCGGCGCGAGGATTTGCACAAACCGTTTTTCGTCGTCGGCGCTCTGTTCCCAAAAACCGAGCACGAGGATGAAGGGCTCCTCGATGTCGAACTGCCGGAGCGCGTCGCCGAGGCCGACGGGGGCGCCGAGCTTGGTGGCCTTGGGGTTGACCGGCAGGCCGGTCAGGGCGGGATCGGCGAGGTGGTTGGCGGCGCCGGGAACGTCCCACCTGCCGGTGTAGTTTTCCGGCGAATACGAGGGGAAGAAGGTCTCGCGCACCCAGCGTTCGAAGACGAGCCCGTGGGCCTGCACCTCGGCGGCGGCCAGGCGCGGCGACGGGAGGTGGGCGCCGGAGAGCAGGACCAACATCGGCACCGCGAGACCGGGGAGCCTGAGCCTGGCCGATAGGGAAGGGGAGGGGCGGCGACGACGGGGCATGGGCATGCGGTCGGGGTGGGGGCGAAGGGCGGGCGTGACGAAAGATTGGCCAGCGCGCCGCTCGCCGGGCAAGGAGTCGCGCATGAGCATGAGTGAAAACGAGACGAAGATCGCGGCCGGTTTTGCCAAGATGGGGTTGAAACGGGCGCGGAGGCACGTGTTTCTCTGTCCCGGCCCGGAATGCTGTTCGCGCGAGGAGGGCGCGGCGTCGTGGGCGGCGCTGAAGACGGCGTGTCAGGCGCCGGGCGCTGACGCGTTGCGCAGCAAGGCCGATTGTCTGCGGGTCTGCGCGGGCGGACCCTGGCTCGTGGTCTATCCCGAGGGCGTGTGGTATGGCTGCGTCACACCGGAGCGGGTGGAGCGGATCGTGCGCGAGCACGTGGTGGGCGGCGTGCCGGTGGCGGAGTGGGCCGAGCGGGTGCGACCGCTGTGCGGCGGGGCGGGCGGCGGGGCGTGAGCGGCGGGCGGCGTGGCGGCGCGGCGGGGGAGGCGGGAGGCGGCGCGGAGGCGGACGGTGGGGGCGTGCGGGGGGAAGGGCGCGGCGGGGCCGCGTCAACGCGTTGGGGACAACGCGTTCCACCTCCGCGTTGGGGACAACGCGTTCCACCTACGCCTTGGGGACAACGCGTTCCACCTACGCCTTGGGACGACGCGTTCTACCTGCGGAGGCGCTAGCGTTGGTCGGTGAAGTTCAGCGCGAGCACGCCGGGGCCGGTGTTGGCGCCGGCGCCGTAGCGGGTGCCCTTGAACTCGAACTGCACGGCGGCCTGGTCGCTCACGCCGACGTGCATGTCGGCGTTGGGCAGCTCGTAGCGTTCGCCGGCCACGAGCGAGCGCGGCGGGGCGAGCTCGTGTTGATCGAGGCGGCCCCGCACCGAGGTGATCTGCACCGGACGAAGCGCGATGAGATAAACGGATTCGCCGGCGGCGTTCAGGGTCTGCCCGTCGGACGCGGTCGAGTCGGCGGACTTGCGGCCGGCGAGGGCGATCACGCCCCAGATGATGAGGCCGAGCAACACCACGGCGCCGACGCCGAGCCAGAGGCCGTTTTTGGCGAGGAGGGCGCGGTCGAGGCCGCCGAGCGGCATGCGGGGCTGGAAGGGTTGTTTGCGCGTTTGCCCGGACTGGGCGGTGCGCGAGCCGGAGGCGTGGCCGGCATGGCCGGCATCGGCGCCGGCGCCACCGGAGCCGGAGTCGGCGTGTTTGGCCGCGCTCGCGCTGGCATGGCTGATTTCCATCTTGCCGTAGATCTCGCGGTTGAGACCGCGGCCGGCGGGTTTGCCGCCTTCGCCCAGGCCGAGCGCGAGGTAGTCGGTGACGAGCTTCTCGGCGGGCAGCTTCAGGAAGTGCCCGTAGATGCGCAGGAAGCCGCGCACGTAGATCTCCGGCAGTTTTATATCAAACTGGTTGCTCTCGAACTTATGCAGATAGTCGCCGCGAATTTTCGTCGCCTCGGCCGCCTCCCGGATGGAGATGCCCTTGCGTTTGCGTGCTTCTTCGAGGCGTTCGCCGATCGTCTGCATGGAGTGGCTAGTTAGGTGGCGGGTGGGTGGGAATAAAGGACTAAGTTGACCGGCGCGGGGCGCGGCGAGCGGGGCGGACGAGTTTACCAATTTTCCACCGGCCCCTTGGGGACGGGGATGGATTCGCGGGCGAAGACGGGGTCGTCGGGATCGCGCATGAAGGAAGCGATCATGGGATCGGGCCGGTATTTGGGTAACAATTCGCCGCGCTCGTCGCAGAAGCGGGCGCGCCAGGCGACGTAGTCGGCGAGGGCCTGTTCGAAGTCGGCGCGCGAGCGGATGCCGAGGATGGCCTGCTTGAAGGGCTTGGCCGGCCCGAAGCGGCGCGCATACCAGGGCGCGACGCGGCGGAAGAGCCGGGCGCCGTGCTCCTCGCCGTAGAATTCGAGGTAGCGCTCGAAGTGAATGCGCAGCACGCGGACGCGTTCCGCAAAATCCGGCTCGGGCAGGAGCTCGCCGGTGAGCAGCAGGTGGTCGGTGCGCTTAAAAATCCACGGATCGTAAAAGGCGCCGCGGCCGATGCTCACGCCGGCGCAGCCGGTCTCGGCGATCATGTGGCGCGCGGCCTCGGGGGTGGTGACGTCGCCGTTGCCGATGACCGGGATGGCGCGCACGGCCTCGACCACGGAGCGGATGCCGGCGAGGTTGACCTGGCCGGCGAAGCCCTGGGCGCGGGTGCGACCGTGGACAAACACGGCGGCGACGCCGGCGTCCTCCAGCACGCGGGCGAGGTCGGGGGCGGTGAGGTTTTGCTCGTCCCAGCCGAGGCGCATCTTGGCGGTGACGGGGATGCGGACGGCGGCGATCATGCCGCGCACGAGGGCGGCGGTTTTGTCGAGCTCGGTCATCATGGCCGAGCCGCCGCCGATCTTGACCACCTTTTTGACCGGGCAGCCCATGTTGATGTCGATGGCGTCGGCGCCGAGCTCCTGGCAGATCACGGCGGCGTCGCGCATCTCCTCGGGCACGGCGCCGAAGAGCTGGATGGCCCAGGGGCGGTCGCCCGGGGCGGTGGCCACGAGTTTGAGCGCGGTGGGATTGCGCTCGATGAGCGAGCGGGCGTTGACGAGGTCGGTCGTCGCGAAGCCCAGCCCGCCCAGCTCGCGCACGGTGAGGCGCATCGGCAGGTTGGTGTATCCGGCGAGTGGAGACAGAAAAAGGTTCGAGGAGAGCGTGAGCGGGCCGAGGCGCATGCGGTGCGGAGGACGACGGGAAAAGGGAAAAGGAGGCGCGCCGGCGACACGCTGGCGAGGCTGGAACGTGCGGGGCGGGCGCGGGGCGCGCGGGCGGGCGGTGGGCGCGTAGGCGTTTGCCGACGGTTGCGGCGGGGCCGCGGGCGTGCAGCGTGACGGCGATGGGCATCTCCCGACGCAATCTTTTGGCGGTCATCGTGACGGCGCTCGGCTGTTCCCAGATGCTCGGGTATTTCACCGGCGCGAGGACGGTGAGCGCCTGCGGCGCCGGCGCGTGCTTCGCGCCCATGGCGGAGGTGTTTAGCGAGGTGGAGGCGCGGCCGGCGCGGAGCTCGACCTCCGACGCGACGGCGGACGAAGCGCCGGCGCGGGTGGAGCCCTTTGCGGTGGATGTCACCCTGTCCGGCATCGACGCCGCCGGCGTGGCTTTCGAGCGAAGGCTGACGCCGGAGCTGCTGGCGCGTGTCGAGGGGCCGCATGCGCGGCGCGCGTTTTACGCCGGGGCGCTGGTGGCCGATTTGCGCGGACAACACGCGGCGGAGGTGGAGCGGGCCTGGTGCGTGGGCTTCGCGGAGGGCGGGCCGCTGCGGGCGGCTTTCGAGCTGCCGCAGGGGGCCGGGGCCTTGACCTTGGCGACGGTTTCGCGGACTTCCGCTGCTCCGCTCTCATGGGAATACGCGCCCGCCTGCACTCGCTGAAACTTGTATCGCCGGGAGGCTTCGCGGTCTTTCGGGTCGGCTTCGGCGCCTGGGTCGCGCTGCAGTTCGCGGTGCTCGTGCCCTGGCGGGCGGAACTCGCGCCCGGCTGGGCGGGGACGGCGATTCTCGCGGGCGGCGTCGGGTCGGCTTTGCTGCTGGCGGCGGGATGGCGGCGCGGGTGGACCGCGTTTGCCGCGTGGGCGAGCTGGGCGGCCTTGCACGGGCTGAATCCGCTGATCGTCACGCCGGCCACGGCCTACGTGGGGCTTTTGTTGCTCCTGCTCGCGCTGGTGCCGGACGGGGAGCCGTGGCGCTGGCGCGGGCGTGCGCTCGCGCCGAGCGCGTGGGCGATGCCGGCGGGCGTGTTCGCGGCGGCGTGGGTGTTGATGGCGCTGAACTACAGCTGCATCGGCGCGGCCAAATTTTTCAGTCCCAGCTGGCGCGACGGCACGGCCTTCACGCACGTGTTGCTGGATCCGATGGCGCGGCCGGGGCCGGTGCGGAGCTGGGTGCTCGACTGGCCGCGTTGGATGCACGCGGGGATCACTTGGGGAACGATGGTGGCGCAGGCGGGTTTCGCGCCGCTGTGCCTGTGGCGTCGCGGGCGGCTGGTCGCGTGGTCCTCGATGGTGCTGATGCACCTCGGGCTTTTGCCGCTGATGAACTTCACGCCGCTCACGCTCGGTTTGCTGTGGCTGCACGTTTTTACCTTCGACCCGGCTTGGGTGTCGGCGCGGCGTTTCGCGGCGGGGCGGGCGGTGCTGCTCTACGACGGCGAGTGCGGTTTGTGCAACGCGGTGGTGCGCTGGTTGCTGCGCGAGGACACGGCGGCGGTGCTGCGCTTCGCTCCCTTGCAGGGGACGTTCGGGCAGGAGGCGCTGCGGCGGCGCGGGCTGCCGACGCGGGACTTCGACAGCCTGGTTTTTCTGCCCGACGCGGAGGCGCCGGACCACCGGCTGCGCACGGCGGGTGTGCTCGACGTGCTGGGCGCGCTGGGCGGCGGCTGGCGCGTGGCGGCGGCGGCGGCTCGCGTAGTGCCGGCGCCGATACGCGATCTCGGCTACCGCCTGGTGGCGCGGACGCGCTACGCGCTTTTCGGCGAATACCGGCCCACGCCGCTGCCGGAGCCGGCGTGGGCGGAGCGGATCTTGCCCTGAGCGCGGTCGGCGATGCCGGTGCGGAGATGTGGAGTTGGTGTGGAGATGTAGAGTTGGCCGTCCCCGGCCAACGGTTCGGTTACGTTTTTTGGGGGGCGGCGTCGGTCATGCGCGTGTCGGGGCGAAGTTTTGGCCGGGGACGGCCAACGCTACACCGGCGGGTCGGATTGGCCGGGGACGGCCAACGCTACACCGGCAGGGCGGCGATGGCGGCGGCCATGCGGCGGAGGCCCTCGTCGAGCGTGGTGCGGGGGCAGCCGAAGTTGATGCGGACGTGCGAGCCGCGCGGCGCGCCGAAAAACGCGCACTCGCTCAGGCCGACGCCGTGCGCCTCAAAGTGGGCGATGGGATCGGCGAGGCCGAGCGCGGACACGTCGAGCCAGGCGAGGTAGGTCGCCTCGATGGGCGCGGCGAGTTTTACCCCGGGCAGCTCGCCGTCGCGGATGGCGGCGATGATGCGGTCGCGGTTGCCGCGCAGGGCGGCGAGCAGGGCCTGGCGCCAGTCCTCGCTGTCGCGGTAGGCGGCCTCGCAGGCGGCGAAGCCGAGGGTGGTGACCTCGGCGACGATACCGGCGGTGGCGCGCACGAAGCGGGCGCGCAGGGCGGGGTCGGGGATGATGGCGAAGGAGGTGCCGAGACCGGGGACGTTGTAGGTCTTGCTCGGGGCCATGAGCGTGACGGTGCGCGCGGCGTGCTCGGGCGCGACGAGCGCGGTCGGCAGGTGGGGCAGGGTGGGCTCGAGGATGAGGTCGCAGTGGATCTCGTCGGAGCAGAGCACGAGGTCGTGGCGCGCGCAGAACTCGGCCAGGCGCGCGAGCTCGTCGCGGCGGAAGACGCGGGCGACGGGATTGTGCGGGTTGCAGAGAAAAAACAGGCGGGTGCGGGGCGTGACGGCGGCCTCGAGCGCGTCCCAGTCGATCTCCCAGCGTCCGTCGGCGAGGCCGCTCGGGCCGGAGCGGAGGGCGAGGGGAACGGTCGCCGCGACGCGGCCGGAGTTTTTGGGCGCCGTCATGAACGGCGGATACACCGGGGTGAGGCAGAGCACCTCCTCGCCGGGCGCGGCGAAGGCCTGGGCGGTGACGTTGAGTCCGCAAACGAGGCCGGGCAGCCAGACGATCCAGGCCGGGTCGATGGTCCAGCCGTAGCGGGCGGCGCAGGCATCGACGACGGCGTCCACGGTGGACTTCACGGGGCGGGCGTAGCCGAAGATGCCGTGCTCCACGCGCCGATGGAGGGCGTCGATGATCGCGGGCGAGGAGCGAAAATCCATGTCGGCCACCCACATCGGGAGAATGTCGCGGTCGGCATATTTTTGCCATTTCTGCGAGTCGGTGCCGAGACGGGCGGGGACGGTGGTGAAGTCGAAACTCATGGGAGGACGAGGGCGGGCGCGGGCGAAAAAGGGGCACCTTGGGAAGCGGCGCGCGAGGCGGCACGCGTTTTTTGAGACGGAATTACGCGGATGAACCCGGAATCCGGAATTCAGAATCCAGAATTCAGAATGCAAACCGCCCAAGCCCGGCATGCGGAAACGAAGCACCGAACGGTGCCCATTCTGAATCCTCACTCCTGACTCCTGAATTCTACCGGGGTCAGGCAGTGCAACTGCGTGATCCCGGCTGAGACGAGTTTTCCCGGTGGCGTGTCACGAAGGCGGGACAAGGTTTCACAGGCGGCCTCGGTGGCGGTTTCGTAAGTGGCTGTGGGAGTGGTGTAAGCGGCCGCTTCATGCCCGGCATTCGGTATGCGGAAGGGTGGGGCGAGACAGCGGCGAGTTCAGCCGCGAGACGAACCACAACCCAATCAATCACACAGGAGACAACCATCATGAGACTCATCCGTTATGCTTCGCCGGTCACCCGCGGTTATTATCCCGCCTTTGCCCGCAGTCCGTGGGCGGGCTTGGAGGCGCAGATGGACCGGCTTTTCGAGGCGGCCCTGGGCGAGACGGTCGGCGCGAGCGCGGCCCGTTTCCCGGTCGATCTCTACGAGGACAACAATGCCACCTACGTGCGCGCCGAGTTGCCCGGGGTGAACCGGGACCAGATCGGCGTCGAGCTCGTGGACGGCGTGTTGCAGATCACGGCCAAGCGCAGCGTGAAGAGCGGCGACGGCGAGGAGAGCTTCGAGCTGAGCCGCGCGATCACCGTGCCGGACAACGCCGTGCAGTCGGACAAGATCAGCGCCGCCTACGAAAACGGCGTGCTGACCGTGACGCTGCCCAAACGCGAGGAGGCCAAGCCGCGCCGGATCAGCGTGGCGGTGTCCTGATCACCACGAACCGAGGAGGAAAATCCGAGGTTCGACGCGAACCCACCAAATCCGAAATCAAACCCAACAAACCAACCTTCAGGAGACCCAAATCATGTCCCTCATTTCTTCCCTCATTCCCTCGTTCGTGAACTCGCCCGTGAAAAGCGACGACCGCGCTCCGGCCAAGGCCGGCGCCGGCGAGCCGGGGCCGACGATCGCGCCGCGTTATCAGGTGACCGAGACGCCGGAGGGCTACGGCCTCACGGTCGAGTTGCCCGGCGTGGCCAAGGACGGCCTCGAGCTGAGCGTGGATCACGAAAGCATCCATGTGGTCGGGCGTCGCGCCTGGCAGCGGCCGGACGGATGGACGGCGCTGCACCGCGAGACGCGCGACGCGACCTTCGAGCTGGAGCTGGAGCACGGCCGCGTGATCGACGCGGAGAAGGTGCAGGCCGAGCTCCGCGACGGCGTGCTGCGCGTGGCGCTGCCCAAGGTCGAGGCGGTCAAGCCGCGCAAGATCGCGGTGGCTTGACGGATACGGAGCGCGCCGCCGGGCTGCGGTGGCGCCAAGCGAAGCGTCGGTCCTTCGGGGCCGACGCTTTTTTTGATTTCGGAGCGGGGGAAAACCGGATGCCCGCGATTGTCCCGCGCTTCGGCGGGGCTGGAAGGTAGGGCGCGACCGCCGGGCGCGCC
The DNA here is from genome assembly GCA_966252115.1 of uncultured Akkermansia sp. GTDB lineage: Bacteria > Verrucomicrobiota > Verrucomicrobiia > Opitutales > Opitutaceae > IMCC26134_A. The sequence goes on from CBINNW010000052.1 coordinate 16,886, forward strand.
GAGAGCGTGACGAAGCGCGCAGGCAGGCGCGGCGGGCTCGGCGGTCCCGCCCTACCCATGTTACACCCTCAGCCCTGGGCGACGAAGCCGGAGCCGGGGCGCGGGGCGCGGGTGGTGGCCGGCGTGTAGGCCGGGCGAAAGGCGCGGGCGCGGGCTCGGGCCTGATCGAGTTGGCCGAGCTCGTCGCGGGTCGTTTCGAGCAGGTGCATGAGGCGGAGGCGTCGCTCGCGGCGGGACTCCACCAGCGCGCGGCCGCGGGCGCGAAGATCGTCGTCGATGCGGCCGGCGGCGCCGCCGACCAGCGCCATCAGGCGCAGGACGAGCGGGGTGGCGCGTTCCTCGAGCGCGAGAAAGGCGCGGCCGTCGCCGCCGGCGAGGGCGCAGTCCTCATGGCGGCCGAGATCCTCGAGGGAGCGGAGCAGGCGACGGAGATGAAAGGCGGCGGAGCGCATGGCGGGGACGGGTTCGGGGGTTTGGTTGCGAGGGGGGAAAAGAAAAGAGCGCGGGGTGGCCGCGCTCTGGATGCCGGTCGGCCGGACCTGAAGTTTTCGGTTTTGCGATACTCGGCGAGGGGGACCGGAAGAGGGGGCGGGGGGGGCGGGTGCTTCGCGGCGCCGTCAGGCGACGCCGCAGACGGGCTCGTTGGCGTTTTGCTGGAGGAGCATCTCGGCCCAGCCGGAGCGGAGCTGGCCGACGAGGCCGGAGACCTCGACGAGGGGCGCGGTGTCCTTGCGCAGGTTGGCCTGCATGAGGCGCCGCAGGTAGTAGTCGTAGAGGCGGTCGAGGTCGCGGGCGTAGTCGCCGCCGGCGCGATGGTCGAGGTTGGCGCGGAGCTCGATGAGGATGTTCTGCGCGCGGATGATGGAGGTATTCATCCGCTGAATACGGCGCACCTCGTCGGTGTCGGCGTCGGCGTCGATGGCCTGGTCGATGAATCGGAGGATGCCGTCGTAGAGCATGAGCACCAGGGTGCCGGGGTTGGTGGTGAGGACCGACTGGGCCTGATAGACGCGGGCGAATTGATGGGCGGAGGACATGGGGCTGGAAATCAGGCGACGTTGGAGGGGTCGTTGGAGTTCACGATGAGGCGGGCGATGTCCTCGATGATGGCGCGCGGCGGATAGTTGGGATCGACGGCGAGGCCCTGGCCGCGCTCGACGACTTCGGCGCGGACTTCGGGGAGGGCGGCGAGCGCCTCGCGAAGGGCGGCGCTGGCGGAGGTGTCGAGCGTGTCCTGGCTGGCTTCGAGGGAGGCGGCGGGTCGGGACGCCGGGCGAGTGCCGACGGGACCGACGGCCCCGGGCTGCGACGAATGATTGGACGTGGAATGTATCATTTGGATGGTTCCGGTTGGAACGGTCAGCCCTCGATTCGAGATACAGGGAACGCCGTTTTGTTTACGGAGTGATTAGTCGGCACGCTGGGTGGATTTCTTTAGGTTTGGAGAGGGTAAAATCGCAATTATCGCGCCAGGCGCCGCGGAGGCAGGGTGGCCCAGGTGGCGCCGGCGACGTAGTCGGCGAAGGTGCGCGGGTTCTGCAAAATGGCGTGGCTGAGATCGCCGGGACCGGGCGCGGATTTTTCGCGAAGGAGGGCGTGGGCGCGGGCGGAGTTGGTCACGGCGGGGTCCGCGGCGGAGAAGACGTTGTCGAAACTCCAGAGCGGGTCGGCGAAGGCGAGCGGGTCGAGGCGGACGAGGCGCGCGCGCAGGCCGACGCGGAGGGGCGGGTAGGGCGAGTAGGTGGTGAGGTCCACGAAGAGCACGGCGTCGGCGCCGGTCTCGGCCGCGAGCTTGGCGGGGAGGTCGGGCGGGAGCGCGTCGGTGGAGCGGAGGGCGGGGCGGCCGGCGAGGCGGGAGAGACGTTCGCGGGAGATCGGCGTGACCTCGGCGCGGGCCGACTCGACGAGCGCGGCGGCGAGAGCCTCGTCGAGCTCGCGCAGGGTGGTGTCCGACAGTCCGGGCGCGGCGGCGGCGACGGGCAGGAGAACGATGCGCGTGATGTCGGCGGGGAGCGTGTCGGCGGCGCGGACGTTGGCCGGCGTGAAGAAGGGCCCGGTGCGCGCGGGGTCGGCGCGTTTTTGCACGGTGGCGCAGCCGGGGGCGGTGACGAGCGCGGCGAGGGAGGCGAGCAGCGCGGCGGCGAGGGCGGCCCGGCGCCGGAGGCGGGCGGAGCGGAGGAAGGGCGCGGGGCGGGTGGCGGGGACGGTCTTCATCGTTATTTCGAGGAGTCCGAGAAGAAGGCCTTGGTCAGCTGCGACTGCATGCTGTTGTAGGTCTGTTGGGCGGTCTCCATGGCGATGAAGCTACTGGTGAGCAGCTCGCGTTGTTGTTCCAGCTGGCGTTCGAAGTTTTCGATCTGTTTGTCGAGGTCGGTGTTGGCGGCGGCGAGCTTGGTGACGCGGTCGTCGATGTAGCCGTCGGCGAACTCGCCGCCGGAGATCAGCTCCAGGGAGGTCTTCATGCGGGCGGCGAAGCCGGTGGTGGCGGCGCCGAAAAACTCCGCGACCTGGTCGGCCTTGTCGTCGAGGGCGGCGTCGAGGGTGGAGGAGCTCTTGATGGCGAGCTCGGAGGTGCCGGAGGTGAAATCGATGCCGAGGCTGTCGAGGCGCGAGAGGGTGCCGGAGAGGCCGGAGATTTCGGCGAAGGCGTTGCGACGCAGCGTCTGGCCCCAGGCGCCGACCTCGCGTTCGGCGGAGAGATTCGAGGTGGTGACCTTGCCGTTGGCCGAGGTGATCTTGGTCTGGTCCTCGATGAAGCGCTGCACGTCGTTGAAGGTGGAGATAAAGGTGTTGATCTTGGTCTTCATCGCGGCCGTGTCGCCGGCGACGGTGACGGTGTCGGTGCCGGTGGCGCCGACGGTGACGCGCAGGCCCTCGATGCCGTGGGTGTCGGCGGAGAGGGTGTTGCCGGCGCTGGCGAGCTCCGGGCCGTCGTTGACGGAGTAGAGGGCGTTTTTGCCGCGTTCGAGGGTGCCGCCGGCGAGGCCGAGGGCGCCGAGCAGACCGCCGGCGGACTCGCTCACGAAGACGCCGGTGTCGCCGGTGGTCTTGTTGGTCAACAGCACGCGGTCCGCGGCGGCGTCGTAGCTCGCGGTGACGCCGGCGGTGGAGGCGTTGATGCGGGCGAGCACGGTTTTGAGCGAGTCGGTGGTGACGTTGTAGTCGATGTTGACCCCGTTGATTTGAAAACTTCCGGCGCCGGAGCCGTCCACCGCGGTGATGGCGTCGCGCAGGCCGGCGGAGTCGATGGGGGCGGTGAGCTGCAGCGCGCCGAGCGCGGAGGAACTGGAGACGGTGGCGGTGCCGTTGTTGGCGAGGCGGAGCGCGGAGAGGAAGTTCGAGGTGTCGTTGGCCGCGCCGAGGGTGATGGGGCCGCCCGAGCTGGTGAGCGTGACGCGGTCGGTGGCGGCGGCGTAGGAGGCCGTGACCTCGCCGCCGGTCGCGGTGGAGATGGCGGCGAACACGTCCTCGAGCGAGTCGGCGAGATCGACGGTGATGCGCTGGCCGTTGATCGTGAATTCGCCCGCGGTGATGGCGGTGCCGAGCTGCGCGGTGGCGAGGGTGACGCCGGAGACGTCGTCGGTGGCGGAGAGGCCGCCGGCGATGTCGGCGGTGCCGTTCAGCCGGGCGGCGGTGGCGAGCTGGGTGACGGCGATTTTGTAGCCGCCGAGGGCGGCGCCGGTGTCGGCGGAGGCGGACCAGCCGGCGGTGGACGCGGCGAGTTTGGTGGTGCGGGCGAGAAAGGCGGACGAGTCGCCGAGGGCGGCGACGGCGCTGCGCAGCACGGTCATCTTGCCGTCGAGGGTGCCGAGCGCGCTGGACTTGAGCCGGTTGGCGGACTGCTCCGACTCCATGCGGGTGATGGGCACGCTCATGTAGTCGATGGTGGAATCGACGAAGGACTTCCAATCGAAGCCGGAGATCAGACCGGAGAGCTGGGTGGTGGCCATGGCGGGAGGAGGACGAGGAGAGACGCGCGAGGCGCGCCTCCCCGCGTATCGGCAGGCGGCCGTGAAAGTTTAGGGCTTTTCCCCGATTGCGGGGGCAAAAACGACTCGCCGAAAAAAAGCGCGGAAGCGTTTAAAGTTTTCCGCGCCGCGGACCGTTAGCAGCTGTGTCGGGGCAAGGATGCCTCGATGAATCGGACCGGATTCACCACCGGTCACGTCGCCCTACGGACAGGGCAGCTTAATCACGGAAGATTACCATGTCGGTCATTATCAACACCAACTACGCCGCGACCGTTGCCTCGAACAACCTCGCGAGCTCCTCCTCGATGCTGCAAAAGAGCCTCAACCGGCTCTCCAGCGGATCGAAGATCACCAACCCCTCCGACGATGCCGGTGGCTTGGGCGTTTCCATGCGCCTCTCCGCCGCCGCCCGTCGCTCCGGAGCGGCCAACACCAACGTCGCCAACTCCGTCTCGTTCCTGCAAACCCAGGAAGGCGTGATGAAGGTCACCGGCAAAGTTCTCGAACGCATCGGCGAACTGAAGGTCCTCTCCACGGATCCCACCAAGAGCGCCAGCGACATCGCCAACTACGACGCCGAGTTCACCCAGCTCAAGGATCAGCTCACCTCGCTCGCCGCGGAAAAGTTCAACGGGATCAACCTGTTCAACAACGCCATGACCGTGCAGGTCAGCGAGGACGGCACCCAGACCGTCGATCTCGCCGCCAAGGACGTCGCCGGCAACGCGGGCGTCACCGCCCTCACCACCGCCGCCAACCTCGCCGCGGTGAACATCAGCGACGTCACCACCGCCACCGATGGTGTCGCCACCATGCGCGCCACCAACGGAGCGGAACAGAGCCGTCTGGGCTTCGCCGCCGAGGTGCTCACCACCAACAAGACCAACCTCGAGGCCGCCAACAGCCGGATCGTGGATGTCGATGTGGCCCAGGAGTCCACCCAGCTCGCCCGCTGGAACACCCTGGTCCAGGCCGGCACCGCGATGCTGTCCCAGGCCAACCAGAGCTCGCAGTCCGCGCTCAAGCTCTTGGGCTAAAAGACCGCGGCCTCACCCGCGTCCGCGCCGCCTCTCCCTCCAAGAGAGGGGCGCGGACGGGGTGGAAAAACAAACCCTCGTCGGGCTCCGGCGCCCCCGCGCGCCGCCCGCCCCTCCCCGACCTCGTATCGAGGACAACGCGCATCGGCGCGTGCTTTCCCCAGAGATTCAGTATCAGGCCTACCACTACGGCCAGCCCCTCGCAGGGTGATGCTTTCCGGGCTCTTGCCCGGGATCGGCCCGACCCGGTCCGACACCATTCCGGGTCCGTGGCGACGACGGACCGTCGCGCTCATCAAGGAAAGATACTACCATGTCAGTTGTCATTAATACCAACTACGCCGCCACGGCTGCCTCCAACAACCTGGCGTCCTCCTCCGCGAACCTGCAGAAGAGCCTCAACCGGCTCTCGAGCGGTTCCAAAATCGTAAACCCGGCCGACGACGCCGGTGGTCTGGCCGTCTCCATGCGCCTCTCCGCCGCCGCCCGCCGTTCGGGTGCCGCCTCCACCAACGTGGCCAACTCGGTCTCCTACCTGCAAACGCAGGACGGGTCCCTGAAGGTCGCCGGCAAGGTCCTCGACCGCGTCAGCGAACTGAAGGTCCTCGCCCAGGACCCGACCAAGGGCGCGTCGGACATCGCGAACTACGATGCGGAGTTCGATCAGCTCAAGTCCCAGCTCACCTCCCTGGCCGCCGAGAAGTTCAACGGGGTCAACCTCTTCAACAATGCCATGACCACCCAGGTCAGTGAAGACGGTTCGCAGACCGTGGACCTCTCCGCCAAGGACCTCGCCGGCTCCACCAACGTGGCCGCCGTGATCGCCGCCGGTGACCTCGCCGATGTCGATATCGACGAGATCAGCGACGCGATCGACGAGGTCGCGACCATGCGCGCCAACAACGGCGCCGAGCAGAGCCGCCTCGGCTTCGCCGCGGAGGTGCTCACGACCAACAAGGCCAACCTCGAAGCCGCCAACAGCCGCATCATCGATGTGGATGTGGCCCAGGAGTCCACGCAGCTCGCGCGGTGGAACACCCTGGTCCAGGCCGGCACCGCCATGTTGTCCCAGGCCAACGGATCGGCGCAGACCGCTCTGCGTCTCCTCCAGTAAGCCCGGGGCAAACCCGATAGTGTAACCGACGGTAATCAACCGAAAGTCAGGATGCCCCCGCACGATTCGAGCGTGCGGGGGTTATCTTTTTTCCACCCGTGCCGATGAAGCGGTCAGCCGCCCCCTTGCCTTTCCTCCATGTCCGCCGCCGCCCGCCCCCGCCTCAGCCTGTGCATGATCGTGCGCGACGAGGCCGTGCGCCTGCCCGCCTGCCTCGACGCCATCGGTGACCTCGCCGACGAGCTCGTCATCGTGGACACCGGCTCGCGCGACGCCACCCGCGAACTCGCCCGCGCCCGCGGCGCCCGCGTGATCGAGACAACCTGGACGGGAGACTTCGCCGCCGCCCGCAACCTCGGCCTCGCCGAGGCCCGCGGCCGCTGGATCCTCGTGCTCGACGCCGACGAGATCCTGCCCGTCGCCTCGCGCGAACGCCTGCGCGCCCTCGTGTCCGCGCCGCCCGACCAAGCCTACAACCTGGTGCAGAAAAACCACGCCGGCCCCCGCGCCGGTGCGGGAGGTGGCGGCGTTGAAGTCGGAGCCGGCGCCGGAATGGCGGGCGGAAGCGTGGCGCACGTGAACGTGCACATCGTCCGCCTCTTCCCCAACGATCCCCGGGTGCGCTTCGAGCGACCCATCCACGAGCAGGTCAACACCTCTCTGGAGCGGGCGGGTATTCGGATCGTCGATACCGACATCACCTTCGACCACGCCGGTTACGCCGACCCGCGCGCCCTCGCGGCCAAGACCGAGCGCAACCGCCGCATCATCGAGGAGGCGCTGGCCCGCGATCCCGACGGCGATCCAAACCTGCGCTACTTTCACGCCTCCACCTTCTTTGATCAGGAGCGCTACGCCGAGGCCGCCGCCGGCTACGCCGACTGCGCCGTGCGCTGTGCGGCCGCGCGCCCCCGCCTCGCCCGCGTGGCCGGTATCAAGGCCGGGCAGGCCTGGTTCCTCGCCGGCGATTTTGCCGCCAGCGCCGCCGCGCTCGACGCCGCCGAGACGGCCGCCCGGGCCACGTCGGAAACCGCGCTTGCCGAGCTGCGCGGGCACCCGCTGGTGGCGCACCTGCGCGCCGAGTTGGCTATCCGCGCCGGCCAGGCGCCGGAGGCGGAGCGCTGGCAAGAAGCGCTGCTGGCCGCGCCGGACCGCGCCTACCTGCCGCCCGAGCCGCTGGCCCCGCTGAAGTTCAAGGCCCTGCTATTCCTCGCCGAACACCAGGCCAAACGCGGCCGCAAGGATTTGGGCCTCCGCGTGCTCCGCCTCGCGCAAGAAGTCGGCGCCGGCAAACGCGACGGCGCCTCCGACACCCTCGCCGCCGCCTACCGCGCCGCGGTGGGGCGCTGACGATATGGAGTGCGGCGACGTGTCGCCGCTTTCGACGATCCGACGGGTCGGATCGCCTGGCTCGGCCCACCGGCGATGCCGGGCGGTCGAGATGCGACGCACCGGGGTGCGTCGTTCGAAAGACGCAGCCGTCCGCCGCAGTCTAGACCTATCCGTTCAGCACGCTCAGCAGCCCTCCCCCAGTTCTCTTCGCAGCGCGCCGTAGTCGATCTTCGCGTTGTGGCGCTTGTCCAGTGGCAGCCGCCGCAGAGGATGAATCCTTGGGGAGGAGCAGGTGCCCGCAGACAGCGGCGGTGGCGAGCGTGACCATGTTTTGCCCGGCGGCGTCGCCCGTGCTGTAGTCGAGATGCAGATACAGATGATCGCCCTCGATGGCGAGGCGGACGTCCTCCAGGCGGCCGTGGCGGGTGTCGGTCGGCGGCGTTTCCGCGTCGCGCGGGGGCAGGAGGACGGCGCAGGCGGTGCGGGCGGCGGGCGGGAGGAGTTGCCAGCGGCGCTCGATGGCTTCCGGGGAGGTCTCGGAGCGGTTGGCGACGCGGGGCGGGTGCGGTGTGACGGTGTCGGGTGCGAGCCGGGCGCCGGCCTCGTCGAGGGCGGGCAGACTTTGCAGGAGACGCTGGGCGCGATGGCTGTCGAGCGACATGCCGCCGACAGTGACGCGGCGCCCGGCGTCTCGGCAAGGTCGAGGGGCGGCGTTTGGGGGCGAGCGGCCGGTCGGCTCGTCTCAGGACGTGCGCCGCCTCGTCGCGGCCGAGGCTTCCCCGCGCGCTCCGATGTTGCGCATTTCCCTGCCCTTCGCCGATATCCCGGCCACATGCCGCCCGCCGAGTCCCCCACGCTCAATCTCCAGGACATCGAGGAGACCCTCTGGAAAACCGCCGGCGTGCTCCGTGTCCAGTTCGCCGAATCCGACCGCTTCCAGCGCGCCATCCGCGAACACCTCCGCGCCCTCGGCCATGAAGTCTAAGCCGCAAAAAGCGCCGCGCAAAAAATCCGCCGCTCGCGTGCCCCGTCCCGCCCGCGCCACCGCCGCCGCGTCGCCCGCCACCCCGGCCGCCGACTACGCCGCCTGGCTAGGCGCGCTCAAGACCCGCGTCCGCTCCGCCCAGCTCCAGGCCGCCGCCCGCGTCAATCGCGAGCTCATCGCCCTCTACTGGGATCTCGGCCGCGCCATCGTTCACGCCCAGCGTGATCGGCACTACGGCAGAGAAATCGTCGAGCGCGTGGCCGCCGATCTTCGGCGGGAATTTCCCGGGATGGCCGGTTTTTCCCCGCTCAACGTATGGCGCATGCGCGCATTCTACGAGGCTCACGCCGAGCCGATGAAGATTCTGTCGCAGCCTGTGACAGAATCCGGCCCCGCACAAATTGTCGCACAGTCTGGGCGGCGATCTCGCTCCAAGAAACTGTCACAGGCCGTGACAGTTTCCGCGCCGATCTTCGCGACCGCGCCGCGCTCCGGCCCGCCCGAGCCCTTCGCTTCCCTGCCTTGGGGGCACAACATCCTCCTTATCCACCGCCTCGATTCCGCCGACGACCGCGCCTGGTATGCCCGCGCCGCCGTCGAGCACGGCTGGAGCCGCGCCGTATTGACCGAGCAGATACACCAGCGCGCCCACGCCCGCGCCGGCCGCGCCGTCACCAACTTCGCCGCCACCCTGCCCCCGCCCCAGTCCGACCTCGCCCAGCAGACGCTCCAGGATCCCTACGTCTTCGATTTTCTCGCCCTCGGCCCCGCCGCCCGCGAGCGCGACCTCGAGCAGGGCCTCGCCGAGCACATCCAGAAATTCCTCGTCGCCCTCGGCGCCGGCTTCGCCTTTGTCGGCCGCCAGGTCCGCCTCGAGGTCGGCGGTGAGGACTATTCCCTCGACCTGCTTTTTTATCACCTCCGGCTCCGCTGCTACGTCGTCATCGATCTCAAGATGGAGGCCTTCCGCCCCGAGTTCGCCGGCAAGATGAACTTTTACCTCTCGGCCGTGGACGCGAAATTCCGCCACCGCGACGACCAGCCCAGCATCGGCCTGCTCCTCTGCCGGGAGAAACACCGCCTTACCGTCGAATACGCCCTGCGCGATTTGAAGAAACCCATCGGCGTCTCCGAGTGGCGCACCCGCCTCGTCGAGTCGCTGCCCAAGGAACTCCGCGGCAGCCTGCCCACCGTCGAGGAACTCGAGGCCGAACTCGGCCCCCGCCGCCCGGCGAAGAAAGGGAAACGATGACCTTGCCGGTAGGCTTAGCCGAAAAGTAGCCGTTAACCTTGCCCGATGACGCCCATCTTCGACGAAATACGCGCCTCCGATTTGGAGCTCTGGGCTGCTCGCGCGGAATCCGAGCGATGGATGCCTTCGCTGCTTCAGCAATTGGTATTCGGCAGCGAAGCAAAATTGCGTCAGTGCCGTTTCCTCACGCACGAAAAGGTGAACCTAGGAGGATGGGATGGCATCGTGGACGCGGATACGACCGGGCTCAACGTGCCCTCGGGTCTTTCCGGTTGGGAGCTAAGCCGCACCAGCGATGAAGGTGTGGTCGCGAAGGCATCCGGCGACGCCGATAAGCGAGCAGCCTCGCCGGGAGCGCTTGTCCCCGCCGAAACCACCTTGGTCATTGTCACACTCAGAGTCTGGCCGCGGCGTCGCCGAGACGATGGATCTTTTGAGGAAGCGCATGAGCACAAGACTTCGTGGGCTCGCGAACAGGCGGAGCGGCTAGGCTGGAAAAAAGTCGTCGTGCTCGACGCCTTGGACTTGGCCGCATGGGTTGCCAGCCAACCCGGGGTGGGACTCTGGCTCGCCGAAGTGATGGCGCGCAAAGTCGCCGGTGCGTCCTCCATGCTGCGCCGATGGGATGCGCTCAAGACACTGCGGAACGACTGTTCCTCCGAGGCATTCCTCGCCGGAAGAAAACCGTTCTGCGAGGCGCTCGATGCATGGATTTTGGCGACGGAGACGGAAGCGTTCGAAATTCGTTCATGGTCGTATGAGGAAGTCGGAGACGCCATAGCTGCTTGGCTGGCAAAACGCGCTGCGGACGCTCCCGTCACTTTGCCCGCGATGTCAGTCACTTCCGCTGATGCGTGGCAGACGCTTTCCTCCTCAACAACTCCGTTGCTGCTGCTGGCAGACGGAGGGTTGGAGCTTGCTCCCGAACAGGTATCGTCTGCTTGCGCCCGAGGCCATCGCGTGATCGTGCGAACACACGCGGGGCGCACACGAGGCCCGGGCGCTGCGCTTCCGCCCCTCGAACGCGACCCGCTCGCCGATGCTCTCCAAAAATGTGGTGTGGAGCATCAGATCGCATGGAGGTGGGCGGGAGAATGCGGGGGGAGCGGCGTCGTTCTGAAGAGGTTGCTGAATGGGCGCGCCAGTTCGCCTGACTGGGCCAGCGGATCGACCTCCGAGACGTGGGCCCCGGTAATCCTTTTCGGTGCGTGGGACGCGGACCGAGAAGCGGACCGCGAGCGCATCGCCGAGGTTTTTGGCCGCCCCTACGCCGAAGTCGAAGAACGTCTCCGGCCTTGGACACTGTCGAATCATCCGCTGCTCAAGCGCTCCGGAAACCACTGGCGCGTGCTCTCGCGCGAGGATGCGTGGCGCTTTCTCTCCCCTTGGCTCAAAGACGAACATCTTTCACGATTTCAGGTGGCGGCTACCAACGTTCTCCGGGAACTGAATCCGCGGCACGACATGCCGGCCCAAGAACGGATATACGCCGGTATCTATAAAAAAGAGCCGAAGCATTCCTACCGTCTTCGTCGAGGAATGGCCGAAACCCTTTGCCTCATCGCCCTTCACGGGCCGGACGGGGAGGCTGGATCGCAAGCAGGCAAGACTGTGAGCGTAGTGGTCGCTCAAGTTTTGGAGCAATATGCGGACTGGCGGCTGTGGGCGTCGCTCGGGCCGGCGCTGCCACTTCTTGCCGAAGCATCTCCTGACGCATTTCTGAAAGCCCTTGAAACTGATCTTCGATCCGCCGCACCAGCCTGCCAGGAATTGCTGCGTCAAGGGGACGGAGGCATCTTCTCCGACACGCCGCACGTCCAGTTGATGTGGGCGCTGGAAGCCTTGATGTGGGATCGTCGATGGGTCACACGCGCGTGCCTCGCTCTCGCCCGCCTTGCTGCGCTCGACCCCGGAGGAAAATCTTCCCCTCGCCCGTTCGGAGTGCTTCGAGAGGCATTTCTGCCGTGGTATCCGCAATGCTGCCTGAATGTAAGCGAGCGCTGCCGATTGATCGACAAACTGACTCAAGCATCACCTTCCGTCGGCTGGTCGTTGCTCATTGGCCTGCTGCCAAAGACTCATGACATGAGTTCACCGCGACATCGCCCACGTTTTCGCGACACCTCTACGACGGCGTCAGATGCCGTCCCGATTGACGAATACTGGGAGCAGGTTTCACACGTCGCTCGCAGACTTGTCGAAAACGTTGGGACCGATTCCGCGCGTTGGGAAGAGTTGGCTGGAGAGCTTGATGCGGTTCCCGACGAAGTCTTCGACAACGCGATCCAGCACCTGGAATGCGCGCTGCAAAACCAAGGTCAGGCAGAACGCGACAATGTGTGGGAGGCGGTGCGCGCAGAGGTGGCCCGTCACCGCTATTTTGAAAAGGCGGACTGGGCGATGCCCAAGACGCGGTTGGAGAAGATGGAGAATCTTGTTCAGCAATTTGAACCCGCCGACGCGGTAACGCGCTTCATTTGGCTCTTTCGATCCGGCCCCGCCGCCTACGTTCCGGGAACCACCTGCGACACGCCCCACGAGGAAACCGAGCGACGCGGAGAGGACGCGCGACGTGCGGCGCTGGCCGCAATCCACTCGCAAGGCGGCATCCAGGCGCTTGCCCGCTTGGTCGATCTAGTTGAGGCATTTCAAGCAGGCAGGATCGGTCGATTGAGCGCGATGGCGGGCTTTCTTCGCGACGAGACCATCCTTCCCGATTGGCTGAATGCGGACAGCTCCAAAGCCCGCGAATTCGGGTGTGGTTACGCCGGTGTCCGATTTAGCGTAGGAGGGTGGCCTTGGATCGAGAGACTTGGCTGGGTCACGTGTCCGACCAAACATGTCGGGCAACTCGCAAACATCCTCCCCCTGCGGGAAGAAACGTGGCGGCGCCTTGAGATTGCCGGACCGGATTTTGCGGATGCTTACTGGCGAAACGTCGGCGCTTGGCTGCATGGCGCCACCGAAGCGGAAGCGACACGAGTGATCCGTGAATTGGTGGCTCGCGGACGCGTCTATGCCGCACTCGACGGCATCTCCTCGTGCGAACATCTGAAGACACATCTGCCAGCCACAGTGGTTTTAGAAGCGCTTGAGAGGTTGCGGGTGCAGGACCTTGGTCCGCCCGCATCCCACGATTCCCAAGAGAAGCCTGGCGAACTCGACATCTGGCATCTTCACGCCGCGATCAAGCTCCTCCAGAAAGCCGAAGACCTCACCGAAGCGGAATGGGCGCGCGTCGAAGCGTTGGAATGGTTTTTCCTCCCACTTTTCGAACACCACGGAAAGCCGAAGCGCCTGCTCAAGCGCATCGTCGAAGCACCCGAGGAATTCGTCGATGCAGTGCTCCTAGCGGGATACAAAAGCGATGATCCAGCGATCAACGGCGAGGGCATGACCGAAGAAGAACGGCTCAGGGCGAAGGCTGGCCGACAACTGTTGGGGCACTTGACAAAGCTACCCGCCACAAACAGCGAAAACCGAGTGGACGAGGCAGCCTTTTCCGAGTGGATGCGCAAGGCTCGTGAGATCGCGACCGAGAAGAAGCACCTCACGGCATGTGACCGCGCAATTGGCGACTGGTTGCTGCACAGTCCGGTCGAGCCTGATGGACAATGGCCGTGCAACGCCGTCTGCAGTTTTCTGAGTGAGGTGGAGAGTGAATCGATGAAGCGCGGTTTCGAACTCGCTATCTTCAATAATCAGGGATGGCCGGCGGTTCTCCGCGACGGAATGAGCATGTCCAGTCTGAGTGAACGTCGGGACGCCGTAAGCAAGCTACGGGAACTTGAGGCGAAACTCGATCTCTCCTTCCCCATAGTCGCTGCCATTCTGCGTAGCGCAGCGGAGTCACAAGAAGACGTTCTGAGTCGTCGATTACGAGACGACGATTGACGCCCAACGCGCAATACCCTCCGCGGAGCTCAAGCTGCGCGAGGAAATCGCGTTCTTCGCCGCCGTGCGCGCCTACCTCGTCAAGGCGTCCAACGTGGAGCTGACCCTGCGCCGAATCCTCGACGGCGCGCTCATGGCGGATCAGGTCGTGGATGTGTTCGAGGCGGCGGGTTTGGATAAGCCCAACATTCGCGGACGAGTGGAGCAAGTGAGGCCCTGTGTCCTGGGTCTGCCGCTTCAAGGCGTAACGGGCGCAGGGTGGGCGAGGGGTTTTCTTGGCGGCAACAGGCGACGCACCGGGGGCGTCGTCAAAAGCGGCAGTGGGCTGCCGCAGCCCACGCCCACGGTCCTCGGCGAGCGACGACCCCACGGGGCGGTTTCGGCGCGCGTCGCTCAGTGATTGGCGATGTGCCAGGGGGCGGGGGCGGTGGGGAGGTCCACGATGGCGGTGCGGGTGGTGCCGTTCATCAGCCAGAGCGAGCGGCGGCCGTCGGAGACGTTTTCAAAAACGATGTCCGGATGCCCGTCGGCGTTCATGTCCTGCGCGGCCACGATGCGCCAGGAAACCAGACCCTGCGGGAAGTCCACGATCGATTGGCGGGTGATGCCGTTCATCAGCCACAAGGATCGGCGGCCGTCGCTCACGTTTTGGAAAAGGATGTCGGGGTGGCCGTCGGAGTTGAAATCCGCCGAGGCGGCGATGTGCCAGGACGGGATGCCGGTGGGCAGGTCCACCACCGAGGTGCGGGTGGTGCCGTTCATCAGCCAGAGCGAGCGACGGCCGTCGGCGGTGTTGTTGAAAATCAGGTCGATGTTGCCGTCGCCGTTGAAGTCGGCGGCGGTGCCGATGCGCCAGGTGGTGAGACCCACGGGTAGATCGATGATGGAGGAGCGCGCGGGGCCGTTCATCAGCCAGATGGTGCGGCCGCCGGTGCTGAAGTTTTGGAAAATGAGGTCGGGGTGGCCGTCCTGGTTGAAGTCCGCCGTGGTCATGATCTGCCAGGCGGTGCTGCCGGTGGGGAGCGCGGACACGGCGGTGCGGGTGGTGCCGTCGAATTCCCAGAGCGCGCGTTGGCCGGTGGAGGCGTTCCAGAGCACGAGGTCGGGTTTGCCGTCGCCGGTGAAATCGCCGCGCACGCCGCTGCCGGTGGGCGTGCCGGCGCTGCGGAAGGCGGCGGTGCCGCCGGCGTTGATCTCGTGCATGAGGGCGTTGTCGGCGGCGGTGGGACCGGAGGCGACTCCGGTGGGCTGGCCCTGGTAGTTGATGGAGGGGTTGGAAAAATAGGGGATCCGCGTGCCCGGGTAGTAGGCCATCACGGTGATGTATTGCTGGGCGTTGTTGCCATAAAAGCGCCAGCCGTAGGCGTAGGGGTGGGTGAGGGTGGAGGAGTTTTGGCGGTCGTGGTAACAGCCGAGGTTGTGGCCGACCTCGTGCGGGAAGGCCAGGTTGCCGGATGCCCAGACGTCGGCGACGACGCTGTAGGCGTAGGGGGCGAAGGTGGAGATGTTGCTGTCCACGTAGGCGATGCCGGCGACGCCGGCGGCGGCGTCGCGGCGGATGAGGGAAACGAGGTCGGCGCCGTAGGCGTCGCGCAGGGTGCCGATCTCGTCCATGTAGCCGTCGGAGAGGTTTTGGAGCCGGCCGAGGTCGGTGCTCATGCTGGCGTTTTCGGCGTAGTTGACCAACGCGGTGCCGACGAGGTTCAGGGTGATGTTGATGTCGCTGTTGGCGTAGCAGGTGTTGGCCAGGGCGACGTGGGAATTGATCGCGGCGAGGATGGCGTTTTCGCCGCCGGCGTAGTCGCGCGCGGCCGGGGTGTAGGCGATGAAAATGTCGAGCGTGGTGGCGAGGGTGTTGCTCGCGGAGGTGCAGGCGCAGGCGAGAGCGGCGAGGCGGAGGAAGCTGGAGCGAAGCGGAGTCATGGCGCGGAGGGAGCGGGGGGCGGTTGGGGGGCGAGGAGGGCGAGCGGGGGGCGGGGGAGCTCGGGCGCGCAGTCGGGGGCGCGGGTGAGGTCGGTGGCGGTGATGCGGACGCGTCCGTCCTCGCCGCCGGAGATGACGTAGGAGCGTTGTTCGTCGGGCAGGTGGATGACGCCGGCGTGGGAGTTGCCCACATGGCTGAGCACGACGGTGCCGCCGGGGTGGTCCTCGACCTCGCCGAGCAGGGTGGCGGCGTCGGGGCCGTCGAAGTTGATGCGTCGGAAACGAAGCGCGAGGCGGGTGTCGTCATCGACCGGCAGTTCGAGCCGCGCGGGCACGGGAGCGTCGGGGTCCTGCCGCGCGATGAACTGCTTGAGCGGGAGCGGAAGGGCTCCGTGCCAGATGGCGACGATGCCTTGCGGAAGGGGGGCGGAGGCGGGCGAGGCGGCGGGGGGCGCGGCGGAGAGGGACGGCGATGGAGCTGGATCGGCGAGCGGCGCGGCGGGGGGAGCGGGCTGCGGGTGGGGCGGGGCGGATGGGCCAGGGGGGGCGAAGGCGAGGGGGGCTTCGCGGGGCGTCGGAGCTTTGGCCGGGGCGCGCAGCGCGGGCCGGAGGAGATGCAGGAGCAGGGCCGCGCCGCCGATCAGGGCGGCGAGGCCGAGGGTGGATGCGAAGGCGGAAGGTCTTTGCACGCTCCACGCATCGGCACGGCGGGGGTCGCTCTTGAAGAAATGGCGAAAAACACGGAGGCGACGGGGCCGGCGAGGACGCCGGCGCTCCCGGCGGTGGGGGCGGGTGGGGCCGGTGATGGACGCGGACGGGCGGGCGAGCCGACGCGTCGGCTCGTCGAAGGCGGCGTCGTGCCGCCGCACTCCATG
>CBINNW010000053.1:0-32874 GCA_966252115.1 uncultured Akkermansia sp.
GTGCAACGGCCTGCTCGCGGCGGTGGGGCTGGGACAACTCCGCCGCGTCGAAACCACCCCCGCGCCGCCGTCGGCAACGGCGGCAGCGGCGACCGCGACGGCCGCGGCCGGCCTGTGGGTCGAGCCTCCGCTGGTGACCGCCGGTCGCGAGGTGGCCGACATCGCCCGCTTCGCCGCCCCCGACGCCACCGGCTACTCTGCGGCGGATGTGCTTCGGCATGTGCTCGGACCGGGCGGAGCCGGGGCGGCATCGTCCGCGCGCTCCGCGCCGACCGTGGGTTCAGACCTCCGCGAGGCGCATATTTTGCCCGCTTCGGCCTCTTCATAAAACGCGCGGCGCCGGCCAAGGAACGCGGCGCGGCGCCCCGGCGCTTCCGCTAGGCTGGGGCTTCGTTTTACATGATCCCCGCCGACCCCCAACTCGCCGCGGTCGCCGCCGCCGTGTCGCCTCCTCCCGCGCCTTTGGCGCCGGATTTCGAGCTGCTGCGCAAATACGACCGGCCCGCCCCGCGCTACACCTCCTACCCCACCGCGCCGAAGTTCAGCGCCACGGTGGACCAAACCGCGCTGCTCGACGCCGTGGCGCGCGAGAACCTGGATCCCTCGCGCCCGCTCTCCCTTTATTTCCACCTGCCCTTCTGCGAGAGCCGCTGCTGGTTTTGCGGCTGCACCACGGTCATCACCCGCCGCGCCGACCTCGCCGACGATTACCTGGGCCATCTGGAACAGGAACTCGACCTGCTCCGCCCGTGGATCAATCCGGCCCGTCGCGTCACGCAGCTGCACTTCGGCGGGGGCAGTCCCACGTTTTTGTCGCCGGCGGCGATTCGGCGCCTGGGCGCGATGATCCACGCCCGCCACCGCTTCACCGCCGACGCGGAGATGAGCGTGGAGATCGACCCGCGCCGGCTGACTCCGGCGCAGGCGCAGGCCTATTTTAACATCGGTTGCCGGCGCGCCTCGCTCGGCGTGCAGGACACCGACCCGCGGGTGCAGCTCGCCATCCACCGCGTGCAGCCCGTCGAGCAGACGCGCGGCGCGGTGGAGCTGCTGCGCGCCACCGGCTACACCTCCATCGGCATCGATCTCATCCACGGTCTGCCGCACCAGACGGAGGCGTCCTTCGAGCGCACCCTCGACGAGGTGCTCGCGCTCCGGCCCGACCGGCTCTCCGTTTTCAGCTACGCCCACGTGCCGTGGATGAAGCCCGCCCAGCGCATCCTCGAACGCGAACAAGCCCTGCCCTCCCCCGAGCTCAAGCTCCGGCTCTTCGCCCTGGCCCTGCGCAAGATCACCGCCGCCGGCCTGGTGCATATCGGCATGGACCACTTCGCCCGGCCCGACGACGAGCTCGCGGTGGCCGCGCGCACCGACCGCCTGCATCGGAATTTCCAGGGCTACAGCACGCGCGCCGGCGCCTCGCTGCACGCCTTCGGCATGTCGTCGATCTCGCAGACGGAACGGACCTATTTCCAAAACCTGCGCGATCTCGACGCCTACCGCGAGCGGATCGCAGCCGGCCGTCTGCCCATCGAGCGCGGCCTGTTGCTCACCGAGGAGGATCTGCGCCGCCGCCGCATCATCATGCGCGTCATGTGCGACCGGCGCATCGACTACGCCACGCTGTCGCGCGAGCTGGAGCTGGACTTTGAAACGACCTACGCGCCCGAGCTCGCCGCCATGGACGAGCTCGTCGCCGACGGTCTGCTGCAACGCGAATCCGGCGGCCTGCGCGTGACGCCCCTCGGCGCGATCCTGCGCCGCATCATCGCCATGCGTTTCGACACCGGCCTGGAGCCCGAGGGCGGCACCGCGCGCTACTCGCGCGCGCTGTGACGGGGATCGCCGGCGCCCGGTCTCCGGAGTCCGCGGCGGTCGCCCCAGACCAGCGCTCGCGGAGCGAGCGCGCTACTTTCCGGAAGATCCCAACTCCACCCCGGCCAACGCGGAAGCGCCGCCCGACGCCGGACCGGACCTCCGTGTCCTCCGTGGGCCGCGCTCCGTGTCCTCCGTGGCAAAAACGACGCTCCCCGCCCAAGCCAGCGCTCGCGGAGCGAGCGCGCTACTTTCCGGAAGGTCGCAACTCCGCCCCGGCCAACACGGAAGCGCCACCCGACGCCGGACGGGACCTCCGTGTCCTCCGTGGGCCGCGCTCCGTGCCCTCCGTGGCAAAAACGACGCTCCCCCCAGACCAGCGCTCGCGGAGCGAGCGTGCTACTTTCCGGGACTTTCCGGAAGGCCGGGCGCGGACACCAAACAACCTAAAACAACTCCGCCTGCGTGTAGCGGCGGAGCGCCTCCTCCTGGGTGTTCTTCATCTCCATCTGCCGGAACAGCGCGATCAGCTCGTCGATGTTCACCCGCGCCGGACCGCGCGGGGTCACCGGCAGGCCGAGATTCAACGTGATGAGGCGGCGGTTGAGCAGAAGTTTTTCCCGCTCCAAAAGCAGAAGCGGACGGAAACGGTCGGGCTTTATTTCACCCGCCGCCGCCAGGATGCCCTCGATGCTGCCGTGCTGCTCGATCCACTTGGAGGCGGTTTTCGGCCCCACGCCGGGCACGCCGGGGATGTTGTCCGAGCTGTCGCCGATGAGGGACAGATAATCGACGATCCGCTCCGGCGGCACGCCGAACTTGGCCTTCACGCCCTCCGCATCGAGCACGCTCCAGCCGAGCTTGGGCTGCGCGCTGGGCGGGGGCAGGAGGATGCGGATGTTGTTGCCCACGATCTGGGCGAAATCCTTGTCGGAGCTGACGATGGAGACTGTGTCGCCCCGCGCGGCCCGCGTCACCGCGTAGCTGGCCAGCAGGTCGTCGCTCTCCACCCCGTCCTCCTCCACGCAGCCGAGGCCGAGGAGCTCGGTGAATTTTTTCAGATAGGGAATCTGCCGCGCGAGCGGCTCGGGCATCTCCTCGCGCTGCGCCTTGTAGTCGGCGTGCAAGGCGAGCCGGTCCTTGGAGCCGCCGAGGTCGAAAAACACCACCGTCTCGTCCGGCTTTTCCAGGTCGATCAGACGCCAGAGCGATTTGACCCAACCGTGCAGGGCGTTGGTGGGGAAACCGTCGCTCCGGCTCAGGGCGGGCGTCGCGAAGAAGCAGCGGTAGGCGAGGTTGAAGCCGTCGATCAATAGCAGGCGGGACATGGTGATTCGTTGGAAAAGGTCGCCCGCCGGGGAGCGGCAAGGCCGCCCTTGGGGTGAGGGTTTCCCTCCCGACATTCAACCCGGATTCGGCGAGAGCCCGAGGCCTTCCGACCTCACGCGTCGGGGCCGGCGGCTGCGGCGGCGGTCGCGCCGAAGAAGCGGCGGCCCACCCACTCCCGGAAATGCTCCACGTAGAGGTAAATGCAGGGGGTGACGAACAGGGTGATGAGCTGCGAAAACATCAGGCCGCCCGCGATGGTGAGCCCCAGCGACTGGTAGTCCTTGCCCGAGGCTCCGACGCCGAGGGCGATGGGCAGCGCCCCCATCACGGCCGCGAGGGTGGTCATGATGATGGGGCGGAAACGCTCGCGCGAGGCCTCCAGGACCGCGATCTCCGGCGTGGTGCGCTCGGTGAGCAGATGCATGCGGGCGAAGTCCACCATCATGATGCCGTTCTTCTTCACGATACCGAGCAGGAGGAAGAGCCCGACGAAGGCGTAGAGTCCGAAATCCACGTCGAAAAGCAGCAGGGTGAGCACGCCGCCAAAGCCGGCCAGCGGGAGCGACGAAAGCACCGTGACCGGGTCCCAGTAGCTTTCGTAGAGGATCGCGAGGATCAGATACATGGCGAAGACCGCCATCACGAGGAGGAACAGGAGCGACTGGCCGAGCTCGACGAACATCTTCGCCTCGCCGGTGAAATCTCCGGCCACGCCGGCGGGCAGGTTTTCCTTTTTCAGGCGGTCGATGGCGGCGGTGGCCTCGCCGAGGGAGTAGCCGCTTTTCAGGCCGAAGGTGATCGGCACCATGTTCTGGAGGCTGTCGTGCTGGATCTTGCCGGGGCCGAGCGCGATCTTCCACGACGCCACCGCGCGCAGGGGGACGAGACCGCCCCGGGCCGAGGCGACGTAGAGCGAGCCGAGGTCGTCGGGGCTTCGGTTGAAGCCGGGCTTCACCTCCAGGATCACGTCGTATTGGTCGGTGGTGGTCTTGATGGTCGTCACCTTGTTGCCCGAGTAGGCGAGGAAGAGCGTCTGCTCGATGGTCGCCGGATCCACGCCGAGCGCCCGCGCGCGGTCCCGGTGGATCGTGACGCTGAGCTGGGGATTGTCGTTGCCGAGGTCGGCGCGCGGATCGGCGAAGCCGGGCGTCTCGGCCAGTAGGCGCACGAAGTCCTCGGCGGCGGCATAGACCTTGTCGAGGTCGGGGCCGGTGATCTGGTAGGTGTAGCGTTTGCCGGTCTCGCCGCCGCCGTCGCTGGTGCTGGCGCCGAAGCTGAGCATCGACAAGGGGCTCACGCCGCCCTTCACGCCGGGCAGCTCCGCCAGGGTGCGGTTTATCTCGGTGGCAATGGTCGTGATGTCGGCGCGCTCCTGGGCGGGTTTGAGGATCGCGAGCAGGCTGATCTCGTTTTCCGCGTTTTGGGTGGAGCCGGTGTAGGCGAGCACGCGCGTCACCGCCGGATGTTTTTCCATCAAACCGACCGCCTCCTTCTGCACCGAGGCGCGCTTGGCGGGCGATACGCCGGACTCGAGCAGGAGCGTGCCGTTCAGCGCGCCGGTGTCGCCCGAGGGGATGAAGGACTTGGGCACGTAAACGAAAAGCACCCCGGTGCCGACGACGCAGAAGAGCGAGGCCACCAGCGCGAGCCAGCGGTGCCGGATAAACCAGCGCAGCCAGAGGATGTAGCGGTCCACGGTGGCCTTGAACACCCGGTCCACCACGGATTTCAGCCGGTTCGGCCGGCCGTCGTCGGCCTTGAGCAGGCGCGCGCACATCATCGGCGACACCGTCAGCGAAACGACGCCGGAAACGAGAATCGCGAAGACGATGGTCAGGGAAAACTCCTGGAGAAACTTGCCCACCAGGCCGGGCATGAAGATCAGCGGGATGAAGACCGCGCAGAGC
Source organism: uncultured Akkermansia sp. (assembly GCA_966252115.1). GTDB lineage: Bacteria > Verrucomicrobiota > Verrucomicrobiia > Opitutales > Opitutaceae > IMCC26134_A. The sequence continues at coordinate 5,052 of CBINNW010000053.1, forward strand.
GAGAGCGTCATCGAAAGGACGGTCGGGCTGATCTCGTGCACGCTGTCGATGGCCGCCTGGAAGGGCTTTTTGCCGTGCTCGATCTGGCGGACCGCGTTTTCCAAAACGACGATGGCGTCGTCCACCACGAAGCCGACGCAGAGCGTGAGCCCGAGCATGGAGAGCATGTCCAGGCTGAAGCCGCAGACCTGCATCGCCACGAAGGTGCCGAGCATGGAGAGCGGCAGGGCGACGGCCGGCACGATGGTCTCCCGCACGCGGGCGAGGAAGATGAAGATCACCAGCACCACGAGGACGAAGGCGATGATCAGCGACTCGGTGACGTCGTCGATCGAGGTGAGGATCGGCAGCGAGGCGTCGTAGAGCACGCTCATGCGCACGGTGGCGGGCAGGCTGTCGCCCAGCTCGGCCATGGCCTCCTCGATGTCCCGCGCCACCGAGACGGTGTTGGCCGTGCTCTGCTTGGCCACGGCCACGATGACGCTGGATTTCCCGGCGCCCTCGCTGGCGCGGTATTCCATGGCGAAGTTGACGTTCTCCACGCTGGCCACCGCGTCGCCGAGGTCGCGGACGCGGAGCGGGGCGCCGTTTACGTGCGCCACCACGACCTCGCCAAACTCCTCGGCGGTGCGCAGCTGGCCGTCGGTCTCGATGGTGAAGGAGCGGAAGGGGCCGTCGATGCGGCCGGAGGGGATGCTGGGGTTGCCCGCCACGAGGGCGTTCTGGATCTGGGCCAGCGAGAGGCCGCGCGCGGCGAGTTTGCCCGGATCGATCTGCACGCGCACCGCCGGCTTCACGCCGAAGATGATGACGCTGCCCACGCCGTCGATGTTCGAGAGCCGCCGCGAGACGGTCTGTCCGCCGATGCTGTAGAGGTCGGGCTGGTTCAGCTCGTCCGAGGTGAGCGCGATGAAATACACCGGCATCAGGGACGGGTTGATCTTCTGGAAGGTCGGCTGGGCGGGCAGGTCGGGCGGCAGGTCCACCTGCGCCTGGCTGAGCGCGGTCTGCACGCCCTGCACGATCTCGGAGAGCGGCTGGTCGATCTTGAAGGTGAGCACCACCTGCGTGACGCCCTGGCGGTTGGTCGAGGTGACCTGTTGCAGGCCCTCGATGCTCATCACCGCCTCCTCGATCGGGCGGGCGACGTTGGCCGCCATGCTGAGCGGCGAGTTGCCCGGGTAGAAGGCGTTGATGACGATGTAGGGGAACTGGACGTTCGGCAGGTTGGAAACCGGCAACACCCGGTAGGCCTGGATGCCGAGCAGGGTGAGGCACAACGCGAGCAGCGTCGTGAGCACCGGCTTCCGGACGAAGATCTCGGAGATGTTCACGGCTGGGAGGAGGGCTTGGCGCGTTGGGTCACGACCCGGACGGGGGCGCCGTCGCGGAGGTTGAGCTGCCCCTGCACGACCACGGTCTCGCCGGGGCCGACGCCGGACTTGATCTCGTAGAGGTCGTCGTCGCTCTCGCCGAGCACCACCGGGCGCAGCTCGGCGGTCTTGTTGTCCTTCACCACGTAAACGTAGGGACCGTCCGCGCCGATCATGACCGCGTCCTGAGCGATCACGGTGGCCCCGGCGATTTCGCCCAGCACGAGGCGCACGGTCACGAACTGGCCCGGCCAGAGCGTGCGCCGGGGGTTGGGCAACGCGGCCTGCAACTTCAGCATGCCGGTGGCGGCGTCGATGCCGTTGTCCACCACGTCCAGCTCCCCTTCCAGCGCGCCCTCGGCGAAGGAGCCGGAAAGCGAAACCAACACCTTCAGGCGTCCGCGCCCCATCGCCTCGAGCAGCTTCGGCACCTGCGGACCGGGAATCGAAAAATCCACATGCAGGGGATCGATCTGCCGGATCGTGGCGAGCCGCGTCTGCATCGCCACCACGAGGTTGCCGGCGTCCTCCGGGTTGATGCCCACGATGCCGTCGAGGGGCGCCGCGATCACCGTGCGCTCGAGGTCGAGCTTCGCCTGCGCGAGGTCGGCCTCGGCCGCGGCCAGCGCCGCCGCGATCTGGTCCACGCTCGCCTGCAAGCCCTCGAAATCCTGCGGCGCGATCAACTGCCGCTCGGTGAGACCGCCCGAGCGCCGCAGCCGGTCCTGCGCGATCTTCAATTGCACCTTTTGCGAGTCCACCGCGGCGCGGGCCTTGTCGTGGATCTGCTGGTAGCCGGCCTGGTCGATGCGGTAGAGCACCTGGCCCTTCTTGACCTGCATGCCCTCGCTGAAGTCGGCTGAGAGCAGGATGCCGCCGACCTGCGGCACGAGGGTGACCGCGTTGTAGGCGCTCAGCGTGCCGAAGGAATCGGTGAACACCGGGATGTTTTCGCTGCGGACCGCGTCCACGTAAACCGGCGCGGCGGTGACCGCGACGACCGCGGCCTCCTTTTTACGACAGCCGCCCTGGCCGGCGCCGACGACCAGCGACGACAGGACAAACAGCCACCCGGTCGCCGCGCGGAGGTGTTTTTTGGGGGTGATCGATTGAAGCATGGGAACGGGGGCGGAGGTGAAAAAATCAGCCGGTGGAAGCGTTGCGGGAAGCGTTGCGGTTCAGGGGACGCCGGGGCTCGGGGAGGCGGGGCCCGGGGAAACGGCGCTCGGCTGGGCGGAGCCCGGGGAGACGGCGCTCGGGGGAGCGGGCGTCCGCAGCACGACGGCGGCGGCGTTGTCCGCACCGTCCGGGCCGGCCTCGAGCAAGCCGGTGGCGCGAGCCAGCCGCGTGAGCGCCAGCGCGAGGTCGCTCTCGGCCTGGATGATCTGCTGACGCGCCTGCTCCAGCTCGCTCTGGGCCGCGAGCAGATCGGTCAACGAATTGATGCCGGTGCGGTAGCCTTCCCGCACGGTCTCGAAGGCCTCGGTGGAGGAATCCCGCAGCGCGCGCGCGGAATCGATCTGCTTCACCGCCGAGCGCAGCGCGTGGTGCTGCGTCCACACGTCGGCGACGACGGCGTGCTCCGTCCTCCGCAGGGTCTCGCGGGCGCTCTTCACCTGCGCGCGCGACTGGGCCGCCCGGCCGGCGGTGGCGAAGCCGTCGAAGACCGACCAGCTCAGGCTGAGCGAGAGCGTCCAGTCGTTGGCCGGGTCGCCCGAGCGGTCGGTCACATGGCTCTGCTGGCCGCTCAAACCGGCGCTCAGCGTGGGCAGGTAGCCGGTGCGGTCGGCCCGGTGGCTCGCCTCCTGGGCGCGCAGCGAGGCCCGCGCCGCCCGCAGGTCGGGACGGTTCCCGATCGCCCGCTCCGTCAGCAGGGCGAGGTCCTGTATCATCTCCTCTGATACCTCCGGCGGACGCGGGGGGGCGATGCGCAGTCCGGCGTGCACGCCCACGCCGAGGGCGAGGGCCAGCGCCGCGCGGCTTTGCTCGATGGCCGCCTGCTGGCGGGCCACCGAGAGTTCGGCGGAACGCAGGTTCGACACGGCGCGCAGGAAATCGCCGCGGGAGCTGAGGCCGGCGTCGAAGCGCACGCGCGCGCTCTCCTCCGCGGTGCGCGCGTCCTCCAGCGTGGCCCGCGCGGCGGCGAGCGAGGCCTCCGCGGCGGCCAGCCCGTAGTAGCGCTCCCGCACTTCGAGAATCACGTCCTGGAGGCTTTGGTTAAAGGTGAAGTTCGCCGCCGTCAGCGCCTCGCTCGCCGCGTCCACCCGGCCGGACGTGCCGCCGAAATCCCAGAGCAACTGCGAGACCTGATAGGTCGGCCCCCAAGTCGTCGCGAGGGTCTCCGAGCCGAAGGCGCTCGAGTTTTGCCGTATCCACGAATACCCGACGGCGGCCTGCGGCAGCCCCGCGCTGCGGGCCTGGAGGCGCTGCGCGGCGGCGGCGCGCGCTGCGGCCCAGGCCAGGCGCGTGGAGGGATTGTTGTCCAGCGCCAGATCCGTCAGCGCCACGAGATCCAGCGGCTCGCCCGCCTCGAACGCCGCCCGGCTCGCCGAGCCGGCGGCCGGCCGCGGCGCCGCGCGCGGGGCCTCCCCGGCGCCGCCCCCGGCCTCCCCGGCGGGCGCGATCCACCGGGTGCGCGCGTCCGGCGAAACCGCGTCCCGCTCCGGGGACACGCAGGCCGTCAGCGCCACCAGCGGCAAGGCCGCCAGGGCGGGGAAAATGAAACGTGGGGAGTTGGGGCGAAGCGGGTGCGAGGAAGCGGCTGGGGGCATGCGAGAAAGCGGGCGATCAATCGTCCACGTCCGCCTGACGCAGGCGGAAGACGATCTTCTTCAGGGCGACCAAGCTGAAGAACACGAACAAGCCCTGCACGAAGTAGTGGGCGCGAACGTCGTTCAGATGATCCCAGAAGGAGAGCTTGTCGTCGTCCGGCGTGGCGATCTCCCAGTGGATCGTCTTCACCAGGGTGATGAAGCCGATGAAGAGGGTCGCCTTGAAAGTCGTGCTCGCGACGGTGGCGAAGACGTAGGGCAGCTTCTTGAGCGCGGAGTCGAAGCGGAAGCCGCCGGTGTCGAGCAGGTCCTGCAAACGGGAAAGGCCCGAGCCCGCAGAGCGCGTCAGGTCGCCCATCGTGATGGAGAGCGCGTCGAGGGCGAGCGCGGCCTGGGCGACCATCTCCCGCTTCAGCCGCTTGCGCGCGTGCTGGGCGCGCTGGTGGTAGTATTTGCGGAACTGTTTGCTCGGGTTGGCGTTGGGGTTGAGCCGGTAAACCATGTAGTCCATATGGCTGTTGGCCCGGAAGTAACGCAGCAGCTCCGGCCGCATGGAGACGCCGTATTTGCGGGCGAGATTGAGCGATTCGCGAATCTCGTTGCCGTTGCACTTTTCCTGCCAGGGCACGTGCCGGCTGTGCGCGGTGACGAGGAATTCGCGCACGATGCCGGTCATCTCGAAGGTGTATTTCTCGATGTCGATCGGCGGCAGCGGCTCGCTCAGGCCGATCATGTTGCGCACCGCCCCGGTGAGGTCCGCCACCGCCACGCTTTTCAGGAAGCCGAAAAGGTTGCGCTTATACTTCGGCGGGATCGCGCCGCAGCATCCGAAGTCCACCATCACGATGGTGTTGTCCGGCAACACCAGGATGTTCGCCGGGTGGAGATCCGCGTGGAAGATCATCGCCTCGAAGGTCTCCCAATAGAAGAGGTGGAGCATGCGCCGGCTGATTTTTTTAAAATCGTATCCCAGCCCCCGCAGGTAGTTTATGTTCTCCAGGTCGTTTTTCTGAATGGCGCCCAGAATCTCCTTCATCGAGTGGGCGTGGACGAACTCCGTGACGAGGATCTGCGTGCAGGAAAACTGGTGATAGACGCGCGGCGCCGTGACCTTGCCCTTCATCCGATCCCTCGCCTCGCGGCGAAACACCTCCGCCTGCCGGCCCTCCAGGAGCAGGTTCATCTCGTCCACCAACATGCGTTGGCACTCGACGATGACGGTGTTCATCTTGGCGCCGCCGCCCAGCCCGAGGGTCTCGGCGATGCTGTTGAACATCTGCAGCACCTTGAAGTCGGCCTTGAACTGTTTCTCGATCCCGGGCCGACGCACCTTCACCGCCACCTTTTCGCCGGTGACCAACAGGGCCTGGTAAACGCAGGCGATGGACCCGCTGCCGATCGGCTCCGGGTCGAAGGCGGCGAACATCTCGTGCAGCGGTTTCCCCTGCGTCTCCTCGATGATCTTGATCGCCGTCTCGGTGGGAAAGGGCGCCACCTCGTCGAGCAGCTTGACCAGCTCGTCGCAGTATTCGGACGGAAAAAGATCCGAACGCACACCGAGTTGTTGCCCGATCTTCAAGGCGGTCGTGCCCAGCTCCTGGATCATCAGCCGCAGCCGAACCGCCTTTTTCCGCCGGCTGCCGCGCCGCCGAATATCGTCCCACAGGCAGCTCAAAAAGAACCGCAGCCCGAGATTCACCCAAACCAGGAAGCGCTGATAAATCCGCCCCTCGGTCGTCCGGTTCACCTCCGGACGGTAGTTGCGCGGGCTGTCGTATTCCTCGCCCTTCGAGACCAGCGGCTTTCGCCGTTTGAGCGGGCGAAGCACGTTTTCCGAGCGGCGCGGATCGAGGGTCCTCACGACAAAATGTGCGCGTTCCTTTTCGGACAGCTCTCTCTCGGACAGGTCGGGACGCGACGACGGCGACTCGACGGGATTCGGGGCGGCGGACGACATGGAAGTTTAGGAGAAGCCGGCAGGCGGAAGGATATTACACAAGGTTTCTCGGATTCGTTCGTGGTTGGGCTCCTCCAACAGGCCGAAGTGGTCGCCCTCCAGCTCGACCACCCCGAGCCGCTCGCCCACCAGCTCGCGCCAGGGCCGGACGTAGTCGAAACCCTCGAACACCCCGCGCTCGGGCAACGCGATGGTGTTGTCGGCCCCGGCATACAGGCCGTTGGAGCGGAAATAGGTCACCGGCGATCCCGTGTAGGGCTGCGCCTGATACGTCCGGATCGCCTCGCCGGTGAACTCCGTCACCTCGCGCGCGCCCTGCAGGTGGTTATACAACCAGTCCGCCGACATCGTCGTGCCCGCCGCCAAAATACGCCGCACCAGATACCCGACCCGCAAGCCGTCCGGCACCGCGCGCAGCTCCTCGGGCGTGATCGGCGAGGGCGAGGCGTCGCCGTAGCGCAGGAACAGATTCGCGATCGCCAGGAGACCGATCTCGTCGGGCAACTCCTTCCGGAAACGCTCCCCCATCTCCGCCGTCGGCGGATAGGTGTCCAGCATCACCACATGGCCGACCCGCTCGCCCGCCGCCTGCAACTGCCGCGCCATCTCGTAGGCGATCAGGCCGCCCGAGGACTGGCCGCCGATGAAGTAGGGGCCGCGCGGCCGCAGCTCCCGCATGCAGGCCACATAATGCGCCGCCATCTCCGGCACCGAAAGGAAGGGCATCCGCCGCCCGTCCACCCCGCGCGCCTGGAACGCATACACGGGAAAATCCGGTCCGAGGATCTGCGCCAGCCGGCGAAAACCTTGCGCGAAGCCCGGCAAACCATGCACCCAAAACGACGGCGTCCGCCCGCCCAGCGGCTGGATCGGCACCAACTCCGACGACGGCCCGGCCGCCGCCGGCGACTCGCCGGGGAAACGTGACCGCGCGTCGCCACCCGCCGCCGCGTGCAACTCCTCGACCGCCGCCAGCTCCACCGCGAGCCCCGCTTCGGCCCCGTCGCGCGCCGCCTCCGCCCCGTCGCGCACGGCGTCCGCTTCCGGCCGGCCGGCCGCGCCCGCGCCCGCGTCCGACGCCGCCAGGTATCCGGCCAGCGCCGCCACCGTGGGATGTTCAAAAAACACCGCCGGCGCCAGCTTGCCGAAGCGCTGCTCCAGCCGCTCGGTCAGCCGCATCACCATCACCGAATCCAACCCGTAACGATCGAACGACTCCTCCGGGTCCACCCGCTCCGGCGCGAGCCGCAGCTCCTCCGCGACCAGCCTCCGCACCTGCTCGACCAGCTCCGCGCGCGCCCCTCCCCCACCCCGCGCGGGCTCGCTCGCCGCGCGTCCCGCCGCCGCCGAGGCCGAGACCGAGGTCGAGTCCGATCCGCCGGAGACTCGCGCCGCCTTCTTCAACAGGAACCCCGTCATGCGCACCGCCGCCCGCCCGCTCGTGTCGGTCAGGGTCAGGTCGAAGCGCAGCTCGCCCCGCCCCTCGTCGCCGCCCGCGAGCCGCACCGCCACGAAGCCCTCCGCCGTCAGCGGCGCCAGCCACTCGATCCGCTTCACCGCCGCCGGCAAAAACACCTCCACGCCGGCGCCCGCCGCCGACCCCGCGCTTCCCGCCGAGGCGCTCCCCGCCACCGGGGCACCGCCACCGACGCCCGCCACCGCCTGGAAAGCCGCGTCCACCAGCGCCGGATGCAGCCGATGCCTCGAAAACTCGGCCGCGTGCGACTCCGCCAAACGGTAGCGCGCGAGCGCCCGCTCCGGCCCGCCCCGGAGTTCCACCAAGTTGAGAAACGCCGGCCCGTAAACGATGCCGTTGCGCCGCCCCGCCGCCGCCAGCTCCTCGCGCCCGCCCAGCCAGGCCAGCCCGTCGCGCCACGCCACCAGGTCCAGCACCTCCGCGCCGTCTCCCCGCGCGGCCTCACCGCGTCCGCCACCACCGACGCGCAGCCGCCCCGAGGCCAGCGCCACCCGAGCCCCCGTCGCCGTCGCCACCGAAAACAGCTCAAACGCCGCCGCATCCCTCGTCGCCTCCACCGCCGCCGCGTCCGAGCCTGCCCCCGCGCCGCCGCCCGTCGGGCGCAACACCAGCCGCAGCGCGAGCTCGCCCCGCGCCTCGTCCACCACCGCCGGCCGCAGCCACGCCACGTCCTCCCACACCGTCACGTCCGCTCCGAGCGCCAACGCGCCCGCCGCCCCCGCCATCTCCAAAACCACCGCGCCGGGCAACACCGCGCGCCCCGCCACCACATGATCCGCCAGCCAGGGCCGCGTCGCCGCCAACACCGTCTCGAACGCCTGCTCGCGCAGCGTGGACACGTTGCGCCCGAGCAAGGGATGCAGCCACCCCGCCGCGCCCGACACACCGGCCCCCGCCACACCAGCCGCGCCCCCACCCGGCGCGCCGCCCGCAGCGCCGCCGGCCGCCGCGCCGCCCGCCCCGCCGCCCCGCTCCGGCAAGGGCACCCAATGCCGCTCCCGCGCGAAGGCATAGCCGGGCAAGGCCACCCGTCGCGGCCTCTCCGCTCGAAGCGCCGCCCAGTCCACCTCCGCGCCCGCCACCCAGCGCGCCGCGATCCGCGCCCGATCCTCGCCCACCGCTCCGCCCGCCCGTTCCGGCGCGTCCGGCCCGCGCCGCGCCTTCACCAAGCCGGTGAACAAACCGCCTCCGGCCAACTCGCCCGCCAGAAAAGCCCGCAGCCGCTCCACCGCCTCCGCCACCGACGCCGCCAGCCAGGCCAGCCGAGCCTCCATCGCCTCGCGTCCGATTTGCAGGGTCCACGCCACCGCCGCCGGCTCCAGCCCGGCCGCTTCCGGTCGGCTCAAAAATTCCAGCAAGCGCTCCGCTTGCGCGCGCAGCCGCTCCGGTGTCCGCGCCGACAGAACCCACAGCTCCGCTTCGCCCGCCCCCGCCCCTCGCCCGCCCACACCGGCCGCCGCGTCCGCCCCCGTCCATTCCTCGACCAACAGGTGCGCGTTCGCCCCGCCGGCCCCGAAGGAGCTCACCCCCGCGCGACGCGGCACCACCGCGCCGCCCTCCCCGCCGCCCTCCCCGCCATCGCCCGCCGCTCGCGCCGACCTCCGCCACGGCGCCACCGTCTTCTGCACCACGAAGGGCGAGGCCGCGAAATCGATGTCCGGATTGGCCGGCTCCGCATGCAGGGTCGGCGCCAGTTCACCGTGCGCGAATTGCAGCAGCACCTTGGTCAGCCCCGCGATGCCCGCCGCCGATTCCAGATGCCCGATGTTCGATTTGGCCGAGCCGATCGCGCAGAAGCCGCGGTCCTTCGTGTGCGCCTCGAAAGCCCGCCTCAGCCCGGCGATTTCTATCGGGTCGCCCAGCGCCGTGCCCGTGCCGTGCGCCTCGATATACGAGAGATCCCGCGCGTCCCAGCGCGCCTGCTTCAAGGCCCGCCCGATCACCTCCGCCTGCGCCCGGGGATTCGGCACCGTGTAGCCGTGGGTCCTGCCGCCGTGGTTCAGCGCGCCGCCCTTGAGCACGCCCTGGATCCGGTCGCCGTCCGCCAGCGCCCGCGCCAGGGGTTTCAGCAGCACCCCCCCCACGCCTTCGCCCGGCACATAGCCGTCGCCGCCCGCGCCAAAACTCCGGCAACGCCCGTCCGTCGAGGCGAAGCGCCCGTAGCTGAGCTGGATGTATTTGTTCGGATGCAGGGTCAGATTGACCCCGCCCGCCAGCGCCGCCGCGCACTCCCCGCGCCGGATGCTCTCGCAGGCCAGGTGGATCGCCGTCAGCGAGGACGAGCACATCGTGTCCACCGCCAGGCTCGGCCCGTGAAAATCGAAAACGTGGGAAACGCGGTTCGCTATCGACGCGTGCGAGCCGCCCGGAGCCACGCCCGACTCCTCGTCATACCAGAGCTGATACTGGCTATACATCACCCCGACGAACACGCCGACCGGCTCCGCCGCCAGCACCGCCCGCGTCACGCCCGCATCCTCCAGCGCGTGCCAGCACGCCTGCAAAAACAGCCGCTCCTGCGGGTCCATGAAATCCGCCTCGCGCGGCGCGATCCCGAAAAACAGCGGGTCGAAGGCGTCGATGTCCCGCAGGAAACCGCCCCACTTCGCGTAACTCTTCCCCAGCCGGCTCCGGTCCGGGTCGTAATACTTGCGATGGTCCCAGCGCTCCGCCGGCACCTCCGTGATGCAGTCGCGCCCCTCGCGCAGATTGCACCAAAACTCCTCCAAACTCTCCGCCTGCGGGTAACGTCCGCTCACCCCCACGATGGCGATGTCCGCCACCGCCGCGCCGCGCTCCGCCGCCGCCACCGCCCGCGATCCCCGCCCCGTCGGCCAGGCCCGGGCCGGCATCGCCGCCGCCGCCAACTCCGGCACCGGCGCCGCCGCCTCGGGATCCTCCACCACGGCCACCACCGCCGCCACATAGCGGCCGGCCAAATGCTCCGCCAAGGCCGCGATGTTGGCGTGCTCGAAAAGCAAGGTCTTCGCCACCGGCCCCACCCGCTTCTCCAGCGCGTGCGACACCGCCGTCACCATCACCGAATCCAGCCCGAATTTTTCCCACGAATCCGTCTCGCCCACCTCCGCCGCCGACAAGCCCGTCACCTCGGCGAAGACCCCCTTCAGCCACGCCACCGTGCGCGCCACGCCGTCCGGCGCCATCGCCGCGCTCGCCGCCACCTTCGCCACCTCGGCGTCCTTCACGACCGTCGCCGCATCCGCTTTCGCCGCCGCCAGCCCCAGCGGGGGCCGCAGCTTGTCCCCGCGTCCGCGCAGCACCATCACCTGCGCGACCGCCCCCGCCGCGCGCAGCGCCGCGTCGCCCGCCGCCAGACCGGCGTCGTTCTCCAGCGGATACAGACCCCACTGCGTCTCCATGCGCGCCAGCACCCGCGCGTCCATCGCCATGCCGCCGTCGCGCCAGTAGGGCCAGTCGATGGCCACCGTGCGCCCCGCCCGCCGCCCCGCCCGCCGTTCGCCCTCGCGCCACGCCGCGAAGCGGTCGAGAAACGCGTTCGCGAAGGCGTAGTCGGTCTGACCCGCGTTGCCCATCACGCCCGAGGTCGAGCCGAACAACACGAAACAATCCAACCCCAGCCGCGCCGTGGCCCGGTCCAGCGCCAGCGCCCCGTCCAGCTTCGGACGCAACACCGCCGCCATGTCCGCCTCCGTCTTCGTCCGCACGAAGCCGTCGCGCAGCACGCCCGCGCTGTGCACCACGCCGTCCAGCCCGCCGAACACCCGCTCCGCCTCCGCCACCGCCCGCGCCGCGCCGGCCGCCTCGCTCACGTCCGCCGCCACGTAGATCGCCCGGCCCCCCGCCGCCTCGATCCGCGCCACCGCCGCCGCGCTCTCCGCCGAGGCCTCGCGACGCCCCGCCAGCACCACCCGCGCCCGATGGCTCCGCGCCAGATGCGCCGCCACGATCAGGCCCAGACCGCCCAGGCCGCCCGTCACCAAATAACGTCCGCCCTCGCGCCACGCCGGCGCTCCGCCCGCGATCTCGTCCGCGCGCAGCTCCCGCAGTCCGCGCCGCATCCGCACCGCCGCCCGATCGAACCGCACGTCCGCCGCGGCCGCGCCCGTCGCCGCCGCCTCCCTCACCACCACACCGGGCAAGGCCTCCGGCGACAGCTCCGCTCCCCAGCCCAGGGTCCGCCCGACGAAGCGCGGATTCTCCTGCGCCAGGGCCTTGAACCAGCCCGCCATCGCGCCCGACACCACCTGCCCGTCGGCGCCAAACTCCACCTGGAACAACTGCTGCCGCTCCGCCTCCGCCCGGCCCGCCCAGGCCCGCACCCAGTGAAACCACACCCCGAGCGTGCGCCGCACCTGCGCGGACACCACCGCCGCGTTTGGCACGAGGCGCTTCCGCGCGAGCAGGTTCACCACGAAGCGCGGCCGCGCTCCCGCCTCCGTCCACTCCCCGGCCAGCCGCACAAAATCCTCCGGCGCGTCCATCCGCAGGATCGCCGTGTCGCCCACACGTTCAAAAGCCCGTCCGGCACGCAGCTCCAACACCCGCCCGCGACCGCCCACCGCCGCGCGCCAGCCCGTCAGCTCCACGTCGGTGGCGCCGATCAACACCCAGTCCCCCGCCACCGCCGCCGACACCTCCGGTGGCTCCGCCGGCACCCACTCGGGCGTGAGCAACAGCGTCTCCAAACCCGCCCCGTCCGCGTCCCCGCCCGCCAGCGCCACCTGCGTCCGCACCGCCTGCGTCCGCGTCTCCGCAACCGCCTCCGCCGGCGCGGCCAGGGCCGCCGCTCGCGCCCGTCCGGCCCGCCGGAGGGTCAGCCCGCGCATGCGCGCCAATACCCGCCCGCCCTCGTCGCACCAAACCAGATCAAAAGTCCACGCCGCCGCCCCGCGCGCCGCCTCCCGGATATGCGCCCGCAGCCGCCCGGGCCACTCCGTCGCGCCGATCTCCAACGCCTCCACCTCGGCGGGCAAAAACCGTTCGCCCGCCGGCGCCGCCGCGCCCACCAGCACGCCCAGCGCCTGCAAGGCCGCGTCGGCCAGCGCGGGGTCCAGCACCACGCCCCGCCCCGCCGTCGCCGCGCCCGCCGGCCGCGCCAGCTCGGCCAGGGCCTCGCCCTCGCCCAGCCACACGCGCTCCAGCGCCCGCAAGCCCGGCCCGTGCTCGATGCCCGCCGCCGCCAGCCCGGCATATACCGTCGCCGCCGCGACCTCCCGCGCGCAACGCGCCCCGATCACCGCCAAATCCAGCGCTTCCGCCGCATCCGCGCCGGTCGGCTCGGCGACGTCCGCCGCGTCGGTCTTCGTCGCCGCGCGCCGCACCACGCCCTCCGCGATCACCCGCTCCGCGCCGCCCGCCACCCCGCCCGCGCCACCGACTACGGGCTCGGCGACGATACGATACATCGCCTCCGCCGCATCCGTTTCCGACGGCGCCAGCTCGACGCGCACCCGCCCGGCCGTCGCCGGCTCCAGCGGCGCCAACCAACGATGCCCGCGCAGCTCCGCCACGCGCCCGCCGGTCCAGGAACGCCCGCCCGCCGCGCGCGCCATCTCCAACAACATCACGCCCGGCACGATCACGCGTCCGCCCACGCGGTGATCCCGCACCCACGCGTCGTCCACGCCGAAGGTCTGCGCGAAGGCCTGTCCTTCCAACGTGGATACGTTCTCCCCGAGAAAGGCGTGCAGACGCCCGCCGCCGACGCCGCCCGCACCGACCCCACCCGCGTCGGCGCCGCCCCGGCCGTCGGCGTCCGCCGCCGCGCCACCCGCGTTGCCCGCAGCGTTGCGCGCAGCGCCGTTCGCGTCCGCGCCCGTCTCGGCGCGCGGCACCCAGAATCGTTTCCGCTCGAAGGGATACTCCGGCAGCGGCGTGCGCCCGGGTTTTGCGTCGCCCCACCAGCGCGCCCAGTCCGGCTCCGCCCCGCGCACCCACAGGCGCGCCAGTTTCTCCGCCTTCCGCTCCGCGATCAGGGTGCGCACGAAGGCCTCGCCCTCCGGCCCGTCCAGAAGCGGGTCCGCCTCGCCGGCCGCCGGATTCGCCACCCGGCCGGTAAACACGGCGCGCTCCGCCGCCCCGCGTTCCAGCCAGGCCGAGAGCCGCTCGCGCAGCTCGTCCAGCCCGCCGACCACCGTCGCCCAGCGCTCCTCCATCGCCTCGCGACCGACCTGCAAGGTGTGGGCCAGCCGCTCCAGCGTCGGCGCGGGGCTCGACGCCTCGCGCGCCAAAAACCGCGCCAGCCGCTCCACCACCGCGCGCAGTTGCCCCGCCGTCCGCGCCGATAACACCACCACCTGCGGGCCGCCCGGCGCGGCGGCCGGCGTCGTCGTCTCCCGCGCGCCGACATGCTCGGCCAGCAGCAGGTGCGCGTTGGCCCCGCCCGCGCCGAAGGAGCTCACCCCCGCCATGCGCCGCGCCCGCGTGCGCGGCCAGGCCGCCCCCTCGCGTTGCAACACGAAGGGCGAGTCCGCGAAATTGAGATGCGGGTTCGGCGTCTCCGCGTGCAGCGAGGGCGCGAAACGCCCGTGGCGCATCTGCAGGAGCACCTTCGTCACGCCCGAGATGCCCGCCGCCGACTCCGCGTGGCCGATGTTCGATTTCACCGACCCGATGGCGCAGAACCGGCGCTCGCTCGTGTGACGCCGAAACGCGGCCGTGAGCCCGGCCAGCTCGATCGGATCGCCGAGGCTCGTGCCCGTGCCGTGCGCCTCCAGGTAGCCCAGCTCGCGCGGATCCACCCGCGCCTCCTTCAGCGCCCGCCCGATCACCTCCGCCTGCGCCTGCGGATTCGGCACCGTGTAGCCGTTCGTCTTGCCGCCGTGGTTCACCGCGCTGCCCTTGATGACCGCGTGGATGTGGTCGCCGTCGGCCTCCGCGTCGCGCAGCCGCTTCAACAACACCGCGCCCACGCCCTCGCCCGGCACGTAGCCGTCGCCCCCCTCGCCGAAACTGCGGCACAAGCCGTCGCTCGACGCGAAGCGCCCCTGGCTCAGCAGCACGTATTTGTTGGGATGGATCGTGACGTTCACACCGCCCGCCACCGCCACGTCGCTCTCGCCGCGCCGCAGGCTCTCGCAGGCCAGATGGATCGAGGTGAGCGAGGACGAGCACATCGTGTCCACCGCCAGGCTCGGGCCCTGAAAATCGAAGGTGTAGGAAACGCGGTTCGCGATCGACGCATACGAGGACCCCAGCGCCATGTTGCGGCCCTTCAACGACTCCTCCGCGCCGTAGAGCTGGTAGTGCCCATACATCACCCCGACGAACACGCCGACCTTGCCGCCCGCCAGCGAGCGGCGGCTGTAGCCCGCGTTTTCCAGGGTGTGCCAGACCGTCTCCAGGAAGAGCCGCTCCTGCGGATCCATGAACTGCGCCTCGCGCGGCGAGATGTTGAAAAACGCCGCGTCGAAACGATCCACCCCGTTCAGGAAACCGCCCCACTTCGCGTAGATCGCGCCGGGTTTGGTCTTGTCGGTATCGAAATCCCGCGCCGCGTCCCACCGCTCGGCCGGGATCTCCGTGATGCAGTTCCGCCCCGCCAGCAGGTTCGCCCAAAACTCGTCCAGATCGTCGGCCATCGGGTAGCGACCGCTCACGCCCACGATGGCGATGTCCTCCACGCCCGCGCCGCGATTCTCGCCGCGCCGCCGCCCCGCGCGCCGCCCCAGGGGCTCCGCCCCGCCCGCCGCCCGCTCCACCACCGCGGCCGGCACCGGCGCCGCCGCCCCCGCCCCGAGCCGCGCCAACAAGGCCGCCCGATGATGGGTGAGGAAATAGGTCGCCAGCTCGGCGATGGACCGATGCTCGAAAAACAAGGTCTTCGGGAGCTCGCCAAACTGCGTCTCCAGCTCGCGCGTCAGGTTCATCACCAGCATCGAGTCGATGCCGTAACGCTCCAACGGCTCGCGCGCCACCAGACGCTCCGGCGGCACCTTCAGCTCGCGCGAAAGCAGAGTCTTGAAAAACGCTTCCGCCTCGCGCTGGCCGATCTCGCCGAGTGCTCCGCCACCTTCGGCGGGCGCCTCAACCAGAACGCTCGGCAGGGCGACGCTCGGCGAAGCGAGCGCCGCCTCCATCCGCCACGCGCGCAGCGCCAGCCCTTTGACACGCAGGGCCACCACCCCGTCCGGCCGCGCCAGCACCACGTCGAAATAACGCACGCCCTCCGCCACCGCCTCGCCCTCGCGCGCCGCCACCGTCACATGCGCCAGCGCCTCGCCCGCCGGAAACACGCCGCCGTCCGCACCGCCGCCACAGGCCACCAGTTCATCCAACGCGAACGGCACCCACAATCCCCCGCCGCCGCCCGCGCCCGCGGCTCCGTCCGCCGCCGCCGCGCCACCGACCAGCGCCACCAGCGCCTGCCAGGCCCCGTCGAGCAGCACCGGATGCCAGCCGAAACCCGCCGGCTCCGCCCGCAGCTCCGCCGGCAGCTCCAGCCGCGCCAGCGCTTCGCCCTCGCCGCTCCACACCTCGCGCAGGCCCCGCCAGCGCCGGCCAAAACCCAGCCCGCGTTCCGCAAAATCGCGATAGAGCGCCTCGCCCTCCACGCGCCGACCGCAACGGCTCCGGATCGCCGCGACGTCGAGCGACTCCCCCGCCCCGAGCCCGGCTCCGCCCGCCACGTCGCCCGCGCCCGCCGCCAGCCGCACCCGGCCCTGCGCGTGCAGCCGCTCCGTCGCCGCCGTCACCAGTTCGAAAGCCAGGGCGCCGCCCTCCGGATACAGACGCAGCGCCACCGTGACCGGCGCCCCGTCCACCACCACCGGCGAACCCCACATCACGCCCTCGACGCCCTCCGCCGGCCGCCCCGGCGCCACCAGCTCCGCCGCCGCCCGCGCCATCTCCAGGATCGCCACGCCCGGCAGCGTCGCCCTCCCCGCCACCCGATGGTCCGCGAGAAAAAACTCCGCCCCGCTCAACTCGGTCGAAAACTCCAGCGCGTCCCAGGTGGACACGTTTCGCCCCAGCAGCGGATGCAGCTTCGCGTCACCGCCGCCACCACCGCCACCACCGACTCCGCCACCGCCGACTCCGCCGACAGCACCCGCCGTCGCCGACCGCGCCGCCGAGCGGGCATTCGCCGGCCGCTCCTCCACCCAATAACGTTCACGCGCGAAGGGATAGACCGGCAGCGGCACGCGCCGGCATTCCAGACCGGCGAACCACTCCGCCCAGTCCACCGTCGCCCCGGCCACAAACTCCCGCGCCAGCTCCGCCAGCGCCGACCGCTCCGTGCGCGCCGCCGCCACCAGCCCGCGCGCCCGCGCCGAGGCCGCCTTCGCCGCCGCCGGCTCCACCTCGGAGCGCGTTTCCACCGTCGCCTCCGCCTCCTCGAGCGCCCGAGTCAGGCCGGCGAGATCCTCCACCGCCGCCGCCCAGCGCACGGGAAAATGCCGACGCCCGCGCAGCAGCGTGAAAGCCACGTCGGCCAGCTCCACCCGCTCGCCCGCCTCCGTCCGCGCCCGCACCCAGGCCAGCAAATCCGCCCGCCGCTCGCGCAGGGCCTCCGCCGTCTGCGCCGACAGCGCCACCGGCCAGGCCGCCCGCCGCCGCGCCTCCGGCCCCGCCGCCGACGACGCCGCCGCCGCTTCCGGCGGCGCCTCCTCCACGACGACGTGCGCGTTGGTGCCGCTGAAACCGAAGGCGCTGATCGCCGCCCGCCGCCGCCCGCCCGCCGTGGTCGGCCGCCATTCGTGCGCCTCCGTCGCCACGAAAAACGGACCCGAGGCGAAATCGATGTGCTCGTTGCCGCGCGTGAAATTCAGCGTCGGCACGATGCGCCCGTGGCGCAGGCACAGCAGCACCTTGATGAGGCTCGCCATGCCCGCCGCCTCCAGGGTGTGACCGATGTTGGTTTTCACCGAACCGATGGCGCAAAACTGCCGGCGCGGGGTGAACTTCCGAAAGGCGTCGCCCAGAGCGTCCACCTCGATCGGATCGCCCAGCTTGGTGCCCGTGCCGTGCGCCTCCACGTAGCCGATGCTCGCCGGGTCGATCCCGTGCCGCGTGTAAACCTCGGTCGCCAGCGCCGTCTGCGCCGGCCCGCTGGGAGCCGTGATGCCGTTGGTCTTGCCGTCCTGGTTCACCCCCGTGCCCTTGATCACGCCGTGGATGTGGTCGCGGTCGCGCAGCGCGTCCTCCAGCCGCTTCAGGATCACCACGCCCACGCCTTCGCCGGGCACGAAACCGTCCGCCCCCTGGTCGAAGGTCGCGCAACGCCCGGCCGGCGAGAGCATCTTGGTTTTGCTCAGGACGATGTGGTTGCCGGGCGTCGTCATGAGCGACACCCCGCCCGCGATGGCCAGCCGGCAGGTGCCCTTGCGCAGCGTCTCGCAGGCGAGATCGAGCGCCACCAACGACGACGAGCACGCCGTGTCCACCGGCATGCAGGGCCCGCGCAGGTTCAGGAAATACGAGATGCGCGCCGCGAGGATCGAGAGATTGCCCCCGCTCATCGTGAAGCTGTCCGCCTCCGCCCCGCGCAGCTTGTGCTGATAGTCGCCCTCCTTGCAGCCGATGAACACGCTGCACGCCGCCTCCTCCAGGTCGTCCGGCGAGCACCCCGCGTCCTCCAGCGCGCGCCACACCTCCTGCAGGATCAGGCGCTGCTGCGGATCCATCTGCTCGGCCTCGCGCGGCGAGATGGAGAAAAACAAGGGGTCAAACTCGGCCGCGTCCGCCAGAAAGCCGCCCCACTTGCCGTAGCTCTTGTTCGGCGCCGCCGGGTCCGGGTCGAAATGCCGCGCCATGTCCCAGCGCTCCGCCGGCACCTCCGCCACCGTGCCGCGCCCCGCCGCCAGATTCGCCCAATACTCCTCCACGTTGCGCGCGCCGGGGAAGCGGCCGGACAGGCCGATCACCGCGATCTCCACCGTCTCGCGCCGCCGCTCCTCGCCCGCCCCGCCCTCCGCCCGGACCACCCGCGCCGCCGACCGCCCCGCCCCCTCCGCGGACTCCGACGCCGTCCGCGCGCGCTCCGCGCCGGACACCGGCTCGCCACGCGCGGACTCCATGCGCTTGAGCAGGGCCAGCCCCTCGGCCGGCGCCAGTTTCCGCGCCGCGATCAGCTCGAAAATCTTCTTCGCCGAGGGCGTCGGCTCACTCCGCGCGGGCACGTTTCTCCTCCCAGGTTCGCGCCACTTGATCGGCGCTCAGTTTTCCCGACTCCAACTGCTCCAGCAGGCGCAACATCAGCGCGTCATCGTCAGTGCGGTCGCTGTCGTTGTCGTCGTTTTCCCTCGCCGCCTTCGCGCCCACCGCGGCCTCGGCGACGGGCTCCGCGACCGCCGCGTCGGCGGCGACCGCCGTCGCCAGCCGTTCCGCGTGCGCCGTCAGGATGTGCCGGTTCAGCTTCGCCAGCGTGGCGTAGTTGAACAAGTCGGTCGGGCGCAGCTCGATGGACAGTCGCATGTTGATCGCGCGGATAATTTCCACCGCCAACACGGAATCCACGCCAAACTCCAGAAAGGGAGTGCCTTCGTCCAGCGCGCCCGCCGTGGTGCCCAATACGCGCGCCACGCTTTCCCGCGTGGCCTCCGCCACCCGCGCCGTCGCGTCCGACGCCGTTTTTTCCCTCGCCGGCCCGGCCGGGCTCGCTCCGCTCGCCGCGGGTTTCCCGCCGCCCATGCCTTCGCGCCGCGCCGCCGGCACGGACGCCGCCGCCGGGAGCTCGGCCCGTTCCGCGCGCCTCCGCAGGGTCGCGCTCCGCTCCCCCGGCGCAAAGACGAGGGTCTCGTCCAGGTCGGCGCCCATCAGCTCGAGCACGGAGTCATCGACCTTCAACGCCAGCGCCTGGTTCACCGGCCCGGCCAGCACGCGGCACATCGCATCCATGCCCTCCTCGGCCTCGATCAGGCGCACGCCCTGGGCCGCGAGCGCGTCGCGGTGCTCCGCCGTGTCGATGCCCTCCACGCGCCAGTAGCCCCAGTTCACCACCTTCACCGGATAGGCCACCGTGTCGCGGATGGCCGCCGCCCACGCGTCCTCCGCCAGACAGCCGGCCGAGTAGTGGCCGCGCCCGGCGTTGGCGGTGAACGACTGCGCCGACGAATAGACCATCAGGAAGTCCGGCGGCGCGTCCTTCAGCAGCGCGTGCAGCCACACCAGGCTCTCCAGCTTGGCCGCCACCGCCGCACGAAACGCCCGCTCGTCCTGCTCCTCGATCCGCGCCTCGTAATAGACCATCGCGGAGTGGAAAACGCCGTGGAGCGGACCGAAACGCTCCCGCCCCCGCGCCAGCGCCTCGCGCAGGCCCGCCTCGCCGCTCGCGTCGGCCGCCACATGCAGCACCTCCGCGCCGAGCGTCTCCAGTTCTCGGATACGCGCGCGCTTCGCGTCGTCGAGCGGGCTCCGCCCCATCAGCACCAGACGCGCCCGATGCCGCCGCGCCAGATGCCGCGCCGTCTCGAAGCCCACCGAGCCCAGCCCCCCGACGATCAGGTAACAGCCCCCCGTCCGCAGCCCGCTCGCGGCGCCCGCCGCCGGCAGCTCCGCCGGCACGAGCCGCCGCACATGACGCCGACCGCCGCGCAGGGCCACGTCCTCGCCGCGCGTCTGGCGCGGCTCCGCCCGGATAGCCGCCGCCAGCGCCACCGGATCCTCGCCCCCCGCCGCCAGCGGGTCCTTGTGCCAGCCGTAGAGATCCAGCGCCGCCACCGACCACTTCGGCTGCTCCTTCGCCACCGCCTTGGCCAGCCCGCCCAGACTCGCCGCGAAGGGCTGCAACACCTCGCCGCCCACCACCTCGTGAACGCCGGGGGTCAACACCTTCAGCTCCAACGCCCGCTCCGCGTAGCCGGCCGCCAACAGCGCCCGCACCAAACCGAACAGGGCAAAGAGCCCCCGCCCCTGCGCCTCCGCCAGCGCCTCGGGCGTGCGCTCCCGCGGATTCGGCCCGCCCAGGGCTCCGCCGAAATAACAGGTGTCGATCCGGGGCAGACGCGCGACCAGCGCCCTCCAGTCCGCAGGCTCCGCGCCGAGCACGAGCTCCTCGCAGGCGTCGTCGCCGTGCGTCGCCACCAGCGCGTCCCAGAACGGCGCCGCCTCCGGCCCGCGCACGACCAGCACCACCCGGCCGCGCGAGCCGCGCGCGCGCAGGCCGCGCTCCACCTCGACCGCGTTCAGCGGACGCTCCCGCCAGCGCGGCACGCAGAAAAAGCGCCCGAGCGCGTCGGCCGGCGCCGCCAGCCGCACGCCGCCCGCCTCCACGCACACCCGGCCGGCCGCGTCGGTGAAGAGCATCTCCACCGTGTCGGGCCCGACGCGGCGCACCCGCAGGGCCGACACCGCCGGCACCGGGCGCCGGAAAAGCACCCGCGCCACCGAGGCCACCGCCAGCCCGCCGCCGAGCAGCCCGGCCGCGAGCCGCGCCGCGCCGTCCCAACATTCCGGATACAGTCCCCAGGCCGGCGCCTCGTCCTCCGCGCAGACGAAAACAAAACGCGCCCGCAGTTCGTCCGCCTCGCGCTCCACCAGGCTCCAGCCCACCGCGCCCACGGCCCCGTCGCCCGGCCCGCCGCGCTCACGCCCGGCCTCGCCTTCCGCCGCCGCCGCGCCCGTGGCCGCGCCCACGCCCGCGTCCGGCTCCGCCGCGCCGAGGCTCCAGCCCGCCCGCGCCCGCAGCTCCGCCCGGCCGGAACCCGTCTCCCAAAGCTCCACCCGCCGCGCCTCGCCCTCGCCGCGCAGTCGCACCTGCAGGCGCGATTCCTCGCGCGGCGCCTCGCCCGTGCCGAGCAGTTCCCAATCCCGCAGCTCCACGCCCTCGCCCGGCCCGGCCATCGCCGCCGCCGCGCGCATGGCCTCGAGCACCGCCCCGGCCGACAGCCCGCCGGCGCCCTCGCCGACGCCGCGCCACGGGTCAACCGCCGGCAGCTCCGCCTTCTCCAGCACCAGCCCTTCGCCGAGGCTCCGCTCCACCGCCACGCGATCCAGCAGCGGATGCAGCCGGCCCGCCGCGAAGCGGGGCGGCACATCGATCCAATGCCGCTCCCGCGCGAAAGGATAGGTCGGCAAACTCGTCCGCCGCCCGCCCCGGTCCGGCAGGACCTCGGCCCAGACGACCTTGCCGCCGCGCGCCCAGTAGCCCGCGAGTTTTTCCATCCGCCCGTCCCGGGTCCACCGCGCCAGCAGCGCCCGCGCGTCCTCCTCGTCCATCAACGCGGCCGCCGAGGCCGCGTCCTTCGCGTCGCCCAGCACCCAGCCCGCCGTCTCCCCCGCCGCCAGCGCGGCGAGCTTCGCCCGCAGCTCCGCCATCGAACCGGCCACCGCCGCCGCCCGCCGATCAAAAACCTCGCGCCCCCGACGCAGCGTCCACGCCACGTCGCGCAGCGCCGCCTCCGGCGCGCCTTCGAGCCGCTCGGCCAGACGCCCGGCCATCTCGCGCACCTGCTCGGCGCGGCGCGCGGAGAGCACGATCAGCTCCGGACCCCGCGCGCCGGCCGCCGCGTCCGAGCCGTCGGCGTCTTCCCCGGCGGCGTCCGTCCGCGCGGGCACGTGCTCCTCCACCACCAGATGCGCGTTGCCGCCGCCCGCGCCGAAGGAGCTCAGCCCGGCCCGACGCGGCCCGCCCGCCGTCGCCGCCCAGGGCGCCAGCCCGCGCTGCACCACGAAGGGTGTATCCGAAAAATCGATGCGCGGGTTCGCCGGCTCGGCGTGCAGCGAGGGCGCGAGTTTCCCGTGGCGGAATTGCAGGAGAATCTTGGTCAGCCCCGCGATGCCCGCCGCCGATTC
Source organism: uncultured Akkermansia sp. (assembly GCA_966252115.1). Lineage (GTDB taxonomy): Bacteria > Verrucomicrobiota > Verrucomicrobiia > Opitutales > Opitutaceae > IMCC26134_A. The sequence goes on from CBINNW010000053.1 coordinate 27,345, forward strand.
GAGGTGGCCGATGTTCGATTTCACCGAGCCGATGGCGCAGCGCGCGCCGCCCGCGCCCCGCGCGAAAACCTTCGCCAGCCCGGCGATCTCGATGGGGTCGCCCAGACCCGTGCCCGTGCCGTGCGCCTCGACGTAGCCGATCGACTCCGCCGGCACGCCGGCCGCCGCCAGCGCCGCGCCGATCACCTCGCCCTGCGCCGCCGGATCCGGCACGGTGTAGCCGTTGGTGCGCCCGCCATGGTTCAGGGCCGAGCCGCGAATCACCCCGTGGATGTGGTCGCCGTCCGCCAGCGCGCGCGCCAGCGGCTTGAGCAAGACGGCGCCCACGCCCTCGCCGGGCACGTAGCCGTCGCCGCCGGCCCCGAAGCTCCGGCAACGCCCGTCGGTCGAGGCGAATTTGCCCTGGCTGAGCAGGAGATACTTGTTCGGGTGCAGGGTCAGGTTGACACCGCCCGCCAGCGCCGCCGCGCACTCGCCGCGCCGGATGCTTTCGCAGGCCAGATGGATCGCCGTCAGCGACGAGGAGCACATCGTGTCGAGCGCCAGGCTGGGCCCGTGCCAGTCGAAGAAAAACGACACCCGGTTCGCGATCGACGCGAAGGAGCCGCCGGGCGCGATGCCCTCGCCGCGCGCCGCCGCGTCCGCGCCGAAGAGCTGGTAATGGCTCCACATCGCGCCGACGAAGACGCCCACCTTCGCCCCCGCCAGCTCCGCCCGCGCGTAGCCGGCGTCCTCCACCGCCTGCCAGGCCGTCTCGAGGAAGAGCCGCTCCTGCGGATCCATGAAACGCGCCTCGCGCGGGGAGACGTTGAAGAAAAACGGATCGAAACGGTCCACCCCGTCGAGAAAGCCGCCCCACTTCATGTAGCTCTTCAACGGACGCCGCGGGTCGGGGTCGAAAAAGCGCCGGTTGTCCCAACGCTCCGGCGGCACCTCGGTGATGCAGTCCCGCCCCGCCGCCAGGTTCGCCCAAAACGCCTCCAGCGTCGGCGCCAGCGGATAACGCCCGCTCAGCCCCACGATGGCGATGCCGCCGTCGGCGACCGCCTGCCGCGCCGGAGCCGCAGGCGCCGCGCTCACCGTCGGCACGGACTCCACCCGCTTCGCCGCCGAGGTCGCGGACGCCACCGGAGTCGCGGACGGCGCGGGCGCGATGGGCGCGCTGGGCGAAACGGGCGCGGCGGGCGCGAAGCGACGCGCCAGCACCTCGCCCCGCGTGGCCAGCAGATAGTCGGCGAGCTTCGCCAGCGAGTGATGCTCGAAGAGCAGGGTCTTGGGCAGCTTGCCGAAAATCTTTTCCAAGTCCGCCGCGAGCGACTCCGCGATCATCGAGTCCACCCCGTAGCGGTCGAAGGATTCCGTCACGTCGATCCGCTCGCGCGGCAGCTTCGTCTCCGCGACAAACAGATCCGTCAACATCGCCAAGGTCGGCGCGCGCAACGCCGTCGCGGGCGCGGTCGATGCGGCGGGTGGGAGCTCGGCGGCGGCCGGGGCCGGCGCGGCGGAGGCGGAGGCGGCGGGGGTCGTTTTCAGCGCCTCCAGCACGTAGCCGCGCAGCGCCATCACCTCGCGCCCGGCCTCGTCGCGCAAACTCACCGCATGGCTGCGCCGGGCGGCGTCGGTCGAGGGTTCCGCCCGCAGATGCGCCACCAGGCGGGCGGGCAACTCGGTCCGCGCGTCCACCGCGCCCAGCGCCACGGGCACGAAGGTGCGCGCCTCGGATTCTCCGGCCGCCGCCGCCTCGTCCTCCGCCAGGCCAATGATGGTCTGCAGGGCCGCGTCGAGCAGCGTCGGATGCCACGCCGCCGCCTCGCCCCGCGCCACGGTCGCCGGCAGTTCCAGCCGCGCCACGACCTCGCCCTCGCGGGCGAAAAGCCGCTCCACCCCGCGCATCGTCGGCCCGTAGGCCAAACCGCGCGCCTCGAGCAGCCGATAAATTTCCTCGCCCGTCCGGACCCGCGGCCAGTTCGCCGCCTCGGCCGGGAGACTCGGGGAAGAGGCCGCGTCCGCCGGCTCCCGTCCGCCGGCGCCGACGCCCGCCAGGATTTTCCCGCGCGCATGCACCACTCGTCGCCCGCCCTCCTCCGACCAGGTCTCGAAACGCGCTTCCGTCGCCGTCCCGCGAAGACCCACGCACAGGGCCACCGCGTCCTCCACCAACAGCGGACGAGTCCAAACCACGTCGCGCAAGGCCACGCCGCCCGCCGCCGTCGTCGTCGCGAAGGACCGCGCGTGCGCCGCCCGGGCCAGCTCGAGGTGAACCACCCCCGGACACATCCGCCGCCCGCCCACCCGATGATCCGCGATGAAGAAAAACTCGGGGCGCAAAACCGTCCGCCACCCATGTCCGTCCGCGTGGTCGGCCTCGGCGCGAGAAAGTTCCAACAGAGTAGAGGGAGCTTCCAGCTCCCTTCCGTCGTCCACGGCAGCCGGCGCGACCGCCGGCACATCCCGCCGCGCCGGAGCCGGCACCCAGTAACGTTCACGCGCAAACGGATAGGTGGGCAGCCCGCCGATCCGTCGCGCCACGCTCCCGCTCCCGTTCCCCGCCAGCCCGGTGAACAATCCGTCCTCCCGCGCCACATACGCCGCCGCCAGCCGCGACAGCTCGGCCACGCGCGTCGCCTCCGCGTCCCGCGCCCCGCCCGCGCCGACAGCGCCACCCGCCTCTATCCCGCCGAAAACGTTTTCCAACGCCTGCTCCCGCGTCCGCGTCGGCGCGGCCAGCGCCTCCGCCAGTCGCAGACGCAGCTCCGCCACGCTGCGGGCCAAAAACGCCGCCCGGTGCCGGAAGTGCGAACGCCCGATTTGCAGGGTGAGCGCCACATCCGCCAAGGCCACGCCCGCCACCGCCCCCCCCTCCGCGCCCGCCTCCGCCGCGCGGCCCAGCCACGCGTGAAGCTCGCTCACCCGCGCACGGAGCGCCTCCGTGGTCTGCCCCGACAAGGGCACCAGTTGCCACTCCTCCGCGCGCGCCGCGGGCGGCTCGTCGATCACCGCGTGGGTCTGGGTGGCGGGAGCATCTTGCTCCCGTGGGCGTGCCGCCGCGTGCGGCTCGTCGATCACGGCGTGCGCGTTGGTGCCGCTGAAGCCGAAGGAGCTCAGCGCCGCCCTGCGCGGGGCGCCGGGCGCCGCGCGCCACTCGGTCAGACGCGTGTTCACCACGAAGGGCGTATCGGCCAGCCCGAGGTGCTCGTTCTCGGTCTCGAAGTGCAGGGAGGGCGGGATCTGCCGGTGCTCCATCGCCAGCAGGACCTTGATGAGCCCCAGCACGCCGGCCGCCGCCGAGGTGTGGCCGGTGTTGGTTTTCAACGAGCCGATCGGACAAAAACCGCGCCGCGTGGTGGAACGACGGAAGGCCTCGGTGAGCCCGGAGATTTCCACCGGGTCGCCCAGCTTCGTCCCCGTGCCATGCGCCTCCACGTAGCTGATCGTCTCCGGGTTTATCCCGGCCTTCGCGTAAACCTCGATCTCGAGGTCGCGCTGCGACTGCGCGCTCGGCGCGGTGATGCCGTTGGTCTTGCCGTCCTGGTTGATGCCGGAGGCCCGGATCACGCCGCGAATCGGGTCGCCGTCGGCCAGAGCCCGGTCCAGCCGCTTGAGGATCACCACGCCCACGCCCTCGCCCGGCACAAAACCGTCGGCGCGATCGTCGAAAGTTTTGCAACGCCCGTCGCGCGCCAGCATGCCGCCCTTGCTCATGCCGATGTAGGATTTCTCGCCGATGTAGAGACACACCCCGCCGGCGATCATCAGGTCGGTCTCGCCGTCGAGCAGACTGCGGCAGGCGAGGTGGATCGCCACCAACGACGACGAACAGGCGGTGTCCATCGTCACCGCCGGGCCGCGCAGGTTCAGGAAATAGGCCATGCGTGCCGCCAGGATGGAGTTGCTGTTGCCCAGCATGGCGTGGCTCGGCTTGGTGCCGTCCATCAGGTCGAGGTAGTCGTTGTCCATCACCCCGACAAAGAGCCCGCACTTGCGCTTGGCCACCGCCTCGGCCGCCAGCCCGGCGTCCTCCAGCGCGCGCCACGTCTCCTGCATGAAAAGGCGCTGCTGCGGATCCATGCACTCCGCCTCCGCCGGCGTGATGCCGAAGAACAGCGGATCGAAGAGCTCGATGTCGCGCAGGAAGCCGCCCCACTTGCTGTAACTCTTGCCGGGCGCGGCGGGATCGGGGTCGAAGTGTTTCGCCACATCCCAGCGGCTCGGCGGCACCTCGCCGACCGAGTTCACCCCGTCGCGCAGGTTGCGCCAAAACTCGTCCAGCGTGTCCGCGCCCGGGAACTTCCCGGCCATGCCGATCACCGCGACCGCGCGCGCGGCCGCCGCGTCGTCGGAGACGCGCTCCGGAGCCACGGCGGCGGGCGGACGGTCAACCGCGACGGCCGTCGGTGCGGCGGCCTGCGGCGTGACCGCGACCTGCGTGACGGCCACGGGGGCGGGGGTGGGCACGAGAACGGGGGCCGGCGGCGTTTGGCCAAGCGGCGCGCTCACCGTCGGCGCCTTCGCGAGCGCCAACGGCTTCAGTTGCAACTTGCCGTTCGTCGTCACGGCGGCGGCCGGCGGCGTCGCGATCTTCAGCTTGAGCGCCGGCACGGCGGGCGCGGACGACACGGCGGTGGCGCGACCGATCTCGGGCGGCGGTGCGACGGGCCCGGACGAGGGTGCGGGTGCGGGCTCGCGCCCAGGCACGGTCACGGACGCCGGCGCCGCCACCGCTCCGGCCACCAACTCTGCCAGCGCCGCCACGGTCGGGTGGTCGTAGAGCGCGGTGGCCTTTAGCTGGAGGCCGAAACGGGCGTTGAGCTTTTTCACCAGCTCCACGCCGAGGATCGAATCAACACCCAGCTCCATCATCGCGCGATTCTCCGCCACCGCGTCCGGCTCCAGATAGAGCACGCCCGCCAGAATTTCCCGGATAACCCTCCGCGTCGCGGCCACGTCCAAACCGGCGGCGACCTGCGCCGGCGGACGGGCCGCCGTCGGCGCCGCGGCGGCGGCCGCCACGGGCGCGGGCTCGGGCGTCGCCACGGGTGCGGAGATCGGCGCGAGTGCGGGAGCCGGGGCTGGGCCGGACGCTCCCGCCGGCGCAACCGCGAGCGCCTCCGCCACCGCCTCGGCCAAGGCGATCACCGTCGGGTGGTCGTAGAGCGTGGTGGCCTTTAGCTGGAGGCTGAAACGCGCGTTGAGCTTTTTCACCAGCTCCACGCCGAGGATCGAATCGACCCCCAGCTCCATCATCGCGCGATTCTCCGCCACCGCCTCCGGCTCCAGATAAAGCACGCCCGCCAGAACTTCCCGGATAACCTTCCGCGTCGCGGCCACGTCCATACCGACGGCGGCCTGCGCCGGCGCCGCGGCGGCCGCGGCCACGGGCTCGGGTTCGGGCGTCGCCACGGGTGCAGACGTCGGCGCGAGTGCGGGAGCCGGGACCGGGGCCGCGCCGGACGCTCCCGCCGGCGCAACCGCGACCGCCTCCGCCACCGCCTCGGCCAAGGCGATCACCGTCGGGTGGTCGTAGAGCGTG
>CBINNW010000054.1:0-31470 GCA_966252115.1 uncultured Akkermansia sp.
GATGGCGGGCGTGAAGCGCCTTGAAGTCCAGGAAGGGGAGCGGGGCGGGTGGCATCAATTGGGAGCCCCGGTTCGAGGGGCGCGGATGGGCAGCCGGTATTTGTGAATGTGGGCGGCGCGAATGGTGTCGTATTCGGCTTTGGTTAGCCGGAAGTGATGTTTGGTTTCGGTTTTTGGCTCTTCGCGGGCGCCAAAATTGCGATGGAATCGCACGACGCTCAGGTTGTGCGCCACGACCTCCATTTGAGCTTCGTTCAGGTTCAGGAAGTAGAAGGCGTAATCGTAGATCAGAATCGGTGTGGCGACGGCGGCCACGGCCGGCGTCGCCGGAGACATGATCCAACTTCCCCAGGTGAAAGTTCTGGAGCCGAAGTTGATGTCGTAGATTCGGACCGCACCGACGTCGCGCCCGTCGAGGCGAATAACGAAATAGTGGTCCAGCCCGTGGCGATGCCGCACCTCATACTCTCTCAGCCACGCTTCCTGTTCCGCGGTGTCCGCAGCACCGGCGGACAAGACCCCTCGATGAACGGCGTCCTGCCGAAGTGCGCACAGCCAAGCTGCGTCGGCTTGTTCGACGCGGCGGAGCTCCACTCGCTCGAGCCCGGCAGGAAAAGAGTTTGGCCGACCCTGATGAGCGGCCTGGCAGAAGGCGGTGTAGTCCCGGATGTAGTCCGCTTCGTCGTAGGGGGCGCTGGCGAGCGCCATCAGCACGCAGTCGGGGGAAAACTCGTCCATCTCGTGCCAGACCATGGGGCCGACAGCCAGGCCGCGGTCGCGGCCGTCGAGCCGGACGGCGATCCGTTCGGTCCCGTCGTCCAGCCAGACGCGGCAGCTACCGGCTACGGCGACGAGGATCTGGTCGAGCGCGTGGTGGGCGTGAAATCCCCGCGCCACGCCCGGGGCGGTGGAGTGGATCCAATAAACCCGTCGAATGACGAAGGGCACGCGGGCGCCGCACTCGGCGATGTTCAACAGGCCACGCGCGTCGCCGCGGGTGGGAAAATCTATCCAGACGGGGGTCATGAGCGGGTCGGCATGGCCTGATCGAGCAGGCGGGACAAATACAGCCCGTAGGGCGCGCGGGCGATGGGGCGGATGCAGGCGCGCAGGGCGTCGGCGTCGATCCAGCGTTTGTGGTAGGCGATCTCCTCCAGGCAGGCGATTTTGTAGCCTTGGTGCGATTCGATGGTGCGGACGAATTGCGAGGCCTCGAGCAGGCTTTCCTGCGTGCCGGTGTCGAGCCAGGTGTGGCCGCGCCCCAGCACCTCCACGTGCAGGTCGCCGCGCTCCAGGTAGGCTTGGTTGACGCTGGTGATTTCCAACTCGCCGCGTGCCGAGGGGCGCACCGCGCGGGCGATCTCGATCACGTCGCCGTCGTAGAAGTAGAGTCCGGTGACGGCGTAGTTGGATCGGGGGCTGGTCGGTTTTTCCTCGATGGAGAGGGCCCTTCGCTGTTCGTCGAACTCGACCACGCCGAAGCGATGCGGGTCCTTGACCGCGTAGCCGAAGATCGTGGCGCCGGCGGGGCGGGCGTTGGCGGCGCGCAAGCGGGGGGAGAAGCCCTGGCCGTAAAAGATGTTGTCGCCCAGCACCAGGGCGGAGGGCTCGCCGGGGCGCAGGAAACCGACGTCGGCGGCGATGAGGAAGGCCTGCGCGAGCCCGTCGGGGCTCGGTTGCTCGGCGTATTGGATGCGGAGCCCGAACTGCGATCCGTCGCCGAAGAGGCGGCGGAAGAGCGGCAGATCCTGCGGCGTCGAGATGATCAGGATGTCCCGGATCTCCGCCAGCATGAGCACGGAGACCGGGTAATAGATCATCGGTTTGTCATAGACGGGGAGCAGTTGCTTGCTGATTGCCAGGGTAAGCGGGTGCAGGCGGCTGCCGGCGCCGCCGGCGAGGACGATGCCTTTGCGGGTGGGTGGGGTGGAGCTCATGCCGAAGGGGATTTATTTGCCCAGGCCGAGCCGGGCGAGGCGACCGTTGCGTTCGGAGAGCTCGCGCGCCCAGTCGAGGTGGGCGAGATACCACTCGACGGTGCGGCGGAAGCCGGAGCGGTGGTCCTGCCGAGGGCTCCAACCGAGCTCTCGGCGGATTTTCGAGGCGTCGATGGCGTAGCGGAAGTCGTGGCCGGGGCGGTCGGTGACGAAGGAGATTTGCGTGGCGTAGGACCGGCCGTCGGCGCGCGGGCGGAGCTCGTCGAGAAGCGAACAGAGGAGGCGGACGAGCTCGATGTTTTGGAGTTCGTTGTCGCCGCCGATGTTGTAGGTCTCGCCCGGCCGGCCCCGGGCGGCCACGAGGCGGAGCGCCTCGACGTGGTCCTCGACGAAGAGCCAGTCGCGGATGTTTTCGCCCCGGCCGTAAACGGGGATGTTTTCGCCCGCGAGGGCCTTGAGGATCACGACCGGGATGAGTTTCTCCGGGAATTGTCCGGGGCCGTAGTTGTTGGAGCAGTTGGTGACGAGGACCGGCAGGCCGTAGGTCTCGTGCCAGGCGCGGGCGAGGTGGTCGCTGGCGGCCTTGGAAGCGGAGTAGGGCGAGCGCGGGCTATAGGGCGTCTCCTCGGTGAAGCGTCCGCTCGGGCCGAGGGAGCCGTAAACCTCGTCGGTGGAGACGTGGACGAAGCGGAAGCGGGCGCGGGCGGCGGCGTCCAGACCGGAAAAGTGGGCGCGGGCGGCCTGGAGGAGGGTGTAGGTGCCGACGACGTTGGTCTGGATAAACGCGTCCGGCCCGTCGATGGAGCGGTCCACATGGCTCTCGGCGGCCAGGTGTAGCACCCACTCCGGGCGGAACTCGTCGAAGAGCTCCCGCATGCGCGTCGCGTCGCAAATATCGGCCCGCTCGTGGCGGTGGTTCGGCGCTTGGTTGAGCCGCGCGATCATGCCCGGATCACCGGCGTAGGTGAGCAGGTCGATGTTCAGGACCTCGTTTGCGGGATCGCCGACCAGGGAGCGGGCCAGGGCGGAGCCGATGAAGCCGGCGCCGCCGGTGATGAGGATTTTCATTCGGAGGATGCGCTAGGGAAGGGAAGAGCGGGGGGATTTCGAGCGAAAGAGAGCGCGGGGGCGAAGCCCGACACGGGAGCGGGGGCAATGCGCGGCTCCGGAGCGGAAGCGAGGTCGGGGCGGAAGCGGGCGACGCCGCCGGAAGCGGGCGACGCCCTCACTCCAGTTTCCAGGCCACGCCCAGCTCCTTGGTCATGAGGTCCCAGTGGTCGTAGTAAACCTGGTGGAGGCGGGAATACTTGTGGTGCTTGCTGTCGGGCTTGGCCTTTTTCAACCCGCCGAGGAAGGGTTTGAAACTTCCGCCGTAGTGGAGGAGGCGCACGCCGCGCAGGGCGTGTTCGTCGCCCTTGGCGAAGACGTGGTTGGCGAAGAGATTTTTGCGGGCGTTGTAGTGGAAGGGCAGGATGTGCTTGGGCGCGAATTTGAAGTGGGTGTTGACCACGCCCTGATCGCTCCACGGGCGTCCCTTGATACGGCGGTCGGGGAACTGTTCCACCAGCGCGTAGAGGGCGTCGTAAACCTCGCGGCTGCGGTAGGTGCGGTTGAGCGCGAACACGCCGGTGTTGAGACGCGCGACCCGGGAAATCACGGGCGGCAGGGTGAGCGGGACGGAGAGGCGCAGATCGTAGTCCCAGGCGGCGCTGATCGGATGGTCGAGCGTGCTGAGCGCGGAGATGTCGCCGAGGCAGAGGATGTCGCCGTCGATGAAGACGACGTTGTCCGGCTCCGTCTCGCGGAAGCACTCCAGCGCCAGGTAGTGGGGAATTTTCCCCTGATAGTTTTCGGCGACGACGTTTTCGAAAAACAGCGGCGGATAGAGCCGGCGAAGGCGCTCCTGGTTTTCGGCCGACAGGTCGCCCCGATGATAGACTTTCATCGGGTGGGCGAAGCCCGGATTATGGCGTTTGATGGACCAGAGGAGGAGGGCGAGGGCGTTGGCGTAGCGGTCGTTGCAGACGGTGGTGTAGAGGACGGTCATGGAGTTGGAGCGGAAGGGGCGTCGAGCATCTGGTGCTGATAGAGCTCCCGATACACGGAGCTGCCGTCGAGCAGTTGCTCGTGGGGGCCGTCGGCGACGACCCGGCCGTGCTCGAACACGAGGATGCGCGTGGCGTGGCGGATCGAGCTGAAGCGATGCGCGATCATGAAGGTGGTGCGTCCGCGGATCAGCTCGCCGAGGGCCTGCTGGATCAGCGACTCGCTCTCGGAGTCGAGCGCGGAGGTGGCTTCGTCGAGGATGAGGACGGGGGCGTCCTTGAGGAAGGCGCGGGCGATGGCGATGCGTTGCCGCTGCCCGCCGGAGAGCGTGCCGCCGCGCTCGCCGACCAGGGTCGCGTATCCGTCCGGCAAGGACACGATGAAGTCGTGGATGCAGGCCCGGCGGGCCGCCTGCTCGATCTCGGCGTCGGTGGCGCCGGGGCGACCGAAGCGGATGTTCTCGGCCAGCGTGGTGTTAAACACCGCCGGCTGCTGGGCCACGATGGCGATGCGGTCGCGCAGCGCGTGTTTGTCGAGCTCGCGCAGATCCACCTCGCCGAGCAGGATGCGACCTGCGGCGGGATCGTAGAAACGCGGCAAGAGCGAGATGAAGGTCGATTTGCCCGCGCCGGTCTTGCCCACCAACGCCACGACTTCGCCGGGGGCGAAACTTAGGTTCACCTCGACGAGCGCGGGCGGCGGTTCGACGATCTGCCCTTCGCGCAGGGCGTAGCGGAAACTCACGCGGTCGAAGCGTATGACGGCGGGCAGGGTGGGGATCGGCCGCGGGGCGGGTGGGTTGGGCACCGAGTCCTGGGCGTCGAGCACGTATTCCAGACGCTCGAGCGAGGCCTCGCCGTTTTTGAGAATCGCGTGGGTGGCGGTCAGTTTTTTGACCGGCTCGTAGCAGAAATAGAGGGCGCCGGCCAAACCCACGAAGGTTTCCTGGCTCATGCCGCTTTTGGTGCCGAAATAGATGGCGGCGACAAAACCACAGATGGAGACCAGCTCGATGATCGGGGTGGTCATCGCCTGGTATTTCACGGTCTTCAGCGAGAGGCGGAAGATGTCGCGGACGCGTTTTTCGAAGCGGGTTTGTTGATCGGCCTGGAGGTTGTAGGCCTGCACCTCGAGGGGGGATTGCAGCACTTCGATCGAGGCGGCGGCCAGCGCGCCGCTCTCGGCGGCGAGCTGACGGGAACGTTTCACCAGTTTCCGGGTGGCCAAGCGGATCGGTATGACGCAGAAGGGCACGCTCGCCACCGCGATCAAGGCGAAGAACACGCTCCGATCCTGCAGGCAGAAGATGATCAGAGCGATGAGGCCGAACATCAGGGTGAAGGGCTGGGTGGCGATCTCGCTGATCTTGATCATCACGGTCTTCAGCTTCTCGGTGTCGCTCATCAGGCGCAGGTTGATGTCGCCCGCCTTGTTGGCGCCGTGAAAGGCCAGGGGCAGATGGAGCAGCTTCGAGTAGGCGTCGGACCGCAGGCGCTCCAGCACGATGAAACCGGCCTTGTTGATGAGGTAGCGATTGGCGAAGGCGGCCACGCCGCGAAGGGCGAAGACCAGCGGGAAACCGATGCAGGCCGCGATCAGCAGGCGGTCGGCATAGGGTTCGCCGAGGAATTTTTGCGCAAACTCGACGACCTTGGGATTTATCTCCTGCTCGTTCCGGAAAAATATCGGGATGAGATACTTGAGCGCCATCGGTATTCCCAGCGCCGTGCTGGCCGAGTAGATGAGGCCGCAGACCATGCCCGCCAGCAGCGGCCACCTGGCCTGCAGGAGGTAGGGAAAATGTCGCCGATAGCGTCCTGATCGGGCGGCGGCCAGCCGGACGAGCCCAAAGGCGAGCTCCCGGGCGACGACGAGCGACGACCAGGCTGCGGCGGTAAAGAGGAGCAGGCGGCGCGAGGCATTTGCCGCGCCCAGGGCGAGCGGGGTGTCCACCGACAGGCTCCACAGCCACGAGGTTTCGGACACGAAGAATGGCAGCAGGGTATGGACCAGAAAGGGCCAGGCCAAGGTGGCGAAGCCGCCCAAGATGACAGCGGCCGCGAGGCAGACCCAGGCGCCGGACCAAGCCAGGTGAGTAGTCGAGGATCCGCGCTGGTCCCCGACGGGGGGGGAGGGTGGCGGGGGCATGGGTGCGGAGGAGCTCACAGGCTGGGAATTCGGGAGTGGCGCATGCTGTTTCGCTTCGACCGCATGGGAAGGCAATTGTTGACGCCCCGGCGGCGCTTCCGGTCTGCTGGCGGCTTCGTCTCTTCACCCAGCCCGCCCGCGCCCCCGCCGCCATGCTCGATCCCAAGCTCCTCCGCGAATCGCCCGACCTCGTCCGCGCCGCCATCGCCAAAAAACACCTCGAGGTGGACCTCGACGCCGTGCTCGCCCTCGACGCGGCGTGGCGCGCCCAGCTCGTGGAGGTCGAGGCCCTGCGCGCCAAACAGAAAGCCGCCAACACCGACATGGCCAAACTGCCCAAGGGCACGCCGGAATTTATCGCCAAGGTGCAGGAGATGAAGGCCGTTTCGGCCGAGGTGAAGGCGCGCGAGGCCGGCCTCGACGAGATCGTCGCCAAGCACAAGGCGGCCATGCTCTCCATCCCCAACCTGCCCCACGCCAGCGTGCCCGAGGGTCGCACGCCCGAGGACAACGTCACCCACGCCACCTGGGGCGACGTCGCCGCCGTCTCGCCCGTGGCCAAGGCCCACTGGGAGATCGCGGGCTTCGACAAGATCATCGACTTCGGTCGCGGCTCGAAGGTCACCGGCGCCGGTTTCCCCTTCTACGTCGGCGATGGCGCCCGGATCGTGCGCGCGCTGCTCCAGTTCTTTTTGGACGAGGCCGTCGCCGCCGGTTACACCGAGGTCAACCCGCCGATTTTCGTCAACGCCGCCAGCGCCACCGCCACCGGTCAGCTGCCGGACAAGGAGGGGCAGATGTATGAGGCCGTCGCCGACGGCTTCTACGCCGTGCCGACGGCCGAGGTGCCGCTGACCAACTTTTTCCGCGACGAGATTCTCGACGAGTCCGCGTTGCCGGTGAAGCGCGCCGCCTACACCCCCTGTTTCCGCCGCGAGGCGGGCAGCTACGGCAAGGACGTGCGCGGGCTCAACCGCCTGCACCAGTTTGACAAGGTCGAGTTGCTCAAGTGGGTGCATCCGAGCCAGAGCTACGACGAACTCGAAAAACTCCGCACCGACGCGGAAAACCTGCTGCGCAAACTCGAGTTGCCCTACCGCGTGCTGCTCATGTGCGGCGGCGATCTCGGTTTTTCGCAGTCCAAAAAATACGACCTCGAAGTCTGGGCCGCCGGGCAAAAACGCTGGTTGGAGGTGTCGAGCTGTTCGAACTTCGAGAGCTTCCAGGCCCGCCGCGCCCAGATCCGTTTCCGCAACGCCGACGGCAAACCCGAGCTCGTGCATACGCTCAACGGATCGGGGCTCGCGGTGCCGCGCGTGTTGGCGGCCCTGCTGGAAAACAACCTTCAACCCGACGGCACCGTGAAGCTGCCCGCCGCCCTCGTGCCCTACTTCGGCCGCGACACGCTCCGCTTCGGCTGAGCCGCGTCGCCGAGAGCGGTTTAACCACGGATGTCACCGATGGACACGGATCAACTCATCCATCGTGAGCTATCGGAGTCTATCATCGGGGCCGCGATGACGGCGCTCAATCGCCTGCGTCCGGGCCTGAGCGAAAAAGCCTACGAAAACGCGTTGGTGATCGAGCTGAGGAAGCGTGGGCATCGGGTTGAGCAGCAACGTCGTTTTGATGTTCTTTATGATGGGGTCGTGGTGGACACCCTGATCCCCGACCTGATCGTTGACGATTTGGTCATAGTGGATCCCAAAGTGGTCGAGACCTTCACCACCACCCACTTGGCCCAAATGATGGGCTATCTGACGATAACCCAGCTCAGGCTCGCGCTGTTGCTGAATTTCAAATTCGACAGGCTTCAGTGGCGACGGGTGGTTCGCTGACGGGCGTTTCGCGTCTCATCCGTGACCATCCGCGCCATCCGTGGTTGTAAAAGGCAATGAATTGGCCGCGCGTCGCCGAAAAACTCGCCGCAGCCCTGCCGCTCACGGACCTGCAGCCGGCGGTTCGGCGGTGGATGGGCGCGCCGGAAAACGCGTCCGCGCGCTTCGCCGTCGCCCTTTCCGGCGGGGCCGATTCCGTGGCGCTGCTGCTGCTGCTCCACGCCCACTTTCCCGCGCGACGGGCGCGTCTGCTGGCCCTCCATTTCGATCATCGGCTGCGCGGTCGCGCCTCGACCGACGACGCCCGTTTTTGCGCCGCGCTCTGCCGTGCGCTGGGGGTCGAGATCGTCGTCGGCCGCTGGGAAAATCCGCCCCCGCACGCCTCCGAGGCGCGGGCGCGGGCCGCTCGCCTGGAGTTTTTTAACACCACGCTGAGGCGGCGTCGCGTATCGGCGCTCTGCACCGGGCATCATCGTGACGACGTCGCCGAGACCTTCTTCATGCGCCTCGCGCGCGGGGCCGGTTCCGGCGGGCTTTCGGCCCCGCGTCCCGTGCATCATCAACCCGCGCTCGGTCGCACGCACCTGCGGCCCTTGCTCGATATGGATCGTGAGACGCTGCGCGCGGCGCTGCGCGCGGCGGGTGGCCGCTGGCGCGAGGACGCGTCCAACCAGTCGGCCCGGCATCTGCGCAACCGGGTCCGCGCCGAGCTCGTGCCCGCGTGGCGCGCCGTGGCCGCCGAGAACGGTCGCGACGCTCTGGGCGGCCTCGCTCTCGCGCGCGAGCTGCTGGAAGAGGACGACGTCGCCCTCGATTCCTGGGCGGAACGAGCCACGCGGATCGACGCGCGCGGGCGCCTGTCCTTGGCTCCGTTGAAGGCCTTGCCACGCGCGGTGCTGCGCCGGGTGGTTCATCGCTGGTTGTCGGCGACACCGGTTCGCACCGATCTCAACCGCCACGGCTTTAATGCTTTGCTGGACCTCGTCGCCTCGGGACGCACGGGCGCCAAGCACAGTCTGGGGGCCGACCATTTCGCGGTTCGTGGGCGCACCCATGTGGCCTGCGTGGCCGTCGCTCGGGTGGCCGGAGCGGGTGCGCGGAGCTCTGGCTGAGGAGTTTTACCGAGCCATCCTTTTGCCCCGGGTTCGTTGACTTATCCGCATGGAACTTGCACGGTTCCGGTCTAGTCCACCTCCGAATGCCTGATCCCACCCAAGATAGCTCGAAGCCGCCTCGTCGTCCGCTGAAGAACCTGCCGCCCGATAAATTCCAGCCGCGCATGTGGCTTATCTGGATCGCGCTGCTCGGCACCATCCTCGCCGTGCTTTGGTTCAACCCGGCCAAAACCGCCGGGCAGGCGGTGGTCGGCGTCCAAGACGTGGTGGCCTTTGCCGAAAACGGTCAGATCAAAAAAGGCGTCATTCGAGATAGCGGCGGTGGACGCGAGTGGCGCACGCTTACCGGCGAGGTAAAGACCGCCGAGCTTCCCGGCGGGGTCGAGGGCGCGCCCAAGACCGCCCAGTTCCGCGCCGAGGGATTTCTTTCGAGCGACGACTATAAAACGCTCCAGAAAACCGGCGCCTTTCGCGAAGAGCCCGCCTCCACCTTCTGGGGCAGCTTCCTCGCCCAGCTGGTGCCCTTCATTCTTATCATCGGGCTCCTCTACTTCCTCTTTGTCCGTCAGTTGAGAAACGCCGGCCGGGGCGCGCTCAGCTTTGGCAAGAGCAAGGCCAAGATGCTCTCGCGCGATCGCGACAAGACCACCTTCGCCAACGTGGCCGGCTGCGACGAGGCCAAGCAGGAGATCGCGGAAGTCGTCGATTTTCTCAAAGACCCGAAAAAATTCCAGCGCATGGGCGGCAAGATTCCGAAGGGCATCCTGCTCGTCGGTCCTCCCGGCACCGGCAAGACCCTTCTCGCCAAGGCCGTCGCCGGCGAGGCGGACGTGCCCTTCTTCAGCGTGAGCGGTTCGGACTTCGTCGAGATGTTCGTCGGCGTCGGCGCCAGCCGCGTGCGGGACATGTTCGAGCAGGGCCGCAAGAACGCGCCCTGCATCATCTTCATCGACGAGATCGACGCCGTGGGTCGTCAGCGCGGCGCCGGTCTCGGCGGCGGCAACGACGAGCGCGAGCAGACCCTTAACAGCATGCTGGTGGAGATGGACGGCTTCGACACCTCCGAGGGCGTCATCATCATCGCCGCGACCAACCGCGCCGACGTGCTCGACCAAGCCCTGCTTCGTCCGGGTCGCTTCGATCGCCAGATCTACGTTGACCTGCCCGACCTCGCCGGTCGCGAGCAGATCCTCAAGGTCCATGCCCGTAAGATTCAGCTATCCGACGACGTGGATCTCAACGTCGTCGCGCGCGGCACCCCCGGATTTTCCGGCGCGGAACTGGCCAATTTGCTTAACGAGTCCGCGCTGATCGCCGCACGTCGCAACAAGAAGCGCGTGGATGCGGAGGACGTGGACGATGCGCGCAACAAGGTGATGTTCGGCTTGGAGCGCCGCAGGGGCATGGATCTCGAGGATCGTCGCATCATCGCGGTGCACGAGGCCGGGCACGCGCTCATATCTGCGGTGATCAAGGATCCGACCATGCCGCTGCACAAGGTGACGATCATACCGCGCGGGCGCTCGCTCGGTAGTGCGATGTATATCCCCACGAAGGATATATATAACCAGTCGAAGACTCGTATGCTCAATGACTTGGCCGTTTCCTATGGCGGTCGCATCGCCGAAGAGGTGGTCGTGGGAGATATTACCTCGGGGGCCTATGGTGATATTCAACACGCGACCAAGCTGGCTCGCCACATGGTTTGCGACATCGGCATGAGTCCGCTGGGACCCATCGCCTACGGCCAGAACGAGGACACCGTTTTTCTAGGCCGGGAAATCACCCGCAACCGACATGTCAGCGAGGAAACCGCGCGGCAGGTCGATGCCGAGGTGCGGCGTCTGGTTGATGAGCAATATGCCCGGGCCAAAAATATCATCACCACTCACCGCGTGGCTTTGGAGAAGATCGCGGACGCGTTGATGGAATTCGAAACCATCGACGGCGTGCATGTGGACGAGCTCGTGGAATACGGCGAGATTCGCACCCCCGTTCGCGTGCCCGAGCCGCCTCCGGTGCCGGCCCATGCCAAACCCGAGCCCAAGCCCGAGCCCGCCTCGCGCAAGGAGCCCGAGTCGCTCGGTGGCGCGCCCGCGCCGTCGCCGGCTTGACGTCGCCCACGTCGCTTCGCTTTTCGCCCCGTGCGCCGCTTCCGGCTCGCGGGGCTTTTTGTTGCCCTCGGTCCATGCCTCGGCGCAAGACAGCCGCCCGTGTCCGATCCCACCGACCAAACAGCCCCCGATTTCCTCACGCTTCGCCCCATCGGCTTTTTGCGCAGTGGCAAAACCGTCAAATTTCAGGCCCGGCATCAGCCGGATGAAAGCGGGAGCGAGGAGAGTTTGTTGGAGCTCCTGCCCGGGCACAACTTCGAGCCGGCGCTGACCGATCTGGCCGGGTTTGAACGCGTGTGGCTGCTTTGGTGGTTTCATCGTAACGACCGTTGGCGTCCGCAGGTCATACCCCCGCGCGGACCGCAGCAGCGGCGCGGAGTCTTCGCCACCCGGTCTCCGCACCGTCCCTGCCCGCTCGGTCTGACGCCGGTGCGCTTGCTGGGGATCCAGGGGCGCGTGTTGCGGCTCGGCCCCTGCGATCTGGTCGAGGGAACGCCGGTTTTCGACATCAAGCCCTACGTTCCCGCCTACGATTCGTTTCCCGGCTCCCGCGCCGGCTGGATCGAGGAGGTGGACGCCTGGGAGGCGGCGCCGCCCGCTTACGAGGTGGAGCTCGCCCCGCTGGCGCTCGTCCAGGCGGAGTGGTTGGCCAAAACATGGTCGGTGGATTTTCTGCCGCGCGTGCGCGAGTTGCTGGGCCGGGACCCGTCGCCGCACCGCACCCGTCGTATCCGCCGTTCGGATACGGGCTTCGTCGTCGGCTGCGGGGCCTGGCGCGCGCTGTTCACGGTGGAGGCGAGCCGCGCCCGGGTGTGCATCACCGCGCTGGGGCCGGCCTACCCGAGGCGCTGGCTGGATGATCCCGGCTATGAAACGGTGGCGGATCGGGACGCGCAGCTCGCCTTCCTCGCGCTTTGGCCGGATTCGGAGTTGCCGCTGAAGGCCCCTCCTCGCCGGGGGCGTGACGCATCGCCCGGCGCGGACTGAGGGCGGCGCCACGACGGCGGGGGGCGCGACGCCGCTTTTCGGGACGGCGGGGCGCGCACGGTGGGGTGGGCGGGGCGGCATTGCCAGCTTGGCAACCAAACTGCTAGTTCCGGCTGAACACCCCGTATGCCGTCGTCCAGTTCCGTCGCCAAAGGCTCCTCCTCCCGTTCGCCCCTTCCGTTTTTCACCTCCGGCGAGGCGGCGACGGGGGCGAAGCAGGAGGCGTTGGAGCGCATGGAGGAGCTGCGCTCGGCGATGTTGCGCGCCATGGAGATACTCCACGCCGTGCGGGCGCTTTTCGAGCTCAAGCCCGATGTGTCCCGCGCGGAGTTCGGGCGTTTCGTCGGGCCGGCGCTCGAACGTCTGCCGGAGTTGCAGGCGTTGGAATGGATTCCCCGGGTGTCGGAAAACCGCCGGGAGGCATTGGAGGCGGAGGCGCGTGCCGACGGGCTGCCCGATTACGCCTTGCGGGCCATCGATTCGAGGCGGGGGCTTTCGGTCGCCCCCCGGGCCGAGGAGTATTGGCCGGTTCACTACGTGGAGCCGGCCGCGGCCAACTCCCCCGTGCTCGGCCTGGATTTGCGGGCCGATCCCAGTCGGCGGGCCGCGCTGGAGCGGGCGGTGCTCACCGGCTTGCCCACCGCGACCAATCCCTTGCGGCTGGCTCAGCTCGGGCAGAGGCGGCTGGGTTTTTTGGTGGTGATGGCGGTGAGTCCCGGCGAGGCCGGCGGGCCGGCGGTCGGTTGGGTGCTGGCGGTTTTTCGGGTCCAGCGTTTGGTCGAGCAGGTCTTCGCGCCGCTGGTGAGCCGCGGATTGCACCTGGAGATCCGCGATCTGCATGACGATGCGATGCCGGCGTTCGCGGCCGGGGATGCGCCCGCGGCCGAGCCGGCTTGGCGTTACGTGCAGGACATGCCGATCGCGGGCCGGGTCTGGCGGTTCACGTTTACCCCCGGACCACGTTTTCGGGAGGCCGATCCGGACTGGCTCCGGCGCTCGGCGGCGGAGTTGCAACGCACCAACGCCGAGCTCGAGCGACGGGTGGCCGAACGCACGGCGGAGCTCGCCGCGCGGACCGCGGCGCTGGAGGAGGTGAACCGCGAATTGCGCGAGGAGGCGGCCCGCCGCGAGGCCGCCGAGGCCGCGCTGGCCAAGGCGGACGCGCAGCTCTCCCGGCTTTCCGAGGCCGAGTCCCGGCAATGGGGTTTGGCGGGTTTGGTCGGACGCAGCGACCGCTTCGGCCGCATGTTGCGCGAGGTGCGCGCGGTGCAGGCGGCGCCGCGCACGACGGTGTTGCTCACCGGCGAGAGCGGCACCGGCAAGGAGCTGACCGCGCGGGCCATCCACTATGGCGGCGCCCGGGCGGCGGCGCCCTTCGTGCGGGTGGATTGCGCGGCCTTGCCGGCGGATCAGGCCGAGTCGCTTTTGTTCGGTCAGGTGAGGGCTTCCGGCGGTGGCGCGGGTGCGGGCGTCCCGGAGCGTCGCGGCTACTGTGAGCTCGCCGAGGGCGGAACTTTGTTTTTCGACGAGATCGGCGATTTGGCGCCGAGTCTTCAGGCGCGGCTCCTTCGGGTGCTGGAAGACGGCGCGTTCCTGCCGCTCGGCGCCCAGACGCCGCGCACGATGAACGCGCGGGTGATCGCCGCCACGCATGCGGACTTGCCCGCTCTCGTCTCCGCCGGACGTTTCCGGCAGGATCTCTATTATCGGCTGATGCACTACCACATCGCGGTGCCGGCCCTGCGTGAGCGACTGGAGGATGTGCCGGCGCTGGCCCAGCATTTCGTGCGGGTGATTTCGGCCGAGTTGAAGCGGCAGGCTCCGCGTTTGCGTCCAGATGCGCTGCAACGTCTTTTGGCCCATGCATATCCCGGAAACATCCGCGAACTGAAAAACACCCTGGAGCGCGCCATCATCTACGCCGGGGGAGACGAGTTGGGTGGCGAGCACATCGTGTTTGCGCCCGGAGCCGGCGCCGTCGGTTCGGCGGGGGGGGCCTGCGAGGCGGCGGCCGCTGCGGCCCTCGGAAACGGGGCGGGATTTGGAGACTTGGGTAAAAAGTTTCTCTCCGATCTGCCTTTGAACCTCGAGGAGGCGGAGGATATTCTGGTGGCCCGGGCGATCGCGGTGGCGGAGGGAAACATGTCCCAGGCCGCGCGTCTGCTGGGGGTCAATCGCGCCAGCCTCTACCGTTGGCAGGAGCGCCGCGCCGCCGCCGCTGTGCCCAAAGGGACGGCGTCCGGTGCGACCAAGTCGGCCGCAGCCGGAACGTGAGGCGTGGCGGTCGATGGTGTCCCGCGGTAGGCCGCACGAATTCGCCTCTTAACTTTACTTCGTTGAGTTATTCACTCAACTAAAGCGCATGAGCACTTTGACCGTCCCCGATTTGGAGTCCGCCACGGCGGAAGAACGTATCCGCTGGGCCGTCGGTGAATTTGGAGACGAGCTGATTCTGTCCACCAGTTTCGGGGTGCAAGCGGCGGTCATGCTGCATCTTGCGACCCGTGTGGCGCCGGAGCTTCCGGTGGTGTTTATCGACACCGGTTATCATTTCCCCGAGACCTACCGCTTCGCGGACGAGCTCACCAAGCGGCTGAACCTCAATCTCAAAGTTTACAGCCCGCTCGTCACCGCCGCCCGGCAAGAGGCCTTGCATGGGAAGCGCTGGGAGCAGGGTTTGGAGGGGCTCAAGGCCTACAATTTCGATAACAAGGTGGAGCCGATGGATCGTGCGGTGCGCGAGCTCGGGGCTCGGGCATGGCTGGCGGGCTTGCGCCGTTCCCAAGCCTCGACCCGCGAGGCGCTCCAGGTGGTGCAGGTGCAGAACAAAATCACCAAGGTTCACCCGATTCTCGATTGGGACAACCGGTCCATCCACCGGTATCTGACGGCAAACAATCTCCCGTATCATCCGCTCTGGGAGCAGGGTTATGTTTCCATCGGTGATTGGCACAGCAGCGCTCCGCTCCAGCCGGGCCAGACCGAGGAGCAGACGCGGTTCGGCGGACTAAAGCGCGAGTGCGGCTTGCACGAGCTGAGTGGGCGAGGGGATTTTTCGATCTGAGGAAGCCCCGGTTACCCGAGGGATGCCCCGCTGAGGGGCGGCGTGGGTGTTGGCCAAGCGTCAGGCTTCGAGCCCACGGCGGCGCTCCATGAAAAAACGCCGCGTCACGCACTTATCGTGTCGTGAATACGACGCCCCCTTACGCGGGGCGCCGTGTTTCCGATTTCGCATTCCGCTTCGGTTGAGCGGGGTGGGGGGGGCGATCAGCGTTCGAATGAGAACGACGCGGATTGGAACTGGGCTCCGCCTTGGGCGTTGGTCGAAGACCAAGCATTGATCGGACGCCCGGCGAACTGCGCCTGAACGAAACCGGCGGGCTGCCACTCGGTGCCGCCGTTGACGTTCGCCCAAGCGGGGACCGAGGCGAGGTGCTGGTCGCCGCGCGCCGGGTCCTCCGAGGGGTGCCAGCGGGCGACCGATTGGGATGAATCCGTTTCCGGGCTGATGCCAAGAGCGGCCAAGGTCAGGTGCGGAGGCAGCCCGCCACGGACACCTGGGCCAAGGGTAGAAGGGGTGGTGCGCGCGTCGGAGGCCAGAAGGGAGGGCGCGGAGTCGCCCCCGCGTTCTGGTTGACCGGCGACGATTCCGGGTTGGCTGACGCGTGCGACCATGAGGGTGACTATCGCGGCCACGCCGGCCGTGGCTCCCCACGTGCTCCAGCCCCAGATCGCGGTCCGTCGTTGGCTGCGTTCTGTCATGCGGGTTTCCGCTTCGCGCAGGGCACGCACCAAGGAATCGGGGGCGGGGGCGTCCAAGGCGGAACGACGGAAGAGCTCCGCACAACCCCGTTGCATCAGGGCATAGCCTCTAAATACGCGGCGGCGTTCCGGATCGGATTGGAGCGCTTGTTCAAGCTCGCGCGCCTCGGCGGCGCTGAGCCGATGGTCCAGATGCAAGTTGATCAACTCTTTGAATCGGGCGTCTTTCATTGGTCATCCCCTCCGATGATCTCGCGTAGGCTGTCGCGAGCTCGCGCGATACGGCTTTTCACGGTGCCCACCGAAATTCCGAGGATACTGGCTATCTCCTCGTAAGAAAGATTCTTCACGTTACGCAAAATAAGGATCTCGCGGTGTTTCGCGTTCAGTTTCTCCATGCCCGAAGCGATTCGGTCAACCAATTCCTGCGTCACCGTCACGTCTCCGGGGGATTCGGATTCTCCCACAAACACCTCGGACAGGGGCGTTTCGTTTTCATCGCTGACCGGCTGATCAAAGGAAACCGTGCGATCCCGTTTGCGGCGCCACCAATACCAATAGCGATTTCGCGCCAAGTTGGTGGCGATCTGGTAAAGCCAGGTGGAAAAGGACGAATCGCCGCGAAAGTTGGCCAGCCCCCGGTGCGCACGGATGAAGGCATCCTGGGTCACTTCTTCGGCATCTTGCTGATTGCGGAGGAGTTGGTGGACCATTCCGTAGATCCGGTCCCAGTGTCTGGAGACCATTTCCTCGAAAGCGGCGGAATCTCCCGCCCGAAAACGATCCACCAGCATTCGGTCCAACGCGACTTCTTGAGTTTTGGCAGACATAAGCTCTTCCGCGTTGCGACAGGCGTCGCTCACGAAGGTTCCCGCCTGTTCCCCGGCGGTGCGGGGCGAATCGGGCGCGGAAGGCTCCGCCTCTTGGAACCGTTTTGGCGGTTGGCTCATCAATGGGCGTCAAAGGCCGTCCGCTTCCCCGGCCTTGTCAACCGACATGTCCGGTTGATCGATCCGGGGGCTGTTGAAAGCGGTCGCGGACGGTTTGTGGCTCGACGGCCCCCGGTCGCGCCGAAGGACGGTTGGTCGGCCGAGGGCGAGGTGGCTTTCAGTAAAAGACCTTCCGGTCGAGCGAGCGGTATTGGATCGCCTCCAGGAGGTGGTTGGACTCGACGCGTTCGCCGCCGGCCAGGTCGGCGATCGTGCGGGCGACCTTCAGGATGCGGTCATAGGCGCGGGCCGACAAGGAGAGCTCCTCCATGGCGTGTTGCAGGAGGTCGCCCAAGGTCGAGTCGAGCGGGATGTGCTCGCGGATCTGTTGATGGGTCATCCGGGCGTTCGCGGTGGTGCGGGTGCCGCGGTAGCGGGCGAGCTGGCGGTCCCGGGCGGCGCGTATCCGCTCCGCCATCACGGCGGACGGTTCGCCGGGGGCGGCCGACCGCAGTTCGCCAATGCTCACCGCCGGCGCCTCGACGTGGATGTCGATCCGGTCAAGCAGGGGGCCGCTGATGCGCGCGCGGTAGCGCTGGATCTGGGGCGGACTGCATCGGCACTCGTGTTTCGGATCGCCGAGGTATCCACAGGGGCAGGGGTTCATCGCCGCGATGAGCATGAAGCCGCAGGGGAGGGTGATTTTCCCGGCGCTGCGGGAAATCGTCACCTGACCGTCTTCGAGCGGCTGACGGAGAACCTCGAGCGCGGAGCGTTTGAACTCCGGCAATTCGTCGAGGAAAAGCACGCCGTTGTGAGCGAGGGAGATCTCGCCGGGCCCCGGAATGGAGCCGCCTCCGATCAAGCCCACGTCGGAAATGGTGTGGTGGGGCGTGCGCACCGGACGGCGCCCGAAGCGGCGCGCGTTGTCCAGCGTCTGGCCGGCCGCCGAGTGGATCGCGAGGATTTCCAACGACTCGTCGAGGGTGGGGGCGGGCATGACGGTCGGCACGCGTTTGGCGACCATGGATTTGCCGGAGCCCGGCGGCCCGATCATGATCAGATTGTGGGCTCCGGCGACGGCGACCTCGATGGCGCGTCGGAGCGCGTGCTGGCCCTTGACCTCGGAAAAATCGCCGTGGGTCTCGCCCGCGCCCGCCTCGATGGAGACCGCCGCGGTGGAGTGGGGGAGGGGGGCGAGCGCGGCGCGGCCGGAGAGGAAGCGCGCGGCCTCGTCCAGGGACTGTATCGGGTAAACAGATACGCCCTCGACGAGCGCGGCCTCGGTGGCGCAGGCGGCCGGCAGGAGCACCCCCTTGCAGCCGCGTGCGCGAGCCAGGCGGGCGAAGGCCAACGCGCCGCGGATGGGACGGGTGGCGCCGGAGAGGCTGAGCTCGCCCGCGATGAGGTATTCGCCGATGTCGGGCGCGGCGATCTGGCCGGTGGCGACGAGGATGCCGAGCGCTATCGGCAGGTCGTAGAGCGGACCTTCCTTTCGCAGGTCGCCGGGCGCGAGGTTGATGGTGGTGCGGGTGCGCAGCAGGCCGTAACCGGAGTTGGCGAGGGCCGAGAAGACGCGATCATCGGACTCCTTGACGGCGGCGTCGGGCAGGCCGACGAGGATGAGTTTAAAATCACCCGATTCGCCGTGGTTGACCTCGACGTGGACGGGGAGCGCCTCGATGCCTTGCAGGGCGGCGGAGAACAGGGTGGCGAGCATCGGTGCCGTCTGAAATCAGCCGGGGGAGAGCGAGGCGGACCTGGCCGCCACCCGTTCGGCGATGATGGCCAGATTTTGCTCGATGGCTTCGAAGTAAAGGTTGCGTCCCTCCCGTGTCGGCCGTCGGAGGAGCCGATGCACGCCCGCGAAATCGTTTTCCAGTTTGGGCAGCACAAAACGGCCCCAGAAACCGGAGGTGGCGGAAAGCAGCTGCGTGACGGAAGAGAAAACCCGTTTCTCCGGCGGCACGCCCGCGTAGTCGTCGGCTTCGGAAAACTCGGTGAAAAGGTAGGGCAGCTTGGCGGGATATTCCGGTGCGGCCATTTGCCCGACGTAGTCCGCGGTGGCCACCATGCAGGCGACGGTGCGGGCGTGGTCGCCGTTGAAGCGGGACGCGGCCGGGTTGCCATTGAGCCCGGTGCAGCGAATGGCGCCCAGCACGTCCTCGATCTCCTGCGGCGTGCAGCCGAAGGCCGGCAGGAGCGAGGCCGCGAGGGCGCAGCTGCGAAGCACGTGGCTGTGGGTGTATTTGGCGCCCGTGCCCTCGTCGTCGCCGCGTGCTTTCAGGTAACCGGTGTCGTGGAGCAGGATGGCGGCGAAGCCGAGCTCCGCTTCGCGCGGACTCACGGCCGGGGTGAGCGCGTCCCCCTCCAAGGCGGCTTCCGCCAAGTCCAGGTAGGTCCAAGTCGCCTGAAGGGTGTGGAGAAAGTCGTGATACTTGAGGTCGATGGGTTGGTAGTGCCAAAAGCGGCCCGCGAAGAGCCGATCCACCACCGAGGTCAGATCGGCGATAAAGGCGTCCTGTCCCGGCGCTCGACGCAGCACGATCCGCGCGCGTTCGCGCAGGGGTTTGATTCCGACCAGGCCGGAAAGCGGGGATGCGAGCCCCGCCGACGCGGCGACGTCGGAGGCTCGGGATGACGTCTTGTGCTGCACGCGGTCGGGCGTAATGACTCTGGGCTCGGGCGGGCAAGCCCAATCACGCCTCCAACTTGCAAATATGCTTATCGGACTCACGGGTGGAATCGGCTGCGGGAAATCGAGCGCTTCCGCGTCCTTCGCGCGGCTTGGTTTTCGCGTGCGGGATACCGACCGCATCGTGCGGGAGCAGGTTTTGCCCTCGGCGGAGGTATTGGCCGCGGCGGTGGGACGTTGGGGCGCGGGAGTCCGAAACGGGCAGGGTCTTCTGGATCGGGCGCGGGTGGCCGAGATTGTTTTCGGGGATGCGGCGGAACGACGCTGGTGGGAAAGTGTGGTGCATCCCCGCGTGGGGCCGGTGTGGAGGGCGGACGTGGCGGCCGAGCCGGGGGCGGATTGGGTCGTCGAGGTGCCCCTGCTGTTCGAGGCCGGATTAGAAAAAGGGTTTGATTTCGTCGTATGCGTGGGCGCGAATCCCGGCACGCAAAGAGCTCGAGTCGTCGCGCGTGGAATGGCGCCAGCGCAGGCCGAGCAGCGGATCGCCTCTCAACTTCCTTTGGCTAAAAAACTTCAACACGCTCACGCCGTGCTTTGGAACGACGGAACCCCGGCTTTTCTCGAGGCCCAGGTCGCCGCGTTGGTGCGCGGGCTCGCCCTCGACCGCGCGCGGCACTCGCGTTGAGCCGGTCCGGCTTCGGAGTTGGCGGAAGTTGCCGCCCTTTCTTAACTTTTTATCTTTCAATCTCTTTTATCCATGGACGAAACGGAAAATCCCTCCGCCGAACAAGAAGTCGCCGCCAAAAAGCCTCGTCGCGGCGGTGGCCGTCGCCCCCGCGTGGCGGCGCCTGATCCGACGACCCAGGCCGCGGTCGAAGCCGCCGCTCTCGCCGCCGCCGCCATCGCCGGCGGAATCGCCGAACCGATCGGCGGTTCGGTGGAAAAACCCGCCAAGCGTGTTCGCTCCCGGCGGGGCAAAGCCGCCGTCGCTTCCGACGATGCCGGCCCTGTTCCGGAGCTCTTCTCGGAGTTGCCCCCGAGCGAGGCGCCGGGGCACGCCCCGTTTTTCGCGTCCTTTTCCCCCGACGATCCCTCGCCGGCGAGTGCGGCCGACGATGCCGGGCAGCCCGCCCGATCCGGATCGGCCGAGCAGCCGCCCGAGCCGGTGAACACGGCTCCGTCTGCGACCGCCGAAGCCGATGGTTCAAGCTCCGGCAACAACGACTCATTGGTCGGGGATCCGGAGCAACGTCCCGTCTTCGTGCCCGGTTCCAAGGCCGTCACCGACACGGATGCGCCTCCCGCCAACGAGAGCGGCCCGGCGGAGGCGACCGGCGCCGGGGATGCCCAAGGCGGGGGCGGCGGTGGTTCGCGTGAGGAACGCAAGACCTGGTGGGAGCGGAAGAAAGAGAAAAAACGTCAAAAGTGGCTGGAGCGGCAGGGTGGCGGCGGTGGTGGCGGTGGCCAAGCCGGAGGCGCCCCGGGTGGCGGGGCGTCCGGCGGCCCAGGAAACGGTGGCGGCAACGGGCGACCCGATCACAAGGGGCGCGACAAGCCCCTGCCGCAGCCTCCGCCGCCCTCTTTGCAGGGCCCCGTCGGCGGCCTGCCCGACGCGTCTCGGTTCGCGGATGCGAGCGCCTTGGATACGTTGGCGGAGGAACTTGCAAAAGACTCGGCCCCCTTGGACCTAACGGCGGTGCATGTCGCCAGCGCGGGAGATCTGGCGCAGCGCCTGCGGGATCTGGGCGAGACCGTCCAAGGCATGCCCCCGCGACGCAGCCTCGTGGAGCAGCTCTTTGCCTGGGCGGCGCGGGAAAAACGTGCCTTGCGCGAGGTCGGGCTGCTCGACCTCACCGACGCCGGACATGGCTTTGTCGTTCATAGGGGCAACAGTTACCGTCTCAACGTTGAGAGCACCTACGTGCCGGCGGCTTTGGTGAAACGTCACGGGCTGCGTCGTGGGCAGGAAGTGGAGGTGTTGGCCGCTCCCCCGCAAGCGGGTGAACGTTGCCCCGCCGCCCTGAGGATTCTCAGCGTCATGGGCACCACGCCGGAGGCGGCGCGCGAAGTGACGGCCTTCGAGGAGCTTATCCCCTATTACCCGACGAGCCGTATCTTGGTGGAGGCGCCCGACATCCACAAAGACATCTCCATGCGGGCGGTGGACCTGCTGACGCCCATCGGCTTCGGCCAACGCGGCCTCATCGTGGCGCCGCCGCGCACCGGCAAGACGGTGTTGATGCAAAATATCGCCAATTCCGTCTCGCACAACTACCCCGAGGCCACGCTTATCCTCCTGCTGATCGACGAGCGCCCCGAGGAGGTGACCGATTTCAAGCGGCACACCAAAGGCGAAGTGGTGTCCTCCACCTTCGATGAGACCCCCGAGAGCCACGTGCATGCCGCCGAGATGGTCATCGAGCGTGCCCGTCGCTTGGTCGAGATGGGCAGGGATGTCGTCATCCTGCTCGACTCCGTCACCCGCCTGGCCCGCGCCTACAACGCCTTGGCGGGAAATTCCGGCAAGATCATGTCGGGCGGTATCGAGGCCAACGCGTTGCAACGCCCGAAGCGGTTTTTCGGCTCCGCGCGCAACATCGAGGGCGGTGGCTCGCTCACGATCATCGGCACCGCGCTCATCGACACCAACTCGCGCATGGACGAGGTCATCTTCGAGGAGTTCAAGGGCACCGGCAACATGGAGCTCCACCTCGACCGCGGCCTCTCCGACAAGCGTATCTTCCCGGCCATCAACATCGATCGCTCCGGCACGCGAAAGGAGGAGCTCATCTACCACCCCGACGAGATGCAACGCGTTTACGGTCTGCGTCGTGCGATGCAGGGCATCCCTCCGGTCGAGGCGATGGATATGTTCATCCAACGGCTCAAGAAAACCCGCACCAACACGGAATTTTTGTTGAGTCTAAATCGCTAAACCCGCGCACTCAAACTCCACGTCCGCGCGCCCTGCGCCGAACGGCATTCCCCCGCCATCCCCCACGTGACTTCCGCCGACGATTTTGTGATCCAGCTGGCCCTCGACAAGGGTGTGCTGCAACCCGAGCAAGTTGATGCCGCCCGCGCCGTTGTCGCCGGGCACACCGATCTTACCACCACGCCGCCCCGGTTGTTGGACGTTTTGATCGCCGAGCATGGCTTCACTTCGCGACAAGCGGCGCAGTTGCTGGCGGACGAGTTTGGCATGCCGATGATCGAGATGGCCAACGTGCGGCCATCCGGCGAGTTGATGGCGATGCTGCCCCGGCCTTTGGCGGTGAAATACACCGCCTTTCCGGTGTCGCGCGAGGGCAACTCCATCCGGGTCGCCATCAGCGATCCGCTCGATGTCGATGCCATCGACAGCGTCAGCCACTACCTGAAGACCACCATCGAGCCGGTGGTCGCGCCGGCCGATGAAATCCTCGCCCACATCGACCGTTTCTACGGCAAGGACGAGGAGTCGATGGAGAAGCTGCTCAACGACATCTCCACAGGCGACGATGCGCAGGTCGTGGCCGGCACCGTTCCCGCCGATGGCACCGCCGCCGGCGGCGACGAGGGCGATGCGCCGATCATCAAGCTGGTTTACCAGATCATCCTGGAGGCCATCGCCCGACGTGCTTCGGATATCCATCTGGAGCCCATGGAGAAACGTTTTCGGGTGCGCTATCGCATCGACGGTGTGCTGGTCGAGGTGGACAACCCGCCCAAGCGGCTCCAGCTCGCCATGATCTCGCGCCTGAAGATCATGGCCAACATCTCCATCGCGGAGAAACGCATCCCGCAGGACGGCCGTATCCAGGTGAACGTCGGCAACAAGCCGATCGACCTCCGCGTCTCCTCCCTTCCCACCGCGCACGGCGAGTCCATCGTCATGCGTATTCTCGACAAGGAAGGCCTTCAGCTCGGGCTGCCCCAGCTGGGCTTCCTGAGCGACGACCAGGCCACGATGGAGCGCATCATCACGTTGCCGGACGGCCTGTTCCTCGTGACCGGCCCCACCGGTTCGGGCAAGACCACGACGCTCTACTCCTGTCTGCACTTCATCAACAAACCCGACCGCAAGCTCATCACGGTCGAGGACCCGGTCGAGTATCAGCTCTCCGGCATCAACCAGGTGCCGGTCCGCACGGAGGTCGGCATGACCTTTGCCAACGCTCTCCGCTCCATGCTGCGCCAAGCGCCCAACATCATCATGGTGGGCGAGATTCGCGACTTGGAGACGGCCGAAATCTCGATCAACGCCTCCCTCACGGGTCACATGGTGTTCTCCACCCTGCACACCAACGACGCCCCCGGCGCCGTCACCCGCATGATCGACATCGGGGTGAAACCCTTCCTCGTCTCGACCTCCTTGCGCGCCGTGATGGCCCAGCGCCTCATCCGCAAGATTTGTCCGAAGTGCAAACATCCTTACACCCCGGACCCGCGTGAGTTGCGCTCCCTCAACATCACCGCCCAACAGGCGGCCAACGCCCACTTCGCCAAGGGCGCCGGTTGCGAAAACTGCCACGGCGGCGGCTACCGCGGTCGCGCCGGCATTTTCGAGATCTTCGTCGTGAACGACGAGATCCAGCGACTCATCTACGAAAACGTGGGCACCTCCCGCCTGCGCGACAAGGCCCGCTCCTTGGGCATGCGCACGATGCGCGAGGACGGCCTCCGCAAGGTGCTCACCGGCATGACCACCATCGAAGAGGTGGTTTCGATCACCGTTGGTGATTCCCTCTAGTTCCGGCCCCTGTCGTCCAGGCCCCTCTTTTCCTCCCTTCTTTTGCTCCGCGCTTCCGCGCCGACTTCCCCCCGCCCATGAGCTACGAGATGAATGACTTGCTCGACCTGGTGGTCGATCAAAACGCTTCCGACCTCCACTGTCAGGTCGGTCAACCGCCCACGCTGCGTATCAGCGGCAGCATGGTGCCCATCGAGGGCCCGAACCTCACGCCGCAGGACACCGAGCATCTGATGCTCTCGATCACGCCCGACGCGCACCAGCAGCACGTCAAACTTCACGGCGGCTCCGACTTCGGTTTCGCCTTCCTCGATAAGGCCCGCTTCCGCGTCTCGATCCTCAAGTCCAAGGGCAACTACGGTATCGTCCTCCGCCAGATTCCGAACAAGATGTTCGGCCTGCGCGAACTCGGCCTGCCCGACAAGGTTCGCGAGCTGCTCTACCGCCCCCGCGGGCTCGTCCTCGTCACCGGGCCGACCGGCTCCGGCAAGTCCACCACGCTCGCGTCGATGGTGAACTACATCAACGAGAACCGCGAAGGTCACATCATCACGATCGAGGACCCGATCGAATACTACCACAACCACAAGCGCTGCATCGTGACCCAGCGCGAGATCGGAGCCGACGTGCCGAGCTTCGCCGAGGCCATCAAACGCGCCCTCCGTCAAGACCCCGACATCATCCTCGTGGGTGAAATGCGCGACTTGGAAACGATCGAGGCCGCCATCTCGGCGGCCGAAACCGGTCACTTGGTGTTCGGCACGCTGCACACCAATTCGGCTGCCAAGACCGTTGACCGTATCGTGGACGCCTTCCCGGCGAACATGAAGGAGATGATCCGCACCCAGTTGGCTTCCTCGCTGGTTGCCGTTATTTCGCAGGTTTTGTGCAAAAAAATCGGCGGAGGCCGCATCGCCGGTTACGAGATCATGATCAACACGACCTCGATCTCGGCCATGATCCGAGAGAACAAGACCTTCCGTATCACCTCCGACATTCAGACCGGCGGCAATCTGGGCATGATCACCATGGACGCGCACTTGCTTAGCCTTGTGAATCGCCAGCTGGTGACGCCGGACGAGGCCTTGGAGAAGGCCCAAGATCAGATCGCGATGCGCGAAAAGCTCACCCAGATGGGCGCCGTCTTGAAGGCCCTTTGATGAACGACCGTGCCGCTCACGCTCTTTTCGGACGGATGATCGCGGGGGGCGCATACGCCGTCGCCTCCGCATCGCCCGTCCGAACTCCGTGACCAGTTCGATCCCGACGTCCCGCTAAAACTACCCTTTCCCCATGTTCGAAGCCCACACCCAGGCCATCCTTGAGCTTTGCCGGGAGCATAAGCTCCTCGACGAAAAGACGCTGATCGAGGTGCAGGAAGAGCACCGCGCGGGCGGCAAGTCGGTCGCCGCCATCATCGTCGATCAAAAGCTCGTGCCGCGGCAGGTCTTTTTCTCGAAGGTCGCCCAATATCTCGGGCTCGACTACATGTCCGATATCCCGGCCTCCATCTCCGGGGACATCATTCACGAGCTCCCGCCCTCCCATGCTCGCATGTATGGTGTCGTGCCGTTCCGGGTGGACGCGCAATCCATCGACCTGCTCGCCGTCGATCCCTTCAACGCCCAGATCATCGACGACCTGACCTTCGCGCTTCGCAAGGACGTGCGCCTCGTCGTGGCCGACCCGCAGCGCGTCGAGACCCTGCTGCACAACCACTATGGCGAGGACGAGAGTTCCCTCAGCGACATCCTGAACGAGATCGGAGGCGAGGAGATCGGCGCGACCACCAACGCCGAGGAGCTCAACGTCAACGACCTCGAGCAGATGGCGGGCGCCGGCCCGATCATCCGCTTTGTCAACCTCGTTCTGGCCCAGGCCATCCGGGACAAGGCTTCCGACATCCACTTCGAGCCCTTCGAGCACGAGTTCAAGATCCGCTACCGCATCGACGGCGCGCTCTACGAGATGTCGCCGCCGCCGAAGCACCTGTCGCTGCCGATCACCTCGCGTTTGAAGGTGTTGTCCAATCTCAACATCGCCGAGCGCCGGGTGCCGCAGGACGGACGTATCAAGCTGACCCTTTCCGGCCGCCCGGTTGACCTCCGCGTCTCGACCTTGCCCACCCAGTTTGGCGAATCCGTCGTGCTTCGCGTGCTCGACCAGAGCGCGGTGCAGCTCGACATCTCCCAGCTCGGCATGCCCGAGGACGTTTTTGAGGGCATCACCGAAATCGTCCGCCGTCCGAACGGTATTTTCATCGTCACCGGCCCCACCGGTTCGGGCAAGACGACCACGCTTTATTCGGCCCTGCGCATCGTCAACAGCCCCGACGTGAAGCTCCTCACCGCCGAGGATCCGGTCGAATACGAGATCGAGGGCATCATGCAGGTGCCGGTGAACCACACCGTCGGCCTCACCTTCGCCGCCGCGCTGCGCTCCTTCCTCCGCCAAGACCCCGACATCATCATGGTGGGTGAGATCCGCGACTTGGAGACCGCCCAAATCTCGATTCAGGCGTCGCTTACGGGCCACTTGGTCTTGTCCACCCTGCACACCAACGACGCCCCCGGCGCGGTCACTCGCTTGGTGGACATGGGCGTGGAGCCCTTCCTCATCTCGTCCTCGCTCGAGGCCGTGCTGGCCCAACGTCTGGTGCGCCGCATCTGCAAGGATTGCCGCACCGCCTACGAGCCGCCCGGCACCCTGCTCCAGCAGCTCGGCATCGATCCGGTGGACATCGGCAATCGTGAGTTTTTCTACGGCAAAGGCTGCCCGACCTGCAACAACTCCGGCTACAAGGGCCGCATGGGTATCTACGAGTGGCTCCGCCTTTCGGAGGCCATCCGCGATCTCGTGGTGCAGCGCGCCCCCACTCTGGTCATCAAACAGAAAGCACTGGAACAAGGCATGCGCACCCTGCGCGACGACGGTCTGCGCGCCATTTTCGACGGAGCCACCTCCATCGAGGAAGTCGTCAAATACACCTGAGATGCCGCGTGATGATTTTCGCCGCCCGCGGTCTAATCGTCATACCTCATCGGCACGACGCCGGCTCCGGTCGGTTTCGTGCGGATCGGCGGGTGAAAATCCTTCCGTGATTTTTCGCCCCGGCAGATAACGCCTCGCAGTCAGACGTTCAGGCTTTACCACATCCCCTCCCCGACATGCCCAAGTTCTCCTACATCGCCATCGAGTCCTCCACCGGCAAGGACAAGAAAGGCTCCATCGAAAGCGCCAGCGCCGAGCAAGCGGCGCTCGACCTCAAGGCCATGGGCCTCTTGCCCACGTCGATCGCCGCCGCGAGCTCCAGCCTGAAAATGGGCGCGAAGCCCGCCGGCAAGGCAGGCTCGGGGGCGGCGGGTTCGCCCTTCGTTCCGCGCCCCGAGAAAAAGAAAAAGAAGTCGGGCCCCGGCCTCTCGATCGGCAAAGTCGTGAGCAACCAGGGATTGGCCGTCTTCACCCGCCAGCTTTCCACCCTGGTCAACGCCGGCATGCCCATCCTTCGCTCGCTGGAGACGCTGGCCCGCCAAGAGAAGAGCCCGGGCTTCAAATGGGTGCTCGAACAGATCGCGGAAACGATCAAGGCCGGCGGCACCTTCTCCGACGGTCTCCTCCAGCACCCGAAGGTCTTCGACCGCCTCTACATCAACATGGTGAAGGCCGGCGAGGCGGGCGGTGTGCTCGGCACGGTTTTGGATCGCTTGGCCAAGTTCATGGAAAAGGCCGAGAAGATCAAAGGTAAGGTCAAGGCCGCCATGACCTATCCGTTGATCATCATGGTCGTCGCCGTGCTCATCGTCTCGGCGCTCATGGTGTTCGTCATTCCGAAGTTCCAGGAAATCTTCGACGGCCTGCTCAAGGGCACGCCCCTGCCGCTGCTCACCCAGATCGTGTTGGCGGTGTCGAACTTCATGAAGAACCAAATCATCGCGACGATTCTCATCCTCATCGCGCTCTTCGTGGCCTACAAGGTGTTCGCCAAGACCAAGGGTGGCAGGAGCTTCTTGGATTTGGTGCAGATCAAGATCCCCGCCTTCGGTCCGCTCTTCCTCAAGGCTTCGGTGGGTCGCTTCACCCGCACCTTGGGCACGCTTCTCTCCTCGGGCGTCCCGATTCTCCAGGCGCTGATCATCACCCGCGACACCTCGGGCAACGTCCACGTCGCCGCCGCCCTGAACAAAGTGCATGATCGCGTGAAGGAAGGTGAAGGCGTGGGCAAGCCGCTCGAGGCCACCAAGATTTTCCCCACCATGGTCACCTCGATGGTGGAGGTCGGCGAGGAAACGGGCGCCCTGCCCGAGATGCTCACCCGCATCGCCGACACCTACGACGAGGAAGTGGACAACGCCGTGACCTCGATCACCTCGATCATCGAGCCGATCATGATCGTGTTCATGGCCTTCATCGTCGGCACCATCGTCATCGCGCTGTTCCTCCCGCTGGTGAAGATCATCCAGACCCTCTCCGGCGGTTGATCCGCTCCGTCGCCCCGGTGGCGACGATCAACCAAACGAAGAGCCCGTCCCGTCCGGACGGGCTCTTTCGTTTTTAGTTGGAACGCGGCGCGACCCTTTCCCATCGCTCCGCGCGGGCTGGTCCTCCGTCTTGCCGGGAACGGGCGCCCACGGCTGCGGCGCCTCCCGTGAGTGCGTGAGTGCTCACGTGAGTGAAATGCCTTGACCGGGGGCAAGCCTCTTTTTTGTCTCACCGATTCCGACTTTTCCGGTCCCGACTCTCCTCAGAACCCATGCGCGACGAATATCTCAAGGAAGCCAAGTCCATCATCAACGACCCGAACGTGCTCATCAACGTCGTGTCCCGGCGGGTGAAACAACTCAAGCGCGGCAGCCGCCCCTTGGTTGAGTCCCTCGAAAAGCTCTCCCCCGAGGACGTCGCCCTGCGCGAGGTTATCGAGGGCAAGATCACCTACGAACTGGCCTGAGCGCCTTATTTAAGCGCACCCACGCTTTTAATTTTCGCGCCGTCACCTGCTTGCGGGTGACGGCGCTTCGTTTCACGCTGCCCGTCCCCCTAAAATTATGAGCGCCGCCAAATCCAAGAAGGACGCCAAACGCTACACCGAGATCCGCAACGCCAAGGCGCTGCGCGACTACTCCGTGGAGGAGCGCTTCGAGGCCGGCATCAAATTGCAGGGCACCGAGGTGAAGGCCATCCGCGCCGGCCGCGCCCAGATCAACGACGCCTTCGGCCGTTTCGAGAAGGGCGAACTCTGGTTGATGAACGCCCATATCGACGAATACGCCTTTGGCAGCTTCAACAACCACGAGACCCGGCGCACCCGTAAGCTCCTCTTGAATCGCCACGAGGTGCGGAAGATCGCCCAGGCGCTCCAGATCGGCGGCTACTCGCTGGTGCCGCTGCGGCTGTATTTCAAGGAGGCGCTGGTGAAGGTGGAGGTCGCCCTCTGCCTCGGCAAAAAGCTTCACGACAAACGCGACGATCTGAAGACCCGCACCGTGGACCGCGAGATGCGCCAGGCGCTCAAGCAGGCCAACCAGCGTCGCTGACCGCGAGGCCGCGAGATTGGCCGCGCTTGGGCTCGACGCGCGGCGCCGGGCCGGTGTCGAATTTCCCTTTCTCCCCTTCATGAGCAACGGCCCCTCTCCGCAACACGTCATCGTTCGCGTGCCCGGCAGCACCTCCAACTGCGGAGCCGGCTTTGATTCACTGGGCCTGGCTCTCTCGGTCTATAACCGCGTGACGCTCCGGCGCGAGACCACCGCCGAGGGCATGTCCTGGCAACCGCGTCCGGAGCGCGAATCCGACGCCCGCGCGCAGGGCATGGTCGCCGAGGCGGCCCGCGTCTTCGGCGTGATCGCGCGCGTCGGCGGTTTTGGTTTTTCGTATCGGATCGACGGCGAGGTGCCTCCGGCGCGCGGCCTCGGTTCCTCCATCACCGTCATCGGCGGCGTCATCGCCGGGCTCAACGTGCTCTGCGGTTCACCTCTGGATCGCGAGCAACTCGTCGCCATCGCGACGCATCTCGAGGGGCACCCCGACAACGCGGCGGCGGGCATCCTCGGCGGCTTCTGCGTGGCGCGCTGCGACCCGGCGAAAAACGACTACCTCGGCACGGTCCGTATCACTATTCCGAATACGCTGCGCTTCGTCGTGGCCTCGCCCTCGGTCGAGCTCCTCACCAAGGAGTCGCGCGGCGTGCTGCCGAAGGAGCTGCCCTATTTCGACGCGGTCAAAAGCATCAACAGCGCCGCCTACCTCGTCGCCGCCTTCGCCACCGGCGACTTCGCGCGGCTGCGGCACGCGGTGGGCGACTTCATGCACGAGCCCTACCGCCTGCCGAAGATCCGCGGCGGCCGCGACGCCATCGTCGCCGGCGTGGGCGCCGGCGCCTACACGGGGTGGCTGAGCGGCAGCGGTTCCAGCGTGCTCTGCGTGTGCGAAAGCGCGGTCGCCTCCGCGGTTGCCTCGGCCATGGTCGCCGCCTTCGCCGCCGCCGGCGTGCCGAGCGAGGCGCGCGACCTGGCGGCCGACAACGTCGGCTACGTCATCGAGGGCTGAGGACGGAGCCGCATCGCCGAAATACTCCTCGTGTCCCGGCCGCCGGCCGGACGAGACCGCCCCGCATGCTCCACATCGTTCTGTTCCAGCCGCAGATCCCGCAGAATACGGGCAACATCGGCCGCATGTGCGCCATCACCCGGTCGCGGCTGCATCTGGTTCATCCGCTGGGCTACAAGATCACCGACGCGGCGCTGAGGCGGGCGGGCATGGATTACTGGTTTTCGCTGGATGTGCATCAGCACGCGGACTGGGCGGCCTTCAAGGCGAGCGAGCACGCCCCGAAGCGCCTGTGGCTGATCGAGACCGGCCCGAAGCGCACGATCTGGGAAACGCGTTTCGCCGACGGCGACGGACTGGTTTTTGGCAACGAGGGCCACGGCTCGCCCGCATGGCTTTACGAGGAATTTGGCGAGGAGCGGAGCGTCACCATTCCCCAGGCCAACACGGCGCTGCGTTCGCTGAACCTCAGCACCGCCGCGGGTGTCGCCTGCTACGAGGCGCTCCGCCAGATCGGCATGCCCGCCTGATCGCTTGGACGCCTCCGCGGGTGGGGCCGGACCGCCGGGCCGGCCGGGTTGGCATGCCGGCGCTCCCGGTGGTCAATTGGCATTGAACCCGGATTCCGTGATTGGAAGAGCATCGTTTCGTCCGAAGAGAAGCTTCGACAGTATGTTGGGTAAT
>CBINNW010000055.1:0-31429 GCA_966252115.1 uncultured Akkermansia sp.
GGGCGAAGGTGCCGAGGTCGGAGGTGTAGTTGGCGTTGAGCGTGCTGTCGCCGGCTCCGACGAAGTTGAGGCCGATGGCGCGCGAGGGCGGGGCGACGTCCACCACTTGGAGCAGGGTTTGCGCAGAGGCGGTGGTGGGCGGCAAGCCGGAGCCGACGCCCGCATCGTCGGAGACGACGACCTTGTAGGTGCCGGCCTGGGCGGCGGTGATGCCGGTGAGGTTGAGCGTGGCGGAGGTCTGGCCGGAGAGGATCGAGTCGTTGTGATACCACTGGTAGCTCAGGTTGCCCTGGCCCGTGGCGGTGACGCCGAACGCGGCATCCTGGCCGGAGCGCACGGTGACGGGCTGCGGCGCGGAGGTGATGACGGGCGGCGGCAGGTTGCTGTCGTTGTCCGAACGCAGGAAGCGCGAGGGTTGCAGCGCCACCTGGCTGAACCGCACCTCGTCGAGCTGGCCTTGGAAGTAGTCGCCCGGGTTGTTGTTAAACTCACCCCGACCGAGCAGCCAGGGGGCGGCGGCGCCGGGGCTGGGGACGAAGAGACCGTTGAAGCCGTTGACCGATTGGACCAACGCGCCGTCAACGTAGAGGGCGAGCGTGCCGTCGAGCGAACTGCCGACGACCGCGACGTGATACCAGGTGCCGGCGGTGGCGAGATAGTCGCTGTGGATCTGGAGGTTTCGGTTGTCCCTGGTGATGAGCTCGACGCGGAACGCGTTGTTCGCTCCCACTCCGGTGGAGCTGCTGGGGCCGCCGGCTTTCTGGATGTAGAGCAGGGCCTCCGGGCCGGTGCCTTCGCCCGGGTTGCCGGTGTCCTCGCGGCCGACGAAGGTTTGCCAACCCGTCAGGCTGCCGAGGCGCACGTAGAACTCGATGGTGAAGTCGGTGAAGGGCGTGGTGGCGAGCGTGTCGCCGGTCGAGGCGCTCAGGCCGTTGTTGGAGTTGGTCGCCGGGAAGCTGGCCACGCGGGTGTTGGCCACGCCGGTGCGCGGGACGGTGGCGAGCGGCGCGCCGGCGGCGTAGGTCGGGTTGCCGTTGGCCGAGAGCACGTTGGTGCCGGCCGAGTCGGTGGCGTTGGAGAGCGTGGCGCCCTCGGTGCCCTCCTCGAAACGGTAGTAGGCCACGGTGGCGGCGGAGGCGGGGATGACGGTGACCGCGATCTCGCGCGTGGCGGTGGTGGCGGGCAGACCGTCGGCGGTGGCGGCGGAGTCGGTGACGGTCACCGAGTAGGTGCCCGAGGTGGAGGCGCCAACGGTGCCGAGCGGCAGCTGGGCGGACGTGGCCGAGGGAATCGGCGTGCCCTCGAGCGACCATTGGTAGGTGAGGGTGCCGACGCCGGTGGCGGTGACGCTCAGGGTGGCGTCCTCGCCCTCGAGAAGCGTGGTGCTGGAGGAGCCGCCGGTGATGGCGGGGGCCGGATAGGCGAGGATGACCTCGACGGGATCGCTCTCCGCGGAGGCGCCGCCGCTGGTCGCGACGAGGCGGTAGAGACCGTTGTTCGCGTAGGTGGCGGGCGAGAAGCTCAAGGAGCCGGAGGTGGCGCCGGGGACATCGGCCCAGGTGGTGCCACCGTTGGTGGATTTTTGCCACTGATAGGTCGGCGCGGGGTCGCTGGCCGCGGTGCTTTCGAGGGTGTAGTTTTGCCCGACGAAGCCGGTGATCGGCGCGGGCTGCGACACGAAGGTCGGCGCGGTGCCGACGGCGGCGAGCTCGACGAGGAAAACGCGATCGCCGGTCAGGGCGTTGAAGGTGGTGTCGGGGCCGCCGGCGCCGACCGTCGCGGTGCCGCGGTAGGCGGAGCCTCCGGCGACGCTGTCGGTCGCGGTTCCGGCGAGCTCGAAGAAGCAGTTGCCCGAGCCGGTGGCCAGGTCGAAGCCATAGACCGTATTGGGCGAGAGCACCACGGGCGACGCGAAGGCGAGCTTCATCCAGGTGCCGGTGCCGTTGGCGCTGTTGGTCGTGGTGTCCGGCAGTTTGTCGGGCTCGGCGCCCGTGATGGTGTAGGTCTCGTCGTCGAGAACGAAGCCGGCGGAGCCGGCCGCGGAGGGACGGGTGACGCGCACGCGCAGCACGGAGCCGTTGGCCTGTCTATACCAGGTGGTGTTGGTGTTGCTGGTGTAGCCCGCGTGTTGCAGCCACACGGCGGTGACGGCGTAGCCGCCGGTGTTGGCGCCGGTGGTGAAGGACTGGCCCTGGTTGGCGCGGTCGCCGGCCACGTAGGTGAAGCCGTCGTTGGCGGCGCCGTCGGCGTAGGTGCCGGTGTCGCGGACGTTGGCGCCGTCGTTGGGCGCGCCGGTGAGATTATGAACGTCGTCGGGTCCCGGAGCGGGGGGCGTCGTGCTGTAGGTCAGCGTGGCGGCCGCGGCCGGAGAGGCCGCGAATCCGCACAGGGCGAGGAGGGCGGTTGCGGCCGTCCAGCTCCTGATGCGTGGAGGTAGGTGGGTTTTCATGGGAGTAAGGGAAAATCCGAAAGCCGGGGTGCGAGGGCGGGGATGGACGCGGAGCGGGGTCGGCCGCGCGGGGGCGGGCGCCTCAGGGATCGACGACCACGCGGTAAAAACGCCGGGCGGGGGGCGGCGCGTTTTCGTCGGCGTCGGTGAAAATCAGCTCCGCGTCGGCGCCGGCTCGGGGGTCGCCGAGATCGATCCATTCGCCGGTGGCGAGGTCGTCGCGGAACTGGAGCCGGTAACGGTGGCCGCGGTGACCGTGTAACCGAAGTTCGAATACGTCGCCGACGCGGCCGACGGCGTCCACCTTGACCGCGCTTCGGTCGAGAACGCGGCCCTCGTTCACGAATCCGGCGGGGAGAGCGCCGTGCCAGGTCATGAGGTCGAGCAGGCCGCGGTTGCGGAGGGAGAGTCCGGCCGGCAGCTCCGCGGCCCCGACCAGGCGCAAGGTGCCGTCGTTGACCAGCTCGCCGGTGCCGGCGATGGCGCCGGCGAAGGTGGCGTCGAGGTCGGCGCCGGCTCCGCCCCGGACGAGGAGCCGGCCGTCGGTTCCGAGATCCACCACGGCTCCGGACGGAGCGGACAGCGAGGCGAGGCGCTGGGTCGTGCCGTCGAGCCGCAGTGTGGCGCCCGGGAGCAGTTCCACCGGGCTGGTCTCCGAGAGGGCGCCGGTGTCGGTCACGGTGGCGAAATCGCCGAGCGCGTCGGGTCCGAGGGCATGGAGTTGCTGGAGCTCCGCGGCGGAGAAGGCGCGGGTCCAGAGGCGGACCTCGTTGTAGCGGGCGCCGGCGGTGGGGTCGGGGTAGTGGGAACGGCCGAGCCAGAAATGGGTGTCGTCCAGCTCGGCGAGGGTGTCGGCGGTTTCGAGCGTGCCCCGGGCCGCGCCGAGCGAGGCGGCGGAGGCGGGGGCGACATACCAGGTGAGGCGGGTTTGGCCGCCGCTTCCCGCGCCGGGCTCGATGACGAGCACGATGTGCTGCTCCTCGCCGAGGGCGAGGGGGGCGTAGGTGTCGTTGACCGTGGCCGAGACGGAGTCCTTCCATTCCACGCGATCGGTGCCGAGGCTTTCGCGGCACCAGGACATGAAGAGGTTCTCGGCCGGTGAAGCGCCGATATCGAAGATGCGGCCCCAGTTCTGCCGGGTGATTTGGGTGGCCCAGAACTCGAGCGTCACCGCT
The DNA here is from genome assembly GCA_966252115.1 of uncultured Akkermansia sp. GTDB lineage: Bacteria > Verrucomicrobiota > Verrucomicrobiia > Opitutales > Opitutaceae > IMCC26134_A. The sequence goes on from CBINNW010000055.1 coordinate 3,625, forward strand.
CCGCCGTCCTTGGGCAGCAGACCCGAGCCGAGCAAGACGTAGTCGGAGTCGCCCTGCGCGCCTCCTTCCAGGGTGAGTTCGGCGGAGCCGAGCGTGGCGTTGTTGTCGCCCACCTCGACGATGGACGCGGGCGAGGCTCCGGCGGAGTCGGACAAGTCGCCGTTGAAGCTCCAGCGGTGGGCGAGCACGGGGCGCTGCACCGAGGCGATGGCGAGGGCGCCGGCCTCGATGCGTGTCGGGCCGGAGTGCGCGAGCGGGGTGAGCAGGCGAAGCGTGCCGGGGCCGCGTTTCACGAATCTTCCCGCGCCGGTGAGCGGGGCGGAGAAGTCGAGGTCGTCCGGGCGGTCCAGCACCAGCTCGGCGCCGGCGGCGACCGAGGCGGGGACGCGGCCGAGCTCGCCGCCGGCGCCGATGCGTAGGGATCCCTCGGATACGCCGATCTCGCCGACGAAGGACGCGGGGGCCACGAGCGAGAGCGGGCCCGGGCCGGTCTTGAGCAGGGAGCCGGCGCCGGTGAGCGCGCCGCCGATCGTCAGCCCGCCTCCGGCGCTGTGGAAGAACCACGGCAGGCCGTGACGAAGCTCGAGCGGCAGGTCGATGCGCTGGGCGTGGGCGGAGCGGTTGAGGACGTCGCCCTGGAGGGCGATGGCGTTGCCGCCCAGGGTGAAGGCGCCGGCTTCGGGGCCGAACTCGATGCCGCCGACGCCGCGGCCGGGGGCGAAATCGTTGATTGGAGCACCGCCCACGGGAGCGTCGAACACCAGCGCCGACCCCTCGACGGTTGGTGCGTCCCAGTGGGTGGCGGTGCTCCAAAATGTGGCCGTCGCGCCGCCGGTCCAGGTGGAGACGGTGGTGGGCGCGACGAGATTCCAATACACGGCGTAGCGCGTGTGGTGGATGTCGTAGAAAGGACGAAGGGCGACGCGGCCTCGCGTGGTCGCGCCGGGCGCGGCCGCGTCGGCGAGGTAGGCGAGCGGGGCGGCGCCCGGGCTCACCCAGCGATCGAGCTCGTCGGCGACGGGGGCGATGAGCGAGGGCGCGGCGACGCGCGGCACGTTTTGGTAATCGAGCTGTCCGGCGGCCTGGTCGCTCGGCGGCATGCCGGCGGTGCCGAGATCACCCGCGAGCAGGATGGGGCCGTGGAAGAGCGAGACCTGGGTCGGATCGTCCATCGAGCGGTCGAGGCGGAGGCCCATGGGCAGCGTCAGCGCGACGACGTCGCCGTCGTTCCACGAGCGGTCCAGCTCGGCGTAGGAGCCCGCGGCGGCGGAGATGGTTTGGCCGACCCCGTTCACCGTGAGCGTGGGCGAGCCGGCGATCCAGGCGGGGATGCGAAGGCGAAGTTTGGCGGCGACGGGCGCGGCGGCGGAGAGGGTGAGTCGAACCGTGTCGGACTCGGGGAAATCGGTTTCCAGCCGGACGCCGAGGCCGCGTTCGCTCCAGTCGAGCGCGGAGGGGATGAAGAGGTTCACCCAGAGGGTGTCGTCGTCGTGGAAGTAGATGCCCTCGCCGTAGCGGGCGGGGTTTTCGATGCCGGTGCCGGTGCAGCACCAGGAGGAGCCTTCCGGGCGCCCGTAGGTTTTGAAATGGCCGGAGACCAGGGGCACGAAATAGGTGGCCATGCCGGTGTCGGGCGAGAGGGAGGCGAGGATGTGGTTGTAGAGGGCGTGCTCGTGGTAGTCGGCGAGGGCGGCGGAGGGCGCCTGCTGGAAGAGCTCCGCCGTGAGCTTGAGCATGTTGTGGGTGTTGCAGGTCTCGGCGGTGGCGACGTTGAGGGCGGAGCCCGCGGGGCCGGTTTCGACGCCGCCGGCGGAGAAGTGCTCGTGGTAACTGTTGCCGCCGTTGACCAGCCAGTGGTGTTCGGTGACGAGGTGCCAGAAATGCTCCGCCGCAGCGAGGAGGCGGGCGCGTTGCGGATCGCTCTCGGGGAGGAGGGCCGCGACGTGCGCGAAGCCGACGACCTGGGGCACGTGGGTGTTGGCGTGCAGGCCGGCGAGCTGGTCCTGGTCGTTGACCAGAGGATTGATGAACCAGTCGCGGTGAAAGAGGCGGGCAAACTCGAGGTGGCGCCCGGGGTTGGCGTCGCCGCGGGCGCGGGAGAGCCGGTAGAGGTCGGCGAGGGTTTCGTTCATGCCTCCCCATTCCTCGCTGTTGCCGTTGTCGGTGCGGAACATCGCCTCGATCTGCGAAGCGGTGAGCCGGTTGACGCGCCAGCGGTGGTAGTCGGCCATGCCGATGGCGACGTCGAGCGCCTGGGCGGTGCCGCAGTGCCGATGGGCGTCCACCAGGCCGGCGAGGATCTTGTGGATGGTGTAGAAGGGGACGGGCGCGGCGCGGGGGTTGTTCTCCAGCGTCTCAAAATCCGAGACGGGAAAACCGGAGAGGTAGCCGCCGACGCGACCGGCGGCGATTTCCTGGACGGCGAGCGCGTCCTGGCAGGCCTTGAGGCCGGCGACGATTTGGTCGATCTTGGGCAGGAAGGACGTGTCGCCGGTGGCGGCATACATCTTGGCGGCGGCGGTGAGGTAGTGGCCGGCCATGTGGCCGCGCACGGCGGTGAAGCCGCTGTCGCCCTCCCAGCCGCCGAGGTGGGTGGCGCCCGGAGCCTGGGGCAGGCCGGCGTTGGCGCGGAAGGGGAAGAGCAGGCGGTCGGGCTCGATCCAGGCGAGGTAGCCGGTGCGGAGAAGATCCTGGTTGGACTTGAAGCGACCGGGCAGCAGGCGCACGCGCTCCAGCGGGAAGGGCTCGGCGACGTGGAGCGGATCGGGCAGCGGGGAGAGGTCCGGCTCCTCCCCGCCGCCTTCGGAATCGGCGGGCGTGAGTTCGACGAGAAAAACGCGGTCGCCCGCGAGGCTTTGCAGGGTGGTGTCCGGCGCGCCGTTGGTGGAGCCGTGGTAGGCCGCGCCGCCGGCATGGGCGTCGCCGCCGGTGGCGGAGGCGTCGCGCAGACCGTCGGTTTCGAGGAAGAATCCGCCGGAGGTGGCGGTGACGTCGAAGCCGTAGTTACGGTTCGGATACAGGGTGGGGGGCGTGTCGAGGGCGAGGCGCAGCCAGACGCCGGTGCCGGCGGCGGTGTTGGTGGCGCCGGCCACGGGCGCGAGGGCGTTGGGCGTGCCGGATTCGGAGCCGGTGGTGACGACGCTGTCGGTGTGCAGGGCGAAGCCGGCGGTCCCGGCCGCGGCGGGGTCGGTGACGCGGAGCGCGAGGGATGCGCCGGCGGGGGTGCGCCACCATGTCGTGGCGTCGCCGCCGGAGTAGGCGACGTGCCGGATCCAGACCGCACCGACCCGGTAGCCCGCGGGGTGGGCGCCGGTGGTGAAGGTCTGACCCTGGTGGGGGCGGTCCGAATCGGAGAGGTAGGTGGCGAAGTCGTTGGCGGAGCCGTCGCTCGTGCCGTTGCCGCCGATGTTGTCGCGATCGCGGGCGGCGCCGTTGAAGTTGTAGATGTCGTCCGGGCCCGGCACGGGCGCCTCGGTTTGGTAGGAGAGGGTGGCGGCGGGGAGCGCGCACGGCAGGGCCAGGGCTAGGCCGAGGAGGCGGGCCAGGCGGAGCGGGCGGCGGCGCGGGCGGGGTGTCGGCGGACGGCGGAACAAAGGGGAAATGTGAACGGGAGCCGTGCGGGGCGCTTGGGGGGGCGGGTGGGGGGGCCGGAGGGGCACACCGGGCGCCGGGAGAAGGGCGCGACGAAACAGACGCCCCGGCCGCGTAGGGCCGGGGCGGATACGAACGGGGGGAACGAACGCGTGTCCGGCGGGCGCGGGATCAGGCGCGGCGGCGGCGGAGAGCGACGGCGCCGAGGGCGAGGCCGCCGGCGAGCGCCGCGAAGGCGGAGGGCTCGGGGATGGCGCTGACGGAGACGTTGTCGATCACCGGCCAGGATTCGGTGTTGGCGGAACGGAAGTTGTTGAATCGCAGGAAGAGCTGCTGCGATCCCGCTCCGGCGAGGCTCAGGGTGCCGGAGACGGAGGAGATGAGGCCGTCCACGCCGGTGGAGAGGAGGCCGAAGCTCTGGGAGTCGAGGAGCGAGACGCCGGCGGCGCCGTGAACGTCGGTGTTGTCGGCGGCGGTGAAGGCTCCGACGCCGTCGAAGGCGTAGATGCCGATGGTGACGCCGAGCTGGCGGCCGCCCCCGTCGTCGTTGGGCGCGCCGAAGTCGAAGCTGAAGCTCAGGCTCGTGGCGCCGTCGGCGGTGCCGATGGGCTGGTAGAGGTAGTTGCCGACGTTCACGTCGGCCGAGATCGTGTTCTGGATGGAGCCCGATTCGAAGGAGCCCAGGACGACGACATTGGTGGCGTTGGGCGTGAGGCCGCCGTTATTGGACACCCAGGTGCCCTGCCAGAAGGTCCCGTTGCTGTTGTCGAACCAGCTCGTGACGTCGTCGATGTTGTTGCCGCCGCCGGTTTCGAAGTCGCCGTTGGTGACGGCCACGGCCGCGGACAGGGAACCCGCGGCGGTCATTCCGAGAGCCGCTAGCAGGAGGTAGTTGGCTTTGCGCATAGGTTTTGGGGGGTCGTTGTGTATGACTGGAAGGGGCGCCCGGGATTGAGGGGCCCCACCGACAAACGCAGGCGGCGGGCGAAACCCGCCACGCGGCGGAGATTTTTTTCGCGCCGTGGTATGACTAGGGGCGCCAGGCCTCGGTCTGGGGCGTGACCGCCGGGCCGATGTTTTCCACTCCGCCGTCCGGGCGGGTGACGACGAGCCAATACCAGTAGGTGGCGCGAGGGTCGGGCACCTTGTCGAGGTGGGTGCTGGTCGGCGTTTCGAAAACCGCGACCCGCGAGCGGCCCTCGGGGGTGGGGCGGGCGTTGCGGTGGAGCTCGATGCGGCGGACCGGTCCGGCGACCTGCGACCAGGTGAGGAAGACTTCGTGGTCCTGCCGGAAGACCTCCACGGCGGGCGAGAGCTCGGCGATGAAGACGCGGTCGCCGCCGATGGGGGAGAGGGTGTTGTCGGGCGTGCCGTTGGTCGCGCCGCGGTAGGCGGCGCCCCCGGCGTGGGCGTCGCCGCCCTCGGCCGCGCCGTCGCGCACGCCGAGCGTCTCGAAGAAGAGCTCGTTCCCGTGGGCGGACACGTCGAATCCGTATTGCGTGTTCGGATACAGCATGACCGGGGAGGCGAAGGCGAAGCGGAGCCAGAGGCCGGTGCCCTGGGGGGAGTTTTCGCGGGTGCGCAGCGGCATCAGCCGGTTGGGCGCGCCCACGTCGTTGGAGCTCATCGTCACCGATTCGGAGGCGACGACGAAGGCGAAGGTGCCGGCGGCGGCGGGGCGGGTGACGCGGAGGGTCAGGGCGCCGCCCTCCGGGGCGCACCACCAGGTGATGTCGGAGTTGGCGGAGTAGCCGACGTGCCGCAGCCAGACGGCCTTGATCTGATAGCCGGTCGGGTGGGCGCCGGTGGTGAAGGTCTGGCCCTGGTGGGGGCGGTCGAAGGCGACGTAGGTGGCGTGGTCGTTGTAGTCGCCGTCCGTTTGGCCGTCGCCGGCGAGGTTGTCGCGGTCGGCGGTCGCCCCGACGAGGTTGGCGACGTCGTGGACGCCGGGCACCGGGGTGGCGAGGTGATAGGACAACTGGCCGGCCGGCAGGGATGCGACGGCGGCGAGCAGGGGGAGCGCCAGCCAGGACGGGCGGGCGGGAGATTTCGGCGAGGGGTGTTTGTTCACGGTGGCGGGGACTGATTGCGGCGGGAGCGAGGACGGCGCGGGATAGGCGCTAGGGAGCGCCGAAGCGCGCGTAGGAGAAACGCAGTCGCCCGGGCCGACCCGCCACGGTTTGGAATTTTTTTACCCGGGGGCCCGGGAGGGCACGGCGACGGCCCGCCCCGCGCCCAGCGCCCAGCGCGGCACGGAGCCGCGGCGTCCCTGGGAGGAGGCCGCCGCGTTGCCGCTCAGCGTTCGCCACTCCGGCGCGGCTCCGATGTAGGCCCGACCGCTGGGTCGGGTGTCGGGCTGCCTGACCAACGGTCAGGCCTACAGCTTGCGATCACCGGTTTTATTACGACGGAACGCGAATTGGTATGAAATGCCCGGGGCTCAGTTTTCGAGCTCGGCGGCCGCCTCGCGCAGGAGTTGGCGGGCGTTGATCCAGTCGAACCAGAAGCCCGTGGTCGCGTTGCCTTGGCGGAGTCGATTGCGGAACTGCTCTTCTATGAGGATACGCGGGCGATCCATCTCGAAACGGGCCTCGGCGGCTTTGCCCTGGCGATGGAGGGCCATGGCGCGGAGCAACCGCGCGGCGGCGGTGCGGGGCGCGTTGGTGTTTGCATAGAGCAGGCACTGGTCGGCCCAGCGGAGCGTCTGGTCGGGCAGCTCGCGGCGGTGGGCGAAGAGGGCGAGGGCGAAACAACGCCAGGCGTCCATGTAGGGGTCCTCGCTGCGCATCGGGTCCTGGCCCTGGACGGTGGCGGTGACGATCTCGGCGAGCGGCACCAGGGCGCGGAGGGTGAAGGAGTCGGCGGGGGCGAGGAGGGTGGCTTTCAGGACCTGCTCCGCCACGACGGGGTGGAGCGTGTCGGAGAAGCGCCGGGCGGCGCGCTGCCGGAAGGTTTCGTAGTCCTCTTCGTTCCCGCCTTCGCGGATGGCGGCGGCGGCGGGCAGGAGGCCGCGGGAGACGTCGTCGCTGTCGGAGTCGTCGGTTTCGGTGATGACGAGGGCGAGGGCGAGGCTGCGACGGGCGGCCTTGGACCAGCGTCCGTCGAGCGCGTGCCAGTTGCCCAGGGTTCGGAGAACCTCGACGCACTCGAGCGAGGGCGGGAGCTGGTCGAGCGGGACGAGGTTCACCAGGGCGTCCGCCTCGGCTCTCTCCCCGTGGCTGAGGTGGACGGCGGCCTGGGTGACGCGTTCGCGCGCCTCGGCCTGTTGGCGGAGCCGGGCCTCGTTGGCGCGGGCCAGCTCGGCCTCGTCGCGGAGGCGGGCCTGTTCGCGCCGGGCCTCGCGTTCGCGGACGAAGAGCCAGGTGGAGGAGCCCAGGCCGACGACCAGGGCGAGAAACACGATCAATCCCGCGCCGAAGACCACGCGGTTGCGGCGCACGAGTTTTTGGAGGCGATAGCGACGACTGGCCGGGCGGGCCGAGACCGGCTCGGTGTCCAGGTGGCGGCGGATGTCCATCACGAGGCCGTTTGCCGTTTCGTAGCGGCGCGAGCGTTCCTTCTCCAGGGTGGTCGTGACGATCCAGTCGAGGTCGCCGCGGACGGAGGCGACGAGTTTGCGCGGGTCGGTGCCGCGCAGTTCGGCGACGCGGCGCAGCTCCTCCGGCGCGAGCGAGGCCAGCAGGGCGGACGGGCGCAGGGGCTCCTGTTCGCGGAGGATGCGGCGCATCTCCTCCACGCCGGCCTCGACGAGGCGTTTGGAATCGAAGGGCGTGCGGCCGGTGAGGAGCTCGTGGAGCACGACCCCGAGGCTGTAGATGTCGCTGCGCGTATCGATGCCGCGGCGATTGAGGTCGGCCTGCTCGGGGCTCATGTAGGCCGGGGTGCCGACCAGTTGCAGGTTCGAGGTCGGGAGGGAATCGTCGCCGAGGCGGCTCTCGATGGCCTTGGCCACGCCGAAGTCGATGACCTTGGGCACGGGGACGCCGTCGTGTTGGGCGACGAGGATGTTGGAGGGTTTGATGTCGCGGTGGAGGATGCCCTTTTGGTGGGCGTGCTGGATGGCCAGGCACACGCGCACGAAGAGCGCCAGACGTTGCTCGACGGTGAGGCGGTGCTGGTCGCAGAAGTCGGTGATCCGGATGCCGTGCACCCGCTCCATGACGAAATAGGGCCGGCCGGACTCGGTCGCGCCGGCGTCGAGCACGCGCGCGATGTTGGGATGGTCCATCAGGGCGAGCGTCTGGCGTTCCAGCCCGAAGCGGGCGATCACGGTCTCGGTGTCCATGCCCAGCCGGATGATCTTGAGCGCGACCTGACGGCGAACCGGTTCCTCCTGCTCGGCGAGGTAAACGACTCCGCAGCCGCCCTCGCCCAGGCGTTGGAGGAGGCGGTAACGCCCGATGCGGACGCGAGACTCGGCGAGCATGTCGGCGCCGCCTTGCAGGCCGGGGAGGCTGTCGGCCTCGCGCTGGTCGGTCGCGGCCGGGGCGGCGGCGCCGGGCGCGGAGGACGGCGGGCGTTCGGTGGGCGTGGAGGGTGGTGGAGCGGGGGCGCCGCGCGAAAGGGTGAGGAAGGTCTCCGCCGGCTCCAGCGCGGCGAGCAGACGTTCCAGGCGGCGGCGGAGCGCCGGCTGGGTCCTTCCGACCCCGTCCAGAAACGCGGCCCGTTCGGCGGGGTCGGTGATGCCGACGGCTTCTTCGAACAGTTCTTTCTCCAATCGGCGGGAGGAAATCATGCGATGCGGCGGCGTGCGATGCGACGGCGGAGGTGGCGGACGACGGCGGCGGGGGAGCAAACGGTCCGGCCGCGGCTCAGGTGCCGCCGGGGGTCTCGGCCGTGGAGGGGCTCGGGGAACCGGGGGCGGCGTCGGCGCCGGAGCGGGATTGGTTGTCCTGGATCAGATCGAAAAGGCAGGCCTTGGCGTAGGCCCACTGCCGCTCGAGCGTGCGTTCGCTCAGGTCGAGCATGCGCGCGATCTCGGCGTGGGTGAAGCCGCCGAAAAACTTGAGCGTGACCAGCCGGGCGCTGTCGGGATCGTCGGCCTCAAGCCGCAGCAGGGCGTCGTTGACGAGCAGGATGCGTTCGTCCGGCGGGGCGGCCACCAGTTCCACGTCGTCGAGGCTGAGGCGTTCGGGACGGTTGCCGCGTTTGAGGCTGGCCTTCTGGCGCGACAGATCGACGAGGATGTGCCGCATCGCCTGGGCGGCGGCGCGGAAAAAGTGGGCGCGGTTGTTCCAGCCGCGGTCGGACTGGTTTACGAGGCGCAACCACGCCTCGTGCACGAGCGCGGTGGGCTGGAGGGTTTGCGCGCAGGCGTTGTGCTGCATGCGGGCGGCGGCCAGGTGGCGCAGTTCGTCGTAAACGAGGGGGAGCAGTTCGTCGGCCGCCCGCTTTTCGCCGCGGTCGATCGCGTTTAGCAGCAGGGTGACGTCGCTCATGGGGAAAGAAAGCGGGGGCAGGGCGGGCGGTTCATCGGCTGACGGGGTGGGGCGGGGTGGGGTAGCGCTAGGTGGCGGCGGGGCTTTTGACAATGCTGTGAAACCGCGCGGCTGCGGAGAGTGTTTGATTTTTCCTCCTGCTTTCGGGGGCGGGTATCGGTCGCGTCGAACGCCAACGGCTTGGCGCGAGAGTTGTTTGGAGTTCAAAACCTCTTCATTGGTCCGCTCTCTGCTCACGCGCGCCGCCCCATGTCGCTTTTGATCATTTCCGCTCCGCTCAGCCCCTGTGACCCCTCGTTGCCGGCCGTCGAGGTGCGGGTGGATCGGCGGACCCTGGCCAAACGACTTTGGCGCGGGGTGGCGGCGGACGGGGTGGAGTTTGGTTTTCAACTCGAACGGCCGCTGCAGCCGGGCGACGTGGTGCATCGGGACGAGGGTCGTCGCTACGTCATCGTGCAGGAGCCGGAGCCGGTTTTGGAGGTCGCGCTGGCGGAGCTGCCCGCCTCGGCCGCGGCGGGGATCGGCTGGGCGGTGGGCAACCTGCACCTCGAGCTGTCGTCGGAGGCGACGCGCCTGCTGACCCCCGACGAGCCCGCGGCGCGACGCCTGCTGGAGCGTATTCAGATTCCCTATACGGAGACGACGGCGGTGTTCCGGCCCGGGCGCTTCAAACGCGGTCCCGCCACCCCGCGCGTCGATGAGCTCGGACCGAGCCACAGGCACGAGACCGAGACCGATTGGCCGCAAAAGAACGCAGAGAGCGCAAAGAAAGGAAACGATGAGATCCATTAACCAGCTTTGTGACGTGGTGCGCGAGACCGCCTACGCCATCCATGTTTTCCATGGGCATGGACATTTGGAGAAGGTCTATGAAAACGCCCTGGCGCACCGTCTTCGGAAAGCCGGCCTCGAGGTCTCGCAACAGCATCCCATCGGGGTCATGGACGAGGATGGCACGGTCATCGGGGAGTATTTCGCCGACTTGGTCGTCGATGGCCGTTTGATTGTGGAACTGAAGGCGGTGCGGGCGCTCGCCGATGAACATACCGCGCAGTTGCTTGGTTACTTGAAATCCACCCGTGTCGAACATGGCCTGCTCATCAACTTTGGCTCGTTCAAGTTTCAGATCAAAAAATACGCCCGCTCGGCATCGCCCCGTTCGTTCGTCGGCCTGGCGTCCGGTTTGTTTCCTTTCTTTGCGCTCCTTGCGTTCTTTCGCGGCTAAAAATGTCCGATTCCGCCTGCACCTCCTGGCTCGTGGGTCTGCTTCAGGCCGGGGACTCGTTTTATCCCACGGGGGGCTACGCCCACTCCTTCGGGCTCGAAGGCCTGGTCGAGCTCGGCGTCGTGCGTGATCGCGCCACGCTGGCCACGTTTTTCCGGCTCTCGGTCCTGCCGGCCCTTCGCCAAGCCGAGCTGCCCCTGGCCGCGCGGGCCCACGCCGCGCTCGATCCCGCCGCGCCCGACTGGCCGCGCGTGGCGGAGCTCTGCGTGCTCGCCCACGCGCTGAAAAGCCCGCGCGAGCTGCGCACCGCCACGGAAAACATCGGACGCCAGCGCGCCGAGCTCGCCGCCCGGCTGCACGGACACGCGCTCGCCGCCGACTACCTCGCCCGCGCCGCCGCCGGCGGCTGGCCCTTCTCGGCCGCCGTGTCCGCCGCGCTCGAGGGCCGCGTGCTCGGAGCGCCGCGCGAGGCGGTGCTGGCCGGCATCGTCTATTCGACCCTCGCCGCCACGCTCGCCGCCGCGATGAAGCTCCTGCGCATCGGGCAAAACGCCGGGCAGTCCCTGCTCACCGAGACGCTCGCCGAGACTCCCGCGCTCATCGCCGCCGCCCTGGCCGTGCCGCCCGACGAGATCGGCTGGTTCAACCCCTGGCTCGACATCGCCAGCGCCCGCCACGAAACCGCCGACGCCCGCATGTTTATTTCATAAAAGTAGCGAGTAGCGGGTAGTGAGTAGCGAGCATATCTCCGGACTCATTCTACTCGCTACCCGCTACTCACTACTCGCTACTTTTTCCCCATGAATCGTCCCCCTCGCATCGGCATCGGCGGCCCCGTCGGCTCCGGCAAAACCATGCTCTGTCTCAAGCTCTGCCAAAAGCTGCGCGAGCGCTACTCGATGGGCGTCGTGACGAACGACATCTACTGTTCCGAGGACGCCGAGTTTCTCATCCGGCAGAGCGCGCTGCCCGCCGCGCGTATCCGCGGAGTGGAGACGGGCGGGTGTCCGCACACCGCCATCCGCGACGACACCACGATGAACGAGCAGGCCTGCCAGGCGCTGGAACGCGAATTCCCGGACCTGCAGCTCGTGCTGGTGGAGAGCGGAGGCGACAATCTCACCGCCACCTTTTCGCCGGAGTTGGTGGACGCGTTCATTTACGTGATCGACGTCGCCGAGGGGGAAAAAATCCCGCGCAAGGGCGGTCCGGCCATCCGCCACAGCGACCTGCTCATCATCAACAAAATCGACCTCGCCCCGCTGGTCGGCGCCGATCTCTCGGTGATGGATCGCGACGCTAAGGTCCAGCGTGGCGCCCGCCCCTTCCTGTTCTGCGATTTGAAACGCGAGCACAACCTCGACGCCGTCATCGCCTGGATCGAGAAACAGGTGCTCTTCGCCGCCACCCCCCGAACCTGATTTAGCCGCGAAAGAACGCGGAGAACACAAAGGTCGATTCCCCCCATTCTTTGCGCTCCTTGAGTTCTTTCGCGGCCAATCCTCCGTCGCCTCTCTGCTCATGGCCGATTTTCACGGACACCTCGCGCTTCGCGTCGCCGCCCGCCCGGACGACGGCGTCACGGCGCTGGCCGCGCAGGCCTTTCGCGCGCCCTTTCATCTGAGCAAGCCGTATTGGGATGCGGATACGCGCACGCTGCTCGTCCAGGTGGTCAATCCCACCGCCGGCATCCTCTCCGGCGACCGCCTCGAATCCGCCGTCGTCGTGGAGGCCGGCGCCGCGCTCCTTTTGACCACGCCGAGCGCGAGCCGGGTTTTCCGCATGCGCGAGGGCGAGGCCCGCTCGTCGCAGGCGTTTCGCGTCGCCGCGGGCGCGTGGTTGGAGGTCCTGCCCGAGCCTCTCGTGCCGCATCGCGGAAGCGTGTTTCACCAACGCACGACGCTCGAGGCGGAGCCGGGCGGGGCGGCGTTTTACGCGGACCTGCTCTTCCCGGGTCGCATCGCCCACGGCGAGGTTTGGGGCTGGTCGCGCCTGGTTTTGGAATTGGAGGTGCGCCACGGCGGGGCGCTGCTTTTGCACGAGCGACTGGACCAGTCGGCGGAGCACCTGAGGGCTTTGGCGGAACTGGCCGGGGCGGGGGAGGCGGCCTCGTTTGGCAACGCGATTTTTATCCCGCCCACCTCGCCCGCCGCGAACGATCCCACGCCCGCGTCCGCGTCCACGCCCGCTTCCGAGTCGGTGCCGGCCTGGCGGGCGGAGCTCCACGACCTGCAGGGTGACGGCGTGTGGATCGGCGCGAGCCCGCTGCGCACCGGGGCGGGCTGGAGCATCAAGTTCGTGGCGCCGGACGGCATCCGCCTGCGGCAAACCCTCGCGGCGATTCGTCGCATCCTGGCGCCCCACGCCCCCCATCTGCGCTGCGACGCGCGGAAACTTTGAGGGGGCGGCGCGGTTTCGTGAAACGGCGCGATCCGCCGTGAACGCGGTCCCGCCGGACGCGTCTCGCCTACTCGCCCTTTTCGGCGGAGCCGCCACGACGTTTGGCGCGGAGCATGCGCCAGCCGAACACGAACAGAAGCGCGAGGCCGAGCGTGGGCAGCAGGTGGTAGGGGTGGCTCAGGCGATGCACCACCTCGCCGACGAAGTCCCACACCAGGCCGCCGCCGTGGTCGCCATCGTGCCCGGGGTGGGCAAAAACGACCGAGGGCAGAAGGGCGAAAACAAGCAGCGCGACGCGACGGGTGGGGACGGAGAGGTGCATGAAGGACTGGTTTGGCGAAACAGCAGGGGACGAGCCAGCCTCGGCGAACGTTTTTCGGCATTCTGTCGCATCCTGCGACGCCGGGCGGCGGGACGGGCCGGGTTCTTGCGCGAAATCTGCTCATGCTTCGGCTTTCGCGGGCTTGGGTTCGTCGTGTTCCCGGTCTTCGTTTCCCCGATACACGCCCCCCATCGCCTTTTCACCATGTCCGACTCGCTCAGCCTCGACCTTTCCTCCCTTGCCTCCGTTTACGCCGTCGGCGCCTCGCCGACGGAGATCGTGCGCGAGGTCTTCGCCCGCATCGCGGCTCGTGGCCGGGACTCCGTGTGGATCGCGTTGCGCGCCGAGGAGGACGTGTTGCTCGAGGCGGTCGCCTTGGAGAAACGCCGGGCCGCCGGTGAGCGTTTGCCGCTTTTCGGGGTGCCTTTCGCGGTGAAGGACAACATCGACGTCGCCGGCCTGCCGACCACCGCCGCCTGCCCGGCGTTTTCCTATCGGCCGAGCGCCGACGCGGAGGTGGTGCGGCGCCTGCGCGCGGCCGGCGCGCTGGTCGTCGGCAAGACGAATCTGGACCAGTTCGCCACCGGCCTGGTGGGCACCCGTTCGCCCTATGGCGCGCCGAGCAGCGTATTCGACGACGACTACATCTCCGGCGGGTCGAGCTCGGGCAGCGCGGTGGCGGTGGCGGCGGGGTTGGTGGCTTTCGCGCTCGGCACCGACACCGCGGGGTCCGGTCGCGTGCCGGCGGCTTTTAACAACATCGTCGGGTGGAAACCCACCAAGGGCCTGCTGAGCACGACCGGGCTCGTGCCGGCGTGCCGTTCGCTGGACTGCATCAGCGTCTTCGCGCTGAGCTGCGCCGACGCGGCGGCGGTGGCCGGGGTGGTGTCGGGGTTCGACGCGGCCGATCCCTATTCGCGGCGGGCGCCGGCGGGCGCGGCGGCCGCGGAGTTTGGCGGCGCGTTTCGTTTCGGCGTGCCGCGCGCGGAGCAGCTGGAGTTTTTCGGCGACGCGGAGGCGGCGCGTTTGTTCGCCGATTCGGTGGAGCGCATGCGCTCGCTCGGCGGCACGGCGGTGGAGATCGATTTCGGGCCCTTCCGCGAAACCGCCGATCTGCTCTACTCGGGGCCCTGGGTGGCGGAGCGTCTGGCGGCCATCACGCCCTTCGCGGACGAGCACCCGGAGGCGCTGCATCCGGTGACGGCCAAGATCATCGGCGGGGGGTGGCGCTTTGGCGCGGTGGACACGTTTCGCGCGCTGTATCGTCTGGAGGAGCTGCGCCGGGCGGCCGAGCCGACCTGGGAGCTCGTGGATGTCCTCCTGCTGCCGACCACGCCCACGATCTACACCCACGCCGAGCTGGAGGCCGAGCCGGTGCTCAACAACACCCGCCTCGGCACCTACACGAATTTCGTGAACCTGCTCGATCTCGGCGGCGTGGCGGTGCCGGCGGGCTTTCGCTCCGACGGTTTGCCGCTGGGCGTCACGCTGTTGGCGCCGGCCTTCGCGGACGGGGCGCTGCTCGCGCTCGGCGCGCGTCTGCACGCGGCGCTGGGCGGAAAACTCGGCGGCACCGACACGCTCTTGTCGTCCGTGACCGGCGGGGCGGGTGGGCCCAGCGGGCGTTCGTTCCCCGCGGGCGGGCGCGGCGCGGGCGCGGCCGACGCCGAGGTGTCGCTCGCGGTGGTGGGCGCGCATCTGAGCGGGCAGCCGCTCAACCATCAGCTGACCTCGCGGGGCGCGACCTTGTTGCGCGCGGCGCGCAGCGCGGCGGGGTATCGGCTCTACGCGCTGCCGGGCACGCAGCCGCCCAAGCCCGGCCTGGTGCGGGCGCCGGGTTTTGTCGGGCCCGGCATCGAGCTGGAGGTGTGGCGGATGTCGGTCGAGGCCTTCGGCGCGTTCACGGCGGAGGTGCCCGCGCCTCTGGCGATCGGCAACGTGACCCTGGAGGACGGCACGAGCGTGAAGGGTTTTGTTTGCGAGCCCTCGGCCCTGGAGGGCGCCGCCGAAATCACGATCCACGGCGGCTGGCGCCGTTACCTGAACCACCGCGCCGGGCTGACTGCGGTGGGCTGATGCGTCGGTTCGAGTCGCGCGGGCGGGCCGGGCGGGGGAGGGCGGCGACGGCGGCTTGGGGTGTTGTCAGAACAGCATCCCCGCCACGCAGGCGGTGAGGAAGCAGGCGAGGTTGCCGCCGAGGAGGGCGCGCCAGCCGAGGCGGGCGAGATCGGAGCGGCGCTCGGGGGCCATGGCGCCGAGGCCGCCGACCTGGATGCCGATGGAGACGATGTTGGAAAAACCGCAGAGCGCGTAGGTGAGGATGATGCGCGCGCGGTCGTCCACCAGGGCGCCGCTCTGCTGCATCTCGGACATGCTGAAGTAGGCGATAAACTCGTTGAGCACGACTTTCTCGCCGAGCAGGCGGCCGGCGGCGAGCAGGTGCTCGGCATCGACTCCGAGGAGCCAGGCGACGGGGGCGCCGATCATGCCGAAGAGAAACTGGAGCGTGAGGCCCTGGAATTGACCGCCGGTGGCGGAGTGGATGGTGGCGTTGAGGCCGCTCCATTCGCCGAGGCCGGCGGAGAGCGCCCAGTTCGCGAGGGCGACGAGGGCGGTGAAGGCGATCAACATGCCGCCGACGTTGACCGCGAGCTTGAGTCCGTCGGTGGTGCCGAGGCAGACCGCGTCGATGAGATTGGCGCCGGGTTTTTCCGCGCTGAGGACGAGTTTTTCGTCCACCGGCTCGGTCTGGGGCAGGAGCATCTTGGCGACGATCAGGGCGGCCGGGGCGGAGAGCACGGAGGCCGTGAGTAGGTGGGTGGCCCAGCGGACGCGCTCCGCCTCGCTGTCGCCGCCGAGCAGGGTGATATACACGGCCATGACGCCGCCCGCGATGGTGGCCATGCCGCCGACCATGACGGCGAGCAGCTCGGAGCGGGTCATCCGGTCGAGGAAGGGGCGGATGAGCAGGGGCGCCTCGGTCTGGCCGACGAAGATGTTGGCGGAGGCGTTGAGCGTCTCGGGGCCGGAGAGGCGGAGGGTTTTGGACATCACCCAGGCGAAGCCCTTGACCACGATTTGCAGCAGGCCGAGGCGGTAGAGCAGGGTGGTGAGCGCGGAGAAGAAGATGATGCTGGGCAGCACCGTGATCGCGAAGATGGGCGCGTGGGTGCCGAAGCTCCGGCCGTCGGCCGCCTCGATCATCATGCCGGAACCGCCGCTGGGGACTTTGAAAACCCAGCCGAAGACCAGGGCGCTGCCCTCGGCGGTGAAGTCGAGCAGGCGCACGAAGACCGAGCCCACTGCCTCGAAAAGTCCGCGCGCGCCGGGCACCTTGAGGATGAGCAGGGCGAGCACGAGTTGCAGCCCGATCCCCGCCGCCACGACCCGCCAGGGGATCGCGCGTCGGTTGGCGCTGAAGGCCCAGGCGATGCCGAGAAGCGCGGCCATGCCGAGAAGGCCGCGGAAAATGTGCGAGAAGTCCATGGAGGCGGGCGGGAAGGAGCGGGAGCGGGCTTGTCGCAGGGGACGTGCCGGGCGAGCGTTTGGCCATGACAATCCATGAGAGACTGGGCCGCCATCTGGCACGGACGGCGGATGTGGAGCGGGCGGCCTTCGTGGCGCGCAACGCGACGGTGTGCGGCGACGTGCGCCTCGGGCGCGACGCCAGCGTCTTCTACGGCGCGGTGCTGCGCGGCGACATCCACTCCATCGTGATCGGCGAGGGCAGCAATGTGCAGGACAACGTCATCGTGCATCTGTCGGACGACCACGGCACGACCGTGGGCGACTGGGTGACGGTCGGGCACGCGGCGATCCTGCACGCCTGCGAGATCGGCGACGGGTGCCTGATCGGCATGGGCGCCATCGTGCTGGACGGGGCGAAGATCGGCTCGGAAAGCATCGTGGCGGCGGGCTCCCTGGTGACCGGCGGTTTCGATTGTCCGCCCGGCTCGATGGTGATGGGCCGACCGGCCAAGGTGACGCGCGCGCTCACCGAGACGGAGCGGGCGAGCGGGCGGCGCTTGGCGGAGAAATATGTCGAGGTGGCGCGCGCCCACGCGGCGAGGGAGCGGTGAGCGTCCGCCGACGCCGTGGCCGGCGAGGGGGGGGGCGTGGGCCGGGCGGAGGTGCCGGTGTCGCGTGGCGCGGCGGGTGGGAGTTTTTCGCTAGGTCTTCGACGGCAAACGTGGTTCACCTCCTCCACACCCGCCGATGAAAGCCGCCGATTTTTTCAGCCTGCCCGCCTCGCTCGCGTCCTTCGCGCCGTTTTTCGATCCGCAGGATGCGCCTTGGAATTGGCTGCGCGCCATCCCGGCGGCGCTGGCCTGGTTGCCGAAGGCGGAGCCGTGGGCGGGTTTGCCGCCGGGGGTGCGCATCGAGGGGGAGGTGCATATCTCGCCGGACGTGCGATTGCCGGCCTATTGCACGATCATCGGCCCGGCGTGGATCGGCCCGGGCACGGAGATCCGGCCGGGCGCCTTCGTGCGGGGCAACGTCATCGTCGGCGCCGGCTGCGTGCTGGGCAACGCGTGCGAGTTCAAAAACTGCCTGCTGATGGACGGCGTGCAGGTGCCGCATTTTTCCTACGTGGGCGATTCGATCCTCGGCAACCGGGCGCACCTCGGCGCGGGGGCGATCTGCTCGAACCTGAGGCTGGATCAGAAACCCGTTTCGGTGCGGTCTGCGGGCGAGTTTTTCGAGACCGGGCTGCGGAAGTTTGGCGCCATCCTCGGCGAGGCGGCCGAGGTCGGCTGCAACGCCGTGCTCAACCCCGGCAGCGTGCTGGGGCGGCGGGCCTTGGTGGCGCCGGGCACGGTGTTCACCGGGCATCTGCCCGACGCCATGCTCGCGCGCCAGCGCGCCGCGCTCGTGCATCTGCCACGGCGGGATTGATCCCCGGGGCGCGACTCGCCCAAGCTCCGCGACTTTTCCCCGCACCCACCTCCGTCCGCACCCGTTCCCCGTCCCCTCTCTCTTCCCCGATTCGTTCCATGCGCACGCTTACCGGCATCCAGCCTTCCGGCATCCTCCATCTCGGCAACTACCTCGGCGCCATGCAGCCGGCGATCCAGGCGCAGGACCGGGCCGGCGCGGGCGAGTGTTTTTATTTCATCGCGGACTACCACTCGATGACCTCGCTCACCGATCCGAAGAAGCGGCGCGACTACACGCTGGGCGTGGCGCTCGACTGGCTGGCCTGCGGGCTCGATCCGGCGAAGAGCGTGCTCTGGCGCCAGAGCGACGTGCCCGAGGTGTGCGAACTCGCCTGGATGCTCGGCACGCTGGCGCCGATGGGCCTCCTGGAGCGCGCGCACAGCTACAAGGACAAGACCGCCCGCGGCATCGCGGCCAACGTCGGCCTGTTCACCTACCCCGTGCTCATGGCGGCGGACATCCTGCTCTTCGACACCACGCACGTGCCGGTGGGGCGGGACCAGAAGCAGCACGTCGAGATGACGCGCGACATGGCGATCAAGTTCAACCTCGCCTACGGCGAAACGTTCGTGCTGCCCGAGTCGGTCATCCGCGACGAGTCGGCGGTGGTGCCCGGACTCGACGGGCAAAAGATGAGCAAAAGCTACGGCAACACGCTGGAGCTTTTCGGCGAGGAGAAGGCCACGCGCAAAAAGATCATGGGCATCCCCATGGACTCGCGCACGCCGGCCGAGCCCAAACCCGACGCCGATCAAAACATCGCGATCCGCCTCCTCAAGGTGGTCGCCGAGCCGGCCTACGCGCAGGAGATGGAGGACCGTCTGCGCGCCGGCGGGCTGGGCTACGGGGATTTGAAGAAGGCGCTTTTCGAGCAGGTGTGGACGCACTTCGCCGCCGCCCGGGCGCGCCGCGCCGAGCTCGCCGCGAACCTGGACCACGTCGAGTCCATCCTGCGCGACGGCGCCACCCGCGCCCGCGCGGTCGCCGAGCCGGTGCTCCAGCGCGCGCGCAAAGCCTGCGGGCTGCGCTGAGCCAGCGTGTGGGGCGGTCGCCAAGTGACTGAGCGAGATTCCTGCGCCGAAGAGATCGGGGAGGGTCCGGGGATGGTCTGGGGAGCGCACCCGTCCCGGGTGCCGCGTCGGGCGTCTCGCCCGACGCTCGGAGGGTGACGGCGGGACGCCGTCACCGGCACGCGAGACGCGTGCGCTCCCCGGACCGGGCCGAAGCGGCTGGACTTTGAACGAGACTTTTGGGGGCGCACCCCGCCAGCCCCGGGGCGTTTGATCCGGGCCGCCTCCGGCCGACGTTTCCGCCCCGAAAACGAAAAAACGAAAAAGGCGGCGAACCCACACGGGTCCGCCGCCCAATCAAGCGCCTGGAACGATGCTCCGCCGGGAGAACGGCGGAGTCCGGGTTCAGAACAGGCGATTCAAGGCATGCTGAGGCGCCGGCTCGTCGAGCTCCACGCCGGCGGAGACCAGACTGTCGCGCAGCGGCGTGGCGTAGCGGGCGCATAGTTCCTCGAGCCGAAACTCGAACTCGTCCGCCCCGTCCTCGGAGAAGAAGGCGAGGGCGTCAGCGAGTCTCAACAGGTCTCCCTCGTCGAAATGCTCGTCGAGCACCGACTGGCTGCCGGCGAGGGCGATCAGTTGGGGGATAAACCGCTCGACGGTGGGATCGGTCGCGAGCAGTCGGACCGGTCCGTGCAGGTCGGCCAGCGCGATGCGTCTGGAGAGACCGGCGAGGGTGGCGTAGGCGTGTGCCGTGTTGGCCAAAAAGGCCTGACGCAGCAGGTCGGAACGGGAGGCTAGCAATTGCGAGAGCTTCATGGTCAATGATCTTTCGTGCTGGGTGCCCGTGCACCGGGTTGATGATGGGCGCCGCCGCGGCGGGGAATCCGGCAGGAGAGTCCTCGTCGCAGACAGCGCGGAACGACTAACACCGACCCGGTCAGGCTACGCGGCCCGCGCGGCGGTGCAACCCATCCCCGGGAAGATCATTGAAAATAGTTTCAACAGGCGGCCATCGCGCCGCCGCGCCGGGACGACGGCGTCGGGAGATCCGGTTCCGGCCTAAACCGTCACGAAGGCGGGCGGGGGCAGCGCGGCGATGGCGCCCATGATGCGCTCGCTGGCGCGTTGGTAACGCTCTTTGCCGTCGGTCTTGCGGTCGTAGAAGTCGGGTTGCAGCGCTCGCCCGAAGACGATGTCCACCGGGGTGCCGGGGCGAAAGCCCCCCGCGCGGCCGAGGGCGAGGTGGCTGTTGAAGATCCGGCAGGGCACGACCGGCACGCGTGTTTTGCAGGCGATGAGGCCGACGCCGGCCTTGGCCGGCTGGAGCGAGCCGTCGGGCGAACGCGTGCCCTCGGGGAAAAGCGCCAGCGGGTGGCCGGCCGCGAGCGTGGCCAGCACGCGTTTGATGGCGGCCAGATCGGAGCCGTCGCGGTCCACGGGAATGGCGCCGACACCGTCCATCCACCACGCGCCGACGCCGGGTTTCCAGAGGCTCTTGCGCGCGAAGAAGGCGAGCTGGTGCGGCATCACCGCGCCGATGAAGGGCGGGTCGAGATGGCTGGCGTGATTGGCCGCGACGAGAAAGGCCCCGTCGGCGGGCAAGTTTTCCAGGCCGGCCACCTCGCCCCGGAAAAGCGCCTGGTGGGCGCAGCGGATGATGTAGTGGCAAAACCCATACAGCGGGTTCATGCCGAGCTGGGGAAAGGCTTCGCGTGCGACCATGGCGCGGGAGAGCGGTAGGGGATGCGGGACGCGGCGGACGGGGGGCGCGGCGGGAACGAGGCGGGGAGGTGGCTGCTCAGCCGCCGACGCCGAGCCCGAGACGGGCGGCGATGGGGCCGGAGACGCGGGCGACGACCTCGTCGAGGGACAGGTGGGTCGAGTCGATGTCGATGGCGCCGGGCGGGCAGAGGAGGGGAGCGGCCTTGCGCGAGCTGTCGAGCCGGTCGCGCTCCGCGATGGAGTCCTGTTGCCCCTCGGCGGCGCGGCGGCGGGCGCGCTCCTCCGGATCGGCGTGCAGGAAAAAACGGAAATCCGCGTCGGGGAAAATGACCGTGCCGATGTCGCGGCCCTCCATCACCAGGCCGGCGAAACCATGTTCGCGCGCGATGCGGGTCTGGTCGCGCTGGTAGGCGAGCAGGGCGGCGCGCACCGCGGGGATGGCGGCGAAGTGGGAGACGGCGGCGTTGACCGCCGGGCCGCGCAGCTCGCTCTCCGGCACGGTGCGTCCGCCGATCTCGATCTGCGCGCGACGTCCATCGACGCGGGTGCCGAGCACGAGCGAGGCGGCCGCCCGCGAGGCGCCGTCGGTGTCGGTCGGGTCCAGCCCCCCGCGCAGCAGCTCGGCCGTGACGGCCCGGTAGTAGGAGCCGGTGTCGATGTGCAGAAAGTTGAACCGGGCGCTGAGGGCCCGGGCGGTGGTGGACTTGCCGGCGGCGGCGCCGCCGTCGATGGCGACGATGAGAAAGGGAGCGGACATGAGGGAAGGCGGAGGGCTGAGGGAGGAAGGCTGAAGGCTGAAGGAGGAAGGATGAAGGCGGAGGACGGAGGGAGGAAAGGGGCTCAAGGGCGGGGGCTGGGGCGGAGGCCGGCGAGCACGTCGAAGAAGTTCGGAAAGGTCTTCGCGCAGCAGGCGGGGTTGTCGATGACGAGCCAGGGTTGCCCGTCGCCGTGGAGATCGCGGCTGCCGAGGATGCCGAAGCTCATGGCGAAGCGGTGGTCGTGGTAGGTTTGGACAACGGTGCCGCGGGCGGCGCGCAGCGCGGCGAGGTCGGGTGTGATGGTGAGGCCGTCGCCGTCCTCGTGTTCGTGGACCTTCTGGCCGAGGCGACGCAGCTCCGCGACCATGCCGGCCACGCGGTCGGTCTCCTGTTTGCGGGTGTGCGCGACGCCGGTGATGGTGGTGGGGCCGTCGAGCAGCGGAGCGATGGCGGCGAGGGTGAGGAAGGTGTCGGAAAAGCCGGAAAAGTTTTCCGTCACGCCGCGCAGCGGCCGGCCGGCGGCGTGGGCGACCGCGTGGCCCTCGGCTCCGCCCGATACCTGAGCCCCGACGCGCCGCAGCACCTCGAGAAAAGCGGTGTCGCCCTGGAGGCCCTCGTGGAGGTCGAGCAGCCGGGTGGCGCCGCCGGTGACGAGGGGCAGGGCGGCGAAGTAGCTGGCGGCGGTGGCGTCGGGTTCGACGGCGTAGCGGCCGCCGGCGACGGCGTAGGCCGGCGAGGCGCCCCGCGCCACGCGGAAACGGGTTTCGTCCAGCCGCTCCACGTTTTCCCCGCCGCCGGGTTGAAAGGCGCCCATGATCCGGGCGGTCATGCGCACGAAGGGCCAGCGCACGCCGCCGACCGCGGTCACCTCGACCGGCTCCGCCGCCAGCGGGGCGACCATGAGCAGGGCGGACAACATCTGACTGCTCTCGGTGGCGTCGATGGCCACCGGGCCGCCGCGCAGGCCGTGGGCGTGGATCTCGACCGGGAAAAAGCCTTCCGCGCCCGTGCAGCGGATCTCGGCGCCGAGGGCGCGCAGGGCGTCGATGAGCCCCTTCATGGGGCGCTGGTTCATGCGCTCGGTGCCCTGGATGCGATACACGCCGCGGGGGGCGGCCGCGCAGAGGGCGGTGAGGAAGCGCGCGGCGGTGCCGGCGAGGCCCACGAAGAGCTCCGCCGGTGCGTCGTTGCGGAAGGCGTTTTCCTGGCCCGAGACGGCGATGGTGCGGGCGGCCTCGTCGGCCACGACGTCGTAGCCGAGCCGGCGCAGCGCCTCGGACATGAGGCGGGTGTCGTCGCTGAAAAGCGCCCCGCTCAAGGTCACCGGGCTCGCGCACAGGGCGGCGAGCAGGAGGGCGCGGTTGGTGAGGCTCTTGGAGCCGGGGATGGCGACCGAGCCGGCAACCGGACCGACGAAGGGGAGGATTGGCAGCTGGGCGGGCAGCGGGGAGGCGGCGACGGACATGGAGCGAAAGGAGGAGCCGGACAGGTGGGCGAAGGGGAGAAAAACGGGTGGCGCTGGAGGCGGGCGCGGTGGCTTGGTGGCGTGAGCGCGATCAGGCGCGGAAGCCGTCGCGCCAGAGTTTGCCGCGTTCGAGGCGGGCGCGGATTTCGACCCAGTCGGATTGTTCGAGGGCGCGGCGAAAGGCGCCCAGCTCGGCCTCCTGTCGGGCGAGGGCGTGCAGCACCGCCTCGCGGTTGTGTTGGAAAATCTCCACCCACATCGTGGCGTCGCTGGCGGCGATGCGCGTGGTGTCGCGCAGGCCGTTGCCGGCGAAGTGGCGCCATTGGCCGTCTTTTTCGGCGAGGGTGGTGGCGAGGCAGGTGGCCACGGCCTGGGGCAGGTGGCTGATGTGGGCGACGATTTCGTCGTGCCGCTCCGGACTCTCGACCACGACGGTCGAGCCGAGGGCGCGCCAGAAATTTTCCAGGGTCTGGCGGGCGGCGTCGGGGCTGTCCTCGGCCGGGGTGATGAAGGCGACCCGGTTTTCAAACAGCGTGTCGCTGGCGGCTTCCCAGCCGGTGACCGCGCCGCCGGCCATGGGGTGCGAACCGATGAAACAGGCGCCGCGGGGGCGGGGCGCGAGGGCGGCGGCGGAGCAGATGGGGGTCTTGACGCTGCCGACGTCGGTGACGATGCAGCCGCCGGGCGTGTGCGACGCGATCCGGCGGTCGAGCTCGATGATCTTGTCCACCGGCGCGGCGAGGACGACGAGGGAGGCGTGGGCGACGGCGGCCTCCGGGGTGTCGGCGACGTGGTCCACCCAGTCCTGGGCGCCCAGGGCGGCTCGCACCTCGGGCCGGCGGGCCCAGACGGTGATCGTGGCGGCCGCGTGGCGGGCGCGGGCGGCGCGGGCCACGGAGGCGCCGAGCAGCCCGGGAGCGAGGATGGCGAGGTGTTTGATCACGGCGAAAGGGCCACAGCGTGAAAGCGGGGGGGGGCTTGTCGAGCCTCCGGCTTCGGTCGAGCTTCGGCCGGGGGCGGCAACCGGGTGAAGGACGTCGCGGAGCCGCCCGCTTGCAAAAAATGAGGCCTCGGGCGCCAAACCGACGCCAAGGTGACATGAATAAACCGCAAGGGACGCGCCATTGCATTTTGCGGAAGGGAACTTTTGTGTCGGAGCTCCTCTTGCTCATGTTGTCCCATCGCACTCGAATCAAATTGGCGGAAGCCTGGGTCTCCGCGCGTCCTTGGATCCTGGGCCTTCTGGGCGTGGGAGTCCTGGCTTGGCTGTGGTTCTTTCTCGCGACGGTCGGGCCCGGCCAGGCGGTCGAGGAGGTGCCGCAGGAGGCGCCGAAGATGGAGGACCCCGAATTTCAGCGTAAACTGGAGGAGATCGCGGCCTTGGAGGAGCGCTACAAAACCTTCGCCGCCGCCGACATCATTTCCGACGAGGCCTACACCGTCCTGAGCTCGGCGGTGGACAAACAACGCGCCATCGCCCGCTCCTCCCTCCACGGCGACTACGAGCAACAGCGCAACCTGGAGCGTCTGGAGAGCGAGCTCGACGCGCTGCGCGCCCGGCGCGCCATCGGCCGTCTGGAGCAACGCTTCGCCGACGGCGAACTCGCGGTGAAGGAGATGCGGCTGGAGGACGCGGAGGCGGCCTACAAGGAGGCGCTCGAGCTCCAGCGGGGCATCAACACCGGCAGCGCGCCCTCCCGCTACAAAAACTTCGTGCGCGAGGCCACGATCGAGAAGGCCCTCACCTCGCTCCAGGTGTATCCGCTGCACAACGAGAAGGAGGCGGCGCTGGAGCGGGCGCGCGCCGCTATGAACGAGAAACGTTTCGCCGACGCCCTGGCCGCCTACACCGTGGCGCGCGATCGTCTGGATCGCATCAACCGCGAGTTCACCGCCACCCGCTTCGCCAATCTGGCGGAGTTCGACCGCCTGCAGACCGAGATCGATTCGCTCAACGCCGCCGGCATCGCGCGCGAGCTGGAATCGTTCGAGAAGGAGGGCGACGCCGCCGAGCGCGCCGGCGATTCCAAGGCGGCCGCCACCGCCTACGCCGAGGCCCTGCTGCGCCAGCAGCAGATCAACCAGCTCTTCCCGCGCAGCCGCTTCATGTCCTCGGCGCGTATCGAGACTTTGGAGACGAAGCTCCAGACCGCGCGCTCGCAGCCCCTGGCCGCCCAGCTGGCGCTCATGGAGGCGCAGATCAGCGCCGACCTGCGCCGCCGTCGCGTGGTCGCCGCCGAGCAGGCCGTGCCCAAGGCCATGGCGCTCACCGACCGTCTCGCGACCGAGTTCCCGCGCAGCCGCTTCATCGACGGCAACGTGCGCATCAAGCTCAGCTACATCGGCCTGAAACGCGCCGACCTGAAGGCCATCCAGGACGAGGTTTTCAACCGGCTCCTGCCCATGATCGGCGTGAACGACCGCCTGCTGCTGGCCAGCGAGGTGCCGCAGTCGCTCTACATGGCGATCATGAACACCAACCCGAGTCGCAACCCCGGCCGCTCGATGCCGGTGGACTCGGTCAACTGGAACGACGCCCAGGAATTTTGCACCCGTCTCGGCTGGATCATGGGAGCGACCGTGCGCCTGCCCAACGCCGACGAATATCGCGTGGCCCTCGGGGACGACGCCGGCGAGATACGCAGCTCGGCGGGCGGCGGCGCGGTGGGATCGACCGAGGCCGGGCGGGCCAACCTCAACGGCTATCGCGACCTGGTGGGCAATCTCGGCGAGTGGCTCGCCGCGCCGGAAGGCGCCGAGTCGGCCATCGTGGCCGGTGGCAGCTACCTCGACAGCCCCGAGGCCCTCTCCAAGTTCCCGCAGGAGACGCGGCCCAAGACGGAGCGCGCCCGACACATCGGTTTCCGCTTCATCTTGGAGCTGCCGGCGGAGCGCTGAGCCGCCGCTCGTCTCCCGCCGCCGGCGGTGTTTTTCTCCTCTCCTTCGTTTTCCCGATCTCGATGAACCTGTGGCGGGGCAAAATCGGCGCGATCACGGCCTGGCTCGCCGGCTGGGCCGCCCTCTTGGCGGGCGCGCGACTCCCGGCGCAGACCATACCCGGCGAATGGCTGCGCACCCCGCCGGGGGAGGTGCATGCGAAGGCGCTGACGCAGGGGGCGGAGCGCTACGGCTGGCCGGCGATGGCGCGGGCCTTGCGGGCGGCCACCCTGGACGCCTACGCGCGCGGCGGGTGGGAGGAGGCGGCGGCGTGGCAAAACGTCGCCCGCTGGGCCGGCGCCGACGCGCTCGGCGGGGCCGGGGCGGCGAAAAAGAACGCCACGGTGGCGCCCCGTGGTTGGCTGCTGGCCGACGCGGAATTCTCGGCCGCCTATTTCGCGCTGGAAAGACCCGCGGACGACCGGGCGGCGGCGCTGGCGATCCTGGACCGTCTGCGAGGCGCCGATCCGGCGGCATTTGATCACTACAAGTCCCTGGCCCTCGCGATCGCCCTGGTTTACGACCGGCCTCCTCCCGCCCGGGAATGGCCGCACGCCCAGGTGAGCCCGGAGGCCCTGCCGCGGCGCCTGCCGGAGCCGACCGAGGTGTTCTCCTATTTCGTCGAGCTGGATCGTTCCGGCAAAAGCCTGCATCGGCTCGCGCGGCTGGACGCGGCGGAGCTGCGGTTCTTGGTCGATGTGGCGGCGCCCGCCGAGGAGCTGGAGTGGGCGCGCGCCGAGCTGAAGACCCCCCTGTCCCAACTGGACAAGACGTATTCGATGGTTCGATACCGCGACGACCGCATCGACCGCGGAGCCTACGACTGGCCGGGCAAGAGCTACGAGTTGCGGCGCATCCTGGAGGAGGGCGGCATCTGCGTCGATCAGGCCTACTTCGCGACGCAGGCGGGCAAGGCCCGCGGGGTGCCCACGCTCCTGTTTTCCGGGGCCGGGCGCGACGGGCGGCACGCCTGGTTCGGCTACCTCGGCTCCGGTGGTCGTTGGCGGCTGGACGCCGGCCGCTACGCCGAGCAGCGCTACGTCACGGGGCTCGTCACGGATCCGCAGACCTGGGAGGAGATCTCGGATCACGAACTGGCTTTTCTGAGCGAGGGGTTCCGGCGCGAGCGCAACGCGCGCGAGGCGGCGGCGCATGCCATGATCGGCCGGTGGTTGTTCGAGGACGGCCGTCGCGAACAGGCGGAGCGGGCGGCGCGGGCGGCGGTGCGGCTGGAGCGGCGGGAGCTGCGCGGTTGGGACCTGTTGCTCGATCTGCGACCGGCGCCGGGCGAGCCCCGGGAGGCGGTGGCGCGGGAGGCGGCTCGTTCGCTGCAATCGTATCCGGAGCTGCAGGCGCACTACACGGGCGTGGCGATCACGAGCCTCGGCGAACGTGGACAGGCGGAGGAGGCGGATCGGCTCGGGCGGGAACTGGCGCGACGTTTCAAGGACGAGCGCGGCGACCTGAGCGTGGCGCAGTTGGTCCGGCAGATGGAGGCCGCCGCCGCGAGCGACAGCGTGGAGGATCAGCTGAAGCTGTATCGTTCGATTCTGCGCCGCTTCGGTCGAGGCGGCGGCGCCGCGATGTGGGACCAGGTGGTGCGGCCTTTCCTTTCGCGGCTGACGCGGGCGGGCCGCTTCGCCGAGGCCCGGGAGGTCCTGGAGCTGGCGCGCGAGAACCTCGTGGGTTCGGGCGGCACCCAGCTCGACGCCGAGATGCGCAGCGCGGGCGCGGCGCTGCGCGCGCTGGAGGAAGCCGCGGCGGCGAAGGGGCGGTAGGCGAGGGGCGGACGGATATTGGTCGCCAGCCGCGTTGGTCCCGGCCGCCCCGCGACGCCGTTTGCCGGCGGCGCGTGGCGCGTGGATCAGGCCAGTTACGCGTAGGGCGGGACCGCCGGGCCCGCCGCCGAGGACGGACGGCTATCGTCACCCAAACCGGCGCGCCCGGCGGTCGCGCCCTAGTGCGTCCATGAAACCATGAACTCAGAATGTGAAAG
>CBINNW010000056.1:0-31229 GCA_966252115.1 uncultured Akkermansia sp.
CATCCCCTCCAGCTCCTTCATGCCCTGCTGGATTTCGGTCTCCAGCGTGGCGAGTGCGGCGAGGATTTCCTGCGGCGGGCGGTGGGTCACCTCGGCGTGGACCACCTCCTTGTAGCGGTTGAGCGAGAGGTCGTAGCCCTGCGCGGCGATGTCGGCTTTCGGCACGCAGAAGCTTTGCGCGGTGCGGGGGCGGGCGAGTTCGGAGTCCGACGGGGTGGAGCGACTTGTCCCCAAGGCGCTGGATCGGGACGCGGTCGCATCTTCGGAAAGCGCGTTGGGGACAACGCGCTCCACCTGGAGAGATTTCCACCGCGCCAACAGGTCCGGCAGGTTGTTCTTGGCGTGCTCGTCGGCGCCGAGGGGGACGCGGGGCGCGGGGCCGAGTTTTTCCTCGGGGAGCAGGGGCGTGCGTTTGTCGTCGAGACTCCAGCCGTCGGCGTCCACGTCGTAAAACCACACGTGGTCGGTGCCGCCGGAGTTGGTCTTGGTGAAGAGGAGTATCGCGGTGGATACGCCGGCGTAGGGCTTGAAGACGCCGCCGGGAAGCGAGATGACGGCGTCGAGTTTCTGCTCCTCGACCAGTTTCTGGCGCAGCTCGCGGTGGGCCTTGGAGGAGCCGAAGAGCACGCCGTCGGGCACGATGACGGCGGCGCGGCCGCCGGGTTTGAGCAGACGCAGGAAGAGGGCGAGGAAGAGCAGCTCGGTCTTCTTGGTTTTGACGACGGTGAGCAGGTCCTTGGCGCAGTTTTCGTAGTCGAGCGATCCGGCGAAGGGCGGGTTGGCGAGGATGAGGGTGTAGCTCTCCTCCTCGCCGGCGTGGTCCTGGCCGAGGGAGTCGCGGTAGCGGATGTCGGGCTGCTCCACGCCGTGGAGGAGCATGTTCATGCTGCCGATGCGGAGCATGGTGTTGTCGAAGTCGAAGCCGTGGAAGGCGGCCTGGTGGAAGTGTTTTTTCAGCTGCGCGTCGCGGAGGATCTCGGGGTGGCGCTCGCGCAGGTATTCGCCGGCGGCGACGAGGAAACCGCCGGTGCCGCAGGCGGGGTCGCAGATGAGGTCGCGCGGGGTGGGCGCGGTGAGCTCGACCATGAGCTGGATGATGTGGCGCGGGGTGCGGAACTGGCCGTTCTGGCCGGCGGCGGCGATCTTCCCGAGCATGTATTCGTAGAGGTCGCCCTTGGTGTCGCGGTCCTCCATGGGCACGGCGTCGATCATGTCCACGACCCGGGCGAGGAGGGCGGGGGTGGGGATGGTGAAGCGCGCGTCCCGCATGTGGTGCGCGTAGGTGGAGCCGTCGCCGCCGAGGGTGCGGAGGAAGGGGAAAACGTGCTCGCCGACGACGGTGTAGAGCTCCTTCGGGTCGCCGAGGTGTTTGAAGCGCGACCAGCGGAGCTCGTCGTAGGGGCGGCCCTTGGGGTCCAGGCCGGCGGGGAAGACGCGGCGCTCGAGCGCGGGGAGCTTGAGGCGGGCGGCCTTGTTTTCCTCCAGGGTGTGAAGATCGTCGAGGCGCTTGAGGAAGAGCAGGTAGGTGATCTGCTCGATGACCTCGAGGGGATTGGAGATGCCGCCGGTCCAGAAGGCGTTCCAGAGGGCGTCGATTTTGCCGCGAATTTCGCCGGTAAGCATGGGGGCGCCATGCAGGCGGGGAAGCCGCGACGGGGAAAGCGGGAAAAACGGGGAGCGCGGGTGCGGACGTATGCGCGCGGGGCGGTCTCGCGCCTAGGCGTCGAGGAAGCGCACCGGCTTTTCGTAGATCGCGAGCACGATGCAGCCGGACTCGCTGACCACGCGGTGGCGGGTGCCGGGGGCGTTGATCGCCAAGGAGCCGGCGCGCACCGCGCCGTGTTCGTCGTGCTGCGCGCCGCTGAGCACCAGGATGTGTTCGTAACCGGCGTGCTCGTGCAGACCGACCGCGCCGCCGTCGCGGTAACGCAGGAGCGCGGCGGTGGGACCGCCGACGCCGTCGCCATAGAGCCGGTGGATCTCCACCCCGTCCGCGAAAGGGCGCCAGGGTATCTCGTCCTGCCACTCGGCGATACGGCCGAGGTCGCGCAGGAGCAGACGCGTCCAGGGGGCTGCCGGAGTGGTGGCGGTGGCCGCGTCGCCCGGCGAGGGCGCGGTGGCGTCGGCCCCGGCGGGGGCGGGCGTGATGTCGATGCTCATGTCAGTCCCGCACGGGGTGAGGGGTGGCGGGCGGGCGTGGGGGATTGGCCGGGGACGGGGATTGGCCGGGGACGGCCAACGCTACATCCGCCAACGCTACATCGGCCAACCCTACATCGGGCATCACGCGGCGGGGGCGATGGCGGCGATGAGGTCGGCGGACTTGGCGACGGCGCCGAATACTCCCCCCTGCATCTTGATCATCTTGAGCGCGGCGGCGTGGTTGCCGGGATCGGTGGCGCCGGTGCAGTCCTCGAGCATCAGGCACTCGAAGCCGCGGTCGTTGGCCTCGCGCATGGTGGTGTGCACGCAGACGTCGGTGGTGATGCCACAGAGCACGACGTTGTCGATGCGGCGGCGGCGCAGGAGCATGTCGAGATCGGTGCCGTAGAAGGAGCCTTTGCCGGGTTTGTCGATCACGGGTTCGCCGGGCAGCGGCGCGAGTTCGGGAATGATTTCCCAGCCCGGCTCGCCGCGGGTGAGGATGCGCCCGCAGGGGCCGGGGTCGCCGATGCCGGCGCCGATGCGCTGGCTGCGCCAACGTTTGTTGGCCGGCAGATCGGCGAGGTCGGGACGGTGGCCCTCGCGGGTGTGGAAAACGTGGAAGCCCCCCGCGCGCGCCGCCGCGAGCACGCGTTTGATCGGCTCGATCGGCGCGCGGGTGAGCGAGAGGTCGTAGCCCATCTTGTCCACGTAGCCGCCGACGCCGCAAAAATCCGTCTGCATGTCGATGACGATGACGACGGTGTTCTCGGGACGCAGGTCCCCGTTGTAGGGCCAGGCATAGGGATCGGAGGCGACGGTGCGGTGCATGGGTGAGGGAGACGATGCGCTGTAGGCGATGAGCGATGGAACGGATGGCGGACGGGAACGCTAGGGGATGGGGTCGCGCGAAAGACGGCAGAAGGGCGCGAGGGAGGGCCGACAAGCGACGGGCGGCCGCCCCTCGCCGGGGTTTGTAACCCTTGGTATTCTTCGCGGCCTTCGCGCGACCCCGGGATCGGTTAGGTGGTGGCCTCGGCGGCGCCGGTGGCGGACAGCGGCGTGGGCTCCTCGCCGTGGGCGGGCTCGGGCGCCGGCGCGGTGACGGGGGCGAACTTCGCGCAGGCGAGCAGGATGCCGGTCACGACCAGGTAACCGCCGGCGACCATGGGCGAGTGGTTGATGCCGATGGCCTCGCCGTGCATGAAGCCGAAGAAGGTCAGGGCGGCGGAGGCGAGGGAGAAGAGCGCGGCCTTGTAGAACTTGCCGTCGATGATGAAGACGCCGAGCGCGCCGAGCATGAGGCCGCCGATGATCGCGCCGCCACCGAGGATGCCGAGCCCCTCGTGGAGCACGCCGACCTGGCCGAGCTTTTCCAAACCCACGGTGGCGGCGTCGGTGCCGGCGGCGCCGAGGGCGTTGTCGATCTGGGTCTTGCCCCAGGCGGCGACGTGCGGGGCGAGCGCGAGCACGACGGCGGGCGCGTGGCGTTTGGGCGACTCCTGGAAGGCCTGCGCGCCGATCAGCATGCCGATGTAGAGCAGGATGGGCGAGATGGCCACGAGCGGGATGAGCGCGCTCATGACCGAGAGCACGCCGAAGCAGGCGAAGGTGAAAATCATCACGCCGGTCGCGGCCGAGTAGCCGATGCGGCCGCCCATGGATTTCCAGCCCGGGTGTCCGATATAGACCGCGAGGTTGAAGGGGTTGCCCATGAGGCAGCCGATGGTGCTGATGACGCCGTCGGCGGTGAGCACCTGGGTGGTGGGGAAACTGTCGCCCGCCACCTCGGCGCTCTCCACGTTGTCCATCGCCTCGACCAGGTCGTAGATGCCGAAGGGGATGGCGGTGACGAGGATCACGCCGAGAAACTCGAAGCCGGAGAACACGTGGCCGAAGGCGGGCAGCGGAATCGAGAAGCCGAAGTTGGTGAACGATTCGGTGAGCTTGGGCAGCGACATGCCGCCGATGTTGAGGCCGAAAAGATTCGAGCCCCACGCGATGAGGCAGCCGGCGGCGATGGCGACGAGGCCGGCCGGGATGCCCTTGAAATAGCGCACGCGGCCGAACCAGCTCAGGAGGATGATCGCGAAGCACACGATGCCGATGAGCGGGGTCATGAACATCTCCAGCGCGGGGCGCATCGAGATGAAGGTCACGGACACGCCGGCCAGGGTGCCGAGCAGCGCGGCGCGCGGGGTGATCTTGCGGATCCACGGCGCGATGAAGCCGCCGAGCATGAGCAGGAAGCCCTGGATAAACACCCAGGCCAGGCCCGCCTCCCAGCCCTTGATCGGGTCGCCGGTGGAGAGCGAGATCGGCAGCATGATGACGAAAACAACCACGAACATGTGCGGCACGCTCACGCCCGAGGGCAGGGCGCAGACGTCGTCGCGGCCGGTCTTTTTGGCCACGCGCATGGCGAGCCAGGCGTAGTAGCAGGTGCTGAGCAGAAGCATGAGCCCGGTGGCGGGCAGGATGCGACCGAAGACGAGCTGGTCGGGCAGGCCGACCACGAAGCGCAACAGGCCGGTGAGCACGAGCATGTTGACGAGGATGTTGGTGCCGAAGCCGAAGAAGGCGTTCCAGTCTCCGGGCACCCAGAGCTTGGGTTTTGAAACGATCATGGGAAGGAGGTGTTCGAGGCGGACGTGACGCGACCCGCGCGGGGCCGCCATGTAGTTGGGCTATCGATACGGGCGGGAAAAAGCGGGCCGGCGGCGCGGCCCGCGCGGAAGCCCCCTCACCCGGCGGCGGCCGGCGAGAGGACGGAGAGGATTTTTTCGGAATCGGTCACCCAGCCGAAGATGCCGCCCTGGGCCTTGATCATGCGCAGGCCCATCTCGTGAAACTCCGGGAAATAGGAGCCCACGCAGTCGGCCGGCACGAGGCATTCGTAGCCGCGGTCGTTGGCCTCGCGCACCGTGGTGTTGACGCAGACCTCGGTGGTGACGCCGGTGACGACGAGCTGGCGGACGCCCCGGTTTTGCAGGATGGCGTGCAGGTCGGTGGCCCAGAAGGCGCCCTTGCCGGGTTTGTCGATCACGGGCTCGTCGGGCAGCGGATAGACCTCGGGGATGATGTCGTGGCCGGGCTGCCCGCGCACGAGGATGCGGCCCATCGGGCCGGCGTCGCCGATGCAGGTCGCGCTCCGGCCGCGGACTTTTTTGGTCGGCGGCAGGTCGGCGAGATCGGGCCGGTGGCCCTCGCGGGTGTGGATGACGGTCAGGCCGAGACCGCGCCAGGCGGAGAGCAGGCGGCGGTTCGGCTGGATGGTGCGGCGCAGTTGCGAGACGTCGTTGCCCAACATCTCGCCGAAGCCGCCGGGCTCGAGGAAGTCGCGCTGCATGTCGATGATAAGCAGGGCGCACGCGGCGGGCGTGAGCGCGAACTCGTAGGGCTCGGCGGCGATGGAGACGGCTTGGGTCGGGCTCATGACGGCGACGGTGGCGGCGGAGTGGTGACGAGGGCGGACCGGGTGGTGACGCGCGGACGTGTTTTTAGAAAAACACCGTGACGCCGGAATAGACCTGGGCGCTGTCTTCCTTGGGGGAGCCGAAGCCGCCGTCGGTCGCGAGCTGCCGGAGGTTGTCGTCCTCGAAGCTCATGTAGCGGAAGCCCACGTGGGCGGTCCAGAAGCCGTAGCCCGGCGGCATCTCGATGGGCAGGCTGGCCTTGAGACCGACTTCCCAGAGCGCGACGGTGGAGCTGTCGCCGAAGGTCTCGCCGTAGAATTCGTCATCGGGCAGGAGCAGGCGCATGGGCGCCTCGAGCTTCAGGTCGCCGAGCATGACGCTCGGGGCGACGCCGATCTCGAAATAGAAACTCGAATCGACGCCGAAGTTGGCCGCGGCGGTGGCCTTCTTGTCCAGCTCCTGCCAATAGATCAGGTAGGGATGCAGGGCGAAGGCGCCGAGCAGTTCGGAGTCGTTGTAGCTCAGTTTGGTCTCGAGGTGATGCGAGGTCCCGATGTCGAGGATCTGCATGCAGAAGGCGGTGTAGGTGACATCGAGTTTCCAGTTTTTGCCGATGCCGAAGGAGAGGCCCAGGATGGGGTCGATCTCGACGAAATTGGTGTCGCCGCCGCCGGCGCTCTCGGGGAGGCCGTCGGTGGCGTAGTCGGCCCAGAAACCGCCGACGAGGGTGATGTCGCTGAGGAAGGACTCGGGCGCGCCGTCATACACGTCGAGAAACCCGAGCAGGAGCGGCTGGATGGTGAGCCCCTCGTCCTGCACGATCATGCCGCGCGGCGTCAGGTATTTGTCGGAAAACGTGAGCCCGACCAGACCGTGCAAACGCGAGGGCGGCGGCGCCGCGTCCTGGGCGTGCAGCGCGGCGGGCGCGGCGAAGGTGGCGGCGAGGCGGAGGGAGGCGGCGGCGAGACCGGCGAAACCGCGCGATGCGACGGCGGGACGAGGGCGGGAGGCGGCGTGGTGATCCATGGGCTGAGGCTGGGTTGGGCTGGGCGATGAAGGACGCGTGCGAAACGAAACGTGATCTGACCTGACGTGACGGAGACGTGCTTAGCCCGGCGCGTGCCACGACCACGCGCCGCCCGCCTAGCCGTTGCCCATCAAAGGCTAAAAATGTATCCGGCTTTTCGCGACGTCACGCGCGGCGACGTCGCGCACCGCGCCGATTGTCTAGAGTGTCGCGCGGGCGACATTTGCGACAGCGCGCGCCCCCCTGATCGGGCCCGAGAACCTGTAGGCCAGACCCGGTGGTCAGGCAGCCCGACCAGCGGTCGGGCCTACATCGGGCCTGCATCGGGGCGGTGTTTTATACGTTTTGAATACGAACCGGCCTCAGTGATGCGTGTCGCCGCCGTCGGCGGTCGCCGCCGGACGGGGCAACAACAGCACCGCCGCCACGGTCATGAACAGGCCGGTGAGCACGATCCAGGCGGGCGCCTCGGGCACGGCGTGTTCGCCCAGTTGCAGCACGTGGGCGGCGAGCGCCGCGACGGTGAGGTTGGGGCAAAGCAGCAGAAAGCTGCGCTCGTCGCCGCCCGTGGGCAGGATGCGCCGGTGGATCACCATGCGCCAGCCGAGCAGGAGCGCGGCCGAGCCCAGCGCGAGCAGGCCGACGGTCGAGAAGAGGAAGCGCCACTCGATTTGAAGCCCGAGCGAGAAGAAGAAGACCGGGATGAGAAAACCGCGGCTGATCGGCGCGATAAAGTCGTCCAGATGCCGCCCGCGATGCCGGATGCGGCTCATGAAGAGGCCGAGAAAAAACGCGGTCTTGGTGGAGGCCAAACCGAGCCGCTGCCCCACCGCGCAGACCAGAAACACCGCGAGCACGATGAAGTGCATGCGCCAGCGGGTGGTGTTTTTCAGGATGAGCTCGAAAACAAATTCCAGGTGCCGGGCGAAGCGGCTGATGAGGTGGATCACCACGCCCACGCCGACCAGCACCGCCAGCACCCGGAGGCTGAGCCCCTCCTCGTAGATGGCGGACTCGCCGGAGAGCAGCACGATGGCGCTGATCTCGAGGGCGAGCATGAGGAGCAGGATTTCGTGACGCCTGGTGTCGTCGAGTCCCGGATACGCCTTCCAGGCGGCGTGCCCCATGCCGACCGAGCAGCCCGTCACGGCCGCGCAGGCGAGCAGGCCGCCGCCGAACTGCAGGCCGGCGAGGTCGGCGAGGCAGAGGATCACCGGATACTGGAGCAGCGCCCAGCCGAGCGCGCGTTGCAGCGCGGGCCGAAATTCGCGAAAGGGCGGCAGCTCGATTTCCAGGCCGACCTCGAAAAGCAGAAGCAGAAACCCGAGCTGGCCGACCTGCTCGAAGGTCACGCGCACGTCATGATCGGCGAAGGGGGAAAACAGCAGGCCGGCGGCGACGAAGATCGGGTAGGCCAGCGCGGGACGCCGCAGCCAGCGGCAGAGATCCGGCACGCTCATGAACATCAGGATCAGGAAAACGAGGATCTCGATCGGCTGCATGCGGGGAGAAGAGATGCGGGGAGAAGAGATGCGGGAGAAGCGGCTGCGAACGAAAAGAAAACGCCAACGAAAGTCGGGACCGGGCGACCGGGCGATCCGTCGCGTGCGAGACGACCGCCCGGCATCCAGGCGTGCCGCCGGGCACCGCGCCAGCCGCATTGTAAACAAAACGCATGAGATTGGCCCGGGGGTTGCATCCGCTTGCGAGGCCGCGTTTTTTGCCCCGCCTTTTTTCACCGCATGAAGATCCGTCCGCCCCGCCTCGCCGCCGTCACGGCCACCGCCGTGCTCCTGCTCGCGCTCCCCGGCGCCACGCGCGCACAGGCCACGGCGGCCGCCGAGTCCCCGGCATCCTCGCCCGCGAGCCCGGCCCCGTCTCCCGTCCCATCTCCGGTCCCATCCCCGTCTCCGGCCCCGCCTCCGGTCTCGACGGCCGAGGGTCGTGTGGCCGGCAAACTCGCCTGGGCGGAGCTGCTCACCAGCGGCGAGCCGGCGCGCAGCGCGCGTTTTTATGAAAACGTCTTTGGCTGGCGCGCGGAGGTGAGCGGCTCGCGCCACGCCGCGCGCGTGCGCTTTTTCCAAAACGACGTGCCGGTGGCGGGCGTATCGTTTCGCGACGCGTCCGAGATGGGCCCGGCACGGGCGCGCTGGGTGTTGTTTTTCGGCGTGCCCGATGTCGCCGCCGCCGCGGCGCGGGCGGGGGGAGCGGGCGGCCGCGCGCTGCTGGACACCCGGCCGGCCCCGATGCCGGGAGACGGCGAGCTCGCGGTCCTGGCCGACCCGGAGGGCGCGACCTTCGGCCTGCTCTCGGCGGCGCCGGACGGGAGCGAGATCGAGGAATACGCGACCGAACCCGGGCAGTGGATCTGGCCTCTGCTTTTCGCGCGCGACCCCGATGTCACCGGCCGCTTCTACGAGGCGGTGCTCGGCCTCGAACTCACGGAGGAGAAACGCACCCCGCTTTTTGCCGGCGACTTTGTCCTGGCGCGCGGACCGCGTGCGCGGGCCGCGCTCATGGCGCTGCCGCGCGACACCTCCGGCCGGCCGGCCTGGCTGGGGCTGCTGCGCGTGGCCGATCTCGAGGAGACGGTCATGGCCGTGCGCATAAGCGGCGGCACTATTCTGAAGGGTCCCACCGACGATCTGATCGGCGGCCGTATCGCCGTCGCCGCCGATCCCGAGGGCGGCGTCTTCGGCTTGGTCGAGCTGAGCTCGGGCGCCGCGCGAAACGCCACTCCGCACCCGTCCCGCCCGGGCGCCGGGTCCGCGACCTCCATTTCCGTTTCTCCCATCGAGCCATGATCCGTCGTCGTCCCGCCCCAACTCTCTCCCGTCGCGCGCGTCTTTCTCCGCGATGGCCGGTCCTTGCGGTGCTCGGCGCCACGACGCCCCTCCTGCTCGCGCTCTCGGGCTGCGCCACGGCGAGCGGAGACGCCGCCTCCTCCTCCCGAGTCGCGGTGTCGGCCGCGTCCGCCACCACCGCGACCCCGCCCACGTCGGCCAACCTCGGGTATGGCTGGCACGATCCGAAGTTTTATCAGCCGTGGTTCGACCCGAGCTCCATCGTGTTGCCGCCGCCGCCGTTCACCGGCTTTTCCTCCGACGGCAAGATCGCGCCGATGCTGCCGACCCGGCCGCGCCCGGCGGGCGGCATGTCGGCGGACGAGGGCGGAGGCGCGGCGCCGCGTCCTTGAAAACCGGATACGCCGGAAAAGCGAAAAGCCGTCCGCGGCGTGCGGACGGCTTTTGTTTCTCCGGGAAAGGATCGAGGCGGCTCAGGCGCGGCCCATGTAGGAGCCGTCGGCGGTGGAGACCTTGATGATCTCGCCTTCCTTGATGAAGAGGGGCACCTGGACGATGAGCCCGGTCTCGAGGGTGGCGGGCTTCTGGACGTTGGAGGCGGTGTCGCCCTTCACGCCGTCGGCGCTCTCGGTCACCTTCAAGGCGACGGAGGTCGGGAGGTCGATGGTGAGCGGGTTGCCGTCCACGTAGAGGACCTCGACCTTGCCGTTGGCGGTGAGGTAGTTCTTGGCGTCGCCGATGAGGGTGGCGGAGAGCTCGACCGTTTCGAAGGACTCCGGATCCATGAAGGCGAAGGAGTCGCGGTCGGCGTAGGAGAACTCGAGGGTCTTGCGCTCGGTGGGGAGGACCTCCATCGAGTCGGTCGAGGCGAAACGTTGATCGAGAGCCTTGCCGTAGCGAAGGTTGCGCATTTTTACCTGCACGAAGGCGCGCAGGTTGCCCGGCGTGCGGTGCTGGGTCTCCATCACGAGATGGGGTTCGCCGTTGTATTTGATGACTTGGCCTTTGCGGATGTCGTTGGCGGAGGGCATGGAAGGGGATCGGGTTTTGGCGGTTGGTTCTGTCTTGCGAAAAGGGTGAAGCCCTAGCCCCCGCCCGCCGGGAGAGTCAAGGGTGGTGTCCGACCGCGTCCGACACCTCCGGACAATCACATACGGCGCCGAGCTCCGTGCCGCCCGGGCCGCGCGCAACCCCCGCGGTCACGGTCGCGGGGGTTGACACCGCGCATTTTTTGGCTGGGGTCCGGACCCGTGAACTGGCTCCGCCGCATCATCGCGCTTGTCCTGCTGGCCCTTTGGGTGCCGGCGACCGCGCATTGCGCGTTGGGAACCGTGCTCGATTGGACGGCGCAGGACCACTGCGCATCGGCCTGCACCCACGGGGTGGGCAAATCCGAACTGCCCCAGGGCGACGCCTGCGCCACCCTCGAAAAGGGCGCCATCAAGCCCGCGGTGGACGCGCTCCAGGCGCCCGCGCCGCAGCTGAGCGTCGTCGCCTGCTTGGCCTGCCTTCACGCCTCGCTCGTCACCGCGGCCGAACCGCTCGCCACGCCCGCGTGGAACGACGATCATCCGTGCCATTGGGTGCCGACCCGGCATCTCGCGGTCCGCGCCGTCGCGCCGGCCCGCGCCCCGAACCTGATCTGACGACTCCCGTCGTGGCCGCGGCCCCTTCTTCGGGCGCGGCCGCTGGTGCGTTTCCTCGACGGCGTCACGCCGCGGGGAACGCCGGTCGCCCGCCCGTCGCGGGCGCAGCCGTCAGCGTCGTCCGTCATGGTTTACCGTATTCGTTTTTCCCTACTTTCTCTCTGCCTTTGCTCGTTGCCGGCGCCTCGCGCCGTCGCCGAGCCGCTCACGCCCGAGGCCGTCACGCGCCTCGTCCTCGAAAACAACCTCGGCCTCGCCGCCGCCCGCGCGCTCGTCGCGGAGGCCGAGGCCCGCGCCTCCGGACTCGGGCGCCTGCCCAACCCCGAGTTTGAGTCCGAATTCGCCGCCGCCTCGCGCGAGCGCGGCCGCATCGAGCTGGGGCTCAGCCAACGTTTCCCGCGCTCCTCGCGCCTCCGGCTCGAACGCCGCGTGGCCGCCGAAAGCATCCACCTCGCCCGGTTGGAAATCGCCGTCCGCGCGGCCGAAACCGTCGCCGAGGCGCGCGAGGCCCTCCTCGCTCTCGCGCACGCCGAGGCCGCCGCCGAGCTGGCGGAAAAACAGGCCGCGCTCGCCGCCGAGTCCGCCGAGTCGCAACGCGCCCAATCCACCCAGGGCCAGGCCTCCGCGCTCGACGCCGCCCAGGCCCGTCTCG
This sequence comes from uncultured Akkermansia sp., assembly GCA_966252115.1. Classification (GTDB taxonomy): domain Bacteria; phylum Verrucomicrobiota; class Verrucomicrobiia; order Opitutales; family Opitutaceae; genus IMCC26134_A. The sequence goes on from CBINNW010000056.1 coordinate 11,688, forward strand.
CCGCCCGCGAGGCCGCGCTCGCCGTGGCCACCGCACGCGCCGAGACCGAGGCCGCCCGCGCCCGCCTCGCCACCCTGCTGGGCCGCGAGGCGCCAAACGACGCGGCGTCCCAAACCACCGACCCGCTCGGCGCCGATCTCGATCTTGGTCTTCCGGCCGCACTCGCCGACGCCTCCCCCGCGCCCACGATGCCGCCGCTTCGTCCCGATCTCGCGCTCGCCGAGGCCGGCCACGCCGCGCTCGACACCGAACTCGCCCTCGCCCGCTCGACCGGACGCGAGGACTTCAGTCTCGGTCTCTTCGTCGAGGGCGAGCAGGACCGCGACGAGCTCGGCGACCGCGAACGCGAGCTGATGGTCGGCCTGCGTTTCAGCATTCCCCTGCCGGTGCGAGACGTCGCCGCGCCGGCGGTCGCGGAAAAACAGGCCGCGCGTCGCCGTCTCGCGCTCGAACGCGAGGCGCTCGCCCAAGCCGCGCGCAACGAGGTCGCCGCCACCGCGGCGGCCCTGCGCGCACGCTTCGCCCACGCCCGCGACCTCGCCGCCGAGCTCCTGCCCGCCGCGCGCGACCACCTCGCCGCCACCGAGGCCGCCGCCCGCCGGGGCGAGGCCGACCCGGCCCAGGTCTTCCGCGCCCGGGAGCGCCTTTTCGCCCTCGAACGCGCCGACCTCGACGCCCGCCACGCCTTCCACCTCGCCCTCGTCCGCCACCTCGCGGCCGGCGGCGCCCTCGCCGTCTCCGTCCAATGAAACTTTTCACCCATACTTCGCTCCTCGTCGCCCTCCTTCTGCTCGCGCCCCTCGCCGTCTCGGCGCAGCGCAACCAGAACACCGTCGTTCTCGACCCCAACGCCGCCGCCAACCTCCGGCTCGAATTCGCCACCGCCGATCTGCGCGACTTCGAAACGACCGCCTTCGCGCTCGGCACCGTCGAGCCCGCGCACGACGCCATTACCGCGCTGAGCAGCCGCATCCCCGGGCGCGTGGTCGAGCTCATGGCCCACCTCGGCGAACCCGTCTCGGCCAACGAGGAACTGGTGCGCGTCGAGAGCCGCCAGGCCGGCGACCCGCCGCCCACCATCACCCTGCGCGCCCCGCGCGGCGGCGTCATCACCGCCTGCGAGATCCACCTGGGCGACCCCATCGAGCCGGACCGCCATCTGCTGGAAATCGTTGACCTCTCAACCGTGGAGGCCGTAGCGCGTCTGCCCGAACAATACGTCGGCCGCCTGCGCGTAGGCGAGAGCACCGCCCGCATCCGCCTCGCCGCCTTTCCGGGCGAGGTTTTCACCGGCACCCTGGTGCGTTTCGCGCCCCTGGCCGACCCCGTGGGCGGCACGCTCGGCGCCCACTTCGAGTTGGCCAATCCCGGTCTTCGTCTTCGCCCCGGCATGCGGGCCGAGTTTTCCGTCATTCTGGATAGTCGCGAGGATGTGCTCTCCATCCCGCGCGAGGCCGTGCAGGGCGAGGGCGCCGCACCGCGCCACGTCTTCGTGAAGGACTTCGAGCTGCCGCACGCCTTCGTCAAAGTCCCCGTCGTCACCGGCGCGACCAACGACCGTTTCGTCGAGATCGAGAGCGGCCTCTTCCCCGGCGACGAGGTCGTCACCCGCGGCGCCTACTCGCTGCGCTTCGCCGGCGGCGGCTCGCTCTCGCTGAAGGAGGCGCTCGACGCCGCCCACGGCCACGAACACGCCGAGGACGGATCGGAGCTCCCCGCCAACGGAGGCGCCCAGGCCGCCGCCGCGGGCGCCGACCACGGTCACGACCACCCCGAGACCGACGACCACGGCCACGCCGACGGCGGCTCCGCCCGTCCCTGGCAGGTCGCCACCGCCGCGCTCGCCCTCTCCACCCTCGTTCTCGGCTTCGCCGCCGCCCGCCGCCGCCATGCTTAACCATCTTATCCAATGGTCGCTGCGTCACCGCGCGGTCGTGCTCGTGCTCGCCCTGATCGTGCTCGGCCTCGGCCTGCGCACCGGGCTGCACCTGCCGGTCGAGGTGTTGCCCGACCTCACCAAGCCCACCGTCGTCATCCTCACCGAGGCGCCCGGCCTCGCGCCCGAGGAGGTCGAGACGCGCGTCACCCAGCCGCTCGAGAGCTCCCTGCTCGGCGTCGCCGGCCTCACCCGACTGCGCTCCAACTCCGACGTCGCCCTCTCGCTCATCTACGTCGAGTTCGACTGGGGCACCGACATCCAGCGCGCCCGCGTGCTGGTGCAGGAGCGCCTCCAGGCCGCGCGTGAACAACTGCCCGAGGACGTGCAGCCCTTCATGACGCCCGTCGCCTCGCTGATGGGCGAGATCCTGCTCGTCGGCGTGCGCTCCACCGTGCCCCCCGACCAGCCCGGCCACCTCTCGCCGCCGGAGGTGCGCACGCTCGCCGACTGGACCATCCGCCCGCGCCTCCAGAGCATCCCGGGCATCGCCGAGATCCTCAACATGGGCGGCGGCATCCGTCGTCTGGAGGTGCGCCCCGATCCGGCGCGGCTTGCGGCGTATTCGGTTTCCCACGACGAGCTCGTCGCCGCCGTGGCCGCCGCCGCCGGCACCACCACCGGCGGTTTCCTCGATACCGGCTCCACCGAGGTGATGGTGCGCAACCTCGCCATGAGCACCGACCTCGACGCGCTCGGACGCACGGTGGTGAAGGTGGCCGGGGGCCGCGTGGTCGCGCTCGCCGACGTGGCCGAGATCGCCTGGGGCATCGAGCCGATGCGCGGCGACGCCGCCGTCAGCATCCCGCCCGAACGCGAGCCCACCCGCGGCGTCGTGATGTCGATCACCAAGGCGCCCGGCTTCGACACCCGCGCCCTCACCGAGCAGGTCGAGGCCGCGTTGGCCGAGCTGCGCCCCGCGCTCCCCGCCGGGGTCGAGATCGTGTCGCTCTTCGAGCAGCGCAACTTCATCGACCACGCCATCGGCAACCTCGGAGAGGCCATTCGTGACGCGGCCATCATGGTGTCGATCGTGTTGTTCCTCTTCCTGCTCAACGTCCGCACCACGCTCATCACCCTGACCGCGATCCCGCTGAGCTTCGCGATCACCCTGCTCACCTTCGACTGGTTCGGCCTGTCGGTGAACTCGATGACGCTCGGCGGCCTCGCCGTGGCCATGGGCATGGTGGTGGACGACGCCATCGTGGACGTGGAAAACGTGTTCCGTCGCCTGCGCGAAAACGCCGCCCGCGCGGCCCCGCGCCCGCGGCTGCGGGTCATCGCCGACGCCTCCGGCGAGGTGCGAAACTCCATCCTCTACGCCACGGTGCTCATCGTGCTCGTCTTCCTGCCCCTGCTCGGCCTGAGCGGCGTGGAGGGCAAGCTCTTCGCGCCCATCGCCATCGCCACCATCCTCAGCATGGCGGCGTCCTTTCTGGTGTCGCTCACGCTCATCCCCGTGCTCTGCGCCCTGCTGCTCGATCCGGGTAGGGCGGGACCGCCGGGCCCGCCGTCGCACGCGGACGGAGCCGAGCCCGGCGCTCCCGGCGGTCGCGCCCTACCCGCGGGTCCCGGCACGACCGGGGACGCGCACGACGGCCGTTTCGTGCGCGGCATAAAGGGCCTCGTCCACGCCACCGCCATCCGCCCGGCGCTCGCCGCGCCCTGGCCGGTGCTCGCCGTCGTCGCCGCGCTGCTCGTCGCCGCCTTCGCCCTCTACCCGGCGATGGGGAAGGATTTTCTGCCGCGCTTCCGCGAGGAGACCATCCTCGTCGCCGCCACCGCCTCGCCCGGCACCTCGTTGCCCGAGATGAACCGCATCTCCGACACGCTCGAGCGCGAGCTGCTCGCGGTGGAGGGCATCGCCAAGATCGGCCGCCGCCTCGGACGCGCCGAACGCGGCGACCACGTGGTGCCGGTTTCCACGGTCGAGTTTGACGTGGATTTCGTGCCCGACTCGCCCCGACCGCGCGCCGAGATCGTCGCCGAGATCAACCAACGCCTCCGGAGCGTGCCCGGCGTTTTCGCGGCCATCAGCGGACCGCTCGCCGACCGCATCGGCCACATGCTCAGCGGCGTCTCCGCGCCGGTGGCGGTGAAGATCTTCGGCCCCGAGCTGGGCGAGCTGCGCCGCATCGGCGAGCGGGTGCAAACCATCGCCCGCGCCATCCCCGGCTTCGAAAAGGCCCGCCTCGACGCGCAGGCCGACATCCCGCAGCTGCGCATCGAGCCCGACCGCGAGCGCGCCGCCGCCCACGGCATCGCGCCCGGCGCGCTGAACGAGTTGCTCTCCACGCTGGTCGGCGGCGCCGAGATCGCCGAGCTGCGCGAGGGGCGCCGCACCGTGCCGCTGGTGCTCCGCCTGCCCGAGGCCTGGCGCGATTCGCCCGAGCGCCTGGGCGAGCTGCTCATCGAGACGCCGGCCGGCCCGCGCATCCCCCTGCGCGAGATCGCCGAGCTGCGCGAGGCGCGCGGCCCCAACGTGATATTCCGGGAAAACAGCCAGCGCCGCATCACCCTCGCCATTCAGCCCACAGGGCGCGACGTCGGCGCGAGCGTGGAACAACTCCGGGCCGCCGTCGCCGAGCAGGTGAAGTTCCCCGAAGGCTACTTCGTCACCTATGAGGGCGAGTTCGAGGCGCGGCGCGACGCCACCCGGCGCATCGCCCTCCTCGGCGCGGTCGTCGCCGTGGCCATCGTCGTGCTCCTCCACGCCTACTTCGGCAGCGTCGGCCTCGCGCTTCAGGTCATGCTCAGCATCCCGCTCGCGCTGGCCGGCGCGCTGGCCTTCACCTGGTGGAAACTCGACAACATCAGCATCGCCACGCTGGTCGGCTTCATCGCGGTCGGCGGCGTGGCGGCGCGCAACAACATCATGCTGCTCTCGCACTACCTCCACCTCATGCAGCACGAGGGCGAGGGCTTTACCCGCGACATGATTGTTCGGGGAACGCTCGAGCGCGTGGTGCCGGTGCTCATGACCGCCTTCTCCGCCGGCATCGCGTTGGTGCCGCTGATCCTCGCCGCCGACGAGCCGGGCAAGGAGATCCTCCACCCCGTCGCGGTGGCCATCGTCGGCGGCCTGGCTTCCTGCACCTTCCTCACCTTCGTCGTCACGCCCGCGGTGTTTTTCGCCACCGGCCGCCGCTCCGCCGAACGCGCCCTCGCGGGACACGGCGAGGCCTTCGAGTGAGTTGTCCGGGGCCGCCGCGGCGGCCCCGTTTTTCCCTTTGCCCACCCTCGTTTCCCAACCAACCAGAACCCAAACACATATCCACATCATGAATACACCTCGCCTCCTCGCCCTCTTCGCCGCCGCCCTGTTCGCGTGCGCCGCGCCCAGCGCCGTCTTCGCCGACGCCGGCCACGATCACGATCATGACCACGATCACGCCGCGCCCGCCGCCAAGCCCGCGGAGCAGGCCGAGGTCAAAAAACCCGCCGGCCCGAACGGCGGACGCATCCTCTCCGAACTGAAGCCGCGCGTCGAACTGTGGGTGACGCCCGAGCGCACGGTGCGCCTGACCTTCCTCGACGAGGCGGGCAAACCCGCGCCGGTGCCGGCCGGCGCCACGGCCGGCATGGTCACGGGCGACCGCGCCGCGCCGACCACGCTGGCCTTCGCGCTCGACGAGAAGATCGGCGCCCTGGTGTCGAAGACCGCCCTGCCCGATGGCAAAAACATGCCGGCGATCCTGAGCATCCAGGCCGGCGCCGAGGCCAAAGCGGCGCGCGCGCGGGTGCAACTGAACCTCGCCAACTGCGACGGCTGCGATCGCCCCGAATACGCCTGCACCTGCGGGCATTGAGCGGGGCGCTCGATCCACGGTGGAGCGGCTCGTCGGGATGCGATGTCGGTCCACCGGGAGCGCCGGCATCTTGCCGGCTTTCCCGGCAAACAGCCGGCGGGCCGCCGGCGCTCCCGGTGGCTCCCGGTGGCGAAGCCCGGACTTCGACAGCGCTTCCCGCCCGCCCTTTCCCGCCCGCCGTTCAAGGCCAGTGTTGCAGCGGAGGCGTCTTCGCTTCGCCATCGGACCGCTTCCATGACAAGACGCGCCTCCGCATGACCGAGCCCCCGCAGTCGCCACCCGCCTACCGCCGACTCTTCCTCCGTGGCGCGCCCCACGTCTGGCTCGCCGCCAGCACCATCGGGGTCGGCTTCGCCACGGGCGAGCCGCTGGGACTGCTGGCCGGGGCGGTGTGCTACGCCCTCGGGCTCCTTTATCTACCCGACAGCCGCTGGTTCCGAGGACGGGTGGACGCGCGGGAAGCCGCGGCCGCCGCCCTCTTGGCGACGAGACAGGCGGAGGAGTTTGCCGCGAAGCGGCGGCAGATTCTGGCCGATCTTTCCGCCGAGCGCCGTCGGCGCCACCAGAGTCTTTCCGAGGTTTGCGGCGACATTTCCGCCGCCGGCGCCGAGGCGGGGGCCGGGGAGCTTTCGCTCTCCATCGAGACGCGCCTGCGCAAGCTGGACGAGCTGCTCTGGACGCACCTCCGGCTGCTCGTGATCGAGCAGTCGCTCGACACCTATCTCGAAACCGAGCGACGCGAACAACTCTCCGCCGGAGCCGTGGCGGCGGAGGCGGAGGTCGCCGCCCTGGAGGCCGAACTCGAGCGCCAGCCCGAGTCGTCCCCCACCGCGTCGGCGGCGGAGCGGGAAATGCGGGAGACCCGGAAAAAGCTCCTCGTCTCGCGCCGGGACCGCCTGACGGCCCTGCGTCAACGGCTCGCGCGGGTGGCGCAGGCGCGGGCCAACCTGGACCTCGCGCGTTCGGAGCAGGAGCGGCTCGTGGAGCAGGCCAAGCTGATCCGGGCCGACGCCATCGCGCACAAAAACGCCGAATCGCTCGGCGCGCGCATCGACCTCAGCATCGAGCATCTGGCGGAGACCAACCGCTGGCTCTCCGACCTTTCGGAATTCAAGGACCTCACCGCCCAGCTTCCGCCGCTTCCCGCCGGCAGCCTGATCACGGACGCCGAATCCGCCCGGCGCGCCAGCCCCCCGCCCCTGCCGGAGCGAAACTAATACCAGTTACGGAATGGATTGACTCTCAAGGGAAGGGCGGGACCGCCGGGCCCGCCGCCGAGGACGGACGGAGATCGTCACCCAAACCGGCGCGCCCGGCGGTCGCGCCCTACCTTCCCCGAAAGTCCCAACTCAACACGTAATTAGTATAAAAACCGGCCCCCGTTTTTCGGGGGCGGGGGCGCCTACGGGGAAGCGGGGGCGACGAGCAGCGCGGCGACCTGCTCGGGGCTGAGCGCGTCGGCTTTTTCCAACCAGGCGCGGGCGGCGGCGGGGTCCGACGACAACCAGCCGCGGGCGTGGGCGGTGACGAATTCCACGCGCAGCGCGGGGTCCTTGATTTGCGCGTAGAGCTCGAGCGCGGCGGCGGGCGGGGTGTGGTTGCCACCGGCGGCGGTGAGGCTGCGGAGCGTGGCGTGGCGGACAGGCTCCGACAGGGTCTCCGCCCAGCGCAGCGCCGCCTCGGGATCTTGGCGCGCCCATCGATGAACGAGCTCCGGCGGGGCGAGGGTCGTGGTGGACTGGGCGCTCTGCCACCGAAGCGCGGCGGCGGGATCGGTGCGGCCCCAGGCGGCGACGATGGACAGGATCCCCTGGTGACGCGCGACGCCGGCGTCCGGCGGGAGCCGTTGCCATTCGCCGATGGCGGCGGCGGGATCGTCACGGGCGATCACGCCGAGGATGGCGGCCTGCGCGTCCTGGGCGGCGGTGCGGACATCGGGATCGGCTTGGTGCTCGTCGATCCAGCGAAGGACGCCCGAGGGTGAACTCTGCGCCCAGGTTTTCAGCAGACGGGAGAGTTGCCTGCGACGACCCTCGCTCGACGGCAGGGCGAGCGCGAAAGGCAACAACCGCACCGGAGCGTGTCGCCCGCCACCGTCGATGGTCCGGTTGAGGAGCGTGATACGCGTGTGCGGGTCCGGGATGGAGTCGAGCCAGGCGAGCGCGGCGGAAGCGTCCTGCCCGACCCACTGGGTCAAATACTGGCCCAGCGCAACGTGACGGCGCAGGCGACCGGGAACATCGAGCAGAGCTTGGGCGAAGGCGGCGCGTTTGGCGGGCTGGACCTCGATGTAGCCGAGGTTGACGACCGGGTCCCACTCCGGAGGTCGGGGCTGGGCGAGCACCCAGGCGATGGCGGCGGCGGGATCCCGATCGGCCCAGGCGCCGAGAGGACCGGTTAACTGGAACAAACCCGTGCCCTGATCCCAGATCAGCGGACCATAGGTTTGCACGGTGCCCGCGGGGTCGCGTCGAGCGAGCAGGCGCAGGACGCCCGGAAGGACACGGTCCCGGAATTTTTCTCCGCGAGAAAAAACCAGCGCCATGGCGGCGGAGGCGTCGGTCTCGGCCAGCGCGACCAGAACGGGATAAGCGAGATCGCCCGCGAGGTGTTCGTCGGGCAGCGCGCAGGCCCAGGTGGCGGCGGCGAGAGGATCGGCGGCGCTCCAAGCCTCCAGCGCGATGCGGAGGAGTTCACGCCGCTCGGACGGTCCGGCGGCCCAACGACTGGCGGCGGCGGGATCGAGCTCGATCCAGGCGGCAAAGGCGATGTCGCGGAGCGCGAGCACATCGGCGGTCGGCGCGGACGCCGGGGCGGATGCGGACGCATCCGCGCCCTCGGAGAGCCGGCCGAGCAGCGCGGAAAACGCCGAAGTCGGGAGGCGGAGCAGCAGGGCGCGAAGCGCCGCGGCCCGGGTGGAGAAATCGGCCGATCCGCCGTCGGGCGCGCGCAGGGCGAACCAGGCGGCGAGCGCGGCTTCGGCGTCGGCGCCGGAGCCCAGGCGGGCGGGCGGGGCGGCATCCCGCCAAGACCAGGCGGCAATGGGGAGACGCGAGACCGCGGTCTCGGCACGCACGACCGCTGCGGCGGGAGCGCCGTGGTGGAGGATAAGGGCGGCGACAACCCCGCCGATGGCGGAACCAAGCACAAGCCCGGGAAGGAGCGTGGAGCCGGAGCGGGTCATGGAGCGGGAGGGGAAAGGAGGGTTTCGACTCCGTTTTCGGAGGCCCAGCGGCGGGCGGAATTTTCATCCAGCAACAGCCAGTTTTGGAGGTGCTCGCGCATGAGGGGCTCGCGCCGGGCGGGATTTCGAAGCGTGGCGATGAGCGCGAGGCGCTCGGCCGGTTCGGGAGTGTCGGCCATGGCACGAAACGCGCCCATCCGGGACAGGAGATGGAGAGCGGCGCGTTGCCGGTCGGCGGAGGGCAGGCTTTCGGCCCACGTGACAAACCCGGCGGGATCCTGCGCGATCCACGCGGCCCCGACCTGCGCGTAGGTGTGGGCGTGGCTCTGATAGGGCTGGATACGTTGGTGGTAGGCGGTGATCTCCTCGGGCGCCAAGGAACCGATGGCGTCGTGGTCGTCGGGAAGAGGCCCCTCCGGAAGCTGCTCAAAAATCCATCGGGCGGCGGCGGCGGGTTCGGTGAGCGCCCAAGATCGGGCGAGGGCGGGCGCGACGTCTCGACGGGTGTCGGCGGAGGCGATGCCGCCCCAGTCGGCGAGGGCGGCGGCGGGATCCTGGCCGGCGATGCTTCGGACGCGAACGATCCGGGCGGCCTCGGGTCCGGCAAACTCGCGTCCCTCCGCGCCTTCAAGCCAAGCGAGGGCGGCGGCCGGATCTTTCTGACTCCATCGGCTCACGAAATCGTCGATGGCCTGCGCGCGGCGCTCATCGGCGGGGAGGCGGCGAGCGAGCGACAGAAGCGGCTTCAGGTCGCCGTAGGTGGCGTAGGGATAACCGCCATCGGCGATGACATCGCGGACGGTGCGTTCGCGTAGCGCGGCGTCGGGCAGGGTGTCGATCCAGCGCAGCGCCGCGGCCGGATCGCCGGCCATCCACGTCCAAAAAAGATGCTCCAGATTGCCGCCGCCGAGGCCGGCTTTTTGCCGATCCACGAGCGCGGTGGCGAAGGCGGCGAAATCGGGCGGCGGATTCCGCCCTCCGACATGGCTGATTATTTCGGCGAGCTGAACGGCGCGCTGGACCGATTCGTCGTAAGCATGGGCGTCGAGCCACCCAAGCGCGGCCTGCGGATCGCGCGCGACCCAGCGGGCGAGATCACGAGACAGGTTCACACGATCGGCGGGGACCGCGAACATCTCCGCGCCGAGATGCGTGAAGGCGGCGGCGGGATCGCGCTCGAGCCATGCGTCGAAAAGCGGCGAACGCACGGCATCGAAGTAGGCCAGATCGCCGGAGCGGGCGAGGCCGAGCGCGCGGGCCGAATCGGTGGCGACGAGGCGGGCGAGGAGTTGGCCGCCGACGTGGTGGGCGAGGCGGACGGGGAGCGCGGTGGCCCAGCGATAAGCGGCGTCGAAATCGACCCGCGCCCAGGCCAGGGCGGCCTCGGCGGCGTAGTTGCGCTGCTGATACGGCTGGATCGCCTCGTTCGGCGTGAGTCCCGCGATCCACTCCGCCGCGGCGGGCGCGTCGAGTTCGGTCCACGCGGTGAAGGCGATGCGGCGGAGGCGATCTTCGGGCTCGCCCGGGCGGGCGGCGGTGGCGGCGAGGAGTTGGGCGTGTTGCTCGGCCGGCAGGATGGTGAGCAGGGCGCGCAGCCGCTCGGCGCGCGCGAGGTAGTCGGCCTGCGGCGCGTCCGGGGCGAGCGGCGGGAGGGCGAGGTAGGCGGCGAGGGCTTCGGCGGCGTCCGCCGGGGAAAGGCGCGCGGGGTGGAGGATCGCGGCGAGGTCGGCGGGGGAGAGCGCCGAGGAAGACGAATTAGGAGTTATGAATGTAGAATTATGAGACGAGGCGGCTCGGTGCTGGTGGAGGGCAACACCGAGGGAAAGCAGGGTGAGGACGCCGGCGGTGGTGAGGGCGATCTTGGCGGTGCTCATGACGACGACGGCGGTGGTGGTGGCTGATAACGCGCCGCCGGCGCCACCCACCGAGGCGCCAGTCGCGGTGGCTGCGGTGGCCGCCGCGGCGGCGGAGAGGGATGCGGTGGTGATGCTGGCGGCGAGGCCCGGCGGGGTGGCGGCGAGGGCGGGCTGCGCGAGCGCGAGGCCGAGGGCGGTCGCGGTGGAGACGAGGCCGCGCCGGGCGAGCGTGGCGCGGAGTTTTTCGAGGGCGCGATTCACCCGCACGCGCGCGGCGTCGTCGGACACGGAGAGCGCGGCGGCGACCTCGGCGTAGGAACGGTTTTCGAAGAAGCGCAGCAACACGGCGGCGCGGTCGCGGTCGCCCAGCGACTCGAGCGCCTCGTCGATGAAGGGGCGCAGTCGCTCCCAATCGGCGGCCGGCTCGGGCGCGGTTTCAGTTTGGCTCATGGCGAAAGCCTCCTGCTCGCGGGCGAGGCGGCGGGCCTCGGCGCGGCGGAGGTGGGATGCGGCATAGCGGACCCCGGTGTGGAGCCAGGCCACGAGATGCGGTTGGCGCGCGAGGTCGGCGGCTTTGCGCGCCAAGTCGGTGAAGACGAGCTGGGCGATCTCCTGCGCACGATGCGGATCGCCACCCGTCTGGCGAAGCGCGGCGTGATAAACCAAGCCGAGGTGGCGCCGCACCAGCTCGGCAAACGCCGCCTCCGAACGGTGGTCGGCGTAGCTGCGGAGGAGCGCGGTGTCGTCTTGCATGGGGTTCCGCCCATTAACACCCGCCGGCGAAAAAACCGAACACCGGAAAAGCGAGAATTATGAATTATGCATGCAGAATGAAGAATGCGCCCGGAGCCGCCGGAAGAGGGGGGCCTGCCATGTGCGGCGGGAACAGGGGCTCCCCCCGTTCATCATTCTACATTCATCACTCCGACTTCGCCTGAAGCAGCGCGGCGACCTGGTCGGCGGTGAGGATGTCGTGGCTTTCCAGCCAAGCGCGGGCGGCGGCGCGATCCTTGATGAGCCACTGGCGAAGATGTTGGGTGACGTAGGCGACACGCTCGGTCGGGTCTTTGAGCTGGGCGTAGAGATCCGCGGCGGCGGCGCGGGGCATCGAATCCACGCCCGAGTCCGTAAGCGCCTTGAGGTAAAACTCGCGCGAGCGGGGCGGGGAAACCTGCTCGGCCCAGCGCAGGGCGGCGAGCGGATCGCGGCGTGACCATGCGTGGAAAATCACGGAGTGGCCGGCGAGGGGCGGATAGCCGAGAGACTCGTTCTGGGCGGTTCTCCAAAGGTGGGCGGCGCCGGGATCGTGTTTGGCCCAGGCGTCGGCGATGGCGTCGCGGGCGGCTTTCCTGGTTTCGATGTCCTGAAGGGCCTGATACTCGGCCACGGCGGTGGCGGGCTCGGTGAGGGCGATGGTGCCGAGGATGGCGGCCTGGGCCTGCTTCGATGCGGCGGCGACGCCGGGATCTTCGGCGTGTTGGGCTATCCAGGCGAGTGCTTCGGTGGGCGCTCGGGCGGCCCACTCACCGAGGATTCGGGTCAGTGTATTCGTGCGATCCTGGCTGTCGGCGCGGGCGAGTGCGAAAGGCAGCCCTTTTTCGGGGTGCTCCAAATCGGGACTGCTGGAGGCCGCCGCGAGAAGGCTGGCGCGCAGGTCGGGAGCGTCGATTTTCTCAAACCATTGCAGGGCGGCGGAGGAATCTTCCGTGGCCCAGCGGGAAAACAATTGTCCGAGCGACGCCCGGTTGCGCGGGATTTCGGGGCGGGCCAGGAGCGTGTCGAGGAGTGTCCGGGTGAGGACGGCGTCGTTTCGCGACAGATCATCGAGGGTGTCGAACCACGCGTGATCGTTTGCATGGGTCTCGTCGGCGAGCCATCGGAGGGCGTCCGTCGGGGCGGACTGCATCCAGCGGGTGAGCGGGGTTCTGACCGCCAAAAATCCGCCTCCTCCTTGCTGGAAAAGACCGGAGCCGAAGGTGCGCAAGGCGGCGGCGGGATCGGACTCGGCGAGCGCCGCGAGCACGTCGTTGAGCACGTTATTGAGGAAGTTATTGTCCCGGGAGACCGCGAGGGCATGGGCGCGTCGGGGATCCTGCCGGGCGAGGGCGGGGAGAACGATGCGCGCGAAGGTTCGCGCGAGGGAGCCGTCCTGCAGCGCGCAGGCCCAGGTGGAGGCCGCGAGGGGATCGAGCGCCATCCAGGCGTGCGCGGCGATTGGCGCGAGCCGGGTGCGTGCCCAGTCGGATGGCTCGGCAAGGGTGGCGAGCCATCTCGCGGCGGCGGGGGCGTCGAGCTCGGCCCAGGCGGTGAAGGCGATGGTGAGCAGGGGCCGGTCGGTCGGATCGGTGGACGCGAAGAGCGGATCGAGCAGGCGGGGAAAGGAGCCGGAGTCGAGGCGGGCGAGCAGGGCGCGAAGCGTATCGAGCCGGGTGGCGGGATCGACGGGCGAGCCGTCGGCACCTCGGAGCGCGAGCCAGGCGTCGGTGGCGGGGACAAGCGTGGCGGCGGGCAGGGGCGGTGGTCGCAACGATTCGCGCCAGGCCCACGCGGGCAGATCCGGAGCCGTCGCGGAGCCCGTGGAGACGCGCGCGGTCGAGGACACGGCGGAGCCCGCGGTGGCGAGGCGGTAGGCGAACCAGGCGCCGCAGCCCAGGGCGAGGCCGACGGTGAAGGCGGGAACGAGACAGCGAAGGGCGGCGGAGCGGCTCATTTCGGAGAGGGGATGGAGGTGGCTCTCGTCGCGTTTTTTTCGGCTTGTGCGAGGAGCGTGGCGATTTGCTCCGGGCTGAGAGCGTCATGGGTATAGAGCCACGCGCGGGCGGTGGGCGGATCATTTTGCAGCCAGTGGCTGAAAAGCTCGTTCAAGCTTTGGACGCGCACCTCCGAGTCCTGGATCTGCACGAGCAGGTCGGCCTGCGCCGGTAGCGGGCGCTCGTCGGCGACGCTCACGATGGTGATGGCGATCTGGCGCCGGGCGGGATCGGGAAGGGAGGTGGCCCAGTGCAAGGCCGCGAGCGGATCCCGTTGCGCCCAGGCCCGGGTGGTGGCGGTCAGGGTGAGTTTTCGGGCGAGTTCCGTCTCGGTTTCGTCATTCGGCCGCACTTGCACTCCGGGCTGTGAACGCATCAGTGATATCGTCAGGGTGGTCAGAATATTCTGATCCAAATCCGAGGGCGTGGCCGGCAGCTGATCCCCGAACCAGCGGGCGGCGGCGGCGGGGTCGGTCTTGGCCCAGTTTTGGGCGAGATCACAGGCGATCTTTTCTTTGGCCGTGCCCTCCGGGAGCGCCTGCCAGCGGGCCAGGGCGGCGGCGGGATCGGCGGCGGCGAGACCGCTGATGAGTTGCCCGTTAACGCGGGCCGCGACGCCGGCGAATTCCGGGGTGTCGTGGGCCTGCATCCAGGCATGGGCGGCATCGGGCGAGCGTTCGGCGAGGGCGCCGAGGGCGCGGGTGATTTTTTCATCCCGATCTTCGCCGGGAGGGAGCCGCACCAGGATCGGCAAATAGCGTTCGGGCGAGCTGGTCTGGATGGCGAGTTGGCCGGAGCCAAACTCGAGCAACTCGGCCCGGAGGGACGCGTCGGCGAGCGTGTCGAGCCAGGCGAGGGCGGCGTCGGGGGAGCGGGTGAGCCAATTGCGGAGCAGAAGCGGGAGGTATTTGGATTGTTCGGGGCGGCCGAGGAGGGCGGTGGCGACGACACCGGGATCGGGGATATTCAGCGCCGGGCCACTGGTGACGAGGGTGTCGAATTTGAACTGGTCGAGCGAAGTGACGGGCGGCGGCTGGGCGAAAAGCCAGTCGAGGGCGGCGGCGGGATTTTTTCCAAACCAGAGACTGAGGGCGAAATCGTAGGGATAGCCGAAACGTCGCTCGGCCATCGCGACGGAACCGAGGGTGCGCATCGCGGCGGCGGGGTCGCGATCAGACCAATTGAGGACGAGACGCACTTCGTTTGTTTGGAAAAAATCACCGCCGCGGGCACGGGCCAGCGACAGGGCGCGGGGGCCGTCGGTGGAGGCGAGGGCGAGGATGAGGGCGCGGGCGAGATCGCCGAGGTCCGCGGGATCGGGCCGGGATTCGGTCCAGGCGAAGGCTGCGTCAAAATCTTGCGCGGCCCAGGCAACGGCGGCCTGCCGGAGGTAGGCGAGGCGGGTGCCGGCGTCGAGGGCCGGGCTCGGCGCGAGGGCGTCGGCCCAGCGGGCGGCGACCGGCGCCTCGCGTTCGGTCCAGACCTCGAAAGCGAGGCCGCGCAGGCGGTTTTCGGTCTGACCCTCGCGGGTGGCGAGCGCGTCGAGCAGACGGGTGAACGCGTCCGAGGGCAGGATGGTGAGCAGGCCACGGAGCTGGGCGGCGCGGGCGTTAAAGGCGGTGGCGTCGGCCTGGTCGGGTAGAGGCGGGAGCGCGAGGTAGAGCGCGAGCGCGTCGGCCGCCTCGGCGGCTTGCAGCCGCGGGGGGATTTTCAGGGTGCGGCTCGCCGTGGTGGTGGGCCGCGCGGACGCGGGTTGCGGCGTGCCGGGAAGATTGGCGGAAGCGGGGGCGGACGCGGTCGAAACGGGTGACGACAGCATGGAGGCTTGCGCCGGGCGCGGGGGCGAAGAGAAGGCAAAACCGAGCGAGAGGGCGGCGACGGCACCGGTGACGAGGGCGGCGATTTTGGCGGTGCTCATGACGACGGCGGTGGTGGTGGTGGCGGCGGTGAGGGAGACGGTGATGACGCTGGCGGCGAGGCCCGGCGGGGTGGCGGCGAGGGCGGGCTGCGCGAGCGCGAGGCCGAGGGCGGTCGCGGTGGAGACGAGGCCGCGCCGGGCGAGCGTGGCGCGGAGTTTTTCGAGGGCGCGATTCACCCGCACGCGCGCGGCGTCGTCGGACACGGAGAGCGCGGCGGCGACCTCGGCGTAGGAACGGTTTTCGAAAAAGCGCAGCAACACGGCGGCGCGGTCGCGGTCGCCGAGCGACTCGAGCGCCTCGTCGATGAAGGGGCGCAGTCGCTCCCACTCGGCGGCCGGTTCGGGCGCGGTGACGCCGGCGTCGGTGCCAAAGCCGCCGCCGAGTTCGTCCGCGTTCATGGCGAAGGCGGCGTGTTCGCGGGCGAGGCGGCGGGCCTCGGCGCGGCGGAGGCGCAAGGCGATGTGCCGCGTCGTCGTATGCAGCCACGCGACGAGCAGCGGGTGGCGGGACAAGTCGCCGGATTTGCGCGCCACCTCGGTGAAGACGATCTGCGCGATCTCCTCGGCGCGATGCGCGTCGCCGGAGCTGTGGCGCAGGGCGGCCTGGTAAACGAGCCGGAGGTGGCCGCGCACCAATTCGGCAAACGCGTCCTGCGCGCCGGTCGCGGCGTAGCGTCGGAGAAGTGCGGCGTCATCGTTCATCGGTGTTCCTCTGGTAATCGCCCCCGAACGCGGAACCGAACACCGGAAAATGGAGAATTATGAATTATGAATGCGGAACGAGGAATGCGCCCGGAGCCGCCGGGGCCTGCCACGTGCGGCGGGAACAGGGGCTCTCCCCGTTCATCATTCCACATTCATCATTCCGACTTCGGCTGAAGCAGCGCGGCGACCTGCTCGGGGCTGAGCGCGTCGGAGTTTTCCAGCCAGGCGCGGGCGGCGGCGGGGTCCTTGGTCAGCCACTCGCGGGCGTGGTGCTCCAAAACTTCGGCGCGAAGCCGTGGGTCGCGGATTTTCGCGAGGAGCGCGGCGGTCTCGGCACGCGGCGCCTCGGCATGCAGGCCGCCGCCCAGAGCATCGAAGGAGCGGTCGCGAATGACGTCGCGCCATTCCTTCGTCAGAAAGGAAGGCGTGCCCGCGACGAAATCCTCCGTCCAGCGCAGCGCCGCCTCGGGGTCTTTTTGCGCCCAGGGGAAGAGCAGGGTCGCGGGGGGCATGAGGTTGGGGTGCGTGGCGCGCGAGCGCTCGACATACCAGCGCAGGGCGCCGCCGGGGTCGCTCGCGCTCCACGCCTCGACGATGGGGACGATGGCGGCCTCGCGAGCGACCGGGCTGGCGAGCTTTTCCCACTCGGCGAGGGCGGTGGCGGGTTCGTCGCGGGCGATGTCGGCCAGCAGGGCGGCATGGATGGGCGCGGTGGCGACGGCGACGGAGGGATCGTCGCTCGTTTGTATCCATTGTTTGGCCACCTCGGGCGCCGTGCGGTGCCAGACGTCGAGCGTCCGCGCGAGGGCTTGGGTGCGTTCCTGGCCGGCGGGCAGGGCGAGGGCGAAAGGCAGGCTTTTCTCGGGGTGATACGCATCGTGCCGGGTGGCGAGGTGGGCGAGGACGCGCCGCCGCAGGTCGGCGTCCGCGAGGGACTCCAGCCAGGTGATGGCCTCGGCCGGGCGGTCCATCTCGTGCCGCCGGATCATCTCCGCGATGGCCTCGGCGCGGCGGGGAATGCCGGGTTGGCGCACAAGCGCCTCGGCGAGACGGCGCCCCTCCTGGTGCGTGTGGGAAAGAAAAGCGAGCAACTGCTCGTAGAGACGAGGCTGGGTCGCGGGCTGGGCGGCGATCCAGCCCAGGGCGGCGGCGGGGTCGCGGAGAGCCCAGGCGCGAAGCGGAGCGGCGAGATTGACGATGCCGACGCCACCGCCCCAGGCACGGGCGCCATGGGCTTGCAGGGCGGCGGCGGGATCGGCCTCGGCCAGGGCGGCGAGGGCCTGCGGGGCGAGGCGGTCCGAGACGTTCCCCTCTCCCATGGCGAACACCCAGGCGGCCGCGGACGCGACGTCCTGTTTCGCCCAGACGCGGAGGGCTTGGCGCGCCAGCTCGAGGAGCGCCCGGTCGGCCGGCTCTGACGACGCGGCGCGCTCGGCCGCCCAGCGGGTCGCGGCCGGCGCGTCGGTTTCCGTCCAATGGTCGAAGGCGAGTTGGCACAGGGCGCGGTCGGCCGGGGCGGAGGCGGCGACGAGGCGGTCGAGCAAACGTGCCAACGCGTTCGCGGGCAGACGGCTGATGAGCGCGCGAAGCGTTTGGGCGCGCGTGGCATGATCGGCGGGCGAGCCATCCGGGCCGCGCAGGTTTTGCCAGGCGTCGAGCAGCGACCGGATTTGGCCGGCGGCGGTGAGGGCGGGCGGCGCGGGCCGACTCCTCCAGTCCCAGACGGGAACCCCCGACGCGGCGTCAGGGGCGGGGGCGGCGGGGGCGGCTGAGCCGGGAGCGACAAGCCGAAGGCCGAGCCAGGCGGCGCCGGAGCCGAGAGCGAGGCCGAGCAGAAGCGGGGCGAGACGGGCGCGCATGGTTGTCACAGGTGGGGCGGCGTCAGTGGATCGCATGCGTAGATGAGGAGCGCGGCGGTGTCGGGCGGGAGCGCCGCGTGAGTTTCGAGCCAAGCGCGAGCGGAGGCGTGGTCGGTCCGCAGCCAGTTGTAGATGAGGCTTCGAAGAGCGTTGTCGCGATGCGGGGCGGCGGGGGCGGAGGCGAGGAGCTCGGCGCGGGTGACGTGCGGCACGGACGTGGGACTGCCGGCGTCGCCGAGCGCGCCGCTGAACCCATATGGGTTGTCGTTGGCGAGCGAATTGTAGGCTTGGGCGCGGAGGGATTCGGGCCCCTCTTCGGCGACGCGGAGAAGCTCCGCGGGGGAGCCACGGGCGAGCAAGCCGATGGATTGACCGTAACTCGCGGTCAGGACCTCGCGGTCGGCATCGGAAAGATCGGGCACGACCAGCAGGGTCTGGAGCCAGACGGCGGCCGCCGCCGGATCGCGCCGAGCCCAGGCGAGCGCCAGGGGCGCGGCGGTGGCGATGCGGTCGGCGGCGCCGGGCAATTGTTCCCAATGGTCGAGCGCGGCGAGGGGATCGTCGCCGGCAAGCTGAACGATAAAACCGCGCTCGGGGAGCGTGGCCGCGGCGGCGACCTCGGGCAGGTCCCGGTGTTGCTCGAACCAGAGGCGGGCGACGGCGGGGGAGTTTTCGGCGAAATTCGTGAGGTAGTCCCGAATATGGCGGGAGCGGGTCGGGCTCTCGGGCAGGAGCGAGGCGAAGGCGAGAAAATCGTCCGGCCCCAACTGGAGCATGGCATCCTCGACGAAGGTGTTGCGCGCCTCGACGTCGGGGAGTTTTTTCAACCAGGCAAGCGCGGCCGGCGCGTCGGCCTGGGCCCACGCCCAGGTGAAGTGGCGGAGATGCGCGATCCGGTCGGACAAATCGGTGCGGGCGAGGAGCAGATTCGCCAGGGCGGGACAGGCCGCCGGAGGCGGACGCAGGCCCTGGAGAACCGATCCAAGCAGGGTGGAATAGTCGCCGGGGTCTTTCTCCGAAGAGCGGGCGAGGAGCCAGTCGAAGGCGGCGGCGGTATCGAGTCCGAGCCAGGTCTCGAGGGCCTCCAGGGCGGGGCCGCGATATTGAAAATCGGTCTGCGGGAGGTCGGCGCCGAAGGTTCGCAGGGCGGCGGCGGGCGCGGCGGGCGCGAGCGCGGCGAAGAGGCGGGCGCGGTGGGTGTGGAGAAACTCGGAGCCCCGCTCCCGGGCGAGGGACAAGGCGCGGTCGGGATCGGAGAACGCGAGGTCCTCGATCAGGAGCACGCCAACTTCGTCGGAAGGCCCGGGGGCGAGCGATTCGGACCAGGCGTAGGCGGCGCCGAAGTCGTCCCTGCCCCAAGCCAAGGCGGCCTCGTGGAGAAACAGGCGAGCGGTCCCCTCGTCGATCACGGGCGATGGCGCAAGGGCCAGCGCCCAGCGGGCGGCGGCGGGAGCGTCGAGTTCGGTCCAGGCGGTGAAGGCGATGCGGCGGAGGCGATCTTCGGGCTCGCCCGGGCGGGCGGCGG
>CBINNW010000057.1:0-30831 GCA_966252115.1 uncultured Akkermansia sp.
GCCGGTGTTGATGAGGTTGGGCAGGGTGACGCCGCCGACCAGGTGCAGGCGGTTGCCGAAGCCGTTTATGTTGACCGAGCCGGTGCCGAGCGCCTGGGAGTCGGTGATCTCGAGGGTGCCGCCGAGGACGGTGGTGGTGCCGGCGTAGGTGTTGGCGGTGTTGAGGGTGGTGACGCCGGTGCCGGACTTGGTGAAGCCGCCGGCGCCGGTGACGGTGCCGAAGTCGGTGCCCTGCACGGCGGCGTTGCTGCGGTTGACCGCGAAGACCGCGCCGGCGGCGACGGTGATGGGGCTGGCGGGCGAGATGGAGCCGGTCTCGCCACCGTTGCCGAGCTGGAGGGTGCCGAGCGTGGCGGTGGTGGCGCCGGTGTAGGTGTTCGTGCCCGAGAGAGCGAGCACGCCGCCGGCGGCGTTGCTGGTGACGGAGCCGTCGCCGGTGAGCGCGGCGGCCACGACGGCGGTGCCGGTGGTGTGGCTGCTGGTGACGTCGGTGTTGTGCAGCGTGCCGTTTTGCACCGTGCCGGGGCCGGCCATGGTGAGGGTGCCGAGGGTCTGGGTGGTGCCGCCGAGGTCGAGCACGCCGCCGGCGACGGTGGCGTTGGCGTCGGCCGCGCCGAGGGTGCCGACGCCGGAGAGGGCGAGGGTGCCGGCGGTGACGGTGGTGCCGCCGGTGTAGGTGTTGGCGGCGGCGAGGGTCAGGGTGCCGCCGGCGCCGTTCATCACGACCGAGCCGGTGCCGCCGACGACGGCGGAGACGGTGGCGATGCCGGAGGTGCCGGTGCCGGTGAGGGTGGTGACGGCGAGCTGGCCGTTGACCACGGAGGCGTCGCCGCCGACCGAGAGCGTATCGCGGGTGCGGGTGGCGGCGCCGAGGTCGAGGGTGCCGCCATTAACCGTGACGGGCGAGGCGGGCGCGCCGAGGGTGCCGGAGCCGGAGAGGGTGACGGTGCCGGCGTTGATGATGGTGCCGCCGGTGTAGGTGTTGGCCGATGAAATCGTGAGCGAGCCGGCGCCGTCCTTGATGAGGCTGCCGGCGGTGATGCCGCCGGGGCCGGAGAGGGTGTAGGCCAGGGTTTCGTTGGCGAACTGGGTGGAGGCGGGCGCCACGCCGGCGGCGGCGATGCTCACCGCAGGGTTGCTGGCGGTGTCGTCGAAGCGGACGACGTCGCCGGCGAGGAAGGTGGTGGCGCCGCCGCCGACGATGAGGCTCCAGTTGCCGGTGGAGGTGGTGTCCCAGGTGGCGTTGCCGCCGCCGGTCCAGCGGGGCGTGTCGCCATTGATCATGATGCCGATGTCGGTGCCCTGCACGGAGACGGTGGCGCTCTGGCGGCTGGTGAGGCCGGAGACGGTGCCGATCTGGAAGTCGGCGGCGCTGCCGGTGAAGGTGCCGGCGTGGATGAGGTTGTAGAACTGGGCGCTGGTCCAGAAGGGCAGCGAGGCGTTGAGCTTCACCTTGCCGGCGGCGGGGGTGGTGGTGAGCGCGCCGGTGACGGTGACCGAGGCGGCGGTGGGCGTGGCGGCGACCTTGCTGATGGTGAGGTTGGTGGCGCCCTGGAAGGCGAGGCTGCCGACGGTGAGGGTCTCCGCGCCGGCTCGGCCGAGCGCGACGGTGTTGGCGGCGTTGTTGGGGACGGTGACGGTGTTGAAGACACCGGTGCCGGCGAGCGTGCCGGCGCGCAGCGAGACGGCGGGGGTGAAGGCGTCGGTCGTGTTGTTGTTGGTCAGACCGGCGGTGGCGCCGTTGACGATCACGGTGCCGGCGGAGTTGAGCGTGCCGGCGCCGCCGAGGGCTAGGGTGCCGCCGGTGACGGTGACCGGTCCGCTGAAGGTGTTGACGCCGGTGAGGGTGACGTTGCCGGCGCTCTGGTTGTAGGCGGCCGAGCCGGAGATGACGCCGGAGAAGGTCTGGGTGGAGGTGCTGCCGAAGTTGAAGGTGCCGGAGCCGAGCGCGATGGGATGAGTGAACACGCCGCTCGTGCCGAAGGATCCGGCACCGGTGACGGAGATAGTGCCCTGGTTGAGATTAAGCGCGGGGGTGCCCGCGGTGACGGGGCCGCTGCCGCCGAAGTTGTTTGCTCCCGCGAGTTCCAATGTGCCCGCGCCGTTTTTGTTCACGGTGAGGGGCGACTGGCCCTGGCTCGCGTCGATGCGCAGGCCGGATTGGAGGCGCCAGTTGCCGGAGCCCTCGAAGTTGAGGGTCTTGGCCCCGCCGCCACCCGCGCGCCAGGCGACATCGGAGGCCATGACCGCGGTGTTGGCGCTGTTGTTGGTGAAGGTGTCGATGCCGTTGGCGCCGCGAAACACCAGGGTCGTGGTGGCCCCGCCGTCGCCGAGCGTGAAGGTGCCCGCGCCGGAGGCGATGGTGATGTTGCCCAGACCGAAGAACGCCGAGTCGGGATCGCTGTTGAGCGTGAGATTGCCCGCGCCGGTGTAGTTGATGTGCACACCGTCGGTCGCGCCGAAGCTGGGGCCGAACTGCGCGGACCACACCAAGGTGGTGCCCAGCGGGGTGGTGTTGTCGAAAGTCACGACGTCCGAGCTCACGAAGGCCGCAGAGCCGGTGCTCCAGTTGGTATCGACGTTGAGTCCCGTCTGCAGGCCGTCCGCGCCTCCGGTCCAGGTGGCGCTGGCCGCGCGGGCGGACGGCAGGCCGATGGAGGTCAATGCGGAGCAGAGTCCCAAGGTCAGCAGCGTGGAGCCGCCGACGTAGCGATAACCTTGCGGTCCGCTGTTGATGAATAACTTACGGATATAATTTTTCATGGAGTAAGACGCAAAAAGCCACGTGACCGGGCCGGGCGTTCGGGTTGGGGAGAGATAACGGGGAGGGGTGAGCGTGGCTGGAACCACTCCACCAGCCGCTACCAGCAAGACCCCCGACCATAAAAACAAAGATTGCGCTAACGTTTGACCAACGCGGCGACGCGCGCAAAAAAAAGAGGCCGCGGCGAAACGCCGCGGCCTCGGTAAGACCCGCTGTGTGGGGACGCTTGTCAGGGTGTCCCGGCGCCCGGACCGGAGCGAACAAGGCGCAGGTCGAATATCCCACCGGCCACCCACTGCGAGGCGCGGAAGCCGACCTTCACCCGTCCGTCCTTCGCCCCGGCGAGAATCTCGGCCGGCACCCGGTAGCGCCTCTCGACAAATTCGCCGTTTCGCTCCGCGTTCAGGCGTTCCGAGCCGACGACCCGCCCGTCCACAAGAATGTCGAAGACCCGGCCGGCGTCCCCGCCCCAATAGACGACGGCAAGCTCGGCCGCCGGAGCCCCCTTCGTTTCCAGGGTGTATTCGAACGCGCGCCCGTGCCGCCAATGGCGCCCCCGATGCACGCCGATCTCGGCCCCCTCGCCGTGGAAACCATGGGCGCTCTCGGACGTCGCGTCGCCGATCCGCACCTGGTCGAGCACCTCGTTCCCGGCCAAAACCGCGGTGGACGCGGAGGCCGAATCGTTCGCCCCATCCGCCCCGCCCGCCGCGCGCATGAGCCGCACGTCAAACACGTGCCCGGTCGCGCCATTCGCGGCCTGGAGCCGCACCGTGACGCGACCCTCGCGCGCCTTGGCCAACACCTCCGCCGGCACGGGGAACCGTTTTTCAACAAAGCGCCCCGGCGCCTCGCCCTTCAGCTCGACGGTCGCGATGCGCTCGCCCTCGACAAGCACGTCGAAAGCCCGGCCGGTGTCGCTGCCCCAGACGGTCAGCTCCAGCTCGACCCGTTTTTCGCCGCGGGTGTCGAGCGTGTATTGGAACCAACGCGCCTCGCGCCAACGCCGCCCCTCGTGGAAACCGCCGCGGGCTCCCTCGCTTTGGAAATCATGCTCCACCTCGGGCTGTTGTTCGCCCACCGCCACCCGGTCGAGGGTGGCCGCCTCGCGCGCGGCCCGGGAACGCTCGGAGGCCGCGATCTGCTCCCGCCGGGCCTCCAGCTCGGCGGCCGTCGTGAGTTCCCAATACATCTGGTAACGCGAATCGTGCAGTGCGAAAAACGGCACGAGCGGCACGCCCCGCGGGGCCACCGGCGAGACGATGTCGCGCAGACGGAAGCGCAGGGGACCAGCGACCGGATCCGGCACCACATGCGCGGGCACCTCCGCGTCCGCGGCCAGCAGCGCCGGCACCTGATCGAGCGGCACGAGCGGACCGTGGGCCACGTGCCCCATGCGGGCGGCGTCGGCGCGGAGCCCGAACATGCGGTCGTCGCCCTGCGGCGCGGCGAGCACGATGGGACCGTGCAGAATCGCGGCCCAGTTGGACCCGTCGGGCAGACGCTCCACCGTGGTGCGCATGGGCAGCCCGATCTCGATCACGTCCCCGTCACGCCAGCGCCGGTCGATCTCCAGATAAGACGAGGGCTCGGACTCGAGCGCCTCGGCGTAGGGACGCCCGTTGATGCTCACGGAGAAATTCCCCCTGGCCACCCAGCCCGGATGACGGAGGCGCAGGGGAAACTTCGACGAACGTTTCAGCTCAAACGTGAGCCGCGTCCTCGGCTCGAAGGGAAACAGCGTCTCCTGCCGCAGCGTCGCGCCCTCCGCCAAGCTCAGCTCGGAGGGGATGAAGAGGTTCACGTAAACGCCGGCGTCCTTCGCGCGGGAGTAGATGAATTCGCCGTATTTCCCCGGGTTCTCCATGCCGGTGCCGACACAGCACCAGAAGGTGTGCTCGGGTTCCGAATACACCCGATAGTGCCCGGGGCGGATCGGGGTGAAGTAAACGTAGCCCGGCTGCTCCGGATGGATGGAGGCGAGGATGTGGTTGTAGAGCGCGCGCTCGTAGTAGTCGGCAAAACCCGCCTCGGGCGCGACGGCGAACAACTGCTCGGTGAGGCGCAGCATGTTGTAGGTGTTGCAGGTTTCCGGCCCCTCGCGGTGCTCCAGCATCCCGCGGAAGTCGCTCGGGTCGTTGAAGTGCTCCCCCACGCTGTTGCCGCCGAAGGCGACGTTTCGGCGACCGGTCACGGTCTCCCAGAAAAACCGCGCCGCGTCCGTCGTCGCCCGATCCCCCGTGAGCGTGGCGATACGCTGGAAGCCGACGACCTTCGGGATCTGGGTGTTGGCGTGTTTGCCCGTCAGCCGGTCCTCATGCTTCAGCAGGGGGTCGAGCAGCTCGCGATGGTTGAAGCGCTCCGCCGCGCGCAGATATTTCTCGTCACCGGTGAGCGCGTAGATGTCGGCCAGGGTCTCGTTCATGCCGCCATACTCCGAGCCGATCATCTGCTGCATCTGCTGATCGGTGAGGCCGGAAGTGAGGTTGACGCACCAGTCGCCGAAGCCGACGAGCAGGCCGAGCGCCCGCTCCTCGCCGGCGACCGCATACGCGTCGCGCAGGCCCGCGTAGGTCTTGTGAACGTTATACCAGGGCACCCATTTGCTCCAGATCCGGCCGACGTCTCCCTTTGCGATCCGGGCCCAGAATTCTTTGCCGCCCGGCACGCCGCCGATGTAGCCGTCGCCGGAGGCCTTCTGGCAGCGCTCCAGCTCGTCCAACATGTGGCCGAGGCGACGCTTCAGCTCGCCGTCGGGCGTGTCGTTGCCCGACGCCACCATGAGCGCGAGGGCCGAGAGGTAGTGTCCGGCGGTGTGGCCGTCGAGGCCACCGCTCTCCCAGTTGCCGTAGGACGGCTTGCGGGGAGGCAGACCCGCCTCGCGCAGGAAGGGCGCGAGCAGGCGGTCCGCGTCGAGCGCGAGCAGATACTCGCGGTTGGCGCGAACCGCTTGCGCGAAGGGGCCTTCCAGCAGATGCACCGAACCGAGGGGAAAGGACGTCGCGGCGGTTTCGGGCACGACGGGCTTCGCGAACAAGCCACCGCCGAACGGCAGACAACAAAGGGTCAGAAGGGATAAGGCGGAGCTGTTAAAGGGTCTCATGGGCAACGGGTATGTATTCAGTTAAGACGGACACGGGAAAGGCGGATGCAACCATCCCGCCGCGGCGCGGGCAACATCGACGGCAAGTCGAACCGCGCTCGGCCGAGGGACGGGATGGAGAATGAAACCAACCGGGAGCGAGCGGTGGCGGCGACGGCGGCGCTCCCGCGAGCGCACGGCACGGCGGCCTCACGCCCCACCGGCGCCGAAGCGCGCCCGGCGTTCGGCGAGTTCGCGGCCGATGCGCAGGTTCAGTTCCTTGTTGATCGGGTAGCGCGTGAGCGCGAGGACCGCCAGGCCGATGCAGATCGCCGGATACACCGCGGCGGTC
Source organism: uncultured Akkermansia sp. (assembly GCA_966252115.1). Lineage (GTDB taxonomy): Bacteria > Verrucomicrobiota > Verrucomicrobiia > Opitutales > Opitutaceae > IMCC26134_A. Next base: position 6,199 of record CBINNW010000057.1, read on the forward strand.
ATGCGAATGCCACGCAGGCTGGCCGCGGCCGTCTCCGCCCCCTCGGCGAAGCCATGCGCGGCGAGCACCTGCCCGCCGATGAAGCCGCCCACGCCGAGGCCGGCCTTCAAGGCGAAGACGACGCCCGCGAACACGAAGCCGGTGGCGCGCCGCCCGGTCCTCCACTCGCCGTAGTCGGCCGCGTCCGCGATCATCGACCAGAGCAGCGGGATGGTCGGACCATAGGCGGCCGCCCAGACGAGGCCCTGCACGAACTGCGTGCCGATCGCGTCGCCCGGGATGAAAAACAACCACAGCGTCGCCACGCCCGTCAGCGCGAGGCACACGCCGAACACGCCGACCTTGCCGAAGCGCTGCGAGAGCGGCTTCGACATGAGCACGCCCAGGATCGTCACCGTGCTGCCGCACATGTTGAAGAAACCGAAGCCCACCGCCTCGACGTTCGAAAGATCCGGCCGGACCAGATAGCCCACCGAATCGAGCAACCACTGCCAGCCGCTCGGCTCGCCCGCCTGCGCCTGCACGAAACCCGCCGAGCGCAAAAACTCCCCGAGGGCCGCGTGATCAACGACGAACTGCGTGAAAAGCGGCAGCGAGCCGCCGCGCACCGACAGCATCATGAAAATCGCCAGCGTGGCTAAAAACAGCACGACCCACGGCCGGTTCGCGAACGCGTCGGCGAGGTCCTGCTTGACCGAGCTCTTCTGCGCGGGGTCGGGCTGCACGCGCTCCTTGGCCGAGAAAAACGCCACCACGAAACACACCACCGTGATCGCGGCGAAGATCCCCATGGTGATCGACCAGCCCTTCGCGTCGTCGCCGCCGCCGAATTTTTCCACCAGCGGCCAGGTCATGCCCGAGACGATAAACCCGACCACCATCGCCGCGAAAAAGCGGTAGGTGGAGAGGCTCGTGCGCTCGTTCACGTCGCCCGTCATCACGCCGTTCAGCGCGCAGTAGGGCACGTTGTTCACCGTGTAGATGGCCATGAGGCCGAGGTAGGCCGCCCAGGCGTAGAGCACCTTGCCCTGAGGCCCGAGATCGGGGGTCGTGAAGGCCGCCCAGAACACCAGCGCGAAGGGCAGCGCCGACCACAGCAACCAGGGGCGAAAGCGCCCCCAGCGCGACTTGGTGCGGTCCGCGATCACGCCCATCAGCGGATCGGTGATGGCGTCGAAGAGGCGCCCGCAGAGGAACAACCAGCTCGCCGCGGCGACGCTGATGCCGAAGACCTTCGAGTAGAAAGTCATTTGGAAGACCATCAGCGTCTGGAAGACGAAGTTGGCCCCCGCGTCGCCGAGCGCGTAGCCGGCTTTTTCGCGGAAGGATAGTTTGACCGAGGTGGAGTCGCTCATCGTGGGAGGGGTGCTGGTTGCGGAAGGGATGGAAACCTGTGGTGGGGCGGGACCGCCGGGCCCGCGGCGGCGTTACCTGGATCCTGAGTCGGCGATGGCGCGCCCGGCGCTCGCGCCCCACCCTTGGGGAAAGCCCGGAGACCTGCGTTCGTCGCGCGTTTCCTGCGGTTCAGGGCGTGGTGAAGAGGCCGAGGTCAACCGCGGCCGCCATCGCCTCGTAGCCGGCGGGCGTGATGTGGAGGTTGTCCGAATTGTAGGCGGGCAACAGGTTCACCGGGTTGGCCGGATCGCGCACCGCCGCGTCGAAATCGATGCAGGCGTCATACACGCCGCTCGTCACCGCCGTGGTGCGAATCCACTCGTTGATCGATTGGCGCGCCGTCTCGTGGTCCACCGAGTAGTAGCCGCTGCCGCCGAAGGGAGTGATGGTGGCGCCATAGACCTTGAGTCCGCGCGCCCGGGCCTGCGTCGCCATGTCGGTGTAGGCCGCGATGAGGTTGTTGACGATGGTCGCCGGCGGGGCGTTCGAGCCACCGATATCGTTCACACCGATAAAAATCACCGCCCAGCGCGCGCCGGGCTGGTCCACCACGTCGCGACGGAAACGCTCCCGCGCCAGGCCCACGCCGGTCGCGCCGATGCCGAGATTGCCCACGCCCACGTGCTCGGTGGCCGGGTTCGCCGCCAAGCGCGCGGCGAGAAAATCCGTCCAGCGGTCGTTGCCGTTGGTGGTGGTGCCGCGCCCGTCGGTGATGGAGTCGCCGATGGCCGCCACCAGGCCGCCGGAGGCCGGGGCCAGCACCTCGAGACCGGTGATGATATACCAGCGGTCGGTGCGCGTCGCGCCGGTCATGGCCGCGTCCGCCGTGGCGTCGCCATTTTGGATAAACGAGGTCGTGCGCGAGCCACCGTGGCTGGTGATGACCGTGCTGGAGACCGCTCCGAAATGAATGCTCACGCCCACCGCCGCCAGCTCCGGCAGTTCGTAACGCAAGGGGTCCGAGTAAAGCACGCCACCGGGCGGGATCACCGCGCCCGACGCGCCGCCGAAGCGGAAGGCGCGCGAGCTCGCCGGATCGATCTGGCCCGAGCCCACCGGCGCGACCGCCAGCGCCAGGTGCGCCGACTGGATCACCACCGGCGAGCTGCCGTAGGCGTTGGAAAACCGGAAGCGCACCAGGCTGCCGCCGATCGAGACGCGCACGAACTGCCGCAGCGTGTTGTGGGCGAGCTGCGCGGGCGGCAGGTTGTCGGCGCTGGTGGACTGCGGCGCGGTGGTCCAGGTCGTGATCCAGCGACCGTCGGCCGCGCGGCCGATCAGCGGAGCGAGTGACAAAAGCGCCAGCAGACCGAAGGGGAAGAACCGTGCGGCAAAAGCGAACAAGGGGGAACGTGACATGGGAAGCGGCGAGGGGTCAGGGGTTGGTCACCAGCCGGAAGAAGCGGCGTGGCGCGCTGTGGTTGAACTCGGTATGGACCAGCCGCCCGCTGGCGTCGGCCGGACCGCTGAGCACGCCCAACCACGAGGCGGGCAGGGCGAGATCATCGGTCGCCTGGATGGTGTAGCTGGAGAAAGGGCCGCCTCTGCCGGTCACGATAAGCGTCGGCCCGGCGCCCAGTCCGGGCGTGGTCGTGATGCCGATTTCAAGCGGTAGCGGAATGGCAAATACGACGCCGGTGCCGCCCGGCCCGCCCGCCGTCGTCGTTCCGTAGAGCACGTCGCCCGCGCGCAACAGCTCCGCCGCCGGATGGGCGCCGCGGGCGTTGAGCCCGTCGGCATCGAGCGCTTCGAAATGATGCAGGGTGCGGAAACGTCCGTCGGAAACGTCGAGGGCGAAGACCGTGCCGGCGTCGCCCGCGCCCCCGGCCGAGCTCGTGCCGTAGAGCAAATTGCCCGACGCGCTCGGCCGCGCGACGGGCGCCGCCCCGTCGCCCTGCGAAAAGTCGTGCAGGGTCGCGAAGGACCCGCCGTCGAGGGCGAGCGAGTAAACCGTGCCCGCCCCCGCGGCGCCGCCCGCAAGGGTGACGCCGTGCAGGCGCCCGCCGACCAGGGTCAGACCGCCGGCCGGGAAGGCGCCGCCCGAATTGGTCGCCGTGTCCGCGTCCAGCGGAGCGAAGCTGCGCAGCGCGGTGTGGTTGGAGCCGTTCGGGTCGATGGAGAACACCAAGCCCGTGCCGCCCGCGCCGCCGGCGGAGGTCACGCCATAGAGCTTGCCGCCGGCGGTGACCAGACCGCCGACGGGTCGGGCGCCCCCCGAGTTGTATCCGGTGCCTGGTGACACGGCATCGAACTCCTTCAGCACCGTGAAACCGCTTCCGTCCACGCCCACCGAAAAGAGCACGCCCTGCCCGTTGGCCCCGCCTTGCGACGTGGCGCCGTAAAGCGTCGAACCGGCGAGCAGCAGGGTGCCACAGGGGCCGGCGCCGCCGCTGTTGAAGCCGGTGTGCGCGGCGAGCGCGGAGAAGCTGCGCAGGATGGTCAGGGTGCCGTCGGCGTTGCGGCGAAACACCGTGCCGGTGCCGCTCGATCCGCCGGTCTGCGATACGCCGTAGAAGACGCCGCCCGGGCCGGCGACGAGCGAGCCCGCGGGACGGCTCACGCCGATCTCCGCCGGCAGGGTGTTGACGGTGTCGAAAACCACGCCGTCGAGGGCGAGCTTGTAGATGGTGCCGGCGCCCTGAAGTCCTCCCGCCGCAGCCATGCCCCAGAGTTCTCCATCCTGAAGCACGAGGCCGGAGAGCGGCGACGCCCCCTCGTAGTTGGTCGCCTTGTAGGGCTCGTCGAAGCGATGCAGGGCCACGCCGTCGGCGCCCTCGAAACGCTCGGTCGGCGGCCGCTCGGGCAGGACGCCCGCCTCCAGCTCGGCGACCGTCAGGGTCACGTCGGCGGGGGCAAAGGCGAACTTGTCGATGTGGAAACCATCCTCGCGCGAACCGATCTGGAAGGTCTGGGTGAGCGCGCCCTCGTTGACCGTGTAGAAGGTGCCAAACTTGACCCATTTCCAGACCTGCGCCCCGGCCGAGCCGCCGCCGACCACGATCTGCTCCGCGGCGTTGGTGAAACCGGTATCGGTCAGCCCCGAGATCACGGCGACCCAATCGGAGCCGTTGGAGGGAGATTTCGTTCCAAAACTCGAGGCGTAGAAGAAACTGTCGTCCGAAAAGGTGCCCGGCCCGACATAGACGCGGACGTAGAGCTGGTAGATGTCGGCCGAGGGGAAGGTCACCGCGTAGCTCGCCACGCGCTCCGCCGACACCGGCGTGAAGGCGGTGTTGTTCGTCGCCGGCGCGATGGCGGTGGCGCCCGCGATGGTCGTGACGACGAAGTCCGCGCCCAAGGTGCCCGACTCCGCCTCGACGGTCGGAAGCGTGGCCGCGCCATGGTCCGACACGCGGATGCCGTTGACGAAGATGTTGGGCAAGCCGCCCGAGCCACCCGCGGCGGCCGCGCCGGTGAGGCGGATCACGCCCGCCGAGTCCGACTGCGCCGTGACCACGCACACGTGGTCGGCGAGAGACGCGGGCGCGGGCGAGCTCGAGCCGTCGAAGGCGTGCGTGTCGCTGTTGCCCGTCACCGCGTCCGTCCAGATCACCGCCCGCGTGCCGGTGGAGTTAAAATCGAAGCCCCAGATCTCGACCGAGTATTTGGTGTCGGGCTCGAAACCGGAGATCGTCGCCAGGGCCTGCGCGCCGCCGGTCGTGCTGTTCGCCACGAACCAAAAGTCGCGCCAAAGCGCGGTATCGACGGGGAACAGGTTCGCGTTGCGCTCGCGGTCCTGTCCGTCGCCGCCGGTCGTCAGGACGAGCGTGTGTTCGCCATCGGTCCCCGAGAGCGTCTCCGGATCGTTCGTCGTGCCCGTGACCGCCACCCATCCCGCCGCCACCGGCGTGGCGCCGACATTGTCGGAGATGTCGAACTGCACCGACGCCGCCGAACAGGCGGACGCGGCTGACAGGAAAAGCGGAATGAATGGTCGGACCGGCGGGGGAATGGATCGCATGGGGATGGATGGAACTGCCTCGCTCGAACCCTCGCGGCTTCGCTCGAGATGTGGGGGAAACGCCCACCAAGTCCCGGCCCTCTCCGCCCCGCCATACCTTCTTTGCTCTAAATTTAGACCATCGCTTCCCATCCGCCGCCCCGCCCCGGGCGCCGGCCGCTCATTCTACAGTTAGCGCACGCAACGGCTTCACGCGCGCCCCGCTTCGTTGTTGGGTCGGGCTCCGGCGTCGCCGGGTAAGGCGTCGCCAGAACCCGTAAAACCCATCCGCCAGCATCACCTCAAAATGAAACTCAGCCCCACCCGCCCCTCCAGCCAAACGAGCGAGACCCGTTCCCCGGGCAAGCTCCCCGCCATGACCAAACTCGCGGCCGCGCTTCTCGCCGTCGCCTCCGCCGCCTCCAGCCACGCCATCGTCGTCTCCATCTCCGGAGTCGGCCCCGCGGGCAACGACCAGGTCATCATCGACTTTCTCAACGCCAATTTCAGCAACATCACCACGATCAACTACGGCGACTATTCCAACCCCGCCGCGATCCCCGTCGGCACCGATCTCTTCATGGTCGGTCGGCGCGTGTTCAGCGGGGCATATGGCAACGCCACCAACTCGGCCGCCTTCAACGCCCTCACCATCCCGGTGGTCGCCTTCACCAGCTACGTCACGCGGCCCGATGGCGACCGCTGGGCCTGGCACACCGGAGGCGCCGTCGGCTCCTCCTTGGCCGGTGACGAGACCACCGTCACCGCCGAGGGAGCCACCGTCTTCGGAGCGGCCGGCACCTTTGATTGGTGGGGGCCCCTGACCGGCGGCGGCACGAACTTCAACGCCGTCAGCGGCGGCACCGTGGGCGAGGGCACCGTGCTGGCCAGCATCGGGGGCAGCGTGCTCGCCGCCCACTGGAACGCCGGCGAGCTGTCCGGCGGCGGCGTCGCCTTCGGCGGCGATCGCCTGCTCTTCAATCTGCCCGACTTCGACAACGCCGGCGCGGCCGAAATGCCCAACACGCTCGCCGGTCAGGCCGCCCTCGTCGCCGCGCTGGACACCTTCACCCCGCTGACCGCCAACGCCATCCCCGAGCCCTCCAGCTTCGCCGCCCTCGCGGGCCTGGCCGGCCTCGGCTTCGCGGCGTCCCGCCGACGCCGCGCCGCCCGCTGACCTGGCGCCCGGGACTCGTTTCACCGCGATCAACAGCGCCACCCCCGGGGAGGGAGCCCGGTCCGCACGCTAGGCGTCGGCCGCTCCCGTCTCGGGGGTGTTTGTTTCCCCCCGCCGAATCGGCCCCGGTGGTTCCCGCCTCCCTACCCGTCCCCAAATGCAAGCCCCCCGCCTCTCCCTGCTCCGTCTCCTGCTCCCCCTCTTCACCCTGTCCGTCGCCGGCGCCTCCGCCTCGGGCGCCGCCGAACCGGAAAACAAATACACCTACGTCGTCGTCCACGGCGCCACCGCCGGTGGCTGGGAATGGAAGCGCGCCGGAAACTTCCTGGCCGCGGACGGCCACGAGGTCCACCGGGTCACGCTCACCGGCCTGGGCGAACGCGCCCACCTGAACGGTCCGCACATCGACCTCGAGACCCATGTCAACGACGTGGTGAACACCATTCTCTTCGAGGACCTGCACGACGTCGTGCTCACCGGCCACAGCTACGGCGGCATGGTGATAACCGGTGTCATGGACCGCGTGCCCGAGCGCATCCGCCACGTGGTGTTCCTCGACGCCGCCGTCCCCGCCGACGGCATGTCGATCTGGGATCTCTTCGGCGGCGCCCGCCCTCCGGGAAACAACATCGAGGGCGGCATGATGACCGTCCCCTGGGTCAAGCCCGACGCCAAACCGCCGCATAACGTCGCCCAGTCGATCAAGTGCTTCAACCAGCCCGTCTCCTACAAAAACCCCGCCGCGATGGCGCTGGACGTCACCTACGTCGCCTTCGTGCCGAAAGACCAGTCCGCCGAGCAACGCGCCGAGACCGACAAGAGCTGGCAACGCGCCGTCTCCCGCGGCTGGACCATCCGCACCTTCCCGGGCGGCCACGTCGCCCACCAGGAGGATCCACGCGGGGTCGCCACGCTCCTCGAGCAATGCGTCGAGGACAAAAACGTCTCCCCGCCGGCCGCGCCCTGAGCGCCGGCCTCCCGGCGGGCCGCCCCGCCCCATCCCGCCCCGTTCGTATTCGTTCTATCCCTACACAGCGTCCCCGCTTCCCCGTCCCGTCCCGCTCCTCCTCGCCCCGCTTCGCTTCCCCATGCACACCACCCTTCCGCTTCTTCCCCGCCTCCTTCTCGCGCTCCCCGCGCTCGCCTGCCTCTCCGCCCCCGCCGCCGCCGACATCGTTCTCCAACGAAAACCGGCCACCGCCACCACCGCCTGGTCTCCCCGTTTTCTCGAAGGCACGCCCGGCGCCGCCACGTCTCCCTCCGCCGGCGAGGAGGTGGTGGCCGTCGAGCTCGGCTCCGGAAATTTCCTCGCCCAGAGTTTTCTCGGCAACGACGCCTACCTGCGCGGCTTCGCCTTCTACGGCGCCGGGCTCAACTCCCGCCCCACCGAATACACCGTCACCCTGCTCGACTACGGCCCGCGCCCGCCGGTCATGACCGTAAACGACTTCAATCCCCGCGAGGCCGCCGTCGTCGTGGTCGTCGGCACCTTCACCCTGGGCTCCGAGCCCGACGCGCAGATTTACCTGGGCTTCGACGGCGCCGACAGCGCCTTCCTGCGCAAGAACCACGCCTACGGCATCATGATCGCCACCACGCGCGACAGCAACGCGCGATTCTACCGCACCGTGGTGGACACCCACTACCCCAACGGCACCGGCGCCGTGGGCCCCGAACTGCTGAGCCCCGATCGCTTCTCGACCAACGGCTCGCGCGATTTCGTCTTCGCCCTCTACACCGCCACCTTCGGCCACTGAGCCCCATCCCCAAAACCCGGTCCGCCCGCCCCACCCCACTCCCCCAAACCCCGGGAGAACGGCCGAGCGCTCCTCCCGTGACGCGCCCGGCTCCCCCCGCTCCGCCCGTGGAAACCCTTCCTTGCACCGGCGAGGTCCGCCCCGGCTACTTCGGCCGCCCGACCGTCCGCTGACCGGCCATCGCCCCTCCCCTATGTCATCCCCGCATTTGCCCCCGCCCCGCCCGCGCCTCGCGCGCGCCTTGCTCCCCATCGCCCTGCTCGCGGCCTTCCTCGCCCTCGCCGGCCACGCCACGGCCGCCGAGCACGCCGCCTACGCTCCGTGGAACGACAACGGCCGCATCGCCCACCAACAACTCGTCGAGAAAGCACGCTCCGGGAAGATCGACCTCTACTTCCTCGGCGACTCCATCACCCGGCGCTGGGGCGCCACCGACTACCCGCAGTTTCTCGCCCACTGGAACCAAAACTTTCGCGGCTGGAACGCCGCCAACTTCGGCTGGGGCGGCGACTCCACCCACCACATCCTCTGGCGCCTGCAAAACGGCGAATTCGAGGGCCTGAAACCCAAGGTCGTCGTGCTGCTCGCCGGCACCAACAACATCGGCAAGGGCGAAAAACCCGAACGCGCCGCCCAAGCCGCGGAGGGCGTCGAGGCCATCGTCGCGCACATCCGCGCCCACGCCCCCGACGCCACCATCATCGTCACCGCCATCTTCCCGCGCAACGACAGCCCCGCCTCCAACGCCCTCATCGCCGAGACCAACGCCCGCATCGCCAAACTGGCCGACGGCGAGCGTATTCGTTTTCTGAATATAAACGACCGCCTGGCCGACGAGAACGGCGAGCTCCGCGAGGGCGTCACGGTGGACAAGCTCCACCTCTCCCTGAAGGGCTACGAAATCTGGGCCCGCGCCCTCGAGCCCCACCTCACCGAGCTCCTCGGCCCCCGCGCCGACAACGACGAGGCTCCGCCTCCCACCGGCGACCCCAGCGCCAGCGCGCGCTGAGAGCCGCCCGGGCGGCTTGCCGATCGCGCCCGTGTCGGGAGCTTATCCTCGCACGGGCGAGCCGACGGCCGCATCCACGAGGAGGTGGCGGCCCCGGCGCCGGCCGCCCCGCACGGATTGTTTGCCTCCCTTTCCAAACACCAGAATCAGCCGCAAGAAATGAACCCGCCCCCGCCCCTCCGTCTGTTGTCACTCTGGCTGCTCCTGCTCGGTTTTGTCGCCCTGCTCGCCGCCCCCGCTCAGGCGGCGAGCGTGCCGCTCCGCCGCCCCGTTTCCGCCCAACAACCGATGTGGCTCGTTCACATCGACACCTGGAACTACGCCGACCCGGAAAAGATCATCGCCCTGATTCCGGCCGACATCCGGCCCTTCGTGGTGATGAACATCTCCCTCTCGATCAGCCACAACGAGGAGACGAGCCAGTTCCAGGTCGCAGAATACGGCTACGAGGTCGCCAAATCCTGGCTGCGCGCCTGCGCCGAAAACCGCATGTGGGCCATGGTCCAGCCCTCGAGCGGCGGCTACAGCCAGTTCTCCGACTTCGACCTCTCGGTTTACGAGGAGTTTTATCGCGATTACCCCAACTTCATCGGCTTCAACTACTGCGAACAGTTCTGGGGCTACGACAGCCCCACCGACCCGCTCTCCGCCCGCTGGTCCGACCGCATCAACCACTTCGCCAATCTGCTCGAACTGAGCCACCGCCACGGCGGCTACCTCGTGGTCAGCTGGTGCGGCAACCAGTGGTCCCCCAACATCAACCCCATCGGCATGCTCAAACGCGTGCCCGCCTTCGCCGCCGCCAGCCGCGCCTACACGGAGAACTACATCCTCTGCGAAAAATACACCCAGCAGTCCTACCAGTCCGACATGGAGAGCCTCTGCCTCGGCGCCTGGCTCTCCGGCTACTCCGGCCACTACGGTATCCGCTACGATGATACGGGCTGGACCAACCCCGCCGGCGAACACGCCGACTTCACCATGGCCACCTACGGCGCGCCATTCCTCGAGCACGTCATGCTCACCGGCCAGACCGTGATCGACGCCCCCGAGCTCATCTGGACCCAATGCTTCCGCGAGATCGGCGCCGGCGCCGCGACCGACGGCTACACGCAGCGCCGCTGGGAAACCTTTCCCCAGTTCGACAACGTCAGCGTGGACCTCTTCCGCAAGGTGCTCGACGGCACCGTGCGCATCCCAAGCCGCCGCGAGGTCATCGACCGCACCCACTTCGTCGTCGTCAACGACGTCAACTCCGGCTCCGCCGACACCCTCTACAGTTCGCCCGAAACGCTCTTCGAGGGACTCTACCGCATGGACGGCGACGGCAACCTGCGGGACAACAAATCCTTTTTCAAAAAGACCGGCCGCTACCCCACCATCCCGACCGTCTTCCAGCTCGACGACGCCGACGCCAACGCGTTCGCGGTGAAGGTCAACCGCTCCGCCTACTCCGCGCGCTGGCCCACCGTCGCGGCCAAGGTCGCCGAGTTCGACGCGCGTTTCCCGCAGGAATACACCGGCGATATCTACGCCGGCCGTCACGAAAACGGCTGGGTGATCTACAACCCCTTCAAAACCGGGCAGACCGCCTCCGGCTCCATCCCCTTCAAATACAACACCGCCGAGCGCATGGAGCTCACGCTCTCCCAATACACCGCCGGCGTGGTCAAGGAATACGCCGACCGCGTGACGTATTACCTCAGCAACTACGACAACGTCCTCGACACCGGCCTCAAGACCGACCTCATCGCCATCCATGGCGCCACGACCGAGCCCACCTGGTCCTTCGGCGATCGCGGCAACAACCAACAACAGGCCAGCGTCGTCACCTCCGCCTGGGCCGACGGCGTCTTCACCCTCACCGTCCGCCACAACGGCCCGCTCGACATCACCATCCACTGCTCCGGCGCCGCCACCGGCCGTCTTACGGCCTACACACCCTCCGCCATCGCCGCCCCGGCCCGCCCGGCCGCCTACGTCGGCCCGCTCCAGCACGAGGCCGAGTGTTTCGACTACCGAAACATCGGCGGCATCACCCGCGGCGGAAACACCGGCGCCATCCGCAACTACACCGGCCAGGGCTACCTCCAGTTCGGCACCGGCTCCGCCGCCGCCGTGCGCGACACCGTCACCGTGCTCGCCGCCGGCCCCCACCGCCTCGCCACCCGCTACGCCGTCACCGGCGCCGACGTCACCTCGGTCGATCTCTACGTCAACGGCGCCAAGGTCGCCACGCCCACCTTCCCCCAAACGCCCTCGCTCAGCGACTGGGCCGTGCTCGAACAGACCGTCTCCCTGCAGACCGGGGCCAACACGATCGAGTATCGCTCCACCGCCAGCCGCGCCGTCGCCCTCCATTTTGACAACCTCACGGTGACGCCGCTCGAGCTCCCCGCCGGCCTCGTCATCCAGGAAAACGAGGCCGGCTTCGCGGGCGTGGACGGCGTCGTCGCCTCCACCCAAGCCGGCCACACCGGCGCCGGTTACGCCGACAGCGCCGACCTCGCCGGCGCCGGCGTCGAGTGGAAGCTGCGTTTCCCGAGCGCGAGCACCGGCGTATTCACTTTTCGCTACGCCGCCGCCACCGAGCGCGTCGCCGATCTCGCCGTCAACGGCGTCACCGTGATCCCCGGTTTCCGTTTCCCCGCCACCGGCTCCGACTCCACCTGGGCGCTCCTCAGCGTCCACGCCAGCGTGGACGCCGGCGCCTGCGCGCTCCGGCTCGAGGCCGTCTCGGCCGAGGGCCTGCCCCACATCGATTTCCTCGCCGTCGGCGGCGCGGAGGAGAGCGCCTCCTCCAACCCGCAGGCCGATGTCTATGTGCGCGACGGCGGCTCCGCCTCGACCAACTTCGGCACCGCCACCCAGCTCGTCGCCAAATACGACGCCACGACCGGCTCCGGTTTCACTCGCCAGACCTTTTTCAAGTTCGACGTCTCCGGCCTCGCCGACGTGCAGAGCGCACGCCTGAAGCTGGTGCCCTTCCAGGTGGACGGCACCGCCACCCTCGCCTTCGAGCGTATCGCCGACGACGCCTGGTCCGAGACCGGCATGACCTGGAACAACCGTCCCACCGCCGCCGGCACGCTCGTCGGCTCGCTCTCCGGTTTTTCCGTCGGCCAACAGATCGAGCTCGACCTCACCCAGGCGGTGAAAAACGAGGCCGCCGGCGACGGCGTGCTCTCCCTGCGCGTCTCGAACGACGGGTGGAATTTTATCGGCTTCCACTCCCGCGAAAGCGCCACCCCGGCCTTTCGCCCCGTGCTCGAATACACCCGCCCCACCGTCGTCCCGGGCGCGGTCGAGCTCGTCCACCTGCGACTCGACGACGGCTCCGGCACCCTCGCCACCGACGCCGGCGCGCGCGGCAACGACGGCCAACTCCTCGGCACCGCCAGCCCCGGCTGGGTCTCCGGCGCCGAAGCCCGCGTGAACGGCGCCCTCCGCCTCGCCGACGGCGCGCACCTCGCCCTGCCCGACGGCCTCACCGACGGCCTGCACGATTTTTCCGTCGCCTTCTGGTTCCGCCCCGACGCCGCGACCGAGGGCGCCCGCGTCTTCGATTTCGGCGACGGCACCGGGCAAAACAGCCTCGCCTTCACGCCCCGCCACGCCGGCGGCACCGTCCGTTTCGCCCTCACCATAAACGGCGTCGCCCAAAGTCTCGAGGCGCCGCTCGGCACGCATTTCGCGGTCGGCGCCTGGACGCACGCGGCCGTCACGCTCGCCGGCTCCACCGCCACGCTCTACCTCGACGGCGTGGCCGTCGCCACCAGCGACACCTTCACCCACGAGCCCGCGCAGCTCGGCTCAAGCACCGCCAACTTCATCGGCCGCTCCGGCGACGGCGCAGCCCCGGCGCTCGCCGGCGTGGTGGACGAGTTTTTCCTCCACGACGGCGCCCTCTCCGCCGACGAGGTCGCGCTTCTCGCCTCCCCGCCCGCCGCGCCCGCCGGCCTGGCCGCCGCCGTGGCGAGCGGACGCGTCGTGCTCACCTGGACGGCGGTTCCCGGCGCCACCACCTACACCGTCGAGCGCGCCGCCGCCGCCGAGGGTGTTTTCACCGTGCTCGACACCCTCGTCGGCACCTCGTTCACCGACACCGACGTGCTCGACGGCACGCGTTATCTCTACCGCGTCACCGCCGGCAACAGCCTCACCCTCGGCTCCGCGTCCTCGCCCGCCACCGCGCTGCCCGGCCCGGTGTGGACGCACCTGCGTTTCGACGCCGGCGCGGGCACCAACCTGGCCGATGCCTCCGGGCGCGGTTGGAACGCCACCCTGAGCGGCTCCGCCACCTGGCTGAGCGGCGCCAACGCCCGCCTCGGCTCCGCGCTCCGCCTCACCGGCGGCCACGCCGCGCTGCCCGCCGGCATCGTCTCCACCCTCGACGATTGCACCGTCTCCTTCTGGGTGCGGCTCGACTCGATCACCACCTGGTCTCGCGTCTTCGATTTCAACAACGGCAACACGACCAACAGCATGTATTTCGTGCCCCGCACCTCGGGCGGACGCGTCCGCTTCGGCCTCAACGGCCAACTGCTCGAGGCGCCCGCCGAGGTGCAGTTCACCGCCGGCGTCTGGACCCACGTCGCCGTCACGCTCTCCGGCGACACCGCCACGCTCTACCTCGACGGCGCGCCCGTCGTCGCCGGCACCAGTTTCACCAACAACCCCTCCGGCCTCGGCGCCACGCCCTTCAACTACCTCGGCCGCTCCGCCTCCGCCGCCGACGGCAACCTCGCCGGCGCGCTCGACGAGTTTGTCATCTACGACCGCGCGCTCGCCGCCGCCGACATCGCCGCCCTCGCCGCCGTGCCCCTCGCTCCGGGCGGGCTCGTCGCTTCCACCTCAAGCACCGACGCCGCCGACCTCTCCGTGGCGCTCGACTGGTCGCCGCTTCCCGGCGCGGTCGGCTACGCCGTGCAACGCGCCACCGCGCCCGGCGGCCCCTACGTCACGCTCGCCACCACCGAAGCCGCGTCCTACCGCGACAGCGCCGTCACGCCCGGCGTCGCCTACCATTACCGCGTGTCCATCGCCGACGGCGTCGGCGGCGGCTCCGTGTCGGCCACGAGCACCGCCACGCCGCTGCTCGGCTACGCCGCCTGGCGCGAGGAGGCCTTCGCCGGCGCGACCGATCCCGCGCTCGTCGGCGCGGAGGCCGACCCCGACCGCGATGGCATCTCGAACCTGCTCGAATACGCCTTCGGCACCGATCCGCTTTTATCCACCGACACCGCCGCCACGCCCACGCCCACGCTCGCGCCCGACGGCGCCGGCAACCTGGTCTTCGAGTTCCGCCTCGCCAAAGGCCTCGCCCCGCTCGGCCTCGCGGTCGAGACCTCCCCCACCCTCGCGCTGTGGAGCGACTCCGGCCTGACGCCGGAGCTGGTCGCCGACGAAGGCACCCACCGGCGCCACCGCGTCGTGATGCCGCTGGCCGACGAGCCGCGCCTCTTCGTCCGCCTCCGCGTCACGCTGCCCTGAAGTCGTCCGCGCCCACCCATCTCAGATCCCCATGCACAAACTCCCCGCCCTCGCCATCGCTTTGCTCGCCTTTGCCGCCTCCGCCTTCGCGCAGGACGGCACCATTTATCCGCTCGAAACCCCCGCCGAGCCCGGCGCCATCCCGCTCAACACCGGCGGCGTCGAAGGGCAGACCGCGCCCGAAAGCTGGTTTCGCCAATGGGGCGAACCCATGGCGCGCAACATCTCCGCCGCCACGCTCACGCCCTTCCTGCCCGAGCCCGGCAAGGCCAACGGCGCCGCCGTCCTCGTCGCGCCCGGCGGCGGCTTTCGCTGGCTCTCGATGAACAACGAAGGCTGGAAGGTCGCCAAGGCCCTGGCCGACCGAGGCGTCGCCGCCTTCGTGCTCAAGTATCGCCTCCAGCCCACGGGAGAAACCATCGCCGACCTCGAGCGCGCCATGGGCCGCACCTTCGCCGCCGCCGGCTCGCCGCCCGCCGCCGACGCTTCCGCCTCGGGCTCCACGCCCGCCGCGCCGCCGCCCCGCCCCGCGCGTCCGGTCCCCGAGATGCAGCTCGCGGACGCCGAGGCGGCCTACGCCCTGATCCTCGCCCGCGCCGAGGAGTGGGGCGTCGATACCAAGCGGCTCGGCATGATCGGCTTCTCCGCCGGCGCCGGCCTGACCATGCACGCCACGCTCAACTCCAAGACCATGAAGCTCGCCTTCATCAGCCCGATCTACGGCGGCATGGGCCCGGTCGAGGTGCCGAAAAACGCCCCGCCGATGTTCGCCGCCATCGCCACCGACGACTTCCTGTTTCGCGGCCAGTTCGGGTTGATCAAGTCGTGGTTCGACGCGGGCGTGCCGGTCGAGTTTCACCTCTACCAAAACGGCGGCCACGGCTTCGGCCTCGGCTACCCCGGCCACACCAGCAACCGCTGGTTCGACGCCTTCATGCACTGGCTCGACATCAACGGTTTCCTGGCCGCGAAACCCGCCGAGTAGCGCATGCGCGCGCGCCGGACGCCGCCCGTGTCGTAGCGTTGCCGTCCCCGTGTAGCGTTGGCCGTCCCCGGCCAAGGTTCGGGGATCGACGATCACGAGCCGTCGCGTCTTCACCCGCAACAGGACGGCCCGCAACACGAGGAGGCGGCGGCCGCTTGGTCGCCGCCCGGTTTCGTCGCGGTGACTTCGGCGGCGAACACCTTGGACTCGAAGCCGCGCTTGGCTTCCCAGCTCGTGATGACCTCGTCGCTGTTGCCCTTGGCGCGGACGACGATGTCGGTGAACCCGGCCTCCTGCAGGATGCGGATCAACTCGTCGTGCAGCGTCGCCCCGGCGAGGCAGCCGCTGTGCAGGGCCAGATCGCGTTTCACCTCGTCGCTCAGCTCCTCGCGCGCGACCACGTCGGACACGGCGATGCGGCCGCCCGGGCGGAGCACGCGAAACGCCTCGCGATAGACCGGCCGCTTGTCGGGGCAAAGATTGATGACGCAGTTGGAGACGATGACGTCCACCGTGGCGTCGGCCACGGGCAGCGCCTCGATCTCGCCGAGACGAAACTCGACGTTGGTTCGTCCGCCCTTCTTCGCGTTGGCCCGGGCCTTGGCGACCATCTCGGGTGTCATGTCCACGCCGATCACGCGGCCATCCGGGCCCACGGCCCGGGCGGCGAGAAACGCGTCGAAACCCGCGCCCGCGCCCAAATCGAGCACGGTCTGGCCGGGCTTGAGCGAGGCGAGCGCGACCGGGTTGCCGCAACCGAGGCCGAGATTCGCGCCGTCCGGCGCCGTCGCCAGATCCTCGGCCGAGTAGCCGAGCGTGCGCGCCTGCGCGTCGTGGCCGCAGCATCCGCCCGAGCCTTGACCGGAAACGGCTCCGGATTGCGGAGCGGCGACGGCGGCGGAACAACAAGCGCCCGGTCGGGGCTCGGCGCTTCCGGCGAGCGTGACGCCGTCCTTGGCGATGGAGCCATAACGGCGACGGACTTCTTCGCGCAGCGTCTCGGGATCGTGGGGTGTCTGGTTCATAAAAATGAGGAGGGGGACGAACGAACGGGCGGACGCAAAAACGCGCCGGCCTATTTCGCGAGCGGATCGCCGCCGTGGCGCAGGCCTGCCGCATACGCGCCAAACACGAGGCGCATCTGATCGCGGACGCGGCGAAAGTCGGCCATGACGACCTCTTCGGCACCCTGGGTGTGCGCCGGGTCGTCGAAGCCCCAATGGTAGCGCCGCGCCTGCCCCGGAAACATCGGGCAAACCTGATCGGCGTTGCCGCAGACGGTGATGACCGTGTGGACGGGGCGCCCGAAAAACTCGCTCATGGGCTTCGAGCGGTGACCGGTGATGTCGATGCCGATCTCGAGCATCACCTCCACAGCGCGGGCGTTCAGGCGACCGACGGGTTTCGACCCCGCGCTGACCACCTCGACGAGATCACCCGCGACCGCGCGCAGGATGCCCTCGGCCATCTGGCTGCGGCAGGAGTTTCCGGTGCAAAGGACAAGGACGGTGGGCTTGGACATGGGAGAGAGAGGACGGCTGGCTCAGCCGAGTTCCGCCGCGGGTGCGAAGCGGCGGCGCAGGCGCAGGCAGACATGCACCAGTCCGATCAGCGCGGGCACCTCGATCAGCGGGCCGACCACGGCCGCGAAGGCCACGCCGGAGTCGAGGCCGAAGACCGCGATGGCGACGGCGATGGCCAGCTCGAAGTTGTTCCCCGCCGAGGTGAAGGCCAGCGAGGTCGAGCGCGGGTAGTCCGCGCCGAGGCGTTTCGCCATAAGGAAACTCGCGAGGAACATCATCCCGAAGTAGATCGCCAGCGGCAGGGCGATGCGCAGCACGTCGAGCGGCAGGCGCACGATGGCTTCGCCCTGGAACATGAACATCACCACGATGGTGAAGAGCAGCGCGGCCAGCGTGAGCGGCGAGATGCGCGGGACGAATTTCTCCTCATACCAGGTCTCGCCCTTGAGCCGCACCAGCACGACGCGGCTGACCAAGCCGGCCGCGAAGGGGATGCCGAGGTAAATCATCACGCTCCAGAAAATGTCTTTCATCGCCACCGGCACCACCACGCCCTCCAGCCCGAAATACGGCGGCAGCACGGTGATGAAGACCCACGCGTAAAAACTGTAGAACAGGATCTGCGCGACGCTGTTCAGCGCGACGAGGCCGGCGGCGTATTCGCGGCTGCCCTTGGCGAGTTCGTTCCAAACCAGCACCATCGCGATGCAGCGCGCGATGCCGACCAGGATGAGCCCGACCATGTAGTCCGGGTGGTCGCGCAGCAGCAGGATCGCGAGCAAGAACATGAGCGCCGGACCGACGACCCAATTCTGCACCAGCGAGAGCCCTAGGATGCGGGGATTGGCGAAAACCTCCGGGAGCCGCGAATACCGCACCTTCGCCAGCGGCGGATACATCATGAGGATCAGGCCGACGGCGATGGGCAGGTTGGTCGTGCCCACCGTCATGGGCGCGAAGAACGCTTCGGGATCCTTCAACAGGAAGTGCCCGATGCCCACGCCCAGCGCCATCGCGGCGAAAATCCAGACCGTGAGGTAGCGGTCCAGGAAGGAGAGGTTCTTCGCGACGTTTTCGGAGTTCATGGAACCTTGGGGCGGAGCCGGAGGCGGAGGAGCGCGTCAGTCGCTGTCGCCGGCCTTGATCGCGGCGTGGGCGAGTTTTTCCGCATGCAGGGCCTCGCGCGGCAGCCTGAGCGCCACTAGCGCGGCCGTCGCGGCGAAGGCGAAGGCGCCCCACAGGCAGCCGGACAGGCCGGCGACTTGGTAGAGCAGGCCCGAAAGCAGGCAGCCGACGAGGCGGCCGCCGGCGTTGGCCATGTAGTAGAAGCCCACGTTGAGCGCGACCTTGTCGCCGTCGGTGTAGTCGAGAATCAAATACGAGTGAACCGCCGAGTTGAGCGCGAAGACCGCGCCGAAGATCGCCAGCCCGCCCACGATGACCGCGCCGGCCGGCAGCCCCGCGAGGAGACCGAGCGGGATGGCCGCCGCCACCACCGCGAGGACGAGCGCGATGGCCGCCGCCGTGCCGCCGGCCGGGGCGCGTCCGCGCAGGATGGCCGGGGCCGCCCCCTGGATGATGCCGTAGCCGATCACCCAGAAGGCCATGAACGCCCCCACCTGCGAAAAACTCCAACCGAGCACGCCGCGCAGGAACACCGGCACGCCGACCACGAACCAGATGTCGCGCGCGCCGAAGAGGAAAAAACGCGCGATGCAGAGCACGTTGATTTCACGACTCTTCGAGAGCAGTTCACGCCAGCCGGCCTTCACCTTGGCCTTGCCCATCTCGCGCGGCAGCGATGCCCAGGAACCGAGCCAGACCAGCGCCAGCGCGCCCGCCATGATCCAGAGCGCGCCGGCGAATCCGGCGGTCGCGAGCAGGAAACCACCGAGAAAAAAGCCCGCGCCCTTGAGCGCGTTTTTCGACCCGGTGAGCACGGCCACCCACTTGAAGAGCGTGCCCTTGGCGTCGGGCGGCACGAGCACCTTGATCGCGCTCTTGGAGCTCATCTTGGTGAGGTCCTTCGCGATGCCGGAGAGCGCCTGCGACACCATCACCCAGGCCACCGAGACGAACTCCGACCAGTGCGGATTCAGCAGCGCGAGCATGCCGAGCGCCGCGACCTGGAGCGCCAGCCCGGCGACCAGCGTGACGCGTAGTCCCATGCGCGAGGCGATCCAGCCGCCGAGCAGATTGGTGACGATGCCGAAGAACTCGTAGAGCAGGAACAGGAAGGCCAACGTCACCGGCGAGTAGCCGAGATTGAAAAAGTGCAGCAGCACCAGCATGCGCAGCGCGCCGTCGGTGAGCGTGAAGCCCCAGTAGGCTCCGGTGACGAGGATGTAGTTGCGCAGATTCACGCAGGAGAGGCGGAGACGGGGACGCGGACGGATGGGTTTTTAACTTAAACCACGGAGGACACGGAGAGCACGGAGACCGGAGCGCGGAAGGCCGAAAACAACGCTCCGTGCCCTCCGTGTTCTCCGTGGTGAAAACTCCGAAAGCTCCGACTTAAAGAAGGGTGGCGACCTTGGCCGTCAGCTCGGCCATGCGGTTGGAGTAGCCCCACTCGTTGTCATACCACGCGTAGATTTTCACCAAACGCTTGTTCACGACCATGGTGGAGAGGGCGTCGATGGTGGCCGAGGCGGGGTTGCCCTTGAAGTCGATGGAGACGAGCGGGCGCGTCTCGTAGGCGAGGATGCCCCGGAGCGGCGCGATCTCGCTGGCGGCCTTGAGGAACGCGTTGACCTCCTCGGCGCTCGTGTCGCGTTTCACCTGGAAAACGCAGTCGGTGAGCGAGCCGGTGAGCAGGGGCACGCGCACGGCGTGGCCGTTGAGTTTGCCGAGCAGTTCGGGGTAGATCAGCCCGATGGCGGTGGCGCTGCCCGTGGTGGTGGGGATGAGCGAGAGGCCGGCGGCGCGGGCGCGGCGCAGGTCCTTGTGGGGCGCGTCGATGATGGTCTGGGTGTTGGTCGCGTCGTGCACGGTGGTGATCGCGCCATGCTCGATGCCGAGGCCCTCGTGGACGACCTTCACGACCGGCGCGAGGCAGTTGGTCGTGCAGGAGGCGTTGGTCAACAGGTGGTGTTTCGCGGGGTCGTAGAGGTGGTCGTTGACGCCCATCACGATGTTGAGCGCGTCGCCGCCCTTCACAGGCGCGGCCACGATGACCTTTTTGACGCCCTTGCCGAAATAGGGCGCGAGCTGCTCGGGCGTGCGGAACTTGCCGCTGCACTCGAGCACGATGTCCACGCCGTGGGCGACCCAGTCCACCTCGGCGGGTTTGGCGTGCTCGGTGAAGGCGATGCGCGTCTCGCCGATACGGATCGCGCCCTCGCCCTCTGCCACCGCCTCGTGCGCCCAACGGCCCTGCACGGAGTCGAAGGTGAGCAGATGGGCGGAGCACTCGGCGCCGCCCTTGGGGTCGTTGATGAGGACAACCTCGAACTCGGGCCGCCTCCAGGCGGCGCGGAAGGTGAGACGACCGATGCGACCAAAACCGTTGATACCGACGCGGATTTTTTTCATGCGAAGCGAAGCTCTTGATGAATGAAGGGTTGAGCGGGATGGATACGAAGGGAGGGATATGGGAAGGACTCGGCCTTCAGCCGGCCTTGGCGCGGACGGCCGGCGGCGCGGACATCGGCGCGGAGCTGGACGCGGACGCCGGAGCCGGCGCGCAACACTCGCCGCTCGCGTCGGCGTCGAGGCAGGCGCGCAGAGATTTCAGTTTTTCGAGGTCACGGCGAAAGGTCTTGTCGTCGGAGGCGCAGTCCTGGAGGCAGGCGAGGTTGGCGCGCAGGGCCTTGGTCGGCTTGGCGACGAGGCTGTAAACCCGCCAGTTGCCCTCCTTGCGCACCCCGACGAGGCCGTGGGTTTTCAGGTAGCCGAGGTGCTTGGAAACCTTCACCTGCGCCTCGCCGAGGATCTCCTGGATGTGACACACGCAGAGCGGCCCCTGGCAGAGGAGATTGAGAATGCGCAAGCGGGTCCGGTCGCAGAGGCATTCATAGATCTTCACGAGGTCCATGCCGGGGACTACATGCCAACAACGGAATATACCGCAACAAGAATTTTGTTACGAATTCGCGCGCGCCGGACGCAGGGCCGGCAGGGCTCTCCGTGTAGCGTTGCCCATGTAGCGTTGGCCGTCCCCGGCCAAGGCTTGAGGATTTTCCGGCGTCGCCCGTGTTCGCGGGCCCCAACCGTTGGCCGGGGACGGCCAACCCTACTCGGCCTCGGCCAGCAGAAGCTTCACCGCCAGCCAGTCATGCCAGCGTCCGTCGCGTTCATAGACCATATCACGTCCGACGGCCTCGGCCACCCGCGACCGCGCTCGCGCCAGCTCCGCGTCGGCCTCCGCGGTTCGCCCCAGCCGCCGCAGGGCCATGCCGCGCACCGCGTGCGCGTAGGCTCGCATCACCCCCAACTCGGGCGCGTAGCTGAAAACCATCCCGGCCCAGCGCAGCGCCGCCTCGTCGTCGCCCCGCCGATAATGCCAGAGCCCGAGCACCGCGCAGCGCCATCCGTCGAGCAGGTCGGTGACCTTTTCCACCGGCACGCCGTCGCGCATCAGCGATCGCTCCCCGACCTCCGCCACCCGGGCGAGCGGCTCCATCAAGGCCGGCTCGGGCGGCAGTTGCAGGCAACATTTCAACACATGCTCCGCCGCGATGGGATTGGTCGTCGTGCCCAGGCGATCCACCAGCAGGCGGCTGAAACGCCGGAACTCCGCCACGTCGCCGGCCTCGATCAGGGTCGGCCCGAGCGGCACGAGGTCGCGCGTCGCGGCGTCGGTCTGGTCGGAGGCGTCGAACCGATTGACCCGCGACAGCGCCAGGAGGCGCCGCGCGGAGGAGGGAAAATCGCCGCGCAGCGCGTTCCAGACCGACAGCTGGCGAAACACGCTGGTCGCCTCCAGCGAGGGCTGGGTGAGCACGCCGCCGATGCGGCGGATCTCGGCGTCCGCCTCCGCGTGGCGGTTTTGCATGATGAGGATGGCGGCCCGCGTGATGCCCTCGCGCTCCTCCGCCTCGATGCGCAGCCGCGTCTGCTGCCGCTCCGCGTCGCGGGCGCGCAGGTAGAGCGCGGTGGACACGGTGAAACCCGAGACCAGCGCGAGCAAGGCGACCGCGCTCGCCGCCGAGGCGAGTTTATTTCGCTGAAGGAGTTTCCGAAACCGGTAAACCCGGCTGGGCGGACGGGCCGACACCGGCTCGTGCGCGAGGTGGCGCTCGATGTCCTCCATCAGCTCGCGCACGCTCTGGTAGCGGCGCTCGCGATCCTTCTCCAGCGCGCGCATGACGATCCAGTCGAGCTCGCCCCGCAGCCGCCCCGCCAGTCGCGGCGCCCGCGCCGAGGGCCGCGGCGGATCCTGGTGCAGGATGCGATGGCGCAGCCGCTCCGCGCCACCCTCGACCAGCTCCTCGTTCAGGAAGGGCGGTCGCCCCGCGAGCAGCTCGTAGAGCACGACGCCGAGGCCGTAGATGTCGCTGCGCGTGTCGAGATCGACGCCGAGAAACTGCTCCGGGCTCATGCAGCCCAGCGTGCCGATGCGTTGATCGTGCCGGGTGTGCGCGCTCGCCTCCGCGTCGCCGAGCGGAGCGGCGAGCGCCTTGGCGATGCCGAAATCGATGACCTTGACCACCGGCCGCCCGTCGATCTCGGCGACGAGCAGGTTGGAGGGTTTCAGGTCGCGATGGATCACGCCCTTCAGATGCGCATGGCGCACGCCCTCGCCCACCTGAAGAAAGAGCCGCAAGCGCTCCGGCAGCCCGAGCGCGGCGCTTTCGCAGTAGTCGGTGATTTTTTGCCCGTGGACCAACTCCATCAGAAAGTAGGGCCGGCCGCGCTCCGTCGCCCCCGCGTCGAGCACGCGCGCGATGTTCGGGTGCTCCATCAACGCGAGGGTCTGCCGCTCGGCCTCGAACCGCGCGATCACCCGTCGCGTATCCATGCCGGGTTTGAGCAACTTGATCGCCACCGCGCGCCGCACCGGCCGCTCCTGGAGCGCCTGGAAAACCACGCCCGCGCCGCCCTCCCCGAGTTTTTTCTCCAGCAGACAGGCGCCCACCCGGTCGCCCGGCCCCGGACCGATCTCCGGCCCGTCATCGAGCTCCCGCGAGCCCGGGGCGTCGTCGAGCAACTCGTCCGGCGGCCGCAGGGTGCGCTCCACGCCCGCGAAAAGCGCGTCCGCCCGCTCCGCGTCGGCCAGCAGCGAGTCCACCGCCGCACGCAGTTCGCCGGCCTCGCCGCAGGTGCGGAGCAAAAACTCCGCGCGCGCCGACGCATCCGCGATCTCACGCGCGGCCAGGAAGCAGCTCTCCGCGTCGTCCGGCGCCCCCTCGATCGGAGAAAAACCCGTTTGTTTGTCGGCGCCGCTCATGGCCGGCCCTCCCGCTCCATCCAGCGCAGCAACCAGACCTTCGCCAGCGCCCAATGCCGCTCCACACTGCGCAGGCTGAGCCCGAGGCTCTCCGCCGTTTCCTCGCTGGTGAGGCCGCCGAAAAATTTCGCCACCACCACGCGCGCCCGCTCGGGATGGACTTTCTCCAGCTCGGCCAGGCCCTCGTCGATGCGCAGCAGCTCCTCGTCGCGCATCGGCTCGGCCAGCTCGCGCAGCGCGTCGGGATGCAGGCGCACGCGCTCGCCGCCGTGTCGCACCCGCGCGCGCCGCCGGGCGCGGTCGATCAGGATGCGTCGCATCGTGGCCGAGGCCACGGCGTAAAAGTGCTCGCGGTCCGACCACGCCTCCTCGCCGCGCGCCCCGAGCCGCAGCCACGCCTCATGCACCAAGGCCGTCGCCTGCAGGGTGTGCGCGCTCGCCTCGCGCGCCATGCGCAGCACGGCGAGGCGTCGGAGCTCGTGGTAAACATCGACCGGCAGCGCCGCATCATCGCGGGGGCGCTCGGCACGCGGGGGGTGATCGGCGGTCACGCGCTCCACAGAAAACCATGCCGCGCGTTTTTCCAGCCCGGAGGCGACGACACGCCGAAAACCGTCGCCGCTCCCGCCGAATGTGGGCGCGCGAAATTCTCGGTCCGTATTCCGCAAGTTCCGAACGGGTCCGGGGAGTTCGCCACGATGGCGAAACGGCTCCGCCGTTCCGCTACCCATGCCCGACGTAGCGGAACGACAGAGTCGTTTCGCCATCGTGGAGTCGGCTCTTGTTCGGCCAGTGCCCGCCCCTGAACCGGGAACTGGCGCCAAAACATCCGCCAAAATTTTTTGGCGGGTTCGGCCGCGAAACGGCGCTAACAGCGCGCAACCCCTTCCCGCCCCCTCCCCTTTGGGCTGCGCCGGGCCCCCCCCCCCCCCCCCCCCAAACCCCCCCCCCCCCCCCCCCCCA
>CBINNW010000058.1:0-30550 GCA_966252115.1 uncultured Akkermansia sp.
GGCCGACGCCTCCACCACCCGCAAATACGGCGGCACCGGCCTCGGCCTCGCGATCAGCAAAAAGTTCTGCCAGCTCATGGGCGGCGACATCGCCGTGACGAGCGAGCCCGGCAAGGGCACCGTATTCACCGCCTCGATACCACTGCGCGTCGATGACGCCTCCGCCACGCGCGCCCCCTTCGGCTCCGGAGCCGCCGGCGCCCGCCCCGCCGGCGACGGCGCCGCGGACCCCGCCGCCGGATCGGGCGCGACCGCCCCCGCCGCCGGATCGGGCGCGACCGCCCCCGCCGTCGGCGCCACCGGCCCGCTCATCCTCGCCGTGGACGACGACCCCGCCGTGCTCGACCTGCTCTCGCGCAACCTCGTGCGCGAAGGCTACTCCGTGCGCACCGCCTCGAACGGCCGCGACGCGCTCCGCCTCGCCCAGGAGCTCAAGCCGCGCCTCATCACCCTCGACGTCATGATGCCCAGCATGGACGGCTGGTCGGTGCTCACCGCGCTCAAGGCCGACGCCGCCACCCGCGACATCCCGGTGGTCATGGTCTCGATCATCGACGACCGGCAGCTCGGTTTCGCGCTCGGCGCGGCCGACTACCTCACCAAACCGGTGGACCGCGCGCGGCTCGCCGAGATCCTCGCCCGGCAGGCGCCGCACGACACCAAGCGGCTCGCGCTGGTGGTGGACGACCTGCGCGACAACCGCGCCATGCTGCGCGCCGCGCTGGAGCGCGAGGACTGGGAGGTGGTCGAGGCGGAGGACGGCCGCGCCGCGCTGGAGGCCTTCGCCCGGCACCAGCCCGGTTTGATCCTGCTGGATCTGATGATGCCGGTGATGGACGGCTTCGAGTTCCTGCGGTCCCTGCGCGCGCGGGAGGACGGCCGTGCGGTGCCGGTGGTGGTGGTGACGGCGAAGGAGTTGACCGACGACGAGCGCCGTTTCCTCCGGGCCTGCGTGGAAAACATCGTGCAAAAAGGCGCCCTCGCCCACGACGCCCTCCTCGCCGAAATCCGCGGCCGCATCACGGCCGCGGAGTAGGAGGTCCACGGGCCGGACGAAACGGGAGCAGGATGCTCCCGCCACTTCGCCCCAGAGTAGCGGGAGCTTCCAGCTCCCGTTCAACGGCCATAAACTCCCGCGGCACGCCTCCCCCAGTTCGGCAATTTTAAAATTGCGCATTAAAAAAAATGCGCAATTTCGATACTGCATGAACGTCAAGGTCGGCCCGCCGGTTTCCGAAGACAATTTCTACCCCCGCCCGGAACTGATCTCACGATTGCTGCGAGCCTTGGAGCATTCCCACGTCGCGTTCCTCGGTCCGCGCCGCACGGGGAAAACCTCGTGCCTGCGGAAAATCGTCTCCACGCCGCCCACCGGCTACGTGCCCATCCTGCTCAATTTGGAAACCTACGACCGCGTCGAAGCCTGGCTCTCCGCCATGCTCGAAGGCGTGCGCGCCGAGCTGAAAAAACCCGGCCCCAAAGCTCCCTGGTTACTCGACAAAGGAGCCGCCTTCCTTGGTCGCATCGAGGAGCTCACCATCATGGGCCAGGGCATCAAACTGGCCGCCGCGAAGGAAAAGCCCGCCGGCTGGCGCCCCTTGGCCGACGAGCTTGTGAGCCTCCTCCGCGAAACCAATCCGCCCATCCTCTTCCTCTTGGACGAGTTTCCCGTATTCCTGAATCTCGTCGCCCGGCGTCACTCCCGCGACGAGGTGGAGACGCTGCTCAACTGGTTCCGCTCCGCGCGTCAGGCGCTGGTCGATCACGCCCCGCGTTTCCTCGTCACCGGCTCCATCGGCCTGAAAGGCGTGGTCCGTCGCCTCGGCCTTTCGCCCACCATCAACGATTTTGACACCATCGAGATTCCGCCCCTCTCCGAGGCCGACGCTCTCGAGTTTCTCGCAACCCTCGCTCGCGACAACGCCATCCCCCTGACCGCCGCCGGTCGCCGGCACATTCTCCAACTGCTCGGCGGCCCCTGGCCCATCCTGCTCCAGCTCTTCGTTTCCGAAGTTCAGGAGTCCCACCCCGCCAAGGCCCCGACCAAGACCGAACTCGAGCGTCTCTACCGCGAACACCTGGTCGCCGGCCCGCGCAACGAATACTGCGGCGGCATGTTCAATCGCCTGAAGGAGGTCTTCTCCGACAGCGAGTGCCGCCTCGCGCGCGAGATTCTCAAATCTCTCTGCCGCACCCCCGCCGGTCTCCCGCGCGAAGCGTTCGAGACCATTCATGCCAAGCTGGTGCCCATCCCGGAGCAACGCGCCCTCCATGCCGACGAACTCGACTACGTGCTCGATACCCTGAAACACGACGGCTACCTGCACCAAGCCCACGACGGCCCGCAAAGCACCCGCTTCGCCTCCCACCTCCTCCGCGACTACTGGCTGCGCAAAACCGCCTGATCCCTCGCGCCCTTCCGCCACCCGCCGCACCCCGCCATGTCGCTCGCCGTCCAACCCTTCGCGCTCTACAACCCCGCCCTCCTCTCCCCCGAGGCCCTGCTCGGCGAGTTCATCGCCCGCCAGCCGCTGCTCGAGACTCTCCTCGACACCATTCGCCAAAACGCCCCCGACCACGCGCCCCAACACCTCCTCCTCGTCGGCCCGCGCGGCATGGGCAAGACCACCACGCTCTGGGCCATCGCCCACCGCGTAAACCGCGATCCCGTCCTCGCCACCGCCTGGTTGCCGGTCGTCTTCGACGAGGAAAGCCGTCGCGTCGGCGACCTCGCCGACTTCTGGCTCGAGGCCATCCGCCAATGGGAGCACGCCACCCAATCCGCCGGCGATCTCACCCGCCCCCTGCTCGACCGCCCCGGCGATGACATCGAGGACCGCGCCCGCCGCACCTTCCTCGATGCCATCGCGCCCGGCGGCCGTCGCATCCTGCTTCTCATCGACAACCTGAACGACGTCCTCGCCTCCATCCGCGACCCCGAGCCCCTCCATCGCCTGCGCGCCTTCCTCATGGACGAGTCCCGCGTCATGCTCGTCGGCGGCGCCACCCGCTACTTCCCCGAGATCACCGACCTCGACCAGCCCTTCTACGACTTCTTCCGCGTCTTCGAGCTCAAGCCCCTCTCGCTCGACGAGATGAAGGCCTGTCTGCTCGCTCTCGCCCAAACCCGCGGCGACGCCGCCGTCGAAACCACCATCCGAGAAAGCCCGGGCACCCTCCGCGCCCTCCACCTCCTCACCGGCGGAAATCCGCGCCTCATCAAAACCTTCTACCGCCTCCTCGCCGAGGGGCTGCGCGGCGACATCCGCTCCGACCTCGAACGTCTGCTCGACGAGTTCACCCCCTACTTCAAGTCCATCGTGGACGCCCTCCCCACCCAGCAACAGCGCATCTTCGACGCCGTCGCGCTCCACTGGGATCCGGTGGACGTGGCCACCCTCGCCCGCGCCACCCGCGTGGCCAGCAACCAAGTCAGCGCCCAGCTCCGCATGTTGGTCAAAGCCGGCCACATCGCCGAGGCCGCCGGCCAACCCAAAAAAAAGGCCTACCTCCTCGCCGACCGCTTTTCCAACATCCACTACCTCATGCGCCACGGCCGCGCCGCCCGCAGCCGCTTCGACTGGTTCGTGGCGATTCTACGCCTCGTTTTCCCCGACAAGGCCCACGCCGACGCCTTCGCCAAACTCGCCCTCCAAACCGCCGAATGCGGCGCCGACGGCATGCGCGACGCACGGGATCTGATCCACAGCGCGCTCAACCGATCCGAGACCGATGCCGCTCGCCGCGAACTCCTGCACGCGACCTTCAAAGCGGGTTGGGACAAAGAGGAGTTCAAGTCTTTCTCCAACTGGCTCGACCTCGCCGAGGTCCGCCAGCACCTGCCCGAAAGCGACATTCTCGCGTTCTTTCAACAGGTGCCGACCGAGGTGCGCCGAGAACTGGGCTACAAGCCAGACAGCGGAGAGTGGTGGACGAAAATCGCCGGTTACCTACGGCATGCATCTCAAATTGCCCTATCGGAATCCGCTTATCGAAAGGCACTTGAGCTAAACACTCCCGATGCAGTCGCTTGGTTCGCGGTGGGAAGCTCGCTCGCAGAAAAAAAACAAACCCACGAAGCGGAAGCTGCATATAGAAGATCCATTGAACTAAACCCCTCGTGGCCTATGGCGTGGTTCGCACTGGGGGTTCTCTTGGCCACAAAACCCGCGCGGCATAACGACGCCGAATATGCGCTGAGGAAGGTGATCGAAACCAACCCGCATTCTGCTTTGGGATGGTGGGGATTAGGTAACCTATTCAGGGAAAACCGTCCGCAGGAAGCCGAAGCGGCCTACAAAACGGCCACAGAAACCGATCCGTTGTTCAGCGCGGCGTGGCAAGGGTTGGCGGTTGTCAGAGTGATGAATGGAAATCCAAACGGAGCACGGACTGCGCTGCTTGAAGCACTACATTTTGCGCCGGAAGAAACCTTAACTCGGCGGCTATTTTCCATCATGGCGGACCACTTTCCCGACCATTGGCGCATCGCCCTCCCGCGCCTGCTGCGCTGGCTCGAAACCAAACCGACTGCCACCGAGGTCCTCGACTTCACCCTCACCGGTTTCATCCGCTTCGCCCGCCTCACCACTCCATCCGAAGCCCTCGCCCTGCTCGACAGCGTGCCCGAGGCCGCCGCCGGCCCTTTCGAAACCCTGCGCGACGCCCTCGTCGCCCACTCCGACCGCGCCCACCTCGACCGCCTCGCGCCCGAGCGTCGCGTCGTCGCCATCGAGCTTCTCAATCGCATCACCGAAAAACCCGCGCCGCAGCCGACCACCTGACATTCGCGAGGTTGGCGGTTGTGACAAGAAGGGATGTCCACCCCCGGGCTTCGTCACCGGGAGCGCCGGCATCCTGCCGGCTGTTTGCCTGGAAAGCCGGCAAGATGCCGGCGCTCCCGGTGGACCGACGTCGCTTCCTGTCGCCCCCACGCCGCGCATACCGGGCTTCCCGTCCGCGTCGCTTTGGTTACTGCTCGTCCCTCGCCGCCATGGATTTCCCCCTCGACCGCAGTTCCTTCATTTCGCCCGACCAGCAGATCGCGGCGTCCATCGACTTTCGCGCCGAGCTCAACGACGAGCAGTTCAACGCCGTCACCGCCGAGCCCGGCCCGCTCCTCGTCCTCGCCGGCGCCGGCTCGGGCAAGACCCGCACCCTCACCTACCGCGTCGCCTACCTCCTCTCCATGGGCGTGCGCCCCGGCGAAATCCTGCTCCTCACCTTCACCAACAAGGCCGCCAAGGAGATGCTCGCCCGCGTCGAACAGCTCACCGGCGTCGAGCCCCGCCGCTTCTGGGGCGGCACCTTCCACTCCATCGGCGCCCGCATCCTGCGCATCCACGGCGAGGCGCTGAAACTGGAGAAAAACTTCACCATCCTCGACGCCGACGAGTCCGAGTCGCTGCTCAAGTCCGCCGTCGAGTCCGAGGACAAGCTCTTCTTCAAGGACAAGACCCACCCCAAACCCGGCCCGCTCCACAACGTCCTCTCGCTCGCGCGCAACACCCGGCTCGACCTCGCCGAGACCGTCTCGCGCAACTTCCCCCAATACCAGGACATCGCCCACCGCCTGCCCGCCTTCGCCGCCGCCTACGCCGCGAAAAAGCGCGAGCAGAACGTGCTCGATTACGACGACCTGCTCGAGCTCTGGCTCGAACTCCTCGTCAAATGCCCCGACCTCGCCGCCTACTTCGGCGACCGCTTCCGGCACATCCTGGTCGATGAGTATCAGGATACCAATACGCTCCAGTCCGAGATCGTGGACCGCATGGGCGCGCACCACCGCATCATGGCCGTGGGCGACGACGCGCAGTGCATCTACTCGTGGCGCGGCGCGAATTTCGAAAACATCATGACCTTCCCCGACCGTCACGAGGGCACGGTCATCCACCGCATCGAAACCAATTACCGCTCCACCCCGCAGATTCTCGCCCTCGCCAACGGCGTGCTCGACGCCCAGCCGAAGGGCCGGCACTTCGAGAAAAAATTGGTCGCCCACCGCGCCAACTCGCAAAAGCCCTACGTCGTCCAGGCCATGGACGATCGCGAACAGGCCGAGTTCATCATCAAACGCGTGCGCAGCCTGATCGAGGACGACGGCGTGGCGCCGGCCGAGATCGCCGTCATCTACCGCTCGCACTTCGTCGCGCTCGAGATGCAGCTCGCGCTCTCCCGCTCCGCCATCCCCTACACCATCACCAGCGGCGTGAAGTTCTTCGAACGTCAGCACGTGCGCGACCTGGTGGGGCTCATCAGCTTCGTTTACAACCCGTCCAACACCCTCGCCTGGGAACGCATCGCGGTGCTCCTGCCCAAGGTCGGCGAGAAGGGCGCGGCCAAGATCCACTCCGCCGCCCTCGATCACGCGCGTTTCCTCCAGCAGGACTTCATCGACGCCCTCGCGAGCGACGACGTGAAGGCCAAGGTGCCCGCCGCCGCGCGCGACGAGTGGGCGCAGTTTTGCGCCTCCCTGCGCGAGGTCGCCCACGCCATGCGCGACGACAAACCCGCCCGGGTGGTCGAGCTCGCGATCGAGGGCTGGTATGGCGACTACCTCAAGGGCGCCTACGCCGACTACGTCGAGCGCCACGAGGAGTTGAAGGCCCTGATCGGTTTCGCGTCCCGCTTCGACGAGATGCAGGACCTGCTCGCGCAGATCGTGCTGCTCAACGGCGAGACCAGCGACAAGGATGTCGCGCCCAGCCAGGAGGCGATCAAGCTCACCACCGTCCACCAGTCGAAGGGCCTCGAATACGACGCGGTCTTCGTCATCGGCCTGGCCGACGGCCTGTTCCCCGGGCGCCGCGCCATCGAGGACGGCGACGTGGAGGAGGAGCGGCGCCTGTTCTACGTCGCGGTCACGCGCGCGAAAAACGAGCTCTACCTCTGCTACCCGCGCCTCGCCTCGCGCCCCGGCCCCGGCGGCATGATGCAGGAGCCCAGCCGCTTCCTCGCCGAACTCTCGCCCAAACTTTACGAGCCCCTCCGCATCAAGCGGCAGTTCGGCTGGTAAACGCCCTCGCGCCGGGAGCGCCCACGCGCTTCGCCTGAAATGCCGGCAGGATGCCGGCGCTCCCGGTAACGAAGCCCGGCGGCGATTTTTCCAGCGAGGCTTGGCATGGCCCATGCAAGAGGGAGTTCGTTCTTACGACTTCCCTGCCTCGGCAGGGTTTTTTGGGGTTAACATGGATCGTCCGGCCGCGAGCCGGACCAGAATAGAAAAGGGCCCGCCGTTTAGGGGTAACCGGCGGGCCCTGCTGTTTTCCGGCCTCGGCCACCTTTGGCCATCGCGCCCCGCCGCGTCCAACCGCGCCTACCCGATCACCAGGGCCACCGCCGCCAGCAGAAGACCCGACCCGAGCAGACGTCGCCTAAAAATCGCCCGCGGCAATTTTTGCTCGTCCGCCGTGCCCAGCCAGGCCCCGAGCAGGCCCACCGCCAGCACGCTCCAGAGACCGCGCGTGCTGTAGAGGATGTTGGCCACGGTCGCGCGGCCATGGGTGCCGAGCGTGTAGGCCATGCTCGCCGCCTGCAGGGCCAGCAGGATCGAACCCGGCGCCAGCCAGCGCCACGCCGCCGACGGCACCCGCCGCAGCGGCGCCTGGAAGAGCGGGATCAGCCCCAGCGAAAAAAACGCCACGCAGCCGAAGCCGAGCGGCAAAAACCGCCCCGCGCCCCACGCCGGCACGAAGCGCTGCACCAGCACGTCGGAAAACGCGAACGCCAGCGCCGCCAAGGCCGCGTAAACGATCGTCCTCCCCGCCGTCTGCCGCCCGCCCGCTCCTCCCGGACGGGGGTCTCCCGCGCCCTCCGCCGCCCGCGTTCGCGTGCCGCTCGCCGCCCGCGCGCCACCGGCCGTCGCTGTCGCGGGCGTGCCGCGCGGCGTGCTTTGCAGGAGCCCCACCGCCACCGTCGCCAGCACCGCCGCGATCCACCACGCCGGGCGCACAGCGTCGTCCAGCAGCCACGCGCTCGCACCGGCCACGAAGATGATTTTCAAGCCCAGCACCGGCGTCGCCAGCGACACGTCGCCCGCCAGGGCCGCGAACGTGAAAACCTGCCCCGCGAAAAACAGCGCCGCGAAGGCGAGCGGCTGCCACAGGCGCGCGAACTCCGGCTCCGCGCCCCCCAGCGCCCACAGCGGAGCGAAACACAGCCCCATCGCGAGGTTCGAGACGAAGGCCGTCCGCCACAGCCCCACCCCGTGCGCCGAGGCGCGTTTCACCAGCAGCACCGCCACCACATACCCGAGCGCGCTGCCCAGCGGCATCAAGGTCGCGGCCAGGGGCGCCTCCGCCACCGCCACGCTCGCCGGCGGCATCACCGCGAGCACCGAAGGCGCGAGCAGCTCCGACTGCGCCGATGGAAACGCGATGGTCGGGAGAGGGAGGGTGCGGGTGACGGCGGCGACGACGGCGGGCATCAGGGCCGCCTACGGAATCCGGTAAAACGGATTCGGCAGCTTAAAACTCCGTTCGGCGTGCGCGCCGAGATCGCTGTCCTGATCCCCGATGGTGGCGATGATCGTCCAGCCCTCCGCCGCCCAGGCCGCCCGCGCGGCGGTTTTCCGCTCCAGCGCGGTGGCGCGCGGCCCGTCGGACGGCGTCAGGCGGAGCGCCTCGTAGTCGCCCATGCCCTCGCGGCGCAGATTCTCCACCGTGCCGGCGCGATCGGCGGGATCCTTGCGCCCGGTCAAAAACAACACCGCCACGCCGGCCGCCCGCGCCGCCCGATACACCTCGCGCACCGGCTCGATCGCGGGGGCGTTGGCGCCCGCGACCCACTCAGTCCAGTCGCGCGGATGGTAGCCAAAATCCTCCGCGCGCATGTGGGGCAGATTGGAGAGCACCGTCTCGTCGATATCGAGAACCACCGCCAAGCGCTCGCCCGCGCGTCGCGCCGCCGCGCGCGCCTCGATCCACTCCCGCGCCGGAGCCGCCGCCGCCCGCAGGTCCCGCGCGTAGCCGCCGCCATCGATGTAGGCCAGCACGGCGGCCTTCGCGTCGGAGAGATTGAGCGGCTCGGTCGTGGCGACGGACGCCGAGGACCCGTGCGTCGAACCCGGCTCCGCCACCGGCATCGCCTTCGCCGCCGCCGACGGCGCCGGCGCCGTAGGTCCCGTCGCCGGAAGGGTCGCGCAGCCGGACCAGACGAGTGCAAGCGCCAGCGACCACGCCCACGCCCGCGGCCGGGACGAACGACGTGATCGCGGATCGACGGCGAGGGAGCGGGAACGGACCGGGAGCAATTTCATCGGCGCGGACCATGCGACCCGCCGCGCCTCGCGCAATCGCACACCCTCGTCGCCGCCGGACCGTGCCAAAGTGGCGGCAAATGTTCCGACCATCACGCCTCACGTAACCGCGCGGCCTTGGCCGCAAAACGCGTTTGGCCCGTGTCGGGAAGAAACAGGGCTGCTCCCCAAAAGGGACGAAAGAAGCCGCGAAAGGCGAGGCGAGGCGGGTGAAGACGGGGCGCGAGATGGCGAAGCGCGCGACGTTTCGGAGTCGGAATTTTTTGCCGCGAGAGAACGCAAAGAGCGCAAAGAAAGACGGCGGCGGAGGTCCGTTTTTTTTCGCGATCTCTGCGTTCTTTTGCGGCCAATCCGGACACGTCCGCATCGCCGGCAGGCTCGCCCCGCCTCGCCCCGCCGCCACCTACCGGATCGCGCCCCGCTGCCGGACGGCCTCGAACAGCGTGATGATCGTGGCCATCGCCACGTTCAGCGAATCCGCCTGCCCCGCCATGGGGATCAACACCCGCGCGTCCGCCTCCTTCAGCCAAAAGTCGCTCAGGCCATACTGCTCGCTGCCCATCACGATGGCCAGGGGGCCGCGCAGATCGGTGTCGGTGTAGAGATCGGTCGCCGAGGGCGTCGTCGCCACCGCCCGGATACGGCGCTCGCGCAGCCACCCCCGCACCTCCTCGCTCCCGGCGATGATCGCCGGCACCGAAAACAGCACCCCGGTCGAGGCGCGCACCACGTTGGGATTAAACAAATCCGTGACCGGATCGCACACAATCAACGCGTCCACCCCGGCCGCGTCCGCGCTGCGCAGGATCGTGCCGAGATTGCCCGGTTTTTCGATGGCCTCGACCACCAGCAGAAACGGCGGGCGCCCCGCGTCGGTCGCGGCGGGCTTCGCGGCCAGAAGTGTTTCCAAATCCGTCAGCGTGCGCCGCCACTGCGGCGCCACCGCCAGCAAACCGTCCGGGCGTTCGCGATAAGCCACCTTGGCAAAGGCGTCCCGGCTCAGCCGAAACACCTGGGCGCCCGCCGCGCGCGCGTCCGCGATCAGCGCCGGCTCGTTGCCCTGCTCGCCGGGATACCACTCCGGGCAGACATACAGCTCGGTCAGCGCGACACCCTTTTCGAGGGCGCGGCGGATTTGGCGAAAACCCTCGACCAGAAACACCCCCGCCTCGTCCCGCGGCCGACGGTCGCGCAGCTTCACGAGCTGCTTCACGCGGGGATTTTGGAGACTGGTGATGGTTTCGAAGGCGGTGTCCACGGGGCCACCGAAACACACGCCCGCGCCGCGAAAGACAAAATCCTTTTGAACCCCGCCGGCTTTCCGTGTCCTTCCGTGTCGTTTCCGTGGGCAAAAACAAAAAGTTCAACTCCGACCCCTTCCCCTACCACACCGAGCTCGAGCTGGAGATCGTCACGCTCACCAACCTCGGCGTCGGCCTCGCGCGCGTGCCCCATCCGGCCGATCCGGCCGCCCGCTGGGTGGTGATGGTGCCCTTCTCCCTGCCGGGCGAGCGCGTCCGCGCCCGCGTCTTTCGCAACCACAAGAACTACTCCGAGGCCGACCTGCTCGCCATCCTCGCGCCCTCGCCCCACCGGATCGAGGCCGCCTGCCCGCTCTTCGGCCGCTGCGGCGGCTGCCAATACCAAAACCTGGCCTACCCCGAGCAACTCGCCTGGAAACGCCGGCAGGTGGAGGAGCTGCTCCGCCACATGGCCGGCATCGAGTTCCCCGTCGCCCCGGTCATCGGCTCGCCGGCCGAATACGGCTACCGATCCAAGATCACCCCGCACTTCAACGCCCCCCGCGATCCGGCGGAGGCCGCCGCGATGCCCATCGGGTTTTTGCGCCAGGGCACGCGCTTCGATCTGGTGGACGTGCCCGCCTGCCCCATCGCCACCGCGCCCATCAACGCCCGCCTGGCCGAGAGCCGCGAAAACGTGCGCGCCCGCGCCGCCGAGGGCGCCTACAAACGCGGCGGCACCCTGCTGCTGCGCGACGCCTCGGGCGTGGTCACCACCGACTACGACACCGTCGTCACCGAGACGGTGGGCGACCTGAAACTGCGCTTCCTCGCGCGGGATTTTTTCCAGAACAACCCCTTCATCCTGCCCGCCTTCACCGGCTACGCCCGCGAACAGGCGGCGGCGAGCGGCGCGCGTTTCCTGGTGGACGCCTACTGCGGCAGCGGGCTTTTCGCGCTCAGCGCCGCGCCGGCCTTCGAGCGGGTGGCTGGGATCGAGATCAGCGAGAGCAGCATCGCCTTCGCCAAACAAAACGCGGAGCTGAACGGCCGGGACAACGTCGTCTTCCAGGCCGGCGACGCCTCGGCGATTTTCGCGGGGCTCGCCTTCCCCGCCGACGAGACGGTCGTGCTCATCGACCCGCCGCGCAAGGGCTGCGACGAGCAGTTTTTGTCCCAGCTTTTCGCATACGGCCCGCGCGCCGTGGTGTATGTGAGCTGCGACCCCGCCACGCAGATGCGGGACCTGCGCTCCTTCCTCGCCGCCGGCTACGAGCTCACGGCGGTCCAGCCCTTCGACCTCTTCCCGCAGACGCGGCACCTGGAGTGCGTCGTCACCCTGCGCCGCACAAACACGCCGACCGGCCGGGCGGAAACCCCGGCCTGAACGCGCGCCCCGCACGATATCCATGTTGGAAGGCGAATGGCAGATTCTGGCGGTCGAGTATGGCGGTGAAACCATCCCCGGGCGCGTCGGCACCTTGGAGATCACGGGCACGCGCTTCGAGCTTCGGCTCCAGGGGCTGCCCGCCGAAAACGGCCGGCTGACCCTCGACGACCGGGCCGCCCCCGCCTCGCTCGATCTGATGTGGACGGACCGGGCAGGCGCCCCCGGCCGGAGTCTCCGCGCGATCGTGCGGGTGCGGGGCGGCGTCATGCAGTTGTGCTACGTGCCCGAGGCCGGGGCGGCCCGACCGAGCGAGTTCGCCTCGCGCGCGACGCCGCTGTCGCCGCCGGCGGTGCTCATCCGCTGCCGCAGGGGCGCGCGGCCGGAGGAATCGGCATCCCGGATGTAGCGTTGGCCGTCCTCGGCCAATGTCTCCCTGCGCCGCCCGACCGTCCCGGGGGGACAGAAAGCGATCCCAATATCCCGGCATTCGCCACCGGGAGCGCCGGCATCCTGCCGGCTGTCTGCCGTTTGCCCGGAAAGCCGGCGAGACGCCGGCGCTCCCGGTGCCCCGATCGTGGCCGGGGACGGCCAACGCGACACCGAAACGGCAGCGCTCGCCCGGCCGCCTTACTGGAACAAATCCGTCGGCGTGCGGGCGAAGAACTCCTCCATGTAGGCGGTGGTGGCCTTGCCTTCCATGAAGGTGGGGTCGCTCATGATCGCCTTTTGCAGCGGGATGGTGGTCTTGATGCCGCGAATGAGGTATTCGCTGAGGGCGCGGTAGCTGCGTTCGAGCGCGATCTTACGGGTCGAGCCGAAGCAGATAAGCTTGCCGATCATCGAATCGTAGTAGGGCGGGATCTGATAGCCCGAGTAGGCGTGGCTATCGACGCGCACGCCGTGGCCGCCGGGGGCGTAGTAGAGGCCGATGGTGCCGGGGCTGGGCGCGAAGTTGCGCGCGGGGTCCTCGGCGTTGATGCGGCACTCGATGGCGTGCTTGGTGAAGGTGATG
This sequence comes from uncultured Akkermansia sp., assembly GCA_966252115.1. Lineage (GTDB taxonomy): Bacteria > Verrucomicrobiota > Verrucomicrobiia > Opitutales > Opitutaceae > IMCC26134_A. The sequence goes on from CBINNW010000058.1 coordinate 12,900, forward strand.
TCGGACTGGTCGAAGGCCAACTTCTCGCCGTTCGCCACCAGGATCTGCTGCTTGATCAGGTCGATGCCGGTAACCTCCTCCGTGACGGGATGTTCCACCTGGATACGGGTGTTCATCTCGATGAAGTAGTAGTTGCCCTTGGCGTCCACGAGGAACTCGATCGTGCCGGCGTTTTGGTAGTCGGCGGCCTGGGCGGCGCGGATGGCGGCCTTGCCCATCTCCTTGCGGAGGGCGGGGGTCAGGAAGGGCGAGGGCGACTCCTCGATGAGCTTCTGGTGGCGGCGCTGCACGGAGCAGTCGCGCTCGCCGAGGTGCACGGTCTTGCCGTGGGCGTCGGCGAGGATCTGGAACTCGATGTGGCGGGGCTTCTCGATGTATTTTTCGAGATAGACGGCGCCGTTGCCGAAGGCTTTTTCCGCCTCGTTGCGGGCGACGTTGAACTCCTTGGCGAGCGAGACGTCGTTGTGCGCGATGCGCATGCCGCGACCACCGCCGCCGGCGACGGCCTTGATGATGACCGGGTAACCGATCTTGCGGGCGAGTTTGATCGCCTCGGTCTCGGAGGAGAGCGGGCCGTCGGAGCCGGGGACGGTGGGGACCTTGGCCTTTTTGACCGTGTCCTTGGCCACCGACTTGTCGCCCATCATCTGGATGGAGCGCGACTTGGGGCCGATGAATTTGATGTTACAGGCCTCGCACTGGGCGGCGAATTTGGCGTTCTCGGAGAGAAAGCCGTAGCCCGGGTGGATGGCATCGACGTCGGCGATCTCGGCGGCGGCGATGATGCGGTCGGCGCGCAGGTAGCTGTCGGCGCCGCGGGGCCCGCCGATGCAGATGGCCTCGTCGGCCAGCTGGACGTGGAGCGACTGGGCATCGGCCTCGGAATAGACGGCGAGGGTTTTGATACCCAGCTCGCGGCAGGCGCGAACGATGCGGAGGGCGATTTCGCCGCGATTGGCGATGAGGACCTTTTGGATCACGGTGTGTAAAAATGAGTTAACCGCGAACTAACACGAACGAACGCGAACCCTGGGTGTCCGGGATGCCGAAGCGGCCGGGCTGGTTCGCGTCAAGTTCCGTGTGTTTCGCGGTTTAAGGGGTTCCCGCAGGGCTTAGCCTTGCTTGATCTTGAACAACTTCTGGCCGTATTCGACGGGCTGGCCGTTCTCGACCAGGATCTCGAGCACGGTGCCTTTCACCTCGGCCTGGATCTCGTTCATGATCTTCATCGCCTCGATGATGCAGACCACGCTGGTTTCGGTGATCTTGGTCCCGACCTCGGCGAAGGGCTTCGATTCCGGCGAGGCGGCCTTGTAGAAGGTGCCGACCATCGGGCTCTTCACGTAGATGACCCCGGCTTCGTCGCCGGCGGGCGCGGACGGGGCGGGAGCGGGGGCGGCGGCCGGTGCGGGAGCGGCGGGAGCCGGGTTGAAGGAAACAGCGGGAGCAACCGGAGCGCTGGCCACGAACGGAGCGGTGGCGGATTGGGAAGCGCGAGCGATCTTGATTTTAAAGCCTTCTTCCTCGACCGCGAATTCGGTGAGGTCGGAGCGCTGCATCAGATCGATGAGTTGTTTGATTTGTTTGAGGTCCAAGGTAGGGCCTGGGTTGTGGTGTGAGTGAACGCTGACGGTGGTTTAGACCGTTCCGTTAGGGCCACGTTCAATGATTGGGAGCGAGACGAAGGCAAATCTCAATTTTTGCCCCGATTTCACCCAAAAACCGGGTAAAAACGGGCCGAAATCAGGTAAATTTCGCGGTTTTTCGCGTTAACCAAGGCCCTCGCCTCCTCTCAGGGAGGCACGTAAGTCATGCCGTCGGAGCTCGCGAAATTCGCTCAAAATCCCGGTTTTTTCGCGGCTCCGGGGCCAAAAAGAGCCCCTTTTTGGGCAAAATCCCCGTTTTTCGCGAAAACCGCCAAAACGGCCGTCATCAGCGGGCAGAAAGCCGGCCGGAACCATCGCGGAAGGGACGCCCCCGGCTGTCCGCACCGGGGTGGCGCGGCGGGACGAAGCGGGAGGCGTGCCAAAGCGGCGACGCGCGGCCTACACGCGGACCGGGGCCCGGGCGGCGTCGGATTCGAAACAGGCGTCGAGCACCCGCTGGATCTGGCTGCCGCGGGCAAAGTCGGGCTGGCCGGCGGAACGGTCGCCCGAACGGATGGCGGCGATGAAGCGCTGGTGGTTGTTGGGCGTGGGCGCGGCCTTGGTCTCTTTCCAGGCCACGGCCGCGACGTCGGGGCCGGCGCAGAGCCGGTAGGTGTCGGTGCCGAGGTCGGAGTCGAAACTGATCGCGCCGGCGGTGCCGTGGAGCTTCAGGGCGAGCCGATTGGCGTGGCCGGTGGCCCAGCGCGTGGTGTGGAGCACGCCGAGGGCGCCGTTGGCGAACTCGACGTTGAGCACGGCGGAATCGTTGGCATCGAGCGGGTATTGGCCGATCTGGTCGCCCGGCGCCTTGGAAAAGGCCTTGAGCTGGCAAAACACGCTCCGAATCGGGCCGGCGGGGAAGGTGGCGAAGTCCACGATGTGCACGCCGACGTCGCCCAGCACGCCCTTGGAGCCATGTTTCTGCGAGAGCCGCCAGAGCCAGCCCGGGCTGGTGCGCCAATCGCCCCAGATGGGCGAGGTCAGCCAGGTTTGCAGGTAACTGGCCTCGACGTGACGCAGTTCGCCGATCTCGCCGCTTCGCACGCGGGTGGCGATCTCCTGGATGGCGGGCCAATCCCGATAGGAAAAGTTTACCATCGCCACGGTGCCCGCCTGCTCGGCGGCCGCGACCATGCGCCGGGTCTCGGCGTGGTCGAGCCCGAGCGGTTTTTCGCAAAGCACGTGCTTGCCGGCTTGCAGGGCCTGGATGGAGAGCGGGGCGTGGAAGGCGTCGGGCGTGACGTTCGAGACGGCGTCGCAGGGGCAGTCCTCGAGCAGGCGGGCGAAATCGGTGTAGGCGCCGGCGGCGGGGATGCCGTGTTTGGCGCAAAACGCCTCCGCACGCGCCGGATCGACGTCGCAGCCCGCCACGAGTTCGACGCCCGGAATCTGGCGGTAGAGCTCCGCATGGCGATTGGCCATGCCGCCGGTGCCGACGATCGCCACGCGCACGGGCTTGGGCCGCGACGCGGCGGCGGCGCGCGGCTTGGAGGCGCGCGACGGGGCGGCGGCGGGTTTCTTCGACGGGCCGGGCGGAGTCGAGCGGGCCGGGGCGGGCTTGGGGGCGGCGGCGGCGGGCGGAGTTTTTTTCTTGGCTGGGGGCATGGGCGGGGGGGGGGGGACGGACGAGGTCGGGCAGGGACGGACGAAGTCGGACGGGGGCGGGCGGGAGCGGACGGGCCAACGCGCGGCAAGGCGCGACGACGGGGGGGGGGCGACGACGCGCGACGGAGCCGCGTCACGCGCTCAAGTTGCTCAACGGTGCCCGAGGGTCGGCCGCTCGGCGGCTTCGGGATCGGGCGGGAGCGGCTCCAGGGGCTTGAGGTTGGGGCAGCGGTCGGGGATGCGGAGACCGGAGTGGGCCCAGCGCACGCCGTTGGCGATGACCTGCTGCACCTCGGCCTGGTGGTAGGTCGGGTAGGTTTCGTGGCCGGGACGGAAATAGAAGATCTTGCCGTTGCCGCGTCGCCAGGTGGCGCCGGAGCGAAAGACCTCCCCGCCCGTGAACCAACTGATGAAGATCAACTCGTCCGGCGTCGGAATGCCGAAGGGCTCCCCATACATCTCCTCGGCGGGGATCTCGAAGTAGGGCCCGAGACCGCGGGCGATGGGGTGCGAGGGGCAGACCACCCAGAGGCGCTCCTTGTCGGTGGCCTCGCGCCAGGTGAGCGAGCAGGTGTCGCCCATCAGGGCCTTGAAGATCTTCGAGTAGTGGCCGCTGTGCAGGACGACGAGCCCCATGCCTTCGAGCACGCGGGCGCGCACCTTGGCGACGACGGCGTCGGAGACGTCCGCGTGGGCGATGTGCCCCCACCAGGTGAGGACGTCGGTGGCGTCGAGCACCGCGTCGGTGAGGCCGTGCTCGGGCTCGTCGAGCGTGGCGGTGCGCACCGAGAGGTCCCCGTGGCGGCCAAGGGCGTCGGCGATGGCTCGGTGCATGCCGTGGGGGTAGAGCGCGGCGACCTTGGGATTATGTTTCTCGTGGCGGTATTCGCCCCAGACGGTGACGCGGATGAGGGAGGGGGTGCTCATGATGATTGGGAAACAGGAACAACAACGGAAACGGGGCGCCCCGGTCGAGGGTTGTCGAGGTGACGTCGAGGCATCGGGGATTGGCGAGCCGGCGTCGGGCACCGGCCGAGGTTTTTGAGGCAAAAATCCAACGCCTTTCCACGAAGCCCCGCCGCCGCCCGTTTGCGGGCAAAAAGCGGCGTCCCGTGGGCCCAAACGGGGATTCCCCGAGGGGCGGAAAACCGGCGGCGCCCGCGAGGCGCTCAGCCCTCGGACGAAGCGGCGGAGAGCGGCATGGCCAGCGTGTCGATGAACTTGCGCATCGCGGGCGTGAGCACGCGGCCCTTGCGGTGCAGGATCGCGAGCGGACGGGTGAACTCCTTGCCCTTCAAGGTGAGCATCGCGAGCGTGCCGGCCCGAACCTCCTGCTGCACGGTGGCCTGCGGCACGATGGCGATGCCGTGGTCGATCTCCACCGCGCGTTTCACCGTCTCGATGTTGTCGAACTCCATCACCGGCTCGCAGTTCTCCACCTTGTGCTCGCGGAAAATCTGGTCCACCGCCTTGCGCGTCGGAATGTCGGGGTCAAAGCCGATAAACTTGTGCCCCGCCAGCTCGGCCGCGCTCACCTCGCCCTTTTTCGCCAGCGGATGCTGCGGCGGGGTGATGAGCACCAACCGGTCGTTGCGGAAAGGGATCACCTCGATCTGACGCTGCTTCTGCGGAAAGGCCACCAGGCCGAAGTCCACCGAGTTGTGCAGGATGTCCTCGTAAACCAAATTGTTGCGCCGATACTCCACCCGCACGTTCACCGAGGGATAGTCGTGCAGGAAACGTTTGATGTAGGGCGGCAGCTCGTGGAGACCGATCGAGTAGATGGTCGAGATGCGGATCGTGCCGCTGATCACCTTTTTCAGCTCCTGCAGGTCGCTGTCCAACTTGTCGTAGGTGTGCAGGATCTCCTTGGCGGATTCGTAAACTTTGTAGCCTTCGCGCGTGAGCTGGAACTGCTTCTGGCTTCGGTCGATGAGCAGCGCCTTGAAGTGCTTCTCCATCGCGCGGGCCTGCTGGCTCACGGCGGATTGGGTGATGCCGTTGATTTTGGCGGCCTTGGAAAAACTCTTCGTCTCCACAAGGTCGGCGAAGATTTTGAAGTTCTCGATTTGCATGGGGCGGCGGGGGCGGGATTGTCCCCGGGTTATAATTCCTGCTAATCTCCGGGCAATCGATAAAACCCCCGCACACCATGATTACCTATGAAAAATTCTGTTCGCACGCCGCGGAGGTGGAGGCGCGCGTGGCCGCCGCCGCCCGGGCCGCAGGCCGGGATCCCGCCTCGGTGCGCATCCTGCCGGTGACGAAAACGCATCCCGCCGAGGCCGCCCTTTTCGCCGCCCGGCGCGGCTATCCGGCGGTGGGGGAAAACCGCGTGCAGGAAGGCGCCGCCAAACGCCCGCAGGTGGCCGCCGCCGAGCCCTGCGGCGCCTCCCTGCGCTGGGAGTTGATCGGGCACCTGCAAAGCAACAAGGCCCGCGCCGCCGCGGAGACCTTCGACCGTATCCAAAGTGTAGATACGGAGAAACTCGTCCGCCGGCTGGACGCCGCCGCCGGCGAGCTGGGGCGCCCGCTGGCGATTCTCCTTCAGGTCAACGCCGGCCGGGATCCCGCCAAGTTCGGCTGCGAGCCCGAGGACGCGCCCCGCCTGCTCGAGACGGCGCTGGCCTGCACGCATCTGCGGGTCGAGGGGCTGATGACCATCGCACCGCTCGGCGCCACCGAGGCCGAGACCGCCGACCACGCCGCGCGCACCTTCGCCAATCTGCGAACCCTGCGCGACGAGTTCGCCGCCCGGTTTGGCGTTTCGCTGCCCGAGCTCTCGATGGGCATGAGCGGCGACCTCGAGGCGGCCGTGGCCGCGGGCGCGACCTGCGTGCGGGTGGGCACGGCGTTTTTCGGGGCACGCTGAGACAAAGTAGCGGGAGCATCCTGCTCCCGATCCGCGAGGCCACCGCGTCCGCGCCGACCGGTCCCGCGCCGCCCCCTACGCAAAGTTTTCACGAACGGTCGTCCGCTTCGCCGTTGCGGCGGTTTTTGGCCCCGACAAGCTGCCCGACCATCGTGGCCACGCCGACCTTCACCCCATCGGAGCGCGATTCCTTTACCTCCCTGCTCGACGACACGAGCCCGGTCGTTCGCTCCCGCCTGCTCGCCTATTTCGCCGCTCGCGAAACGGAGGCGAAGACCCTGCTGACCGAACTGGCCGACGGCAAAAACCGTGCCCTCGCCTGGCACGCGCGCTGGTTCCTCACCGAGCTGCGCTTCAGCGATCCGGCGGCCGAGTTTCGCGGCTTCATCCAGTCGCTCAACTACGAGCTCGAGACCGGCGCGATCCTGCTCGCCCGCACCGTGCTGCCCGCCACCGCGGCCGGCGAGTGCGCCGCCGAGCTCGACCGCCTCGCCGCGCGTTGCCGCGAGCTGATCGCCGAGCCCGCCACCGCCCGCGAGCGCTGCCGCGTGCTGAACCGCGTGCTGTTCCACGAGGAAGGATTTCGCGGCAACACCGAGAACTACACCGACCCGCTCAACAGCTTCCTGCCCGAGGTGCTGGAGCGGCGGAAAGGCATCCCGATCAGCCTCGGCATCGTTTACCTGCTGGTGGCGCAGCGCATCGGCCTGGAGCTCGAGCCGGTGGGCATGCCCGGGCACTTCCTCGTCGGCTGCTTCAGCGAGGGGCAGCCCTTTTTCGTGGACGCCTTCGAGCAGGGCGCCTTTCGCGGCACGGCCGAGCTCCTGCTGCTCCTGCGCTCGCAGGGGCTCGATCCCAGCATCGCGGATCTGGCCCCCACGCCCGTGCGCGAGGTTCTGGCCCGTTGCTGCCGCAACTTGGTCAACCACTACGCCGCCGCCGGCGACGAGCGGCGCTCGCTGCTGTTTCACTCCTTCGCCGCCGAGTTCGAGGCCGCCTACGAACGCCACACCGCCTGAGCCGCAAACACCCGGCGGGGGATGGAGAGCGCCCGGAATCGGAGGGGGGCTTTTACGGCGTGGTCGGGATGCCGCTTTGCCGGATAAAATCCCGGTCGGCCGCGGAAAGTTTGTCCAAGGGAATGACAAACTCCGTCGAGTCGCTCAGGCGGCGGACTTTCACGCTGGTCTCCGTCCGCGAGAGCAAAAGAGCCTCCAGCTTCCGTCCGTCGGAGCTGGTGAGCGTGCGCCGCACCGGAGCGGCGCTGGCCGCGCCGGCGTTGCCGGAGGCCGGCGGGGCGCCCGCATAGCCCTGATCGTCGGAGGCCACGCCCATCGCCTCGGACCAACTCCGCCCTTGCGGCTGGGCGGGCGCCGGAGCCGGCTCGGCCGGCTTGGGTGACGGCTTGGAGCAAGCGGACACGGCGACCAGCGCCAAAACCGGGAGAAGGGGGATCAGGGGCGATTTCATGGGGATGAACCAACGCCGGCCCGCCCCCACCCTCGCGGCAAGCCATTTCACGCGCACGCCCAAGCCCGGATGGCTGCCGATTGTTACCACAAAGAAACAGCGCCCAGCCTCGCGCTCCCCGCCCAAGTTCCTATTGGTGCTTTCGCTCCGCACCGGCCCCATGTCCACCTCCGCCTCGCACCTCCTGCTCACCCTCACCAACGACCTCGCCGAAATTCCCCGGCTGGCTGCGGAAGTGGAGCGTTTCTGCGAGCCCTTGGAGCCCTCGATGAAAGACCTCCTGGCCATCCAGCTCGCGCTGGAGGAAACGGTGACCAACGTCATCAACCACGGCTACCGGAGCGAGGAGCCGCGAACGCGTCGTTTCACGGTGGAATTGAGCGGCGACAACGGGACGATCCGCATGGTAGTCAAGGACGACGCCCCCGCCTACGACCCGCTCGCGCGTCCGCCGGTCGATACCAGCCTGCCGATCGAGGAGCGTCCCATCGGCGGCCTCGGGGTGCATCTGGTCAAAAATCTCATGCAACGGACCCGCTACGAGCATGTGGACGGCCACAATGTTTTGACGATGGAGCGAACGCTCAACGCCCCGGGAGCCTGACCCCCCCGTTCCCGCTCGACCAAGACATCGAAACCGAAGCGGCTCGGGAAAAAATGGTGCCCGGGAACGGACTCGAACCGTTATGCTGTTAGGCACAGGCTTCTGAGACCTGCGTGTCTACCAATTCCACCACCCGGGCAAGTGAGGGACGGGAAAAGGACCCGGCTCGGGGCGCGCAGGCAAGCCCTTTTTCCCATCGATGCTTTCCACCGTCCCACCGGGATCGCATTTCCGCACCGCTCCCGAATCCCCGGCGGCCGACAATCGGGGGACCCGATCCAGCCCACCGATCCGTTTTATGTGCCGCCCGCTTTACGCTGGCCCCGCTCCCGCGCCCCCGCCCCCATGAATGCCATGAAGCAGTCTTTCGCCTGGTGGTGTTTTGCGAATCGCGGCGTCGCCGACGACGACCTCATGGCGGGAGCGGCGCGCCTGGGTTACTCGGCGGTGGATCTGCTGGACGAGGAGCTGTGGCCGCTGGCCCGTCGCCACGGTCTCGCCGTCTCCGCCATCGTCGGCCACGCAAGCCTGCGCGATGGACTCAATCGCCGCGAAAACGGCGGGCGCATCGAAGCCGAACTCCGCGCCCGGATCGATCGGGCGGCGGCCGCAAACATCCCGGTGCTGATTTGTTTCAGCGGTGACCGCGTCCCGGATCTCGACGACGCCGCCGGGCTCGAAGCCGCCGCGGAGACGCTGACGCGTGTCGCGCCCCACGCCGAAGCGGCGGGCGTCACGCTCGCGCTGGAATTGCTCAACAGCCGAGTGGACCACCCCGGCTACATGGCCGACCACACCGCGTGGGGACTGCGGCTGTGCGAACAGGTCAACTCCCCCGCCTGCCGACTGCTCTACGACATCTACCACATGCAGATCATGGAGGGGGACGTGCTGCGCACCATCGCGACCCATCACCGCCACTTCGCCCACTACCACACGGCGGGCAACCCCGGTCGCGGAGAGTTCGCCGGACCGGCCGGCGAGCTGCAGGAGCTCAACTACGCGGCGATTTTCCGGGCCATACGGCGCACCGGTTTCGCCGGCCATGTGGCCCACGAATTCGTGCCGGAGGCGGACCCGCTGGCCGCATTGGCCCGCGCGCACACCCTGGTCGCGGCGAGCGCGTAGTGCCGGAGCGGATACGCAGGACGTCCCGCCGGCGGACATGGCCGCGCCCGTCGCCGCGAGGTGCTTTCAGCGGCCGGCGACGGCGACGGTCGCCTGCGCGGTCAGAAGCTCCTGCATCTCGGTGAGCAGCTTCTCGCGCATGTCGAGTTCGGCGGCGCGCTGTTCCAGCTTGCGCTTCATCGCCTCGAGCTCGGGGAAGGGCGGAGCGGAGAAGGGCGGCATGGAAACCGAGGAGCCGTTTACGTCCATGTCGGTCTGCAAGCGGGCCAGTTGCCGGTCGAAACGGCGGGTCCGTTCGCGCAGATCCTGCTCGCGCCGGGCGACGGTTTCCTTCTCCAGGGTCAGGGTGCGCTCCATCTCCTTCAGCTCCTCGCGCAGCCGGGCCACCTCCTGCTCGCGGCGCACCAGATCCCCGGACGAAATCTCGGTGGCGGAAAGCCCGCTGAAGGTGCGCAGGAAGGTGACGAGACCGTCGAATTGTTGCAGCCGGATATCCGGGCAGGCGACGCGGAGAATGTGGCGGAGATGCCCGGCGGAGACGTATTGCGTGACCACGTCGCGCAGTCCGCAGCGGATGGCGGCGACGGTGAGGGCGATGGTGGGCGCCTTGCAGAGCAAGACCCCGAGATTCATGCCAAAACGACCGCGGATGGCGCCGACCTCCGCGCAGGCGGCTTGGAAACAGGTGTCGTCCATCTCGCGGGAATCGAGAATGAGGAGGTTGACACGCGAGGTGGGGGCGGCGCCGCGGTCCAGGCCGATTTGATGCCGGACGTGTTGAACGGAAAGGCCGCCGCCGAGACCACTGGCAAGAAGGACGATGTTCACGGGCGGAGGGGGGAGGTGGGGCGGGGAAACGTCAGGCCGCCAAGGCCGAGACGTCCAAGTTGGCGTGCTTGCGGGAAGCTTCGATGATGGCGGCGCGCAGGCGGGTGTCGCGGACGGTGAGCGAGTCCGGCACCGCATTGATCGAGTCAACGCCCGCCGCCTTTAGCAAATCCGCCGGCACCTGCAGGAAGACTTTCACCACCAGGAGCTGGCCGGGGATGCCGCCGCCGACACTGGCCGAGATGGCGTCGAGCACCGGGCGCAAACGCCAGGGCGGGCCGTCGCTGATCGGCTCGGCGCCCACGCGGAGAGCGACATGGGGACGGGCTTCCGGGCGGGTGCCCACACGAAGGGAGACCACGGGCGCCCCCCCGTCGGCCACCAGGGCCTGGGGAGCCGGACAGGCCGCCATCACGGCCGGAGCGGAGGGGACCGGCGCCGCGGCCGCCGGCGCGGGAGCGGGGCGCGCGGCAAACTCCTTCCAACCCATCGCCTGCTTGCGGATGATGCCGGCCTTGACGAGCTCGGCGAGGGCCTTCTGGACCACCTCGGGCTTGAGCTTCACCAAAGGGGCGATCTCCGACGCCGAGCGAGCTTTGTCGAGCTGGGCAAAAACAGCCCACACTTCGGGCGCGAATTCCAATCCGGCGACCCGGCTCTCGAAGTCGTCCAGACGGACATGTCGCTCATCGGCGGGATTCTTCATGGCGCTTATAGAATTTTATTAACAATCACCCTAGCCGGCGAAAGGCCGGGGATTACGAAGCGGTGATAATACGGAGGACGCACCACCACGGAACGTCCATCAGGCGGAATTGGTTACGGGAGCGTCCGGGTCCTTCACCACCGAGATGAGCAGGCGGGAGGAAAACTGGCGCCAGCTGATCGGGAGCACGTAGAGGGCGGCGTTGCGCGAAGGGTGAACGAAGAGCGGACGCGCCTCGAGGATGAAGGGCGTGGAGATCATGAACCCGCCGCCGAGCTGCTCGCGGGCGTTGCCGGAGATGGTGTTGGTGATCTCGCCGACGAGTTCCGCGCAGAGGGTGTCGTCGGGGGTCTTTTCTCCGAGGAGGGGCAGGAGGGCGTTCAGCTTTTCCCGGCTCGCGGTGTAGTAGATGTTGCCGCGATACGTGCCGCTGATGCCGATCACGGACGAAAAGCCGAGGCCGGCGGATTCGGTCTCTCCTCCGAGATAGGGGGTGCCTAGGATGGCGCCGCCTTCGGCGACGGCGTCAAAGTAGCGGAGGGTGCTCTTCGAAAAAACCTTGAGGATGTATTCTTCCATTTTGGGGGTCGGGCTCGGGTTTAGTCGGAGAGGATGTCCTCGAGGGCCTCCTGGATGCTCTCGACGCTGATCGGCTTGAGCAGGAAACCCGAGGCGCCGCGCTTGATGGCCTCGACCGCGGTGGATTTGTCGGCAAGCGCGGAGACGATGAGAATGATCGCGTTGGGATTGTTGCGCAGGATGCGCTCGACGGCGGTGAGACCATCCATCTCGGGCATCGTGATGTCCATGGTCACGACGTCGGGACGGAAACGGTTGAATTCCTCGACGGCGGCGCGACCGTTCACCGCGACCCGAATCTCGGAGAAGCGGTGGCCTGCTACGCAGCGCTCGATGGCGCGGCGCATGATGAGCGAGTCGTCAACGATGAGCAGTTTCATGCGGCGGCTGGTGACGAAGTCTGGGCGGGAAAGTAAAGGTGAAATTCGCAAAAGCGACCAGGGGTGCTGTGCAGTTCGATCACGCCGCCGGCCTCGTCCACGACCTTGCTCTTGATGATGTCCATGCCCATGCCGCGGCCGGAATGGTCGCCGGCCTTGGCGGCGGTGGAGAAGCCGGGGGCGAAGATGCATTTCGCCAAGGCGTCCGGGGCGGCGGAGGCGGCGGCATCCTTGGCGAGGAGGCCGTTTTTGACCGCCCGGGCGCGAATGGCCTCGAGGTCGAGGCCGCGGCCGTCATCGCGGAAGGCGAGGCCGACCATGCCGTTCCCGGAGGCGGGCAGACCGCGCACGGTGATGGCGGCGACGGGGGATTTGCCGGCGGCGACACGCTCGGCCGGCGGTTCGATGCTGTGGGCGAGGGAATTGCGGGTGAGCTGGATCAACACGTCGCGCACGAGCTCGACCCGACCGAAGGACACGGTGTGGACCGCGAAATCGTCCACCGAGAGCGTCGAGGCTTTTTCCAGATCGCGGGCGGCGTCCTCGACCAGCTGCTGCAGATTGGCGGTGAGGGCGGCGGCGTGCGAGGTGGCGGCGGGGCCGACCTGTCCGCCGGGGGTGAAGGAGCGCAGGCCGGCGAGTTTTTCGCGCAGGTCCTGAAGGTCGCAAAGGTCGTCGCGCAGGGCGGCCTCGCAGATGACGATCGAGAGGAAATCGTCGCCGGTGAGACGGGATTTTTCCTGAAGATCAGCGATCTTGGCCTCGAACTCGGTGGCCATCTTCTGGAAGTAGCCGAGCTTGAGCAGGGCGGCGTTGCCCTTGATGTTGTGCACCGCGCGGAAGACCACCTTCAGGCGTTCGCGCAGGGTGTCGATGTTGGTGCTGCCGGCGGCGGCGATGTCCTCGGCGCGCAGGGTCTTGTTGATGGTCTCCAGCTCGCTCTCGACGAGCTTGGCGAAGCCGGCCAGCTCGGCCGGCGGCACATGGACGATACCGAGAAGGATCTCGAGCTGCCGTTCCTTGTGCTTCTCGGACTCGCGCAGTTTTTTCTCCAGCTCGACCTGCTTGGTGATGTCTCGCACCGCGACGAAAACACGGGCGACGCGGTCTCCCTCCATGATGCGCCGGAAACTGAAGCCGAGGTAGCGGTTGATGAAGCCGCCCTCGGGGTTGGCGAAGTTGACCTCGATTTCGGTGAGCGGGTTCACCTTCAACACGGTTTTCTCCTTTTTCTTCGGGTCAAAGAGGAGCGCGAAGTAGTCCTTCGTGGTGTTGAACATCTTCTCCGAGAGAAGCCGCTGGAGATAGTTGAAGAAGCTGTAGCCGGCGAATTCGTCCTGTTTGAAAATCGCGAGCAGCGCCTTCGAGTGGTAATCGCCGACGATGCCCTTCTCATCGACGAGGAAGAGGCCCTCCTGCACCGTCTCCATGATGCGGTCGGTCTCGGATTTCGCGATGGCGAGCGAGGCGGACTGGGCGGAGATCTTGGCGTTGCTGGCGGCGAGCTCGGCCAAGGTGGCCTCGGTCTTCGTCCGCTGGGCGCGCACCCGGCTCCAGACCAGCAGGCCCGGTCCGAGCACAACCACAAAGCCGATCACCACGTCCGCGCCAAACCCGGCCGCCCGCATGAACCCGTGCACCAAGACCGCCACGGCCAACACGGCGACGAAACCGGCGACCCACAGGTCAACCTTCGCCAGAGATCCCCCTCCTTTCGAGCCAGTGCTGGTCGGTGAATTCGCGGCGGGAGAAGTCGGGGAGGCGTTGGGCTGGCTCATAAGGGACTGCTAGGATCGCGGGGAGCTAATGGAGAGTCTCTGTGTCATAAGCGACAACGAAGCTGCCCTCCAATCTCAGTTTTTCCCTAAATCACACACGAAAACACCCCTGCGACGCCCGCCCCACCCGATTGACGCCAAATGTTTTCACAAGGCCGGCGCTTGGCGCCCCGGGCCCGTGCGACCGCGAGCCTCCGCCGGAACACCCTTGCGCGGGCCGCCGACTCGGTTGGAGTGCTGCCGCTTTATGAAGGTCACGTTCACCGCCAAGGAATACGCCCGCCTGCTCGAACTGGTTTACCTCGGTTCGCGCGTCGTCGCCGGTTCCCGTCCCCCCGAAGAGGAAAATCCCCACCTCGCGCGCTACGAGGACCTGCAACAAAAACTCTTCGAACTCGCCACCCCGCTGGGCTGCGCCGACCTCGTCACCGTCGCCAGCAACGGCCAGCTCGCCCCCTCCGAAAAACTCCTCGAGGACGAGCGCCTCCGCAAAATCGAGGGCGACTACGCCAACGACACCTTCTGGCACGAACTCGTCGCCCGCCTCGCCGACCGCGATCTCGCCGCCCAACAGGCCCGCGAACACGCCGCCGGAAAGGAAGGCCCGCCGATCGACGCCGACGCACGCCTCAAACAAATCGAGGACGGCTACTGGGACGAGTTCGAGAAACACGATCTCGCCCACTTCGTCCTCCTCAAGGGCGCGAAAGGCTGAGCGATCCCCCGCCCGCTCTCCAACCTGGCCCTCCCCGCTCCGCCACGCCTCCCCCAAACCAGCGCCCCATGAGCGCCTACGATCCCGCCGCCCACGAGCAAGCCCGCGCCTTGATCGACGCCGCCCACGCCGCCGACCCGCGCCGCGCCGCCGACGGACGCCCCGCCGAACTCGCCTACGCCGACCACATGGAGCGCTGGGTCGCCACGCTCATCCCGGACGCCCCGCCCATCCTCCGCCTCGCCGCACGCTGCCAACACCTAGAACGCTGGAGCCTGCCCCGCGCCGACTTCCCCATGGACAAGGTCGGCTACCACGCCTGGCGCCGCACCCTCTACCAACGCCAATCCGAACGCGCCCGCGCCCTCCTCCTGAAAGCCGGCCAGCCCGAATCCGAGGCCGCCGAGGTCGCCACCTGGGTTTCCAAAACCGGACTCAAAACCAATCCCGGCACCCAGGCCCTCGAAGACGCCGCCTGCCTCGTTTTTTTGGAAAACGAGATCGCCGGCTTCGCCGCCGCCCACGCCGACTACCCGCCGGAAAAGTTCATCGATATCCTGCGCAAGACCTGGCGAAAAATGAGCCCGGCCGCGCAACGCGCCGCGCTCGCGCTCGACTTCCCCCCGCCCGTCGCCGCGCTCGTCCGCGCCGCCGACCTCACGCCGGCCGGGTGAGCGCCCGCAGTCGCCAGCCCAGCCCCAGCGTCGCCGCCGCCAGCCCGCCCGCCAGGGCGATCCAGATCGCCTCCAGGCCGCCGCCCCCGCGCACCCCGAAGACGTAGCCCGAGGGCAGGGCCACGATCCAGTAGGCGACAAACGCCGCCGCCAGCGGCACCTTCACGTCGGTCAAGCCGCGTAGTGCTCCCGCGAATACTACTTGGAGCCCGTCGAAGAGCTGGAAAAACGCCACGATCACCAGCGCCCGCGCCGCCAGCGCGACCACCGCCGGATCATCCCGCACGAACCAGCCCGCCACCGTCTCGCCCCCCAGCACGAAACACAGCGTCGAGGTCGCCGCCGTCGCGCAGGTCACCACCACCGCGCCCAGCGCCAGCGGCCGCACCGACTCCCGCCGCCCCGCCCCCACCTCGCGCCCCGTCCGCACCGCCAGCGCGAGCGACAGTCCCAGCGGCACCATGAAGGCCAGCGCCGCGCACGAGATCGCGATTTGATGCGCCGCCAGCGGCACCGCGCCCAGCCACCCCGCCATCACCGCCGCCGAGGAGAAGGCCCCGCCCTCGAAGAACAACGCCGCCCCCATCGGCAGCCCCAGCCCGAGCATCTCGCGCGCCGCCCCGCGCTCCACCCGCGCCGTGCGCGCCGCCGCCACCGCCACGGCGAACTCCGCGTGCCGGCGCAGCCATACTCGTATCACGAACACGGATACCACCCGCGCCGCCAGCGTCGCCACGCCCGCGCCCGTTAGTCCCAGTTCCGGCGCCCCCAGCCGCCCGTAGATCAACATCCAGTTGAGCACCACGTTCAGCACCGCCGAGCCCAGCAGGATGGCCAGCGGCTCCCAGGGTCGCCCCATCGCCTCGGCAAACTGCCGGTCCGCCTGGAACAACAGGGTCGGCACCAGCGACACTGCGATCAGCGCGAAATACGGCCCCATCACCGCCACCACCTCGGTCGGTTGCCCGAACAGGTGGGAAAAGGGGATCGCCGCCAGCAACAGCAGACCCAGCCCGCCGCCCGCCAGCCACGAGAGCGCCCGCGCGTGGCGTTGCCAACGTCCGCACAGCTCCGGCCGCCCTGCCCCGTGCTCCCGCGCCACCAGCACCGACCCGGGCTGCAGGAGCCCGATGCAGCCGATCAGCACCAGCGTGAAAACCGCGTTCACGAAGGCCGACGCCGCCAGCTCCACCGTGCCCACCCGGCCCAGCATCATGCTGTCCGCTATGCCCATCAGCATCTGCCCGATCTGCCCGAGCATGATCGGAAAAGCCAGGGCCAGCGTGGGACGAAGCTCTTGTATCCATTTGCTCATGACGACGAAGGGAGGGGGGAACGGGCGCGGCCGTCACGATCCGGGGCGCGGCCACGCCAAAGGGCCGTCAACCATCGCCGCCCGGCCCGACCGCTCAAGGCTTTAGCGAGGCCGTCGGCTCGTTCTCTCGCCGTCCCCGTCCGCCCCTTTTCCCGTTGTCCGCCCCGGTCGTCCGGCACATTGTTCGCGTTTCCCTGTCCCACGGACACCCACCCATGAAACGCCTCCTCGCCGCCCTCTGCGCGATCGCGCTCGGCCTCCCCGCTTTCGCCCAAACCGGTGCCCGCACCGCACCGGCCCCCGAGGCCGCCGCCCCCGCGCCGCGCACCTTCACCGCCGCCATCGTCGTCTCCAACCGCTCGCCCAACGCCGACGGCGAAAAAGTGGCCGCCCTGGAGGACTTGCTCTCCGCCCGCCTCTCCGACCTGGGCTTCAACCTCATCTCGCGCGAACTCGTCACCGGCAACCTGCGCGCCTTCACCCCGCCCTCCGCCGCGAGCGACACCGAGTCGGCCGCCGCCGCCAACTCCGCCGAGGCCGCCTTCCTCGACCAGTCCAGCGCCCTCCGGCTCGCCCAGGGCCTCGGCGCCGACTACCTCCTCCACGCCTCGATCACCTCCTACTCGAAATCCAAGCGCAACATCAGCGCCTACGGCACCCAGCTCACCAACCACGACTACACCCTGCGCGTCGCCTACAAGATCCTCGACGCCCGCGCCGGCGGCTCGCTCACCGGCGACGTCGCCGAGGCCACCCGCTCCGAACAGGGATCGACCGGCTCCTCCGCCTCGCTCCAGGGCGTGCTCGACGACCTGCTCAACGATATTTCCCGCCAGATCACCGACTCGCTCCGCACCCGCGTGGCGACCGGTCGCATCCCCGCCCCCAACCGCGCCGAGGTCCGCCTCGCCACCGTCACGCTCAACGTCGAGGCCGCCGACCTCTACATCCCCGACGTGCGCATCTCCGGGGACAACGTCGTCACCGTCGGTGACGCCAAATTCAAGGTCACCCCGCTCAACGCCACCGTGGAGGTGGACGGCGTCGCCGTCGGCACCGCCCCCGGCAAGATCACCGTCAAACCCGGTTTCTCCCGCCTCCGCCTCTCCCGCGAAGGCTTCGAACCCTGGGAACGCACCATCAACGCCGTCGATGGCCAGACCCTCACCATCGCCATGACCATGAGCCCCGAAGGCCTCGCCCGCTTCCGCGCCTCCACCAAGTGGATCAACGACCTCCGTAACCAAGCCAAGCTCACCGACGCCGAGGTCAAGGTCCTCGAAGGCTACGCCAAGTCCCTCGAAAACTCCTTCTTCCGCGTCGATACCAAGGAGAACTTCCGCTTCATCCT
>CBINNW010000059.1:0-30381 GCA_966252115.1 uncultured Akkermansia sp.
TCCGACCTCGCACTTCAGCTTATGTTTCATTATTTATCGGGCACTACACTAGCCGGCGTGTATTCCGCTGCGATTTCTCTCGCGCAACTTGACCGCGACGAAACGGCGCCGCCGTTCCGTTACGTCGCAAGACACCGGGCTGGTCGTGGGGCCACGCGACGGCGCTTGACCGCTGGTCGCGGCGGAAGCGCGGATGCGCTTTCGTCCGGCGGGCTCCACCGAAACGAAATGGCTCCGCCATTCCGCCACGTCCACCCACCGGAAACAGCGAGGAACTGAAAATATAAACGCATCCTTCTGACGCATAAGCGTAAGCGTCAGTGGATGAAATTCCTTCACCTTTCCGCTTAGCAATTGCCGGGCGTGGCGCGCGTCCGGCTAGCCTAGTGCCCGGTCCTTTTCCGCCACATGGCCATACACGCCGCCCTCCACCACAAGACGTCCTACCGCTACGACCGCGCCGTCGGTCTCGGTCCCCAAGTCGTGCGCCTCCGCCCCGCGCCGCACTGCCGCACGCCCATCGTCTCCTACTCCCTCCGCATCACGCCGGAGACGCACTTCATCAACTGGCAGCAGGACCCGCACGGCAACTACCAGGCGCGGCTGGTGTTTCCCGACAAGACCACCGAGTTCTCCGTCGAGGTGGACGTCGTCGCCGAGATGGCGGTTTACAACCCCTTCGACTTCTTCCTCGAACCCTCGGCCAACCAGTTTCCCTTCGCCTACGAGCCCGTCACCGCCGCCGAGCTCGCGCCCTTCCTGCGCAAGGACGATCTCGCCGACCGCCCGCGCCTCGCCGCCTTTCTCCGCACCATCGACCGCAAGCCCCGCGCCACGATCGATTTTCTCGTCGAGCTCAACCAGAAGCTCCAGCAGGCCATCCGCTACATCGTCCGCCTCGAACCCGGCGTGCAGACGCCCGAGGAAACCCTGGAAAAAGCCTCCGGCTCCTGCCGCGACTCCGCCGTGCTCCTCGTCCAGGTGCTGCGCCACCTCGGCCTCGCCGCCCGCTTCGTATCCGGCTACCTGATACAGTTGAAGCCCGACCAGAAGTCCCTCGACGGCCCCTCCGGCGCCGAGCGGGACATCACCGACCTGCACGCCTGGACGGAGGTCTTCCTGCCCGGCGCCGGCTGGATCGGCTTCGACCCCACCTCCGGCCTGCTCGCCGGCGAGGGCCACATCCCGCTCGCCTGCACGCCCGAGCCCTCCGGCGCCGCGCCGATCAGCGGCGGCGTCGAGAAGTGCGAGGTCGAGTTCGGCTTCGAGATGGAGCTGCGCCGCATCTACGAATCCCCGCGCGTCACCCTGCCATACACCGACGAGCAGTGGTCCGCCATCGAGGCCCTCGGCCACGAGATCGACCGCCGCCTCGAGGACGGCGACGTCCGCCTCACCATGGGCGGCGAGCCGACCTTCATCTCCATCGACGACATGGACGGCCCCGAGTGGAACACCGCCGCCGTCGGCCCCACCAAACGCAAACTCGCCGACCAGCTCATCAAGCGCCTCTGGAAACACTACGGCCGGGGCGGCTTCATCCACTACGGCCAGGGCAAATGGTATCCCGGCGAATCGCTCCCGCGCTGGGCCCTCACCTGCCTCTGGCGCCGCGACGGCCAGCCGATTTGGCAAAACCCGGCCCTGCTCGACAACTTCGACAAACCCGCCGGCCTCACCGGCGCCGACGCCGAGATATTCGCCCACCTCCTGGCCAAAAACCTCGGCATCGAGACCCGCTGGATCATGCCGGGTTACGAGGACGCGTTTTACCACCTGTGGAAGGAGCGCCGCCTGCCCGTGAACGTGGACCCGCTCAAGAGCCGCCTCTCCGATCCCGAGGAGCGCAGCCGTCTGGCCAAAATCTTCGAGCAGGGCCTCGACAAGGTCGTCGGCTACGCGATGCCGCTGGAGCGGGTCATCCACGGCGACCGTCCGGGCTGGATCTCCGGCCCCTGGTTCCTGCGCGCCGAAACCCTCTTCCTAATCCCCGGCGACTCGCCGATGGGCTATCGCCTGCCCCTCGACGCCCAGCCCTGGACCTCCCCCACCGACTACCGTTTCGGCATCACGCCCGACCCCACGCTCGAGCTGCCCCCCCTGCCCGACCGCGACGCCCTCGCGCGGCAGTATTTTCAAGCCACCGGCCCCGGCGCCGAGGGCGCGGTCGCGAGCCCCGGCACCGGCTCCTCGACCACCGACCCGCGTGCCAACCCCTTCGCCCCGCGCGGCGGAGCGCCGGGCGTCGGCGGACAAGGTCGCCCCGGTGATCCCGAAATCCCCGGCCACCTCCAGCCGCGTCCGCGCCACCTGCCCCCCGCCGACACGCGTCCCGGCGCCCAGCAGTCCGCGCCCTGGATCGTGCGCACCGCCCTCTGCGTCGAGGCGCGCGAGGGGCACCTCTTCGTCTTCATGCCGCCGGTGACGAGCACGGAGGACTACCTCGACCTGCTCGCCGCCGTCGAGGCCACCGCCGCCGAGCTGAAGCTGCCCGTCGTCATCGAGGGCTACCTGCCGCCCCACGATCCGCGCCTCAACAACATCAAGGTCACGCCCGACCCCGGCGTCATCGAGGTCAACATCCACCCATCCGCGACCTGGGACGAGCTCGTGGAAAAGACCGAGACGCTCTACGCCGAGGCCCGACTCTGCCGCCTCGGCACCGAGAAGTTCATGGTGGACGGCCGCCACACCGGCACCGGCGGCGGCAACCACATCGTGGTCGGCGGCGCCAAACCCTCCGACAGCCCCTTCCTCCGCCGTCCGCAGCTCCTCAAGAGCCTCGTCGCCTACTGGCACAACCACCCCTCGCTCAGCTACCTCTTCTCCGGCCTCTTCATCGGCCCGACCTCGCAGGCGCCGCGGGTCGATGAGGCGCGCAACGACTCGCTCTACGAGCTCGAGATCGCCTTCCGCGAGCTCGACCGCCTCACCGCCGACGGCCGACCCGTCGCGCCGTGGCTGGTGGACCGCATCTTCCGCAACCTGCTCACCGACGTCACGGGCAACACCCACCGCGCCGAGTTCTGCATCGACAAACTCTACTCGCCCGACTCCGCCACCGGCCGCCTCGGCCTGCTCGAGCTGCGCGCCTTCGAGATGCCGCCCCACGCGCGCATGAGCCTCGCGCAGCAACTCCTGCTCCGCGCCCTCATCGCCCGTTTCTGGGAAAAGCCCTACTCGCCCGCCCGCCTCGTGCGCTGGGGCACCGAGCTGCACGATCGATTCCTCCTGCCCCACTTCGTGCGCGAGGACTTCGCCGACGTGATCGACGATCTCCGCGCCGAGGGTTTCGCCTTCGAGGCCGAGTGGTTCGCGCCGCACTTCGAGTTCCGTTTCCCGCTCATGGGCCACGTCGCCTACCGCGGCATGGCGCTGGAGATTCGCCACGCCCTCGAGCCCTGGCACGTCATGGGCGAGGAGGGCGCGGCCGGCGGCACCGTGCGTTTCGTGGACAGCTCGGTGGAGCGCCTCCAGGTGCTCGTCACCGGCCTCGTCGCCGACCGCTACGTGCTCACCTGCAACGGCCGCCGCGTCCCGCTCCAGCCCACCGGCGTCAACGGAGAGTTCGTCGCCGCCGTGCGTTACCGCGCCTGGCAGCCGCCGGCTTGTCTGCACCCGACCATCGGGCCGGATTCCCCGCTCGTCTTCGACCTGCTCGACACCTGGAACGGCCGCTCGCTCGGCGGCTGCGTTTACCACGTCGCGCACCCCGGCGGGCGCAACTACGTCACCTTCCCGGTCAACGCCTACGAGGCCGAGTCGCGCCGCCTGGCGCGATTCTTCCCCCGCGGCCACACCCCGGGCAACGCGCTGCCGCCCGCCCCGCTGCGCGTCGGCCCAGAGCTGCCCTTCACCCTCGACCTCCGCGACCCCGCCACGGTGGCGCGGTGACCCGGAAACAGGGAGCGGCAGAAAAACGGAACGACAGAGCGACAGTCCTCTCCCACCTCCACGGCCAGGCCCCCTCCGACGCGTCTCCCCTGTCCCTGTCCTTCCGTCGTTCCGTAGCTCTGTCGCTCTCTCGCTCTGCAGTTCTGTCGCTCCGTCGAGCGCCTCCTCGCCGGCCTGGGCGCCCTCGGCGCCGTGGCCCTTCGCCGCCGTCGCCGCGACCCGCGCTCCGCGTAATTCCAGTTGCGTTCACGCTGAGCCAAATCGTCGGAGGGATCGGGCTGTTTGTGTAGCGTTGGCCGTCCTCGGCCAACTTCCGAGATAGTCTCACCTTGAACGCGAATTGGAAGAACGCGCTCCCGCCCCGCTCCCGCCCCGCTCCGGCCGCCGCTCCGATCTTCGTCCACCCCGCCTCCGCCCTAGCCTCCGCCGGCCCCGCGCCGACGGAGGCTATGGCTAGCGCCGGTTCCAGGTCCAACGCCGACGGCGAATCACCGTCGGCGCCATGTGGCGTCGGCGAAGGGCTTGGCGTCCCCGGCCGAGTTTTCGTGGCAAGGCATTGGCCGAGGACGGCCAACCCTACACTGAAAACACCGACCGGGCCCGGGCCGCGCCGGTCCCGGCCTGCGGGTCCCGGCCCGTCATGCCCCCCCCGGTCCCGGCCCACCGCGCCGCCATTTCGGCTTTTTCACCGATTTCGTCGCTTCACATTTAAGAAACTCAAACGCATGTCGTTACTGCTCCCGCCTACCTTATGAAAAACTCCATCGGTTCCCTCGCGGCGCTCGCCGCTTTCGCGATCCCCGCCGCAGTCGAAGCCGCCCCCACGGTCGCTTCTTTCAGCAATGTTCCGTTGCCCGTGGGCTCCTCGATCGACTTCGACGTCGATGGCGACAGCACCCCCGACTTCTACATCTACTCCAACGAGTTCTCCCTCGACGTCTTCGTCGAAGGTTACGGCGACACCCTCTTCTTTTCCACCCCCGTGGCCGAGGGTTCGCTGGTGAACGTGGGCGGCCCGGACAATAATTTCGCCCTCATCGAAGACTCCGGCTCCCCCTCGATCTCCGCCTCCTATTTCGGCTTCACCTTCTCCATCGGCGCCCAGACCCACACCGGCTGGCTGCTGGCCGACGCCAGCGGCGACCCGCACCTCGCCGTCTCCGGCGCCTGGGAGTCGGTGCCGGGCCAAAGCATCACGGTCGGCGCGATTCCCGAACCCTCGGCTTTCGCGGCCATCGGCGGCATGACCGCCCTCGGTCTCGCGTTCACCGGACGCCGCCGGCGCCCGGGCGCCACCCCCGCCGTCGCGTGACGCCGTGACGCTCGCCGACGCGATCAAAACCGCGCGCGCCCAGGATCTCCGGGCGCGCGCCGATCAGGAAGCGCCCACCCGCACCCGCCTGCTGCCCGCGATCGACGCCATCGTCGCGCGCCTGCTCCATCATCGGGCGGCGGTGGACGAGGCCTTCGCGAGCAAACGCGCCGCCTCCGGGCTCAGTTCCCAACCCGACCTCGCGCTCGGCGAGACCTCGCTCGCCGCCTACCCGGTCGGCTTTTGCGGCGTCATCCGCGACCAGGTGTTTGAACGCCTCCGCCGCGATCCGGTTTTTCATCAACTGATCGGCCACGAGGTCGTGCTCAAAAAGGTCTTCGTGCTCCTGCAAGGGCGGTATTTTCAAAACGCGCTCCAGCTCGGAAATCTCTACGTGGACGTGGCCAACGACACCGTGTTCACCGAAAAGCCCCAACTCGAATGGGCGCGGATCGAGGACGTGGATTTCGAAAACGCCGACAACTGGAAGTCCGTCGCCGCGGTCGCCCGCCGCTACTACCAGGTCGAGCTGTATCCGAATTTCAGCTTCCCCTTCGCTTTTCCCGCCGCGCCCTTCTTCGCGGTGCGCGGCACCGGGCGGGTCGATCTTTTCCACGCGCAGAGTCTCCTGTTCATGAAAGATCTGGGCGACGGAATGCGCCGCGCCCACGCCCTGCTGGACGATCCCGATTTCGCGACGCGTCGCCTGCCCGCGCCCTACGAACGGGCCTTGGCCGAGGCCTGCGGCGCCAACCTGCACGCCGCCTTCCCGCTGGAATACGCCCCTGGCGATCCGACCGAGGTTCGGGAGAAAGTGCTGCCCGAATTCGCGGCCCTGGCCAAACGCGGCGACGCCGCCGCCTTCGCGACCGTGGAGAGTTATCTACGGCTGGTCCGCGACGCCGCCCACCGCCTCGCGCGGATGAACGTGCGGGCGGATGAATCGCCGGACCGGCCCTGAGCCGGGAAGGTCGGCCTGCGCTCCCGGAGGTAGCGCGCTACTTTCCGGAAGGTCCGAACCCCAAACGGAGCCCGCGTCAGGCCGCGGGCTCGACCTCGCCGGGCAGGTCCACGCCACCGACGTCGGTCGTCTCGTCGCCCGCCGGCCCCGTGAGTTGCACGAGGTCGCGCAAGGACACGAAATGCCGGCTGAGATCGAAGTCTCCCTCCTGCCCGCCGACGACCTGGTTGAAGAGGTCCTTCTTCGACGCCTTCAACGCCTCGATGCGCTCCTCGATCGTGCCGGCCGTGACCATGCGATACACCATCACGGTGCTCTTCTGGCCGAGGCGATGCACGCGGTCCACCGCCTGCGCCTCGACCGCCGGATTCCACCACGGATCGAGCAGGAAAACGTAGTCCGCCGCGTGCAGCGTGATGCCCGTGCCGGCGGCCTTGAGCGAGACCAGCATCACCGCCGCGCCCTCCGTGGCCTGGAAGGACTGCACCGGCTTCTGACGATCCAGCGTCATGCCCGTGAGCTCGTGGCGCGGCAGCTCGGGGAAATTCTGCGCGAGCGCCTCCTTCACGCGGTCGAGCAACATCACGAATTGCGAGAAGATCACGACCTTGTGCCCGCTGCCGACGATCTCCGCCAGTTTCTCGACCAGGAGCGAAATCTTGCCGGAGTCCTCCAGCGGCGACTTGCGCCAGGGCAGCATGTCCGGGTCGCAGCACACCTGCCGCAGCCGGGTGAGCAGGGCGAGGAAACCGAAACTCTTCTCGCGCATCGCGGCGCCGACGTCGTCGCCGAGGCGGCTGAGCCCCTCGTTGCAGATGCGCGCATACTCCGTGCGCTGCACGTCGGTGAGCGGGCAGATGAGCTCCATCTCCACCTTCGGCGGCAGCTCGGCGGCGACCTCCGACTTGGTGCGGCGCAGCATGAAGGGCGCGAGCTGCACGCGCAGCCGCGCCAGCGTGCCACCGCGGTCGGAGGCGATGGCGTTTTCAAAGGCCGTCCGCGAGCCGAGCAAACCGGGCAGGAGGTAACGGAAGATCGACCACAGATCGAGCTGACGGTTCTCCAGCGGAGTGCCGCTCAGGACGATGCGATGCGACGCGCGGATCGCGAAGCAGGTCTGGGTGACTTTCGCGTCCGGATTTTTGATGAACTGCCCCTCGTCCAGCACCGCGTAGCCGAAACGGTATTTGCCCAGGATGCCACGGTGTTTGCGCAGCTGGGTGTAGCTCGCGAGCCACACGCAGGGCGCGCCGCGCGACGAAAAATCGTGCCCGGTCTTGAGCACATCGACGCTCAGCTCGGGATGGAATTTCGCGATTTCCTCCTGCCACACCGGCACCACGCTGGCGGGGCAGACGATCAGGCTCGGCAAGTCGTCGATGCGGCGGGTGGCGAGCAGGGTGATGACCTGAAGCGTTTTCCCCAGACCCATCTCGTCCGCGAGCAGACCGTGGCAGCCCTTGTCGGCGAGGTGCCAAAGCCACTCCACGCCGCGCCGCTGGTAGGAGCGCAGCCGCTCCGGCAACTCCACCGACGCGGACGGGCCGCCGAGCACGCTCTCGCGCCACGCCGAGAGCTCGGGCGAAAGCGTGAGTTTGAAGCGGGCGTCGTTGAAGAGGGAAAAAATCAGATAGGGCGAAAGCGCGCCCTCGCCGTGCGTCTCGGCCGCGCCCTTTTCCCACGACTTCACCACCGCGAGTTTGTCCACCGGCAGGCTCACGATGCCCACGCTCGGCAGGATCACGGGCGTGGTGTTCTTCGCCGTCAGCGTCCGCACCTCCGCGTCGCTGAGCAGGCGCTCGCCGGCCTTGAAGATCCAGCGCAGGTCGAGCGCCGAGTCGATGCCCGCGCCCTTCGCGCCGCGTCGTGTGGTCGCGGCGACCGCCTCGATGGTGATCTCCTGCGGGCCGCGCAGGAGCAGCGTCGAGGCGGCGTCGAGCTCCACGCCGAAAACCTTTTTCCAGGCCGGCAGGGTGAGCTTCAGGAAATTCGGGATCTCCGTCACCGAGCTCATGTGGTAGGTGCCAAGCTCCTGCCGATACACGAAGTGCGCCTTGCGCGCATACGAGGCGAGGCCGATGAGCTTGGCCCGCTCGCCGGAGCTGACCGGGGGCAAACCCGGCTCGCGCGAGGCCGGCCCGAGGGCGGCGGCGCGGCTCTTGTCGGAGGCCAGCCATTGCGCCGCGAAATCGAGCCCCTCCTCCGAGGTGGTAAACACCAGCAGCAGGGTGCGGGCGCCCTTGGCCACGGTCGCCGAGGCCGAGCCGGCCCGCAACGGAACCGCGCCACCGCCCGCGGACCCGCCGCTCGCGCCCCCCGCGCCGGCGCCCACGATCGCGCCGATCACGGCGGAGGAGCCGTTGGTTTTCTTCGGCGCGCCCGCGCCGGGATCGGCCGCGAAGGGCGGCGCGGTGTCCTCGGGCAGGGGCGAAATCTCGTCGGCCACGAGCTCCTCGATCTCGTGCAGCCCCGCCACGGCGAGCGCCTTGGCGGCGTCGAGATCGTTGGACGACGAGCGCACGGAAAAACCCTTCTCCGCCCACTCGATCACCGCGTATTCGTCGCGTTTGTCGATGCGGCGATGCACGATCGCGTCGCCCGCCGTGAGCTCGAGTTCGCGCACGTCGCCGTCGCGGTAGATCGCGTGCCCCAGCTCGAGCTGCTCGGGAGTGAAATAGGTCTCCCAGTTGTGCTCCAGGCGGGAGAACCAAAATTCGAGCGAATGAGGGGTGTAGACGCGCTTCGGGCCGTGGTTTTGCATCCGCGAAAAGTTTCAGCGGAAAGCCCGCCCGGGCGTCGTTCAACCCCTAAATCGCCCCGCGCAAAATCTTGTCCAAGGCCGCCCGCGTGCGCGCGGTGGCGCCGCGGTTGCCCGCATGCCAGCGACGGCCGGCGGCGCCGATTTTTTCGCGTCGCGCAACATCCTCCGACAGAGCGCGCACCGTCTCCGCCAGCGCCGCCGCGTCGGCCACGCGCACGGCCGCGCCCTGCGCCACGAGCTCGCGCGCGATTACGCGGAAATTCGCCGTGCCGGGTCCGAAAATCAGCGTCCTCCCCCGCGCCGCCGCCTCGACCGGAGTCTGGCCCTCCGTGTGCGGCGGCAGCGTTTTCCCGACAAACACGATGTCCCCCAGCGCCAGCAGACGCGCCAGCTCGCCCGTGGTGTCGGCGACCGCCACGTCCACCTCGCCCGACGCCGCGCCCCGCGAACGCAGGTGAAAACGCAGTCCGCTCGCCGCCGCCTCGTCCGCCAGCAGCGCCTCGATCTCGCCTCGCCGCTCCGCATGCCGCGGCACGAGCAGCAGTTTCCAACCCGACCCGGCGCCGCCGAGCGCGCGCCAGGCCGCGACCAGCGCCGCCTCCTCGCCGGGCCAGGTGGAGGCTCCCAGCAGCAGCCTCGCCTCGCCCAGCCCGAGCTCGCGACGAAACCGCGCCGCGTCCTCGACCGACACCTCGGGCAGGGTGACGTCGAGTTTGATGTTGCCCGTCACCTCGATGCGCTCGCGCGGCACGCCGAAGCCCTCGAAACGCTCCGCGTCGCCCTCGCTCGCCGCCAGCACGCGCGAGAGCCCGCGGGTGAGCAGCCGGGCCGGCGGCCCCAGCCGCCGCATGCGGCGAAAACTGCGGTCGGAGAGACGGGCGTTGAGCGCCACCACCGGCACCCCGCGTCGCCCCGCCTGGTGCATGTGCTCCGGCCAGCGCTCCCCCTCGGTCAACACCGCCAGATCCGGCGCGACCGCGCGCCAGGCCCGCGCCGAGCAGGCCCAGAAATCCAGCGGGAAGTAGCCCAGCCCCATCACCACGCCCTTCGCCAGATACCGCTCGGCCGCCAGCGCGTAGCCCGTGCTGGTCGTGGTGCTGAGATAGACCTCGACCGCCGGGTCGTTTTTCCAGCCCTCCAGCAGCGGGGAGATCGCGAGCATCTCGCCGACGCTCACCGCCTGCAGCCACACCCGCCGCACCCCGGGCCGTTTGGCCGGAAGCGCCGGCGTGGCGCCGAAACGTTGCCCAAAATGCGCGGCGTAGCCGCCGCGCCGCCGCATGCGCCCGCCATAATAGGGCGCGGCCAGGAGCGCGAGCGGCAGAAAGAGGAGGCGATACAGCCAGAGCATCGGGAAAAAATCGGGAGGGTCTAGGAACCGCATCGCCGCGCGCCGCTCAAAACAAATTCCCACCCACGCGCCCGGACCCCCGTCCCATTCGCCACCACCCCTCCCCCGCGCCGTTCGCGTTTTCGTTCTTCATCGCCCTTCGTTCCTCCGTCATTGCTCCCCGCTCATGCGCCTCCCCGCACTTCTCGCCAGCGCCCTGCTTTTATTCACCGTCTCGTCGCTGATCGCCGACACCCCGCCCACGCCCGCGAGCGCGCCGGAAACGTCCGCCACCGAGTGCGGCGCGGCGACGTCCGCGCGCCCGCCCCTGCTCTTCCCGCTCCCCGCCGGCGCCACCGACCTCGCCCCGGATTCGGCTCTCGTGCTCGGTGAACTGCCCAACGGCCTGCGCTACGCCCTGCGCGCCAACCCCGAGCCGCGCGAACGCGTCTCGCTGCGCCTCATCGTCGCCGCCGGCTCGCTGCACGAAACCGAGGACCAGCGCGGCCTCGCGCATTTCCTCGAACACATGGCGTTCAACGGCAGCACGCACTACCCGCCGGGCACGCTCATCGAGTTTTTCCAGCGCATGGGCATGAACTTCGGCGGCCACACCAACGCCTACACCTCCTTCGACCGCACGGTCTATATGCTGGAGCTGCCCAACACGAAACCCGAGACGCTCGCGGAGGGTTTTCGGGTGCTGGCCGACTTCGCCGGCGGCCTCCTCCTCGCCCCGGAAGAGATCGACCGCGAGCGCGGCGTCGTCCTCTCCGAAAAACTCGCGCGCGACTCCGCCGACTACCGCGCGGCCATCGCCGGCTACGAATTTTTCTTCGGCCACACCCTTCTGCCGGAGCGCCTGCCCATCGGCCTCGAGCCGGTTCTTAAAAACGCCGACCGCCCGCGCTTCGCCGATTTCTACGACACCTGGTATCGGCCGGAACGCCTCGCCGTCGTCGCCGTCGGCGACATCGATCCCGCGGTAGTCGAAAAACAACTACGCGAGACCTTCGCGCCCCTCGCCGCCCGCGCCCCGGCCCGGCCGACGCCCGCGTTTTTCGGCCCGCCCGACGCCGCCGCCCCGCGCTTCGACGTTCACCACGAGCCGGAGGCCAGCGCCACCACCGTCAGCTTCGAGGTGGTCGGCCCGCCCGACCTCGCGCCCGACACCTCCGCCAGCCGCCTGCGCGAGCTGCCGCTCGATCTCGCCTACGCCATGCTCAACCGCCGCCTCGCCGAGCTCGCCAAGGCCGAGGACGCGCCCTTCGTCCGCGCTTCCGGCAGCCGTGACGAGTTTCCCGGCGTCTTCGAGGGCGCCGACCTCACCCTCGTCGCCCGCCCCGGTCGCTGGGCCGAGAGCCTGCGCGTCGGGGAAAACGAGCTGCGCCGCGCGCTGCGTTTCGGCTTCCGCGCCCCGGAGCTTCGCGAGGCGGTCGCCAACCTGCGCAACGCCCTCGAACAGGCGGTCAAAACCGCCCCCACCCGCCGCTCCGAGGAACGCGCGGACGAGTTGGTGGACGCCTACATCGAAGGCACCGTGCCGACCACGGCCGAGGCCGACCTCGCCCTGCTCGGCCCCGCGCTCGAACAAGTGACGCTCGAAGACTGCCACGAAGCGCTCAAGGCCGCCTGGAGCTCGCCCACCGGCCCCTTGGTCGCGGTGATCGGCAACTTCGCTCCGGCCTCCGACGACGACACTGCGGCGACCGAATCCCCCTCCTCCGACGCCAGCCCCGGCGCCGCGACTGATTCCGGCGCCGCGCCGGCCCCGGTCGCCGCCCCGACCACCGTGCCCACGCCCGAAGCGCTGGCCGGGCTCTACGCCGCCGCCGCCGCGGTCGAGGTCGAGCCGCCGGCGGAGCTCGCCGACGCGGCCTGGGCCTACGCTGATTTTGGTCCGACGGGCGAGATCGAGTCCCGCACCGAGGTCGCCGACCTCGGCATCACCCAGGTGGTGTTCAAGAACGGCGTGCGTCTGAACCTCAAGCGGACCGACTTCGAGGTCGGCGCCATCGCGGTGCGCGCCCGCGTCGGCACCGGTCAGCTCACCGAACCGAAAGACCAGCCCGGCCTCGCCTTTTTCGCCGACGCCGCCTTCACCGCCGGCGGGCTCGGCAAACACTCCGCCGACGAGCTCCGCCGCATCCTCGCCGGTCGCAATGTCGGCGTCGCCCTGCAAGTCGCCGACGACGCGCTGGTCTTCGGCGGCCAGACCACGCCCGCCGATCTCGAGCTGCAACTCCAGCTCCTCGCCGCCCACCTCGCCGATCCCGGTTACCGCCCCGAGGCGCAGCTCGTCGCGCGCCGCCAGATGGATCCGTTCTACGCGCGCCTCGCCTCCCAGCCGCAGGGACCGCTCAACCTCGAGGTCCAGCGCATGCTCGCCTCCGGCGACCCGCGCTTCGGTCTGCCGCCCAAGGAGGCGGCCCTCGCCCGCACGCTCGACGAACTCCGCGCCTGGCTCGCGCCGCAGCTCTCCCACGGCGCCATCGAGCTGAGCCTCGTCGGCGATCTGCAGCCCGACGCCGCCATCGCCGCCGCCGCCGCCACGCTCGGCGCCCTGCCGCCGCGCGAGGCCAAACCGGGCTTGGAAAACCTGCGCCGAGTCGAGACCGCACCGCCCGGCGAACATCGCCTCGAATACGCGGGCTCGATCAAAAAGAACCTGCTCGCGATTTTTTGGCCCACCACGGACGCGCGTGACGTCCACATCGCCCGCCGCCTCTCGCTCCTCGCCGAGATTTTCGGCGACCGCCTGCGCAAGACCGTGCGCGAGGAACTCGGCGGCAGCTACAGCCCCGACGCCTACAGCGCGCCGAGCGACACCTACCGCGACTTCGGTTTTCTCGTCTCGCAGGTGACGCTCGATCCGGTGGAGTTGGAGCGAGTCCTGCCCGCCGTGCTCGAGGCCGCCGAGGACCTGGCGAAAAACGGCGTGAACGAGGACGAGTTGAACCGCGCCCGTCTGCCCATCCTCACCAGCCTGCGCGAGACCGAGCGCACCAACGCCTACTGGCTCAACGCCGTGCTCTCCGCCGCACAGGAACAGCCCGAGCGCCTCGAGTGGGCGCGCAGCCGCTACAGCGATTTCGCCGGCATCCGGCAGGAGGAACTCGACGCCTTGGCGGCCCAATACCTGTCCCCCGCCCGCGCCATCCGCTTCACCATCGCCCCCGCCGATCCCAAACCCTGACGGAATAGAAAGTAGCGCGCTCGCTCCGCGAGCGCAGCTTTGGTTGCCGATCAACGCCCCCTCAACCAGCGTTCCCCGATGGGGGCCGCCCAGCCAAGCGTCTCAACCCATCCCGTAACCGGTATCAGCCCGGGACTCAGTTGTTCGCGATGTCCTCGTCCGCCAGGCGCCCCTGCAGGAGGCGCTGAAAACGCAGGCGATCCACCTCGCCGCGCGCCCAATCGCCGAGCAGGGACAAGCGCTCTCGCACGTTCAGCGTCTCCAACAGGCGCTGACGCAGCTTGGCGTCGGCGCACAGGTTAAACGCCGCCAGATCGACAAAAATCTCCGGATCCTCGATGTCGCGGATCATACGCGCCCAGTCGCTTGGCTCCTTGCCGCTCAGGCGTTGGCGGGTGTTGAGCAGGCGGGCGAGCCGTTTGCGCTCCCGGACGTTGTCCGCCTCGCTCGCGCCCGCCTCGCTGGAGAGCGCTCGCACGCGCGCCCGACGATAGGGCTCCTCGCCGGCCAGACCGATCAACTCCACCCGCACCAAGCCCTGGAGCAGCACGTTCGAAGTGCCATCCTCGCGCCCCTGGCAGGCCCGCACCACGCCGACCGTCGCCACCCGGTAGGCCGGCTCGAAGGCCTCCCGCTCGCCCGCCGGATCGAGCCCCGCCACCGCCATCAGACGATGCGAATCCAGCACATCCCTCAACATCCGCCGATAGCGCGGCTCGAAGATGTGCAAGGGAAGCAGGGCCTGCGGGAAAAACGCCATGTCGGGCAAGGTCATCACGGCGATTTCCTCCGGCAAAGTGAGTTCGAGATCCATGCCACCGACCGTGAACGCCCCGCGCATCCCCCGCAAGCGCCTCACCGACGCGCCTCCCTTTGCCCACCCCAAAAAACACCGCGTCGCCACCGCCACCCCCAGTGCGCCAAGCGCGACACACCCGCCCACCGACTGTGCCACCACCGCTCCCAACTGCGCCACGACGGCACAAACCAAGAAGCCTCCACGCCACCCCCACCAGCCCGGATAAAATATAAGATACTAGAAATAAACAACTAAAACGCCCGGCGCCCAACGGAGCACATGGCCTGCTTAAGGACCGGCATCATGGCCCACTACATTCTAGGCATCGATCTCGGCACCACCAACTCCTGCATGTCCGTCATGGAAGGCGGCGAGCCCGTGGTCATCCCCAACGCGGAAGGCGCGCGCACCACGCCGTCCATCGTCGCGTTCTCCAAGACCGGCGAGCGCCTCGTCGGCCAGGCCGCCAAGCGCCAGGCCGTCACCAACCCCAAGAACACCATCTTCTCCGCCAAGCGCCTCATCGGTCGTAAGTTCACCGAGGTGCAGGAAGAGGCCAAAAACCTCCCCTACAAGGTCGTCTCCGGCAAGAACGGCGACGCCTACATCGAGGTGCAGGTCGGCGACAAGACCGAGCAGTTCGCCCCGCAGCAGATCGCCGCCTTCGTCCTCGGCAAACTCAAGGCCGACGCCGAAGCCTACCTCGGCTCCAAGATCACCGAGGCCGTCATCACCGTCCCCGCCTACTTCAACGACGCCCAGCGCCAGGCCACCAAGGACGCCGGCAAAATCGCCGGCCTCGACGTGAAGCGCATCATCAACGAGCCCACCGCCGCCTCGCTCGCCTACGGTCTCGACAAGAAGAAGGACGAGAAGATCGCCGTCTTCGATTTGGGCGGCGGCACCTTCGACGTCTCCGTGCTCGAGATCGGCGACGGCGTTTTCGAGGTCAAGGCCACCAACGGCGACACCCACCTCGGCGGCGACAACTGGGACGAGGCGCTCATCAACTGGCTCGTGGACTCCTTCAAGGCCGAGAACCAGATCGACCTCCGCAAGGACGCCATGGCCCTCCAGCGCCTCAAGGAAGAGGCCGAGAAGGCCAAGATCGCCCTCTCCTCCGCCCAGAACTACGACATCAACCTGCCCTTCATCACCGCCGACGCGTCCGGTCCCAAGCACCTGACCATGACGCTCACCCGCGCCAAGATGGAGCAGATCTGCGACCGTCTCTTCGAGCGCACCATCACCCCCTTCAAGGCCTGTCTCAAGGACGCCGACCTCACCGCCGCCAACATCGACGAACTCGTTCTCGTCGGCGGCATGACCCGCATGCCCAAGGTCGT
Source organism: uncultured Akkermansia sp. (assembly GCA_966252115.1). GTDB lineage: Bacteria > Verrucomicrobiota > Verrucomicrobiia > Opitutales > Opitutaceae > IMCC26134_A. The sequence continues at coordinate 15,600 of CBINNW010000059.1, forward strand.
TGACATCGCCAAGCAGCTCGCCGGCAAGACCCCCCACCAGGGCGTCAACCCCGACGAGGTCGTCGCCATCGGCGCGGCCATCCAGGGCGGCGTGCTCAAGGGCGACGTGAAGGACGTCCTCCTCCTCGACGTCACCCCGCTCACCCTCGGCATCGAGACCGCCGGCGGCGTTTCCACGCCCATGATCTCGCGCAACACCACCATCCCGACCAAGAAGTCGCAGGTCTTCTCGACCTACTCCGACAACCAGCCCTCGGTCGAAATCGTGGTCCTCCAGGGCGAGCGCCCCATGAGCCGCGACAACAAGAAGCTGGGCAACTTCCGCCTCGACGGCATCCCGCCCGCGCCCCGCGGCACCCCGCAGATCGAGGTCACCTTCGACATCGACGCCAACGGCATCCTCAACGTCACCGCCAAGGACCTCGGCACCGGCAAGGACCAGAAGATCACCATCCAGGGCTCCTCCGGTCTCTCCAAGGAAGAGGTCGAGAAGATGACCCGCGAGGCCGAGCTCAACGCCGAGGCCGACAAGAAGCGCAAGGAGGAGGTCGAGACCCGCAACCAGCTCGACTCCACCATCTACGGCCTGGAAAAGACACTCAAGGACTCCGGCGACAAGCTGCCCGCCGAGATCAAGTCCAAGTTCGAAAACGCCCTCGCCGACGCCAAGAAGGACCTCGAGTCCGGCGACGCCGACAAGATGAAGGCCTCCCTCGAGAACCTCCAGAAGATCGGCGCCGAGCTCTACCAGGCCGCCCAGGCCGCGGGCGCCGCCCCCGGTGGCGAGCCCTCCGCCGAGGCCGGCCCCGAAGCCGCCGCCGGCTCGTCCAAGAAGACCGAGAAAAAAGCCGACGTCGTGGACGCCGACTTCGAGGTCGTGGACGACGAAAAGAAGAAGTGATCGAAACCTTCGACCCGAAGACCCGCGACCTTCGACCGCGGCGGCCCGTCCGCCGCCTCCCCCTTTCGCCCGGCCCAGCCGGGCGATCTGTAACCACAAAACGGATACAAGCAAAACTCCCGTAAGAGCAAAAACCCACATCAAACCATCATGGCCAAAGTAAGCATCAAGCCCATCGGCGATCGCGTCCTCGTGAAACACATCGAGGAAAAAGAGCAGGTCCGCGGCGGCATCATCATCCCGGACTCCGCCAAGGAGAAGCCGCAGGAAGCCGAGGTCATCGCGCTCGGCACCGGCAAGAAGGACGAGAACGGCAAGGTCTCGACCTTCGAGGTCAAGGTCGGCGACAAGGTGCTCATCAGCAAATACGGCGGCACCGAGGTGAAGATCGAGGGCGAGAAGTTCACCCTCGTGCGCGAGGACGACATCCTCGGCATCGTCGGCTGAGCCGTATCGGTAATCTAACTACAAAACACCAACTCCCAACTACTCTACTACAATGGCAGCCAAACAACTCCTCTTCGACGAAGCCGCCCGCCACAAGGTCCTGCGCGGCGTCGAGCTCCTCGCCAAGGCCGTCAAGGTCACCCTCGGTCCCAAGGGCCGCAACGTCGTCATCGACAAGAAATTCGGCTCCCCCGCCGTCACCAAGGACGGCGTCACCGTCGCCAAGGAGATCGAGCTCGCCGATCCCTACGAGAACATCGGCGCCCAGCTGGTGAAGGAAGTCGCCTCCAAGACCAACGACGCCGCCGGCGACGGCACCACCACCGCCACCGTGCTCGCCGAGGCCGTCTATAAGGAAGGCCTCAAGCACGTCACCGCCGGCGCCAACCCGATCTACCTCAAGCGCGGCATCGACAAGGCCGTCGAGGCCGCCGTCGGCGAGCTCGCCCGCATCTCCAAGAAGGTGAACGACTCCGAGGAGATCCGCCAGGTCGCCACCGTCTCCGCCAACTGGGACACCACCATCGGCGACATCATCGCCGAGGCCATGGACAAGGTCGGCAAGGACGGCACCATCACCGTCGAGGAGAACAAGTCCATCGAGACCACCCTCGACGTCGTCGAGGGCATGCAGTTCGACAAGGGCTACCTCTCCGCCTACTTCTCCACCAACGCGGAGAGCCAGGAGGCCGTGCTCGAGGACGCCTACATCCTCATCCACGAGAAGAAGATCTCCAACCTCCAGGAGTTCCTCCCCATCCTCCAGGCCGCCGCCAAGACCGGCAAGCCCCTCCTCATCATCGCCGAGGAGGTCGAGGGCGAGGCCCTCGCCGCCCTCGTGGTGAACAAGATCCGCGGCACCCTCAACGTGTGCGCCGTCAAGGCCCCCGGCTTCGGCGACCGCCGCAAGGCCATCCTCGAGGACATCGCCATCCTCACCGGCGGCCGCATGCTCTCCGAGGACCTCGGCATCAAGCTCGAGAACGTCCAGGTCTCCGACCTCGGCCGCGCCAAGCGCATCGTCGTGGACAAGGAGAACACCACCATCATCGAAGGCGCCGGCAAGGGCTCCGACATCCAGGGCCGCGTGAAGCAGATCCGCCGCCAGATCGAGGAAACCACCAGCGACTACGACAAGGAGAAGCTCCAGGAGCGCCTCGCCAAGCTCGCCGGCGGCGTGGCCGTCATCAATGTCGGCGCCACCACCGAGGCCGAGATGAAGGAGAAGAAGCAGCGCGTCGAGGACGCCCTCCACGCCACCCGCGCCGCCGTCGCCGAGGGCATCGTCTCCGGCGGTGGTGTCGCCCTCCTGCGCACCGCCAAGGCCGTGGACACCGTGATCGGCACCCTTGAGGGTGACGAGAAGCTCGGCGCCCAGATCATCCGCCGCGCCGTCGAGGCCCCCCTCAAGCAGCTGTGCTTCAACGCCGGCGTCGAGGGTGCCGTCGTCGTCCAGCAGGTGCTCGGCAGCTCCGGCTCCCAGGGTTACAACGTCGCCACCGGCCAATACGAGGACCTCGTCAAGGCCGGCGTCGTGGACCCGACCAAGGTCACCCGCACCGCCCTCCAGAACGCCGCGTCCATCGCGGGTCTGCTCCTCACCACCGAGGCGATCATCACCGACGCCCCCGAGAAGGACAAACCCGCCGCCCCCGCCGGCGGTCACGGCGGCGGCATGGGCGGCATGGACTACTAAGCCGCAAAGCGGCCCAAGGTCCGAAACCGTTCGGCCCACCGACAACCAAGCAAACAATCAAGGCCGTCGCACCTCCCGGTGCGGCGGCTTTTTTTGTTCCCCGCCGATTCCAGCGGGGCGGTGCCGCGTTGATACCAGTTTGTATCCAAACGTATAAAACTGCGGCTCCGATGTAGGCCCGACCGCTGGCACCATGCCGCTGGTCGGGCAGCCTGACCAGCGGTCAGGCCTACAGCTTGCGATCACCGGTTTTATTACGACGGAACGCGAATTGGTATGAGGCATAGCCGGCGGTATTCCGATGTGGCGGAAGCGCGGAGCGATTTCGCTCGAGCGCCTTGACGGCGACGAAACGGCGCCGCCCTTCCGGCCGAAACGCCGGCGGCGAAATGAACCGCTCACCCGTGTATCGAGGATGCCGCCGCCCGCCCTCTCCGGCGCCGCGAAGCCTACTCCGCGAGCTCGACCACCATCTGCACCTCGGTGGTGGAGTTTTTCGGCAAGCCCGCCACCGCGACCGCCGCGCGCGCATGGCGGCCCGCGTCGCCGAACACCGCCACCAGCAGATCGCTCGCGCCGTTGATCACCGCCGGGCTGTCGGCGAAGCCGCTGACCGCGTTCACGAAGCCGTTCACCATCACAACGCGCTTCACCTTCGAGAGCTCCCCGACCTGGCCCTTGATGTTGGCCAGGGTGTTCAGCGCCGCGATCCGCGCCGACTCGTAGGCCGTCTCGACCGTCTGCTCGCGCCCGACCTGCCCCGCGTGGGTGATCTCGCCCGCCTTCATCGCCAGGGTGCCGGCGCAAAAGAGCAGATTGCCGCTGCGCACCGCGGGCAGGTAGTTGCCGGCGGCGGGGCCGGCGACGGGCAGTTCATAACCGAGCTGGGCGATCTTTTGTTCGGGAGTCATGGTCGTGTTTGGGCGGGAGGATGGATGAAAAAACCGGCCGCCACCGTGCGCGCTCACCCGGTGCCGCCAAGCCCGTTTTCCCGCGCCCTCGCCGCGAACTCAGCCCAACCCGCCGCCGCGTCGAGCCCGCGCGCCAGCCGCAAGGGATAGTCCGAACCGAAAAGCACCCGCTCCGCCCGCACGCTCACCCCGCGCATCGCCCAAGCCTCCTCGCCATACATCAAGGGCGCCGCCGCCGTATCCACCCACACATTACTCAGGTCGCGCACGTCGAAGCCCCCCGCCCAGTGCGCCAGCGTGAAACGCAGCCCCGGCCAGGCTCGCGTCAGCCCGATCAAATCCTCCGCCGGCGTCTCGATTTTCCCGGGAAACGACCGCCCGCGCGGATCGGTGGCGTGCAGATTCACCCCCCAGCCCCACTTCGTCGCCAAGGCCAGCGCCGCGCCCAGCCCCTCCGCGTCGCAAGCCGCGCCCACGCTGTGCGGAGACAGCTCGCCCAGCCCGCCCAGGCCCTCCTCGTGCGCGCGACACAGCTCCGCCGCCACCGCGTCGGCCGACTCCGCCGGCTGGATCGTAGCCCACGCCTTCAGCCGGTCCGGATGCGCCCGCACCCACCGCGCCATCGCCCGGTTGTGCCAGGCGCAGGTCTCCGCCTTTTCCCAATACCAGCCGAGCAGCACCGCCCGCTCGACCCCGGCCGCGTCCATCGCCCGCAGCAGCTCGTCCACCGATGGAAACTCCTGCACCGGCTCGCCGTTTTTCCGCTTCCGCAGCGCCAGCCGCGCCCAGTGCGCCTCGCCCCGCGCCTCCGCCCATCCGGCCGGATCGCGATTCAGTTCCGGCGGATACAGATGCACATGGTGGTCGATCAGGCCCATTTTGGAGAAAACGAAACGAAGGAGTCGCCCCGCTCCACGCGACGAGGAGGGGAGCGCGAAAAAAACCGGGCTCCTTTCATCCTCGCGCCGGGTCGCAAAGCAAGCTTCCCGCGCCCCGCCCGCCCCGCCTACCCTCCCGCCGTGCCCCTCCCCGCCCGCCCCGCTTTGCGCCTCGCCGCCTGCCTCGTCCTCCTCGCCTCCGGCGCCCGCGCGGAGGATTTGCTGCCCCGCTGGCGCGAAGCCTATCCGCGGCTGCACGAGCTCACCCACGCCATCGAGCCGCCGCTCATCGCCCTCGAGGCGCCCACCGACCCGCTGCCCGACTTGCCCGACGAGTGGCGAACCGAGGCGCAAAAACTCGCGCGAGACCTCGCCATCACACCGGAGGATCAGCTCGGCCTCGATCCCGTCCACGGTCCCGAAACCCCCTTCCCGGATCACCAACCACTGCGAAACATCGCCGCGCTCCGGGCCGTGCTGGCCCGCCTCGCCCTCGCCGACGGCGACGTGGCCGGCGCCTGGCACCTCGTGGGCCAAAACCTGCTCCAAGCCCGCGCCACCCTGCGCGCCCAGGAGGGCGTCATCCCCCTCATCCACGCCCTCGCCGTCTGGCAGGCCGCCCTCGACGGCGTGCAAGCCCTCGCCTGCGCGCCGCACCTGCCGCCGGGCATGGAGCACCGCCTGCTGGCCGAACTCCAAGCCGACGCCACGCTCGCGCAGGACGCCCTCGTCCGCGCCATGCGCGGCGAATACCTCCACGTTTTTAAGGTCATCGTCGAACGCATGCCCGAAACCGACGATCCGGACCTGTTTCTCTCCTCCGTCGCCAGCCTCGGCATGGCCCCGCCCGAAGCGCTCGAACCCGGCGAACTCGGTCTCGGCCTCACCGAACACCGAATCCTCGACACCCCCGCCACGCTGGCCGCCTACGAGGCGGATCTCGCGATCTACTTCGAAGCCCTGCGCGAGTCCTCGCGTTTCCCCCGCGGCCTGCACGCGAGCAGCACCGGGCCGACCCTGCGCGACTACGCGCGCCAGCTCGGCCCCTTCTACCACTACGCGACGGGCGAGCTCCCCCCCACCCTGACCAACGTCACCCTCGCCCGCGCCGCCCTCGAATCCACCCCCAATCCGGGCGGCAAGCTCCTCGCGAATTTTCTGACCCCGCAATGGGAGATGTTTCTCGCCGCCGCCGCCCGCCGCGAGGCCCAGCGCTCCGCCCTGCTCGGCCTCCTCGCCTGGCGTATCCACGGCGGCCCTACGCCGTGGGAGATCCTGGTCGCGCGCGGCGTCCTGCCCGCCGCGCCCGCCGACCCGTTTTCAGAGGGCGATCTGGTCTATTCCCTCGGCTTCGAACCGCGGGTCTGGAGCGTCTTCCTGAACGGCACCGACGACGGCGGCCGCCTCGAAAACGGAAACTCCGGGCTGCCCGAGGATCTGGTCTGGCACCGGTGAGTCCGGGCTCCTCCCGCCCGGCGACATCCCTTTCGAAAATTTCTTGAAATTGATCGCTTGCCGGGAACCCGTCCGCGCACGCATCCCTTTGCGCTCCATGCGCTACCCCACCCTGCTCGGTCTCGCCGCCTCGCTCGTCCTCTCGCTCCCCTCCGCCGAAGCCGCCGATCTGCTCGGCGCCGACCTCGTCCTGCAACGCCTCGCCGAAGTCTCGGAAAATCCCGCCGCCTCCGAACCGTCCGACGGCATCGCCACCCTCAAGCTGGCCCTCGAAAACTATCGCCGGGAGGCCGCCTCGCTCCCGCCCGAAACCGCCGCCGCCCGCTGGCTCGCCCTGCATGATCGCCTCGCCCGCGTCTCCCCGGAGGAATTTTTGGAGCAGAACTACCTCTCGCGCATCGACACCCAATCGCTCATCCAATCGCTCCCGCCGCCCGCCGCCTGGGATGCCCTGGCCGCCGCCATCCGGGAGCGCACCGAAGCCTCCGCCGCCCCGTCCGAACTTGCGCTGCGCATCCTCGGAGCGGTCCTCGCCGGCGACCGTGGCGCGCAAACCGCCGCCGTGGAGCGCCTCCGCACCGCCCTCGCCAAGGACAAAAAACTCGATCCTTACAGCCTCCAGAACCTCCACTCGCAACTGGCCGAGGTCTCCGCCGCCATCGAGACCAGCGCCGGAGACTCCGCCGTCCTGGCCGCATTCGACCACAAACTGCGCGAGTTTGAAGAGCCCTCCGGCGTCCTGGACTACCGGGGCCCCTGGCTCGAAATCCCGAACCTCCTGCGCGGCGCCGATCGCGAGACGGTCGCCCCCCTCCTGCTCCGCGCCCTCCGCCTCGATGTGGAATTCCAGCTTTGGCAAACCGGCGAGCCCACCCGCCGCCTCCTCGCCGAGCTGACGCTCCGCCACATCGACGAGGTCAAACGCCCGCATTGGGAACTCGTCTCCGGCCTCGACGACGTGGCGCTCTACGAGGCGCTCGACAAAAAATTCCCGTCCCGGCGCGCCGACGGCAAACGCCGCGCCGCCACCGTCATCTACCTCTTCGGCCTCGTTTCCGCCGGGCGCACCACCGAGGCCGCCGAGCTCGTCTTCGACCCCGCCACCCGTTTCGAAACCTCCGGTCTCGGCTACGGCGCCGACAACGTGCTCGTCCGGCTCCAGGCCGCCGGGCGCGGCGACGCCGCGGTCGATTTTCTCCGCGACGTGCTCACCCGCGATCCCGCCCTGCCCCTCTGGGAAACCTACATCGACCTCGCCGCCCGCCAGAGCCGCGCGCCCGAGACCATCGAGCTGCTCCGCGAGGTCATCTCCCGTCCCGAAATCGCCGCCGAGGAGCGCGACTCCCTGCGCCAGCACTACGCCGACGCCCTTCTCGCCGCCGACCAACTCGACGAGGGCCTCGCCCTGCTCCGCGAGATGATCGCCGCCGATGCCGCCGAGACGGACGCCGCCACGCCGGAAACCGCGGATGCCACCGCGCCCGCCGCGCCCGCCGAAGCCATCGACGCCGACGCCCCCCCGGGCGCCGACGCCCCGCCGGCCACCGTGCCCCGCGCCCGCCCCACCTCCCTCTTCGGTCTCGGCAACCTCGTCGCCATGGCCGGCGAAGTGCCCACCGCCGTCGCCCGCTCGATCGCCGCCGAGGACGAGCCCCTCGACGACACCGCCGACGAGGAGCTCGCCGACGACGGCGACCGCCTCGGCCGCCGCGCCTACTTGATCAAGCGCCTGCTTGACATGGGCCGCCTGCTTGAGCGTCCCGAACTCGTGGACGAAGGCCTCGCCGCCGGGCGCCGTTTGTTGCCCCGGCTCGGCGAAGACGACGGCTACGCCCGCACCGCCCTCGCCGAAACCATGGCGGAGGTTTTGGAAAAACGCGGCCTCGCCGACCAGGCCGAGACGCTCTGGGTCGGGCAGCTCGCCAAACTCCTGCACGACGAAGACGGCGCCTACCGGCCGCACACCCAGGCCGCCCTCCTCCAACTCGCCGCGCTCTACGCCCGCGCCGGCCGCCACGCCGACGTGCTCCGGCTCCTCACCGGCGCGCCCGAGTTGGGCGCGGCCGATCTGGCCGAGCTCTCCGTCCCCGACCGCCGCACGCCCGAGCCCTCCGCCCACCTCCTCGTCGCCGACGCCCTCGCCGCCACCGGACGCCACGACGAGGCCCGCCGCATCCTGCGCCGTATGGTCGAGACCGCCCCCGGCAACGACGCCGCCTACGAGCGCCTCGAGAAACTCGGCGGCGCCGACCAGCCCGCCTTTCTCGAAAAAGCCGCGACCATCGACCGCTTCGAGGAACGCCCCCTCATCTGGAAAGCCCGCATCCAACTCGCGGCCGGCGATCTCCCCGGCGCGGAGAAAACCATCCGCGCCGCCATCGCCATCGACCCCTCCGACGGCGAACAGGGCAAAAACGACCGCATGCGGGCCTACGCCGTCCTCGGCGACATCCTCGAAAAACGCGGCGACGCCGAGCAGGCCGCCCTCATGCGCGGCGCCGTGGCCGCCATCCGTCTCTCCGAACAAGCCGACGACTGGTGGGCGGCCGGCCTGCTCACCCGCGCCGTCCGCCTCTACGAACAGTCTCTTCTCAAGTTCGCCGACGCCTACTGCATCCAGTCGCGCCTCGCCCTGCGTTACAACGAACTGGGCGACTTCGCCAAAGCCGAGGAGCACTACCGCCGCGCCTTCGAGCTCATGCCCGAAAGTTTCGGCCGCGTGGAGAGCCACTGTTTCGGCTGCGAGGGCGCCTTCAACGGCCCCCGCGCCCAAACCGTGGCCGAGCGCGTTTTCACCCGCCTCGCCGCCGAGCGGCCCAACCAGGCGCAGGTGTTTTACCTGCTCGGTTATCTGCGAAGCGAACAGGACCGCCCCGACGAGGCGGTGAAAAACTTCCGCCAAGCCGTCGCGCTCGATCCCGACTACCTGAACGCCTGGTCCAAGCTGCAAGGTCTCGCGGACTCCGTCCACCTGCCCGCCGCCGAACGCGAGGCCATCGCGCTCGCCATCCTGCGTCTGGATCCCGCCGGCAAACGCGCCCAACCCGACTTCGACGGCGTCGCGGACCTCCGCCGCCTCTGGGGCGCGGTGCTCGCCACGGAGGCGACGCTTCCGCAACGGGAGACGGGTCCGCTCTTCGAGTTCACCGCCGCCAAAGCCAAAATCGAGGCCGACGGAAAAGATTCCGACGACTTCGACCCCTTCATGCGTTCCAGTTGGGCCAACCGCCCGGTCAACCTCCGGGAGCACCTGAGCGAAGCGCCCCTCTTCTCCGCCATCGCGCAGCTCATGGAAAACGCCCGGAGCCGCTGATGGCGGCTCCTGTTGGCGCGAGGTCCGATCCATCCCACCACCAGCCCCCAAGCTTGTTTCCACCCGAAACGACCTTACCGTTCCGACCATGCCCAGCCTCGCCAATACCGCCAAGACCAAGCCCCGGAAAGCCACGTCTCGCGTGGGCAAGCGGACCACCGCGAGCGAAGGCGGCGGACGCCTCGTCGCGCCTTCCGGCCGCCCCGCTCGCGAGGTGATGATCGATTACCCAGAGCCGGCCAAGGACTTCGACGCCGAGGGGGTGGGTCGCTTGGTGGCCATGCGTTCTGCGCGGTGATTTACGACACCAACTTTCTAGTCGCTCTCCAAGGGCGCAAAAAAGGGGTGAGCGCCCGGCAGGTGCGCGAGTGGGTCATCACGAACGACGCAGGCGTGCTCTACCTTCCCCGCATCGTCGAGATGGAGTTTTTGGCCGGCTTCGCGATCGATGCTGCGGCGGAGCCGTATCTGCGCGGCTTCGTTGTGCTCCCCCTCGATGCTCCGGTTCTCGACGAGACCAGCAGGATCCTGCGCGAGTTGAACCAAACCGGCCTTCCCATCGGAGTCGCCGACTCCATCATCGCGGCCACCGCACGACTCTACGGACTGCCTCTCGTGACGGATAACACCCGCCACTTTAAACGTGTCCGCGGCGTAACGGTGCTCAGCTACCTTTCCCCCGAATCGAAATAGGACCCGGGACTCGCCCGCCTCCCCCCCCCTCACTCCGCAAACAGCCCCTCCACGCGCGCCTCCTCCGCCGCCACCTCGCGCACCCGCTCCGCCGGCAGCTGGGTGCGAAACCAGGTCTTCTGTTTGCGCACCAGCTTCCAGGTGTTGAGCGCGATCTCCTCCGCCAGCCGCGCCTCGTCCACCGCCCGCCCCGCCGCCCCGGCCGCCGCCAGCTCGGCCAAGGTCTCCCGGTAACCGATCGCCGACGCCGCGCTCGGGTTTTCCAAAATCCCCTCCGCCCTCAAGCCGCGCACCTCGGCCACCAGACCCTCGCGCAACATCATCCCGACCCGCGCCACCACCCGGGCGCGCAGCTCCTCGTCGCCGCGCGTCAAACGCACCGCCCGCAGCTCCCAATCCGCGAAAGGCCCGGGCTTCGCCCGAAACTCGGCCGCCAGCTCCGCCGCCGTCCGCCCCGTCGCGAGGCAACGCTCCAGCGCGCGCGCCACCCGCCGGGGATTCGCCAGATCCACCTCGCCCAGCCCCGCCCCGCTCACCTCGCGCAGGCGCGCCACCAGGGCCGGCAAACCGCCGTCCCGCTCCAGGGCCTCCACCTCCGCGCGCAGCGCCGGCGAAATCTCGATCGAATCCGCCACCGGCCCGAAAAACGCCTTCAGGTAAAAACCGCTGCCGCCCGTCACCAACACCCGACGCCCGCGCGCCGCGATGTCCTCGCAGGCCGCGCGCGCCAGCTCGACGTAGCGCGCCACGTCCATGCGCTCGCGCACGGCGCACAGGTCGATGAGGTGATGCGGCACGCGCGCCCGCTCGGCGGCGGTGGGTTTGGCCGTGCCGATGTCCATGCCCCGGTAAAAAAGGCTCGCGTCGCACGAGACGATCTCCGCCCCGTGCGCCTCCGCCCAGTCGAGCGCGAGCGCGGTTTTCCCCACCGCGGTCGGACCGGTGAGGATGTGAAGGGTGCGATACATTTGTTACGGCGGAGTGATAAGGGGCGCGGCCTTCGGCTTTGCCGTTGCGTATCCACCCACGCATGACGACTCCCCGTCGCAAGCGTGAAACTCGCCCTCGTCACCGAAACCTTCCCGCCCGAGATCAACGGCGTCGCCATGACCCTCGGGCAGCTCGCCGCCGGCCTCGTGAAACGCGGCTTCGAAGTCACCGTCCACCGCCCGCGCCAGGGCGACTCCGACGTGCCCGTGCCGGACCGACCCTACGCCGAGGTCCTGCACCCCGGCGTGCCCATCCCCGGCTACGCCATGCTCCGGCTCGGCCTGCCCGCGCGCGGCGCCCTCGTCCGCGCCTGGCGCGCCGCCCGGCCCGACGTCGTGCATGTCGCCACCGAGGGGCCGCTCGGCTGGTCCGCCCTCTCCGCCGCCGACGCCCTCGGCATCCCGCTCGCCTCCTCCTTCCACACCAATTTTCACAGCTACTCCAAACACTACGGCTTCGCCTTCCTCACCCGCCCCGCCCTCGCCTACCTGCGCTGGTTCCACAACCGCACCCGCATCACCCTCTCGCCCACCGACGAGCTCAACGCCGAGCTCACCCGCGACGGTTTCCGCGGCATGCGCCTGCTCTCGCGCGGCGTGAACACCGATCTTTTTTCCCCGGCGAAACGCGATCCCGCCCTGCGCGCCGCATGGGGAGCCGGCCCGGACGACCCCGTGTTCATCCACGTCAGCCGCCTCGCCGCGGAGAAAAACTATCCGCTGCTCTTCCGCGCATGGGAGGCGATCCGCGCCGCCCAGCCGCGGGCGCGCTTCGTCGTCACCAGCGACGGACCGCTGCGAAAAAAACTCCAGCGCGCCCACCCCTGGGCCGTGTTCACCGGGTTCCTGGAACGCGAGGATCTCGCCCGCCACTACGCCTCGGCCGACGTCTTCCTCTACCCGAGCCTCACCGAGACCTTCGGCAACGTCGTCACCGAAAGCATGGCCAGCGGACTCGGCGTTTGCGCCTTCGACTACGCCGCCGCCGCTCGCTACCTGCGCGAGGGCGAGAACGGCCTGCTCGCACCCTTCGGCGACACCGAGCGTTTCCTCGCCGCCTCGCAGCGGCTCGCCGCCGACGCGCGCCTGCGCCGCTCGCTCGGGCTGGTCGCCCGCGCCACCGCCGAGAACATACCCTGGTCCCGCGTGATCGACGGTTTCGCCCGCGACCTCGCCGAGGTGGCCGGCTCCACACCCGGCGCGCTGCGTGGTTCCCCCGCTCGCCCCGCCGCCACCGCCGCCTAGCCTGACGCTCCGGATGCAGCCCCGCGCCCGTTTCATTTTCAACCCCCGCTCCGGCCACAACGCCCGCAACCCCTGGTTGCTGGAGCACACCCGAGCCTTCATCGCCGAGCACCGGCTCGACGCCACCGTCGTGCCCACCGAGCGTCCGCGCCACGCCACCGAGCTCGCCCGCCGCGCGCTCGACGAGGGCTGCGAGCTGGTCGTGGCCATCGGCGGCGACGGCACCATGAACGAGGTCGCCACCGCCCTCGTGGGTTCGCCCGCCACGCTCGGGCTCATCCCCTGCGGCTCGGGCAACGGCCTCGGCCGCCACCTCGGCCTGCCCGGCCCCGGACGCGGCGCCTTTCGCGCCCTGCTCACCGGCCACTCGCGCCTCATCGACACCGGCCTCGCCGACGGGCACCCGTTTTTCAACGCCACCGGCCTCGGCTTCGACGCCGAGATCAGCGCGCGCTTCAACGCCCTCACCTCCCGCGGCCTGCCCGCCTACGCCCGCACCACGCTCTCCGCGCTCACCCGGTATCGGCCCCGCGAATACACCCTCCGCGCGGACGACGGCCCGCCCCTGCGCACCCCCGCCTGGCTGGTCGCCGTGGCCAACTCCGACCAATACGGCAACGACTGCTTCATCGCTCCGGGCGCCCGGGTGGACGACGGCCGGCTCGACCTCACCGTCATCCGCCGCCTCACCCCCTTCAACGCCCTGCCGCTCGCCGAGCGCCTCTTCACCAAACGCATCGACGGCTCGCCCAGCGTCACCCGCCTGCGCGGCGCGCGCTTCACCATCGAGCGCGACGAGCCCGGCCTGCTCCACACCGACGGCGAGGTCCGCGACTGCGCCGCGCGGGTGGAGATCCGCGTGCTGCCGGCCAGCCTGCGCATCGCGGTGCCCGCCCCGGTGCGCGCCCCCGAAGCCGCCTCCGAGGCCGGCCCCCGGGAAAATGCCGATGCCCCGCGCACGCGCGCCCCGGCCTTCGTAGAGGTTCCGTGAAATTCAGGTGACGGACCACCTGCCCCCTAGGCAGCGCGTGTCACATTTGTTAAGCCGGCTCCGCGATGGAAAAACGCACCCTCAAGGTCCGCACGGTCATCATCTCGGATGTCCACCTCGGCACGCACGACTGCAAGGCCCGGGAGGTAAACCACTTTCTCAAATACACCCGCTGCGAGAAACTGATCCTCAACGGCGACATCATCGACGGCTGGCGGCTCAAGCAGAGCGGTTACTGGCCCAAGGCGCACACGCGTTTCGTCCGCCTGATCCTCAAGAAGATGGAGAAACGCGACACACAGATCGTGTATCTGCGCGGCAATCACGACGACGTGCTGCGGAAATTCATCCCCATCGTCTTCGAAAATTTCGAGATCGTGGAGGACCACGTGCACGAGGCCGCCGACGGCAAACGCTACTTCGTGTTGCACGGCGACGTCTTCGACACCGTGACGAAGAACTTCGTGTTCCTCGCCTACCTCGGCGACTGGGGCTACCGCGCGCTCATGCGCCTGAACCGCCTCTACAACAAATGGCGCGCCTGGCGGGGGAAGGAATACTACTCGATCTCCAAGGCCGTCAAAGCGCGCGTGAAACAGGCGGTCAGCCACGTATCCAATTTTGAACAACACATCGCCGAGCTGGCCAAGAGCCGCGGTTGCACCGGCGTGATGTGCGGCCACATCCACACCGCCGCCGACCGCATGATGGGCGACGTCCACTACCTCAACAGCGGCGACTGGGTCGAGAGCCTCACCGCCATCGTCGAGCACTTCGACGGACGCTTCGAGTTGATCGATTTTTCGAAATTCCGGGAGGAGTTCCCCCTCGACGACGAGGCCGAGGCCGCCGACGGGGCCGAGGTCGATGGCGAGGGCGAGAGCGTGAGCGTCCCCGCCCCCGGCGAGAAGACCGCCGCCACCGCGGCCGCCTAGCGCCGCGCCCCGCGGCAGACCCGGGGCCGCGACCGAGTGGCCGGTGTTTGTGCGGTCCGGGGAGCACCCGTCCCGGGTGCCGCGTTGGGCGTCCCGCCCAACATCTGCCGACGGAGGCTTCGGCGAGACGCCGAAGCCAGCCCGCGAGACGCGGGCGCTCCCCGGACCGGGACGGAGCCGGCCGGAAGCCGCGCGGACCCGCAGCCTCATACCAACGACGTGTTGAGTTGGGACTTTCGGGGAAGGATAGGGGTAGGGACAGGGATGTAACCGGCCCCTCCCTCCGAACCGGACAGGCGGGTCTCCCGCATCCGGCTCTCCAGTTGGT
>CBINNW010000060.1:0-29616 GCA_966252115.1 uncultured Akkermansia sp.
TTCGTTTCGGTGGCGCCCGCCGGACGAAAGCGCTTCCGCGCTTCCGCCACGACCACCAGTCAAACGCTGGCGCACAGCCCCAGGACCAGCCCGAGCGATCTGGGGCGGCTCGATGCGAAAGAGCGAAGGGATTGAAGCGAAGCGGACGGCGCGGGCGGACCGCGCGATCAGGCGCGACGGCGACGGCCGGCGACGACGCCCATGGCGCCGAGTCCGATCAGCGCGGCGGCTGAGGCGGGCTCGGGGATGGCGGATCCGGAGATCACGACGTTGTCGAAGCGCCAGGTGCCGGATGTGCCGTAGTCGCCGGAGCCGATGCCGCCGCCGGCGGTGAACGACGCCTGGGAATTGGCGCGCATGTAGGCCGAGTTGGCGGTGAAGTCGCCGAGAGAGGCGTTTTGGTCGAAGGCGGAGGGGGAGAATATCGAGACGACGCGCAGGCCGAAGTCTGCGTTGTTGGCGGTGCCGGTCACCGCGCTGAAGTCGAAGTTGAACGAGTAGAAGGTGTCGTGCGGGGAGAGCCCGCCGGCGTTGTTGGAGAAGCTCACCCAGTTGCCGCCGCCGTCGAGCGTGTAGAAGATCTCGGACCAGCGGGAGGCCGTGCCGGAGGCGCGGTGGTCGAAGGAGACCGTGATGTCGGTGAAGCCGACCGTGCTGGCGAAGAACTCCACGCCGCGGGTGCCGGAGCCGGTGCTCTGGGCGGCGTAGGTGGTGGTGTTCCATCCGCGACCGCCGCCATTGCCCGTGGCGAAGGTGGCGGTGGTGCCGCCGACGAGCGCGGCGGTGCCGGCGCCGATCGAGGGCGTGGTGGAGTCGGCGTCGAAGTTCCACTCGGTGATGGAGACCGCGAAGGCGGAGGAGGCGGAGAGGGCTAGCCCGAGGGCGAGCGTGCGGGCGCTGGATGTTTTCATGGGATGGGTGGCTGAGGTGGTCGGGACGGAAGCATGGGACCGCGGTGCGACGAACCCGCGGCCGCCCCGTTAAAAATCGGTAACAGCCGGCCGGCGGTGACGACCGCGTGACGTCGTTGCGAACGTTTAACAGTCCCGGGCTAGCGGGAGCCGGAGGCCACCCGTTTGCATGGTCGGGTTTTCCCATCCATGCACACCAGACTTCACACCCTCCTCGTCGGCGCGGCCTGCGTCCTTCTTCCCGTTTCGGCTCAGGCGAGCCTTTCCTTCCTCGGCGGCGTCGAACTCGTCGGCGGCGGTGAGATCGTTTCCTACGACGCGGCCAGCGGCAGCCTGCTCACCACCGTGTCGCAGGGCACCAGCCATCAGGTCGGTATCTATTCCTTGAATACCTCCGGCGTGGGCTCGGTTCTGGGCAACTACCGCACGGTCGAGCTCAGCACCACCTTCGGGGTCGATGGCAGCTCGACCTTCAGTCTCAGCAGCGTCGCCGCCGATCCGCTGGGTCGCGGTTTCGGCGTGGCCAGTCTCATCCCCACCGACCGGCTCACCACCGTCGGCAAGATCGCCTTCTTCGACATCGGCACCGGCTCCGTGCTCAATACCCTGGACGCCGGCTACCACCCCGACTCGGTGAGCTTCACCCCGGACGGCTCGCGTCTGCTCGTGGCCAACGAGGGCGAGTTCGTCGACACGACCGGCACGCAGACCGCCGGCTCGGTCAGCATCGTCAACCTCGCCGGTCTCGGGCTCGGTGACATCTCCGGTCTGAACGGCTCGTCCGTGACCGACGTCAACTTCTCCACCGGCCTGGCCTCCGGCGTCACGCTCGCCGGCGTGCGCAACGCCCGCCTCGACACGCTCACCGTCAAGAGCCCCGACGCGCTCGACGTGGAGCCCGAGTATGTGAGCGCCACCAACGACCGCGCCTACGTCTCGCTGCAGGAGGGCAACGCCATCGCCGTCATCGACCTCCACGGCGCCAACGCCAACCAGGTGACGGCCATCCACACGCTGGGCACGATCACGATGACCACCGACGCCTCGGATCGCGGCGAGACCACGCTGAACGACACGATCAAGGGCCTGCCCATGCCCGACACGATCTCCACCTTCGAGCGCGGCGGGAAAACCTACGTCGTGACCGCCAACGAGGGCGACGCCCGCCCCGACGACGGCGACATCAAACGGCTCAGCTCCTCGCCCCTGGACACGACCGATGACGGCAACGGCGACGTGGTGGCCAACGTGCAGACGGGGAACGACGGTCTCAGCCGCGCCAACCTCATCCAGGATCTGGGCGACGTGGATGGCGACGGTCTGATCGAGGATCCCGTGATGTTCGGCGCCCGCAGCTTCAGCATCGTGGACGGCACCACCGGCGAGATCGTCTTCGACAGCGGCAACATGATCGAGGCCTACGTGCAGGCCAACGACCCGGCTCTCTTCAACATCAACAAGGAGCAGGGCACCGTGCAGGCGCGTTCCGACGACAAGGGGCCGGAGGTCGAGGCGGTGGCCGTTGGCAGCATCGACGGACGCGACTTCGTCTTCGCCGGGGCGGAGCGTCAGAACGGCATCTTCATGTTCGACATCACCGACCTGGAGAACGTGTTCATCGTGGATTGCATCAACCTCAGCGAGGGCTCGACCTTCGAGGCGGCGGGTGTCGATTACGTTTCGCCGGAGTCGCTCCAGTTCCTGACCATCGGCGGTGAACACTTCCTGGTGGCGGGCTACGAGGGCGAGGGAGCCGAGTTCGACGGCTCGATCGCGGTTTTTCAGGTGTCGCTCGCGGCGATCCCGGAGCCGGCGTCCGTCGCGGCGCTCGCCGGTATCGGCGCGCTCGGTCTGGCGGTGTCGCGCCGTCGTCGTCGCGCGTGAGGCGCGCCCTGTGTAGTTGAGGAATAACTACGACGTTCGGCCGCGCTCCCCTCGGGGTGCGCGGCCTTTTGTTGTCCTTCGCTGCTTCCGGTGGATGCGTCGCCGACCGCCGACGGCCCCGGTCCGATTTCATAAGGGAGAACGGGCATTCTTGTCCGTTTGTTGGTCCGCATGGACTGGTCGGATGTTTCGGACCGACGGACAGGAATGTCCGTCCTCCTTGGGCGTCCATCGCCCGGTCAATACCCTCCATTTTCGCTCCGCGTCCCGGCGGCCTTGTTCACTCCCTCACAGCCAGCGGCGGCGGCGGAGGAAGAAGAAGAGGGCGCCGGTCGCTCCGAGGGTGACGAGGCCGGCGGCCGGGTAGGCCCAGACCGCGTTTACCTCCGGCATGTGGCGGAAGTTCATGCCGAACCAGCCGCCGATCAGGATCGAGGGCATGGTGAGCGCGGTGAGGCCGGTGAGGACCTTGATGCCCTCGTTGGCCTCGTGGGAGGACTTGTTGAGATAGACGCGGAAGCCGAGGATGAGCTGGTCGCCCCAGGCGGCGGCCTGCGTCTCGATGCGGGCGAAGTCTTCGGCGAGGTCGCGCAGGTAGGGAAGCATGACCGGCCGGAGAAAGCCCGGCTTGCCGGCGGCGAGCTCGGCGGCGACGGCGCGCTGGGGACGCACGATCTGGCGGAGGGTGGCGAGGTCTTTGCGGAGGGCCACGATCTGCGGAAAAAGTTCCCGCGGGGAGGCCTGGCCGAGCACGGACTCCTCGACCGCCTCGAGGTCGGCGCGGAGTTCGTCGAGGGCGGGTTTGTAGCCGTCGGCGAGCTGGTCGAGCAGGGTGTGGGCGAAGCGGTCGGGGCCGCGCACGGGGGCGGCGCCGGGGCCGGTGCGGGCGTAGCGTTCGAGAACCTGTTGCACCGGGCGGAGCGGCTGGCGGTGGAAGGTGACGAGGAAGTTTTTGCCCAGGACGAGGTCGATGTCGGTGGTGGTGAACTTGTCGGTCTTGGAGTAGTCCACCGCGTGCATGACGATGTGGAGGTAGTCGTCGAACGCGTCGATTTTGGGGAAGGGCGAATCGGTGGTGCAGTCCTCGACGACGACGGGGTGGACGGAGAGCAGTTGCTCGAGGACCGCGGAGGTCTCCTCGGGGGTGGGCGCGCTGAGATCGATCCAGAGCATGATGCCCGGTTCGTTCCGCATCGTGGCGAGCGTCGCCAGCGGCGGGTTTTGCACCGAGAAGCGGTGGTCGCGGTAAACGAGCGTCGTGATCATGGCGCCTCAGATCAGGCCGCGGCGTTTGCACCAGCGAAAGACGAGGTAGGTGAGGGCGAGCGTGCAGGAGGCGACCAGCGGATAGGCGAAGGGCGCGTCGAGCTCGGGCATGTGGGCGAAGTTCATGCCATACCAGGTGCCGATGATGGTGGCGGGCAGGCTGACGGCGGTGAGCGCGGTGAGGACCTTGATGCCCTCGTTGGCCTCGAAATCGGAGCGGCTGAGGTGGAGGTCGAAGGAGATGAGCAGCTGGTCGGCGTGGCTGGTGGCGGTCTCCTCGATGCGCACAAGGTTGTCGCGCAGGTCGCGGAAGTAGGGGAGCATCACGGGGCGGATGATCTTGGATTCGCCGTGGGCGAGGCGGGCGGCGACCTCGCGTTGCGGGCGGATGGCGGCGCGCAGGGTGTTGAGCTCGCCGCGCACGGTGAGCAGCCGCGAGGTGAGGTCGGTGGCCTTGCCCTCGAGCACGTCTTCCTCGATCTCCTCGAGCTCGGCGCGAAACTCGTCCGTCACGGGTTTGTAGTTGTCCACCAACGCGTCGAGCAGGAGGTGGGCGAGGCGGTCGGGGCCGCGGGCGACGACGCCGTTGGCCTTGGCGCAGCGGTCGAGCACGGCGGCGACGGACTTGAGGGGGGCGGGGTGAAAGGTGACGAGAAATTCTTTGCCGAGGAAGAGATTGAGCTCGGTGGTGGTGAACTTGTCGGCGCGGTTAAAATCCACCGCGTGCATGACGAGGAAGAGGTAGTTTTCGTAGTCCTCGATTTTCGGCAGGGAGCTCGGCGACACGCAGTCCTCGATGGCGAGGGGGTGAAACTGGAACACACCTTCGAGGATGGCCTTGGTCTCCTCCGGGGTGGGCTCGGCGAGGTTGACCCAAAGCACGAGGCCCTTGTCGCCGTGCACGAGTCGGAGCGCCTCGATCTCGAGATCGCGGCCCACGACTTTCCCGTCACTGAGGATGAAGGATTGGATCATGCGAGGCTTCGGTTGCGCCGGTCGTTGGCCGGCGCGCGAGAGGTTGCGGACCCGGAAGGACGGGCGGAAGCCGAAAGGCGCGGGAAAGCGCTTCGCTCGAAACACCTCCGCGTGGAGGCCGGGGGTTTGGGCGAAGCGTTCGCCGCGGCCGCCTCGGTTGGCGCGCGGCCGGCGCGTTTCGGATGCGGTGCGCGCGCGGCCGGCCTTACATCAGATCCATCAGGCGCGGCAGCGCGAGCGAGAGCCAAGGCAGGTAGGTGATGGCCAGGAGGGCGAGCATCATGGCCACGAAGAAGGGCAGGGCGGCCGGCACGACGCGGGCGATGGTGGTGCGACCCACGCCGCAGGCGACGAAGAGGCAGGTGCCGACCGGCGGGGTGCAGAGGCCGATGCAGAGGTTGGCGATCAGCACGATGCCGAAATGCACGGGGTCCATGCCGAGGCCGACCACCACGGGCAGGAAGATGGGAGTGAAAATCAACACGGCCGGCGTCATGTCCATGAAGGTGCCGACGACGAGGAGCAGAATGTTGATGAGCAGGAGAACCATGAGCGGGTTGGCCGACAGGCCGAGCATCGCCTCGCTGACGAGTTGCGGCACCTGTTCATAGGCCAGGGCCCAGCTCATGGCCTGGCTGGCGCCGACCAGAAGCAGCACCACGGCGGTGGTCTGGGCGGAGCGGAGCAGGATGGGCGGGAGGGCGGACCATTTGATTTCCCGATAAAAACCGATGCCGAGCGCGAGGCAGTAGGCGACCGAGATGGCGGAGGCCTCGGTCGCGGAGAAGACGCCGCCCAGGATGCCGCCGAGCACGATCACCACGAGGAGCAGGCTGGGGAGCGCGCGGAAAAACGAGGGGATGATCGCGGGCGCGGCCAGGCGCGATTCCGAGTCGGATCCCGTGCCCGAGGCGGTGCCCGGGGATGGTGTGCCGGCGGACGGGGCGGACGGGGCGGACGCGGAGCGGTCGGAGGACGCGCTCGGGTCGGCGGAGCGCAGGCCGAGCGGGCGAAGGAAGCGAAGGGTGACGAAAGTCGCCGCCATGAGGGAGAGGCCGACGATGAATCCGGGAAGCACGCCGGCGAAGAAGAGCGCGGCCACCGACACGTTGCCCGACACGACCGCAAAAACGATCATGATGTTGCTCGGCGGGATGAGCAGGCCGGTGGTGGCGGAGGTGGCGGTGAGGGCGACGGCGAATTCGCGGCGGTAGCCTTTTTCCTCCATCTGGGGGATCATGAAGCCGCCGATGGAGGAGACCGCGGCGGCGGCCGAGCCGGAGACCGCTCCGAAGAGCATGCAGCTGACGGTGTTCACATAGGCGAGGCCGCCGGGGAAACGACCGACGAGGGAAAAGGCGAAGGTCATCAGGCGCCGCGCCATGCCTCCCTCGCCCATGAGCACGCCGGAGAGCACGAAGAACGGGATGGCGAGCAGCGGGAAACTGGCGATGCCGGTCGAGAGTCGCTGCGCCACGATGTAGCCGGTGGGCACGTCGCCGAGGGTCGCGATGGTGGCGACGGTGGCCAGGCCGATGCAGATGGCGATGGGCACGTTGAGCAGCATCAGCCCGCAGAAGACGACGAGGAGGACGAGGATTTCGGGGGACACGGGGGGCGGGGGGGCGGAGGGCGGGAAGTAGCGAGTAGCGGGTAGCGAGTCGCGGGTAGCGCGGACCCGATGATGGGCGCGGCGCGGGGGCTCAGACGTCTTTTTCCGCGGCGGGAGCGGCGACGGCGTCGGGCTTGATCATGTGCTCGATGGCGAAGGCGCAGATGAAGAATCCGCTCAGGGGCACGGCGGAGTAGAGGTAACCGATGCGCCACTGGAGCACGGCGGTGATCTGGTTGCTCGCGAGCGTCTCCGCGACGAGGCGAGAGCCGCCGAAGCAAAGCGCGAAGCCGGCGAAAAGCAGCACGGCCAGCTCCGCCACGTAGAACGCGGTGCGACGCGCGGCCGGGTCGAGTTTTCCGACAAAATAATCAACGCCGAGGTGCCCGTTGGCGCGATAGGCGAGCGCGGCGCCGAAGAGCGAGACCCAGACGAGCAGGTAGATGGCGAGCTCCTCCGTCCAGTCGCTCGGGCGGATGCCGGGCACGTAGCGCGAGATCACGCCCCAGAGCACGTCGAGCACGAGCGCGGCGAAGAGGCAGATGACAAAAATCTCGAGGGCGCGAACGATGCCGGACCAGAGGCGGGCGAGCGGTGAGGGCATGGGGCGGATGGGGCGGGGGCGGGGCGGGAGCGGTCGGAGGCTGGAGGTCAGACGTCAGCGGTCGGAGGTCAGAACGACGGAGCGACAGAAGGCAGAGCGACAGAGCGACGGAAGGCAGAGCGGCGGAAAGGGCGACCGAGGGCGGGGGCTGCGGCGGGGGCGCGGGGCGGGGTTACTTCGTGTCGCGGATGCGCGCGGCGAGTTCGCCGAGGCGGGTGCCCTCGTATTCCTCGAACATCGGCGCGGTGGCGGCGGCGAAGGCGGCTTGGTCCGGACGGTAAATTTTCACTCCGGCTTGCTCGACGGCGGCGAGCGCCTCCTCGGTTTTCTCCTTCCAGAGTTTGCGTTGGAACGTGACCGACTCCTCGGCCGCCTGGTCGATCCAGGCGCGTTGCTGGTCGTTCAGTCCTTCCCAGATGCTTTGGCTGAAAATCACCACGTCCGGCACGCGGGTGTGCTCGTCGAGGGAGAAGTGGCGCGCGACCTCGTAGTGGCGGCTGCTGAGGTAGCTGGGCGGGTTGTTTTCGGCGCCGTCCACCATGCTTTGTTGAAGGGCGGTGTAGAGTTCGCCCCACGGGATCGGGGTCGGGCCGCCGCCGAGGGTGGTGATGAGATCGCGCGCCATCTTGCTGGCCTGCACGCGGAGCTTGAGCTCCTTCACGTCGGCGGGGGTGAGGATGGGCTTGGAAACGGTGTAGAAACTGCGGGCGCCGGCGTCGTAGTAACAGAGGCCGTGCACGCCGACGGAGGCGCCGGCCTGGAGGAGCTCGTCGCCGACGGGACCGTTGAGCACCTTCCAGAAATGCTCCTCGTCGCGGAAGAGGTAGGGCAGGCTGAAGGCCGCCATGTCCGGCACGAAACCCTCCATCGCGGCGGAGGAGGTTTTCACGAGGGCGAGCGCGCCGCGTTGGAGTTGCTCGATGCACTCGGGCTCGGAGCCGAGCTGGCCGTTGGGGAAAACCTGCACCTGCACCGCTCCGCCGGAAAGCGCGCCGACCCGCTCCGAGAAGTGCATGATCGCGGCGTGCACGGGGTGCGTCTGGTCGAGGCTGTGGGCGAACTTCAGCACGGTGCGCGGGGCGCCGCCCTCGGGGCCTCCGCCGGCCAGCCGCTCGTTTCGTATCACGCCCACGAATACGGCGGCGGCGAGCAGGCCGCCGACCACGAGGCCGAGCAGGAGGAAGGAGACGGATTTGCGATCCATGGGGCTGCGGGGGAGGGGACGGGGATGGGGGGCGAAAAAGCCGGCGCCCGGGGGCGGCGTGGCAGGGCGGGGCGAGGAGGAGAGCGCCCCGCCGGGGATGGCGCGAGCGTCGCCGGCCTGCGACCTTTTTCAGGCCGGGGAGGGCGGGGACCGGGCTCCGCGCCCGGAGTGGTGTTCGGGGTCCGTCGCCGGTGGGAAAACGAAATTTCGCTCATCCCTCCGCATTTTCCTAAACTTTCTCTCCTATCCTAAGCCGGCTTCCTCTGTGGCGCGTGCCGGAGCGGGCGCCCATCAGGGCCAAAACGGTTGACCATTCGGTCTCCTAATTTAGGCCTCCCGCATCAGCCGGCCTTCCCCACCAGCCCCAGTGGCTGTTTTGCCCGTTTTTGCCCCTATCCCCCGTCACCGTGTGGACTCTCATGTCCATGCCCTAACCTGCTTCGTCCCCATTTGGCGCGCGCCCCTTCGGCCCGTCCCGGCGGCGACCTTCGCGAGTCTGTCGGCGTCCCGGTCCTCGCTCCGTGAGCGGTCGCATGTTCGCCCGCATGGGGCGGTCGCCACTCGTCCGCCTCGCGCGGAGCCGGGGTGGCCTGTCGCGCAGTCCATCTTTTCTAGTCAACACCATGAATACCCCCCTCGTTCCCCAACACCCCCGTTCCCGCCCCCGGTCCGCCCCCCGCCACTCCCTCGCCGCCTCCGCCGCCGCCCTGATGGCCGCCATGTTGGCGCTTGAGGCCGTGCCCGACCTGCGCGCGGCCACCGGCACCTGGCAGGCCAACGCCGCCGACCAGAGTGTGCCGGTCACGATCACGGTCGATTCCGCCGCCTGGAAGGTCGCCCCGCAGCTGATGGAGGGCGACACGGTGCTCATCGGCACCACCGGCGGCGTGGGTTTGGGTTCCGATCGATCTTACTACTATGCCGTCGGCGTCGGTTCCACGCCCGGCGACATCGTTCGTTTTTCCCAGTCTCCGGGCGCGGTGACCTTTTCCCCGAACGGTGGCAACAGCCCCCTCTCCGTCACCAAAATGGCCAGCTGGTTCGTGCCCGGCAACTGGGCCGGAGGCGTCGTGCCCGACGGCGTCGGCGACGAAGCCGTCATCGCGGCCAACGCCAACACGCCCACCATCGTCCTCGATCACGACGTCACCGTGGGCGCGCTCAACATCGACACCACCGAAGGCGCCGCCACCGGCCTGAGCCTCATCTCCGGTTCGCGCAACGCCGGCCCGTTCTCCACGCTCACCTTTGCCACCGCGAGCGGCACGCCCACCGTCGTCGTCTCCGGCGGCAAAACCTTTTCCCTCAGCGAATCCAAGGTCAGCGGCAACATCCCGGGCAACGCCAGCGCCAAGCTCACCGTCGTCGGCGACCAAGGGCTGGTGATCGACAACCAGAACCCCGTCGTCCCCCCCGTCGCGGTGAACTCGTCCACCGCCACCCCGGCGGTGCCCCTCTACGCCCCCGGCGCCGTGCGTTTCGGCTACGGGCTCGACTGGTCGAAATTCGACGGCGATCTCACCCTCGCCCGCGGCGTCTTCCAGCCCCTCGCCGGCGGCAGTTTGAACAACAACCTCTCCAGCCTGCCGCTCGCCAACAAGGTCGTCCTCGGCACCGGCACCAACACCGCCCGTCTCGAGATTTTGGGCAACGGTTCCAGCGGCCCGTCCTCCATCCGCGGTCTCGAAAGCACCAGCCCGAACAGCTCCATCATCAACACCAGCGGCGGCGGCCAGTTGACCTTCCAGGTCGGCTCCTACGGGCGCGCGGGCGACTCCTACACCTTCGCCGGCAACATCGGCGACGCCACCGACATCGCCACGGTGGCCAGCGTCTCCGCAGTCCGCCTGGTCAAGATCGGCGCGGGCACCCAGACCCTCTCCGGTCCCAACAACTTCGACGCCGTCGTCACGGACGGCGTCCCCGCCAACCAGGTCATCCTCGCGGTCAACGGCGGCAAACTCTCCCTCGGCACCACCGGCGCCATCGGCACGGTCACCGACGGCCAGGGCGCGGCCAACGCCGGCAGCTCCGTCGTTTTCCACAACGGCGAGCTCGAGATCTCCGGCCTCGGCGTCGCCGCTCCCCGCAGCCAGTCCTTCGGCGCCTTCGCCATCTTCGGCTCGGTCACCAGCACCACCACCGGCACCGCCGACGACAAACAAGCCGCGCAGAGCAACAGCTTCAGCACCCTCACCGCGATCGCCGATCCGGCCCACCCGACGACGCTGACCTTCGGCGGCCTGCGCCCTCGCAACTTCCTCTCCGGCTCGCCCACCAGCGTGCTCGCCGGCGTCACCCAGCTCTACCGCGGCACCAACCTCGGCTCCACGCCCGGCGCCGGCGTCGCCTCCATCTTCTTCACCACCGCCCCGACGGTGAACGGCGGCAACCTCTACGCCACCGGCGGCTCCGGCACCCTCGGCGTCCCCGGCGCGCCCGTCCTCCGCGGCGCCCTCGCCGACACCTCGCCCACCGGCCACGGCGTCGGTTTCGCCACCTACGACCCCGCCACCGGCGTGCGCCCCCTCGCCGCCGCCGAGCGGACCATCGTCGCCACCGGCGCCGCCTACGACGGCGCATCGAGCAACGACAACATCCGCCTCGACCTCTCCGCCCCCACGCCCATCACCGGCCACCGGAGCAACACCCTCGAACTGCGCAACACCAGCGGCTCCGCCCAGACCGTCACCAACACCGGCACCGAGCTCGACGCCGCCCACGGCCTGCTCTTCAGCGGCACCGACCCCATCGTCCTCGCCGGCGGCCAGATCACCGGCACCGGCTACCTCGATTCCGAGGATGTCATCATCCACACCATCAACTCAGCCCCCGCCGGCGTGACGCTCCAGACCGCCGTCTCCAACGTCGGCCTGCCCGGAGGCAACGCCTCCTCCCACCGCCAGGGCTGGATCACCTTCAACGGCGGCGGCAACCTCCGCATCGAGGGCCCGCTCACCGTCGGCAACACCGGCGGCCTCGTTTTCAACGGCACCGCCACCACCACCGTCGCCGCGTCCATCACCGACGCCTCCAGTTTCAACTTCAACCAAGGCCTCGTGAAATTCGACGCCGGCGCCACCTGGACCGGCGTCCCGCGCCTCCTCGTCGCCGCCGCCGGCAAGGTGGACCTCAACGGCATCGGCGGCTCGCCCGCCGCCAACCGTTTCTCCGACATCAACGTCCCCATCAATCCCGCCGGCCTTTCCGTCAACGCCGCCGGCGGCGAGGTCACCAACAGCTCCGCCACCACCGTTGACCTCTACCTCTCCGGCACCGCCAACGGAGCCGGCAACCAGAACACCTCCACCGCCTTCTTCGGCACCATCACCGGCAACCTCAACCTCGTGGTGGACAAGTCCACCTCGACCACCAACGCCGAAACCGGCGAGGTCACCTACACCTACGGCACCCAGGCCTTGGCCAATACCAACACCTACACCGGCTCCACCCGCATCAAATCCGGCGTGCTCAACCTCAGCCGCGGCGGACGTCTCCCCGCCACCACCGTCGTCACCCTCGGCACCGAGGGCTCCGCCGCCAACAGCACCCTCACCCTCGGCGACGGCAACGGCTCCACCAACGGCTCCGTGCGCCTGGAAATCGCCGGCCTCCACGCCGTCGGCACCGGCACCGCCGCCGTGCTCAACAACGGCGCCAACATCGGCCAGCTCACCCTCAACATCCCCGAGGGCGTGGACAACGTTTACACCGGCAACCTCGGCCTCACGCCCTCCGCCAACGGCAACGCCCAAAACCTCTTCGGCCTCCGCAAGACCGGCGCGGGCAGCTTCGAGGCCGCCGGCCCCGTGATCGCCTACACCGGCGGCACCATCATCGAGGGCGGTTTCCTGCGCGTGGCCTCCGACGCCGCCCTCGGCCAGATCGGCTCCCTCACCGGCGTCGCCGGCAGCGGCGACGCGCCCGAGGCGCCCATCTCCGCCTTCGCCAACAGCATCGTCCTCGACGGCGGCACGCTCCAGGCCACCACCACGCCCGACTTCGTGCTCAATCCCAAACGCGGCATCGGCCTCGGCCCCACCTCCGGCTCCACCGGCGGCGGCGGCGGCATCTGGGTCAACTCCGGCGTCAAACTCACCTACGCCGGCGTCATCGCCTCGGCCGGCAACACCGGCACCCAGACCCTGGTCAAAAACGGACCCGGCGTGCTCGCGCTCGACGGCGCCAGCACCTTCGCCGGCACCACCCAGGTCGTGGCCGGCGATCTCGGCGGCACCGGCTCCCTCGCCAGCGGCGTGACCGTCGAGTCCGGCGGCGCCCTCGCCCCCGGCAACGGCGGCATCGGCACCTTCACCATCAACGGCCCCCTCACCCTCAACGCCGGCGCCGCGCTCAACCTCGAACTCGCCGCCCCCGGCAGCTCCGACCTCCTCCAGCTCGGCGGCGCGATCAACGTCGCCGGCACCACCACGATCAACATCGAGGACCTCGCCGGCTTCGGCCTCGGCACCTACACGCTCATTTCCGGCACCGCGCCCATCAGCCCGAGCGGCTTCGTGGTCAACGCGCCCGCCGGCTTCAAGGGCACGCTCGGCTCCGTCGGCAATACCCTCTCCGTCACCATCGAGGAGGGCTCCGCGCTCACCCCGCTCGAGGACTGGCGCCTGACCAACTTCGGCAACAGCGCCAACGCCGGCACCGGCGCCGACACCTTCGACGCCGACGGCGACGGCATCGCCAACCTCGTCGAATACGCCACCAACACCGACCCCAACATCGCCAACCCCTCGCCCACCACCGTGGCCCGCGCCGGCAACTTCCTCACCCTCACCTACACCCGCGTCGCCGACACCACGCTCACCTACACCGTCGAGGGCTCCAACGACCTCGCGACCTGGAGCACCGTCACCACCGCCAACAACCCGAGCACCGGCGCGATGAACACCGCCGGCCCCGTCACCGTGACCGACACCGTCGCGCTCGGCGCCGGCCGCCGTTTCCTGCGCCTCAAGGTCAGCTACTGATACCGGTTCGCTTCAAACGGGTAAGGACACCGCTCCCATGTGGGCCCGCCCGCTGGTCGGGCTCTCGGGCCACCTCCCGTCTTGCTCCGCCCCGTCGTCGATCCTGGCGACGGGGCGTTTTGTTTGTCCCACCTCCCGGGGGCACGCGTGGTCGCCGCGAAGCGTCGCTTTGCCACGGAAGCGGTTTCCTGTTGGTTGTGCCCGAACCCACCCCGCCCATGAAAACGTCCACCCGCCTCCGCTCCTTCGCCCTCGCCGGCCTGGCCGTCGTCCTCGTTCCCCTCTCGTTCGCCGATTCGCCGCCCGCCGCGACCACCGCTCCGGACACCGGCGCCACCGCCACCACCCCGACCAAGGCCGACATCCCTCCCTCTGTATTAAAAAAATACGACAAAAACAAAAACGGCCTGCTGGACGAAGCCGAGCGGGACAAGTGGCAGGCCGACCTCGCCGCGCGGCGGGAAAAATACCAGAAGCAACGCCAGGAAATGCTCGAGAAGTATGACCTGAACAAAGACGGCAAAATCAGCGAGGAGGAGAAGGTCGCCGCCCGCATGGACATGGGCGAGGTCCGCATGGAGCAGGAGCTCCAGAAGAGCCGTGAAAAAGCCGGCGAACGCCTCGCGCGAGAAGAGGCGGACAAGGCAAAAGGGGCCGAGCCCGGCGCCACCCCCGCCGCCCCCGGCACGCCCGGCGCGCCCGACACTCCGGCCGCTCCCGCCACCACGCCCGAGACCATGACGCCCGCCGCGCCCCCGCCCCCGCCGGAGGATGGCGACGGCATGATGATGATGCAGTGAGCCGGGCGGCCGGGCTGCCCCGCCCGCCGGACCGGCCGGCTCCCCGGTCCCCGTTGTTTCGCGTCCACCCGGGGGACGCGGGGCTCTCCGCCCGTTGTTTGCCCAGGCGATATATCGGGCGAACTCGGCGAGCAGCCCCGGGCCGTCCCGTGCCTGCGGCGCGTGTTTCCCCCGTGCCCGCGCTCGTGATTTTCTCCCTGGCGCCGGCGCGCCTCGGGCCGTCCCCTCGCGCGTTGACGGCGTGCGGGCGGCCCGCTTGCTCCGAAGGCCTTATGTCCTTCCTCGCCGACCCGCAGACCTGGATCGTTCCCCTGCTCACGCTGACGCTGCTCGAGATCGTCCTCGGCATCGACAACGTCATTTTCATCTCGATTCTCGCCGGCCGCCTGCCCCCCGAACAACAGGCCAAGGCGCGCCGGACCGGCCTGCTCCTCGCCTTCGTCACCCGCGTCGGACTGCTGTTCAGCATCAGCTGGCTGATGAGCTTCACCCAAGTGCTCTTCACCATGCCGGTGCTCAAACATGACACCACCGGCCGCGACCTCATTTTGCTCATCGGCGGCCTCTTCCTCATCGGGAAAAGCGTCACCGAGATTCACCACAAACTCGAAGGCGAGGAGGATGCCGGCGACGCGAAGCGCAAGGCGGTCTCCTTCTCCGGCGTGATCGTGCAGATCCTCCTCCTCGACGTCGTTTTCTCCCTCGACTCGGTCATCACCGCGGTGGGCATGGTGGACAAGCGCTGGGTCATGATCACGGCCGTCCTGATCTCGCTCGGCATCATGCTCGCCTTCGCCGGCGCCATCAGCGACTTCGTCAACCGTCACCCCACGGTGAAGATGCTCGCGCTGAGTTTCCTGATCCTGATCGGCGTGACGCTGGTCGGCGAGAGCCTCGGGCAACACATCCCCAAGGGCTACATCTACTTCTCCATGGCCTTCGCCTTCGTGGTGGAGATGCTCAACCTCCGCCTCCGCGGCCACGCCGCCAAGCCGGTCGAGCTGCGGCAGCCCATCAAGTAGTCCCCGTTGCGTTCCGAATCGGGACCTGCCGGAAAGCGGCCACAGGTCCCGTTCCACCCGTAACGGGTATCAGGGACCGAGCTCCACGCGCACCCGCATGAAGCGCCGCCGCGTCTCCGACAGCGCCTGGTCGTCGCGAACCGTCACGGTCTCGGGCCGGCCGGGCAACACGGTCGCGAGCGACTGCCAGTTGACCAGGTCGTCGCTCGCCTCGACCACGTAGCGCAGACCGGGAGCATGGGTTTTGCGCGGGAAACGCAGGCTCAGGTAGCGCTCCCCATCGACGGCTTCCGCCTCGGCGATGGAGGGCGAGCCAAGGGCGCCGCGGGCGGCTTGTTTAAACGCGTAGCGAAAAAGCGCCGGTGTGCCGCCGCCGTTGGCGCTGCCTTCGGGGTCGTCCGGATCGACAGAGGGATCGGCCGCGACGCCATGGGCGGACGCCCAGGCGGCGAAGCTGGTGTGCTCCTCGTCATGCACCACGAGGGTGACGGGCACGCTCCGGCTATTCACGCCCGCGAGACTCACCTCCACGTCGTAGTCGCCCGCGTCGTCAAAGTCGGCCGCCTCGATGATCAGATTCGCGGTGCGGGCGGACGGGGCCGGCAGCGCGTCGCCGTCGTGGCGCCATTGATACACGAGCGTGCCGGCGCCGGAGGCGACGACGGAAAACTCCACCCGCTCGCCGCGCCGCACCACGCGGGGCGCCGGCGCCGACCCTATTGGCTTTCTCTCAGGCCCCGGCCTTAGCCTTACGATATGTATTACGCATGATCGGTATGCCCTTCACTCAAGTAACTCCTACATCTTGTGGTTGGGATAACCTCGAAACCACAAAGTGCAGGGGGCTGGGCGGACTAACCTGAGTGAAGTGAATCCCCTGTTTACGCATTATGCTGCCGAAAACAGGATGAGCGTCAGCAAAAGGCGGAGCAGCCAGGTGCATCTCGGACGAAGGGGCACAAACATGGTAGTGCGCCTAAAGCGCAGAATTTCGGGGGGCAGCCGCAAGGGAGAAGCGGCTGGATCGGACTCCCTTTGGGTCCGGTTTCACCGATTGCGTCGGGGGCCGCGAGCTTGGCTGAAGGTCCGCGGCATACGAACAGGCGGTTCACGCGAGCCGTCGAGAGCCGCGATTCGTTCCGCCCAATCCGGCGGGCGCGCCTGCAGCCCGGTTTCAATAAGGCGGTAGTCCCTGAAAAGAGAACAAAGCGCCGCTTCGGTCGCCTCGGACATACAGGGGAAAACGTGTTCAGGAACCGTGACGATGTCTCCGTCGTGGAGGGGCCAGTCACCCGCTCGCCTCAGGAGCGCCTTTAAGTCCAGCGTGTAGCGGGTCTGATCGGATCGCGCCACATCCACGCGGTAGCAGGTGATACGGCGGCTCCCGTCGAGGAGCTCGATCAAACCCAGTCCCTCGCGAAATGGGACGGTTTTTCCGGGGAAAGCGCCTCCGGCCAGCGTGACCTCCCCCCAAGAGGTCGTGGTCATCAGGCAACCGAGCCCGATCCAGCGTCGGAATGCGGGAATGTGGAGAGATTCGCGGATTTTCAGCATCGAGGGTCTGGTGGCTGGTGGGAAATCTGGTGGAAAGGGCCGGAGGCGTGGTGGCCAGAATCTCCGGTTAATCCCGGCGCTCACGCCGGGCGGCGCATCACCGGGGAGAGGCTTATTTTGGCCGCGAAAGAACGCAAGGAATGCACAGGAGTGAGGACGTCGGGATGCGGAGACGCGGCCGTTACAAGGGGGATGTGGAAAGCGGGAAAGGTGGATCCGGAGAGAGACGACGCCGCGTCACTGCGGCTCTGTTTCCAATTTTCCCGCTTTCCACATCCGCCGCCTCCGTCGTTCGAGGCGATTTGATCTTTGTGATCTCTGCGTTCTTTCGCGGCCAATCCGGTTTGCGGCGGGGCGTGGTTCGGACGCGGAGCGGGCACCGGCATACGGGCGGTGGGGTGGGCGAGCCGACGCGTCGGCTCGTCAAGGGCGGCGTCGTGCCGCCGCACTCCATATCGGGCGCTACCGCGGGCGGATGCGCAGGCCCACGCGGCGGGTCATGGTGTCGCCGGCGGCGTCGGTCACGGTGAAACTGAAACCGCCCAGGGCCTCGCCCGGGGTCGCGGGCGCCGCGAAGCGGGCGAGGTGACCCCGCTCCAGTTTCACCCGGCCGCCGCCGGCGTTTGTCACGGTGAAGACCGGCTGGTCGGTGTAGCCGCGACTGAGTTCATTCAGATCGATCACCACCGATTCGCCGGCGGCGCACTCGGCCTTGGGCCCGGCCATCCAGTTCAGGTAGTCCTCGAGATGGGTGAAACCGTCGCCGTCGGGGTCGGCGTTGCTGTCGGTGAAATCGCCCGCGGCGGACGCGGGGTCGAGGCCCCGGATCCGCTCCCACCAGTCGGGCAGGCCGTCGCGGTCGGTGTCCCAGTCGGGCGGACGCACCTCGTGGCCGTAGTCGGCCCAGCCGCCGACGTCGTCGGTGGTGTCGGGCAGGCCGGGTTTGCCGCTCACGCTTCCCTTGTGCGTGGTCGCGCCCGTAAGGGTTTCCTGGATACGGCGCAGGTCGTGGGTGTCGGGGGCGGGTTGGTTGCAGCCGACGTCTGAGAGCACCTGTTTGTAGGCGGCGACGGCGCCGTGGATGGTGGCGTGAGAGGGGAAAAAGGGCGTGTCGCTCCAGGCCTCGTAGGGCGGCTTGGAGTCTTCCGGCAGGACTCCCCCGCGCTCGGTGCCGAGCTTGCGGCCGGGGGCCTGGTCGCGGGCGTCGAGGCGGCCGGGCAGGACGTTGCCGGCCATGTGGTAGCGCTGGGTGCCGCCGAAGGCGCCGTATTGGGGGTTCAATACGGTGAAGATGCGCGTGGCCGGGCCGGGTTTGTAGTAGTTGTTGACGAAGTTGACCTCGTGCGCGCCGCCGTCGGTGGTGCGGCCGCCCCAGTTATAGACGACGTTGTTGAAGATATCCAAACGCCCGGTGTAGTTGCCATCGCCGCTCAGGCCGCCGGCCATGCTCCAGTTTCGGCCCTCGTTGTGGACGAGAAGGTTGTGGTGAAAGGAGCCGACGTCGCCGCCGATGGTGGCGGCGTAGCCGTGGGCGGAGCCGGCGGGGTATTTGTTGTGGCCGGCGACGTTGAGCATCTCGGCGATCAGGCTGCGCTGGAGGGTGAGGTTTTTCGCGCCGCGCGAGCTGAAGGCCTCGTCGAGCGCCCAGCCGAAGGAGCAGTGGTCCATGATGCAGTGGTCCACGTCGGCCATGCCGGTGGCGTTTTGCGTCTCGCCGCTTTCCTTGCCGGGGAAGATGCGCAGGAAACGCACCTGCACGTCGCGCGCGCCGCTGAGGCCGAACATCTGGCGTTTGATGCAGACGCCGCTGCCGGGCGCGGTCTGGCCGGCGATGGTGATCTTCGACTGGTTGCCGCCGATCACGATGTCGCTCTGGAGCGTTATGAGGCCGCCCACGTCGAAGACGATGGTGCGCGGCGCGTCGCCGTGCTCTCCCTCGATGGCGTCGCGGAAACTGCCGGGGCCGGAGTCGTCGAGGGTGCTCACGTGCACGACCACGCCGCCGCGTCCGCCGCGGGCGAAGCGGCCGTGGCCCTCGGCGCCGGGAAAGGCGAGCTGGCGGGGGCGGAAGGTCCAGATCTCGCCGGGCGTCACGGCGCCGTCGGAGGCGACGGAGTCCACGCGCCAGAAATAGGTGAGGTGGCCGCGCAGGCCGGAGACCGTGTGCGTGGTGCCGGTGGTCGAGCCGAGAAACTCGGGCGCCTCGGGCGTGGCGGCGCGGACGGCCGCGGCGTCGGTGCCGAGATAGACTTGATGCGAGGTGGCGCCGAGCGGGGCGGCGGACCAGCGCAGGGTGAGCGATGCGCTGTCGGCGTCCACGTGTTCGTCGGCATGGGCGGGCACGGGACTGTGCGCCCGGGTCTTGGGGTTGGGCGTGTCGATTTCGAAGCCGTTGAGGTGGACGTTGCGGCTCTTGGCGTCGCCGCCGGTCTCGGCCCGGATCAACACGACGACCTCGCGGTCGGCCTCGGCGTGAAGTTTGAGAAAGGCGGTGGTGGCGCGGGTGTTGTCGGTGGCGCGTGAACTCACCGGCAAGTCGTCGATGGCGCGGGTGCCGTTGATGAAAATATCCAGCGGCGCGGCGGACGGGGTGTCGTCCCAACTGTTGAGATGGAGCAGGAGGGTGTGCGGGCCGGGCGCGAGGCCGGCGATGCGCATATCGAGCTGCGCGCCGGCCTCGCCGTCGGCGATTTTGAGGCCGTCGGCGCTGAGCTTGAGGTTGTGCTCGGAGTTCTGCACGCCGGCCTTCCAGTAGCCGCTTTGCAGGCCGGAGCCGACCGGGCCGACGCGGCTGAGCGTGACGCGGACGTCGCCGAAGGTGGCGGAGGTTTGCGAGCCGTCGGCGCTGGTGTCGCCCGTGCCGGGCGCGAGCCAGTTTTGCGCGATGGACCAGGGCGTGAAGGCGGGGTCGAGGCCTTCGCGCAGGGGGCGGCCGCTGTTGTTGATGTCCACCTTCAGTTCGGCGGCGGAGAGCGAGGCGCAGGCGGCGAGCAGGGCGAGGGCGGCGGCGGCGGAAGAAGAGGGACGCATGGGGCGGGGGCGCGCGGAGTGCGCGGGCGGGGCGGGGTGTTTGTGGAGTGCGGCGACGTGTCGCCGCTTTGACGACGCGACGGGTCGCGTCGCCTCGGGTAGGGTGGGCGGGGCGAGTTTTTTGGGGGGCGGCGGGCGGAGCGCGCGGGAGGCGAGCCGACGTGTCGGCTCGTCAAAAGCGGCGTCGTGCCGCCGCACTCCAAGCCGGCACTCCAGACGGGGACTCAGCGTTGGGCGCGGGGGTCGAGGCCGTTGATGAAGTCCTCGATGTGGGTGTAGCCGTCGCCGTTGGCGTCGGCGGAGGCGTCGGACGCGTCCTTGGGGTCGAGGCCGTGTTTCTTTTCCCAGTCGTCGGGCAGGCCGTCGCCGTCGCTGTCGGTATAGGGTTCACCCTTGTATTCGGGGTAACCGCCGACCTGCGCGGGGTTGGTGATGAAGCCCTTGGTGACGCCCTCCTCGAGTTCCTTCACCCAGTTCTCGGCGTAGCCGACCTCGGCGGCGCGGGCGGAGTCCTCGGCGGTGGCGCGGGCCTCGCCGACTTTGCCGCCGCGGACCATCCCGACGACCCGTGTATCCACGGCGTCACGACGCGGGCGGGTGGCGCCGGCGTTCGCGAGCACGGTGGCGTAGGCGTCGGTCGCGCTCTGGATGGTGAGGGGGGCGTGATCGAAGGGTTTGTCGGAGCGGATGGCGGCGAGCACCTCGTCGAGCGGTTTTTGTTTCACGTCGGGCTGCACGCCGCCGTCCCAGTTGTCGGCGGTGACGCGTTCGTTGCCCTCGACCACGTTGCCGGCGACGTAGGCGCGGCCGAAGTTGTCCACCACGGTCTTGGAGCGTTCGGACTCGGGCTTGAGGATGCGGTGGGCGATTGGGGCTTCGGGCGGGGTGCCGGGGCCGGGTTTGAGGTAGTTGTTGATGATGGTGTAGAAGCTGCGGTGGTCGCCGCCGTCGATGGTGCGGTGGCGCCAGTTGAAGAGCACGTTGTTCACGAAGGTGAAGTCGTGGATCATGCCGACGCTGGGGTTGCGGCCGGTGTTGCAGGCCCAGAGGTTGTGGTGGAAGGTGCTGTTGGCGCCGCCGATGGTGGAGCCGAAGGCGTGGTGGTAGGTGTTGAGGCCTTCGGAGAAGATGGAGTTCTGGATGGTGATGTTGACGGTGGGGAGCTTGCGCTCGGGCGTGGCGGGGTCGCCGTCGTGGTCGAACATGTGGCGATACATGGACATGTTTTCGTCGAGGCCCCAGGAGGCGGAGACGTGGTCGATCATGATGTTGCCGACCGGGTTGCCGCCGATGGAGTCGTTGCGTTCGGTGGCGTCCATGGAGCCGCGGCGGAAACGCATGTGGCGGATGACGACGTCGTGGGTCTCAAGTTCGACGGTGTTGCCGGCGATGCAGACGCCGTCGCCGGGGGCGGTGGCGCCGGAGATGGTGATGTAGGGCGCGCGCACTACGATGCGGTTTTCGAGGCGGATGATGCCGGCGACGTTGAAGATGACGATGCGCGGGCCGACGGCCTCGCAGGCTTCGCGGAAGGAGCCGGGGCCGGAGTCGTTCAGATTTGTGACAACGAAGATGCGTCCGCCGCGTCCACCGAAGGCATACATGCCGCCGCCCTCGGCGCCCGGGAAGGCGGGGATGGCGGCCTGCGGGAGGTCGGAGGGTTTTTCGGCGCCGGGCAGGTAGGGTTTGCCCTTGGCGGCCCAAGCTTGGAGCTCGGCCTGCTGGGACTCCCAGAGGGCGGCGGCGCGGCGGGCGTCCACGGCGCGTTTGGCGTCGGCCGCGGCCTGGACCTCGCCGGGGATGCGCGGGTAGCCCTGCGCGAAGAGGTCGGAGGCGGAGGTGAGGAGAAGGCTCAGACCGGCGGAGGCGAGAAGGGTGGCGGCGCGGGTGGGGCGGGGGCGGAGCGGGCGGGGGAGGGGATGTTTCATCTGGGGAGGGGATGTGGTTTTGAGATTAGCGTGGCGTGGTGCGGTGGCGGCCGGTGCCGCTCAGTTGGCGGTCTCGGCCGCGGCGGCTTTTTTGCGGGCGAACATGTCGCGCTCGGCCTGCTTCATGTCGTAGCCGGCTTTGGCGAGGTAGTTGTTGATGCGGCCCTTGTATTTGCCGAACCAGGCGTGTTTTTCCTTGGACGAACCGGCGTCCATGGCGTGTTCGCGGGCTTCGGTGAGCCAGGCGAGGATTTGGGTGCTCTGCTCCGGGCTGAGGTCGGGGAGCATCTCCTGATAAACTTTAAAGGTGTTGGGCAGGACGCCGTAGGTCATGCCGTCCTTGATTTTTTCGACCTGGGCCGGGTCGAGCTCGGCGGTGAGGCGGGCGAGGAAGGTGTAGTGCAACTCGCACTGGCGGGCGGTGGCGGTGTCGCGGGCGGCCTGGATGAGCTTGTCGGCGGCGGTCTGCTCGATCTCCCCGGAGGCGAGGCGGGCGCGGGCGGCGGCGACGGCGGTGTCGCGGGCCTCGTGCACGGGGCGCAGCGCGGCGTATTGGCCGGCCACTACTTCGCGGATGCGCGCGGTCCGCGCGGGGTCGGGCAGGTCTAGGGCGGCGACGATTTTTTCCGCGCGCTCGATCAGCACCGGGGCGGGCGCGGTGGCGGTCTCGGGAGCGGCGGTGGCGGCGGTGTTGGTCGCGCTTTGCTGGGCGGGGAGATGCGAGACGGGGCAAAGAAGCGCGGCGCAGGCGAGCAGCCGGCGCGGAAGGGGGGCGGAGGGCATGGTGGGGCGGGGGCGGGGTGGGCCGCGGCGCGGCGTCGGGCCGTGTGGGGGGGACGGACGTGGACGTGCGGTGCCGTGGCAGGCGGGGAGAAAGGCGGGCGAGCCGACGTGTCGGCTCGTCAAAGGCGGCGTCGTGCCGCCGCACTCCAAGGCGTCGCGCGGGCCGGCCGCTTAGGCGGACGGGGGCGGGCGGGGGAGAGGGGGAGGTGGTGGACCCGCGGGGCGCGGGCCGGGGCGCGATCAGGTTTTGATCGCGATCTGCTCGACCAGCTCGACGCCGTAGGCTTCGAGGCCGACGACCTTGCGCGGGTTGCGGGTGAGGAGGCGGATTTTTTTCAGGCCGAGGGCGCGGAGGATCTGCGCGCCGATGCCGTAGTCGCGGAGGTCCATGGCCGGGGCCGGAGCGGCGTCGCGTTTTTTATCCTGCGAGGCGCCGAGGCGGCGAAGCAGGGCCTCGCCCGAGTGGCCGGGCTCCATGTAGAGCAGGGCGCCGCAGCCTTCGGCCGCGATGGCGCGCAGGCTGGCGTCGAGCACGCCCGAGGCGGGGCCGCCGGCGTGGAAGACGTCGGCGAGCACGTTGGCGCTGTGCACGCGCACGAGCGCGGCGTCGGTCCGGGCGGGGTCGCCGAGGGTGAGCGCGAGGTGGTGGCGTTTGTCGAGGCGGCTGCGGAAGACGTGGGCGGTGAAGGCGCCGTAGGCGGTGGCGAGCGGGCTCTCGCCGATTTTTTCCACCAGGAGGTCCTGCTTCAGGCGGTAGGCGATGAGTTGCTCGATGGAGATCATCTTGAGCCCGAAGCGGTGCTTGAACTCCACGAGCTGGGGCAGGCGCTGCATGGTGCCGTCGTCGTTGACCAGTTCGCAGAGCACGCCGGCGGGTTCGAGGCCGGCGAGCATGGCGAGATCGACGGCGGCCTCGGTGTGGCCGGCGCGTTCGAGCACGCCGCCGGCGCGGGCGCGGAGCGGGAAGACGTGGCCGGGCTGCACGAGCTGGTCGGCGCGCGAGGCGGGGTTGGCCAGAATCTTGATCGCGACGGTGCGGTCGTAGGCGCTGACGCCGGTGCTGATGCCCTCGGCGGCGTCCACCGTGACGGCGAAGTCGGTGCGCTGCACCTCGCGGTTGCGCGCGACCATGGGGCCGAGGCCGAGGCGGTCGAGCTGGGCGCCGAGCATGGGCACGCAGACGATGCCGCTGCCGTGGCGGATCATGAGGTTGATCGTCTCCGGCGTGGCCTTGGAGGCGGCCATGATGAGGTCGCCCTCGTTCTCGCGGTCCTCATCGTCGGTCACGATGATGAGCTGCCCGGCGGCGATGGCCGCGATGGCGTCTTCCACGGAATCGAATGGGTCGTTGAGGTCGGGCATGTGGCGCGGTGAAACGGGCGAATGTGTTTTCCCGGCGGGTCGGGCGCAAGGCTGGCGCGGCGGCGAGGCGGAGAGGGTCGCGCGACCGGGCGGAGCGGTGGCGGTGTGGCGGTGGGTGGGGACGGGGCGCATCGGGGTGGGGGGGGCGGGTGAGAACGGGTGGGCGAAGTTGGATAATTGGATAAAAAGGGAGCTCGCGGCGGACGGCGGCACGCCTTGGGCGGATGCGGCGGCGGACGCTTGGCGACGCGGCGACGCGCGGCGGGCGAGCGCGGCGGTTCAGGTGCGCGCGGCGTGTTGCAGCCGGTAGGCGCGCGGGGTGCAGCCGCACTCGCGGCGGAAGGCCTCGTTGAAGCGGCTGATCGAGTGAAAG
The DNA here is from genome assembly GCA_966252115.1 of uncultured Akkermansia sp. GTDB lineage: Bacteria > Verrucomicrobiota > Verrucomicrobiia > Opitutales > Opitutaceae > IMCC26134_A. The sequence goes on from CBINNW010000060.1 coordinate 24,294, forward strand.
CCGGAGGAGAACGCGATCTCGACGATCTTCTCGTCGGTGGTGGCGAGGAGGCGCTGGGCGTGCGAGACGCGGTGGTGGGTGAGGTAGTCGATGAGAGTGGTGCCGAAGGTTTTTTTGAACAGCCCCATGGCGTAGTTTGGGTGCAGGCCGACCTCGCGGCCGATCTCCTCGACGGTGAGGCGCTCGGTGTAGCGGCGGGCGATGAGGCAGGCCATCTGCTCGACCTTGTTCACCGCGCGGCCTTGCAGGCCCACGGTGCGGGCGCGGCGGGCGCGGGCCGAGTCGCCGGTCTTGGGCAGGGTGGGGATGATGCGGCGCATGCGCGCCTCCATCTCGAGCATCACGACGTGGCGCGCCTCGTCGCCCCCCGCCGCGGCGAGGTCCTGCTCCCACTGGGCAAACAATTCCTGGTCGTGACGCAGGCGCCCGGGGGTGAGATTTTGGCGGATCACCTCGCCGCGCAGCAGGGGCTGCACGAAGCGGTCGGGCAACTGGCATTGCAGAAACCAGGCAAAGGGGATGGTCGCGACGAAGTAATTGATGCCCGGCGAGAATCCCAAAATCTGGTGCGGAATCGCCGCCCAGAACACGCCCAGCTGGCCGCCCTCGATGCGCACCTTGCGTCCGCCCAGCAGGTAGGTGACCCAGCCTTCGCTGAGCACGTTCACCTCGATCTCGTCGTGGTGGTCGGGGCGCTTCATGGGCGAGGGCGTCCATCGCACGCAGGAAAAGCCGTAGGGGGCAAAATCGGGCCGGTTGGGGTCGAACTGGACCATGGGGATGGTCCGTATATTACCGATGGGCGCGCGGAATCATAGCCGGATTTGGCAAAAAGTGCGCGGAATCCTAAGCTATCGGGTGTCGAATCGGGCGTCGGAGGCGATGTGAATAATCGCGTTTTTATTGTTTTTGGTGAATAACTAACGCGGTGATTTTTCCGGGAAAAATCTCCGGGTTTAGGAAAAACGATCAATGTCGGGCGCGGCCAAAACCAGCTTGAGCGCACCCGGGGTTTGGCGTGATAGCACAGGCACACCCCCACTGCCGTAAGTTACCCTGTTCCCACCGTTTCCCTCACGGTTTTTCCGTGGGCGGATGCGTTCCCCCGCGCCTCCCTCGACGCGCTTTTTCGGCTCTCGCCGACTCGTTCCTGTATTTCACGTCCGTGCTTTCGTCGGTCGTTCGAAAAATCCCCCGAAAACCTCAGCTAACATGATTACCCGTAAACAACTCCGTCCTCTCGTCGGCTCGGTCGCCCTCCTCGGTCTCTTCTCCGGACCCTGGGCCTCCTCCGCCCTCGCCGTCGCCTACACCGTCGTGCCCAGCGGCACCGGCGCTCCGCTCGATTGGAACACCGACGCCACCTGGACCGGCGGCACCTTCCCCGGCGCCGGCGCCGGCGACACCGCCACCGTGAGCGGCGACTTCGGCGGCGTCAGCCAGGTGGTGAACATCTCCGCCACCCCCGCCAACGGCATCACCGCCCTCACCCTCGGCGACACCAACGCCACCCCGGGCGCCACCACGATCGGCTCCACCGGCGGCAACCTTTTCCTGAGCGGCGCCACCATCACCAGCGGCGGCACCGCCGGCGCGATCAACACCATCTCGGCGCCGATTTCCCTGTCCGGCAACCTGACCTTCGGCGTCGGCACCAACGCGCTCACCCTCACCGGCGCGATCTCCCCCACCGCCGCCGGCAGCCGCACGATCGAGAACGCCAGCACGCAGACCGTCACCCTCGGCGCCCTGAATCTTTCGTCCGGCGAAGGCGCCTCCACCGTGACCATCCGCACCGGCAACAGCGCCGGTGACGCCACTTCCCAAACCATCTTCGACGGCGTCATCGCCGACGGCGGCTCGACCGCCGCAAACATCATCGTCGGTGGCCGCCGCACCGGTGCGGTTTTTCAGTTCAACGCCGCCAACACCTACACCGGCAACACCACCATCGGCATCCAGGCCAACCAGGTGGTCCTTTACCGCATCAACACCGACCAGGCCTTCGGCGCCGCCGACACCGGCAACCTCGTCATCGGCAGCGGCGCCAGCGGCTCCGCCATGCAGACCTTCGAGGCCGTGGGCCAGGACCGCGTCATCGCGAAGAACACCACCACCATCAACCGCAACATCGGGTTCCAGGGCGACCACAGCCTCGCCTTCCAGGCCAACACCCTCACGACGAGCAACAACTTCACCTTCACCAACAACATCACCGCCGCCGGCAAGACCGTCACCCTGGGCACCGCCGGCGGGACGATGTATCTCAACAACAACAACAGCGACCTCCTGCGCACCCGCGACTTCACCGGCGCCGGCACCACCATTCTCGCCTCCGATATCGTGGAAAACTCGGGCACCGCCGCGACCGCCCAGTCGCGCATGGTCGTCAAGAACAGCGGCACCGGCGCCCTCGTCATCACCGGCACCGACGGCCATCAGGGCGGTATTCGCATTACGAATACGGGCGAGGTTCGCGTCGGCGACGGCGGCACCACCGGCGCCTACGTGTCCGGCAACGGCGTCGTGCCCGTCGTCAGCGGCACCGCCGGCGGCACCCTGGCCTACGACCGTTCCGACGACGTCACTTCCGCCGTCATCGCGACCGGTGCGCTCAACGTCGCGCAGCGCGGCTCCGGTTCCCTGACCCTGACCAACAGCCAGTTCAACTGGGGCAACAACAGCGTCGGCGACGGCAGCTCCGCCTCCACCCTCGTCGTCACCGGCGACCGGGTGGCCGAATCCTCCACCACCGCCAACGCCGCCATCGTCTCCACCACCACCTACCGCACCGTCACCCTCGGCGGCTCGGACACCGTGGCCAGCCTGGGCATCCAGGTCGGACAGGCCGTCTGGGTCAGCGGCGGCTCCGCCAGCGCCGCCTCCTACGTGGACTCCATCACCGGCGCCAACACCTTCACCGTCTGGGGCGAGACCCTCCTCACCGCCACGCCCTCCATGCTCACCTTCGGCGAAGGCTCCGCGCTCGGCACCGGCGCCTCCGTCACCACGGTCAACAACCTCGCCACCCTCGCCGGCGACGGCGACATCGCCGGCACGGTCAACGCCCTCGCCGGCTCCCACCTCTCCGCCGGTGTCAACCTCGGCGACGCCGGCACCCTCACCATCGGCACGCTCACCGCCACGGGCGCGCATTTCGACTTCGACCTCGCCGCCACCGCCGCCGGCACCAGCGATCTCATCGCCGTCGGCGCCGGAGGCTTCACATTCAGCGACCTCACCTTCGCCTTCGACGCCATCACCGCCGGCACCGTGGAGCTCGGCGCGGCCTACGATCTGATCAGCGGCCTGGGCGTCATCACCGGCGACGTGAACCTCATCGACACCGACTTCGGCACCGGTTTGGACGGCCTGGTCGCCACCTACACCCTCGCCGACGAGGCCGGGGTCAACTACCTGCGCGTCACCTTCGCAGCCATCCCGGAGCCCTCCAGTTTCGGTCTGCTCGTCGGCGTCGCCGCCCTCGGCGGCTGCCTCGCCCGCCGCCGTCACCAAGCCCGCGGCTGAGCGTCTCCCGCGCGCCCGCCGCGCCCCCGCTCCTCCACATCCGTCGCGCCCCCCACGCGACGGATGCGTTTCCTCCCCGGGTAGGGCGGGACCGCCGGGCCCGCCGCGTGGGATGACCAGCTAGTGGGGTGTGCCCGAAATGCCTGATTGTTATTTGGCAAATTCCGAACTGGTCCGGGGAGCGCACGCGTCCCGCGTGCTGATGAGAGCGTCCCGCTCTCATCTCCGAAACGGCGGGCGAGACGCCCGCCGGAGCACCCGGGACGGGTGCGCTCCCCGGACCTTTCGGCGCACGGATTCTGTTCAGGCACCTGACAACCACCACACGACGCCCGGCGCTCGCGCCCTACCTTTCGCCCCCGGGCTTACGCCGGAACCCCGTTTCTCCTTTTTCCACCGCGCCAACCCCGCCGGCCAACCGCACCCGGCGCCCCCCCCCCGTTTCTCCAAGTCCCCTCCTCCCACTGCTTCGCGCCGCGCCCTCGTTCGCCCCGGCGCCTTTTTTGGCCCCGGCGACCTGAGTTTCCCGGTAGTTCTCCGCTCCGATGCGGAGGATTCTCCCGCTTTCTTTTGTTATTCTCCCCCCCCCTTCCGGCCAAGCCCTCCCGGTCGTTTTCCCCTCTCCCCTTTTCATGAAACCCGCCCCCGTCACCCTGGGTGTTATTTTTGGCAACCGGGACTTTTTCCCGGACAAACTCGTGCCCGAAGCCCGGGCCGACATCACTAAGCTCTTCGCCCAACTCGGCCTCGAAGCCGTCATGCTCGACCCGGCCGAGACCAAACTCGGCGGCGTCGAGACCCACGACGACGCCCGCAAATGCGCCGAGCTCTTCCGCCGCCAGCGTGACAAAATCTCCGGCGTCCTCGTGTGCCTGCCCAACTTCGGCGACGAGAAGGGCGTCGCCGACGTGCTCAAACTCTCCGGGCTCCACGTCCCCGTGCTGGTGCAGGGTTACCCCGACGATCTCGACAAACTCGACGTCATCCGCCGCCGCGACGCCTTTTGCGGAAAAATTTCCGTCTGCAACAACCTCCGCCAGGCGGGCATCCCCTATACCCTCACCGACAAACACGTCGTCCACCCGCACGACGCGTCCTTCCGCGCCGACCTGCAAAAGTTCGTCGCGGTCTGCCGCGTCGTGCGCGGCCTGCGCGGCGTGCGCATCGGCGCGGTCGGCGCCCGCCCGGGCGCCTTCAACACCGTGCGCTACTCGGAAAAAATCCTCGAGCGCCACGGCGTCAGCGTCACCACCGTGGACCTCTCCGAGATCCTCGGCGCCGCCGCCAAGATCGGCGAGGGCGACAAACGCCTCGTCTCCAAAATCGACGAGATCCGCGCCTACGCCAACGCCACCGCCGTCCCGCCCGCCAAGCTCACCCAGATGGCGCGCTTCGGCATCGTGCTCGACGACTTCGTCGCCGCACACCACCTCGACGCCACCGCCATCCAGTGCTGGACCTCCGTGCAGGCCAACCACGGCTGCAACGTCTGCACCTCCATGAGCATGATGAGCGAGGCCTTCCTGCCCAGCGCCTGCGAGGTGGACGTCACCGGCGTGCTCACCATGTATGCCATGCAGCTCGCCGCGCTCTCGCCCTCCGCGCTCGTGGATTGGAACAACAACTACGGCGCCGCCGACGACAAGTGCGTCCTCTTCCACTGCGGCAACTGGGCCAAGTCCTTCCTGCCCGACATCAAGGTCCTCAACGCCCCCATCCTCGGCTCCACCCTCGGCGTGGAAAACACCTGGGGCGCGCTCGACGGCCGCACGCCCGCCGCGCCGCTCACCTACGG
>CBINNW010000061.1:0-29585 GCA_966252115.1 uncultured Akkermansia sp.
GCGTAGCTGATCACGCCGCCGCTGTTGTTGCTGACGCCCGCCACCGTGAAGGTGACGTCGGCGCCGCCTCGCACGATCCGCGAAGCGGGGGCGGTGGTGACGCTGGGCGGATAGGCTGTGCCGGGCGGGGTCGTGTCCACGATCTGCACTGCGGCGATGCCGCCGGCGTTCTGGTTAAGCTCCGCATCCTTCGCCGTGATGGTGAGCTCGGAACCGCTGACGCCCGTGTAGTGGACGAAGGTCGCGGGCGGGGCGCTGCGGGCCTCCTCGATCGAGAGGGAGTCGGCCAGGGTGGGAATCGCGACATACGGGGCATCATCCGAGTAGGGCCCGCGGGTCAGGTCGTTCAGCTGCACTCGGTAGTAGTAGGTCGGTGAACCTTCGCGGTTGAGCGAAACAGATCCGACCCGGTCGCCGCCATTGCCGCCGGACACATAGACGAGGACGTCGTAGGTGGCGTAAGGAATGTTGGACAGGGTGACGGTCGCGCCGGTTTCGGCCCGGGACTCGATGTAGCCGTGGATCAGACGGCCGTGTTCGGTCTTGGTTTCGGGGGCTCCGGTTTCCTTGCGCGCCGCCCAGGCGCCGGTGGAGGACCAGGTCGCGGTGACCACGCCGCTGTTACCGTTGCTTTCGACGAGGGGCAGCGGTGTGGTTTGGGTGGCCACTCCGGTAACCGTGGCGGAGTTGTTCCAATTGGTGGTCGGATAGAATCCGGCCACGTAGTCGGTCGCGAGGGTGGCCAGCTGGTCGGACCAATCGCCGGAGCCGGCGCCCACGAAGTTGAGGCCGATCGTGCGCCGGCCGGGGGCGGGCAGGGTGACGAGCTGGATGGTCGAGGAGGCTTCGGCGGTGATGGCGAAGCCGGCGGTGGTGCTGTTCGAATCGGTCACGACCACCGTGTAGGTGCCGGAACCCGCGACGGAGGAGGTGTCGATCGCGAGGGTGGGGGAGGTTTGCCCGGTGAGGATGTCCTCGCCCTTATACCACTGATAGGTGACCGATCCACCCATGTTGGAGGTGCCGGTCGCGGTCAGGGTGATCGGGGTGTTGATCGCGGCCGTCTGAGCGGTCGGCGAGATGGTGACGCTGGGGTTCACCACGGCGAGACCGTTGGCCGAGTTGATGAACTGGCTGGGGGGCAGGGCCGCGTTGCTGATGCGCACCTCGTCGAGATCGCCGCGGAGGAAGTCCACGTCGGCGTTGTTATAGTCGCCTCGGCCGAGGGTCCACGGGGTGTCGGAACCGGCGGTGGGCAGGTAGAGGCCGGTGAATCCGGTGCTCGAGCCGACCGAGTTGCCGTTCACGTAGAGGGTGAGCGTGCCCTTGGCGGAATCACCGACGGCGGCCACGTGATACCAGGTGCCGACGACCGGGATGAAGGTGCTGTTGACCTGGAGGTTGGTGCCGGTGCGGCTGGTGAGCTCGACGCGGAAGCCGTTGTTTTCTCCATCACCCACTTTGGCACCGGCTTTGGAGAGGTAGAACAAGGCGGCGTCTCCGCCGACCTGACCGTTGTCGTCGCGACCGACGATGGTCTGCCAGCCGGCGAGACTGTCGAGTCGCACGAAGGCCTCGACGGTGAAGTCCTTGAGCTCGGCGGAGGCGAGGGTGCCGGACGTCGGGGCGATGAGGCCGTTGTTGCCGGTGGCGGGGAAGTTGGCGCCGAGGGTGTTGGCCGCGCCGGTCGCCGGGATGATGGTGTAGGGCAGGCTGTCCGAGGCGTAGTTCGGGGTGCCGAGCACCGTGAGATGGTTGGTGCCGGCGGAGTCGTTGGTGGCGGTGATCGTCGCGGCGTCGGGGCCTTCCTCGAAGCGGTAGTAGGCCACGGAGAAGTTGCTGCCGGGCAGCACGGAGATCGCCGGGAAGACGGTGGTCGCGGTGGTCGGCTGCTGGCCGGAGGCGGTGGCGGCGTCGTCGCTGACGATCACGGAGTAAATGCCGCCCGAACCGGCGGTCGCCTGGGTGACCGTGTGGCTGGAACCCGTGGCGCCCGAGATGGCGACGGGGGTGGCGCCCGCGTTTGCTTGATAATACCATTGATAGCTCAGGTTGCCGATGCCGGATGCGGTGACGCTCAGCACGAAATCGGAGCCGATCGGATAGCTTTCCCGGGCCTCGCCGGGAGTGACGGTGGGCGGGTCGTAGGAGATGCCGGGGTCGGCGATGGTGCGCAGGATGCCGGTGGCGGGGTTGAATTCGTAGAAGGTGCCGTTGGCGGGTTTGACCCAGGTGCCGTCGTTGTCCGTGAAGGTGGCCACGGTGAAGGTGGGGCCGTAGGTCTCGGTGAGCGTGTTCACGTCCACGAGCTGCCAGGAGGAACCCAAGGCGGTGGCGGCTCCGGCGAGGTCGATCGTGAAGTCGCCGTTGAGGGTGACGGTGCCGGTGCCGGTGATCTTGTTGTTCACCCCGGTGCCCGCGATGAGGAACTTCAGGGATGCGTTGTCGGCCAGGGTGAGGCCGCCCGCCGAGACGGTGGTGTCGCCGATGTAGGTGCTGGCGCCGTTCAGGGTGAGGGTGCCGGCGCCCAGCTTGGTAAGCCCGCCGCCGATCGAGACGGAGTCGGCGAGGAGGGCGGGGGCGACGGTGATGTCGAAGCCGTTGGAATCGATGCGAGCGCCGCCCGAGAGCACGTTGATGGCGCTGGCCGCGTTGGCTCCGACAAAGGCGGTGGCGGGAGTCACGGCGGCGGCCGCCGCGCGCAGGGTGCCGCCGTTGAAATTGAGGACACGGGCGCCGTTTGCCTTGGTGCTGATAACGGATCCGGTGGTGAGGGTGCCGCCGTTGAGGGTGACGGTATTGGTGACGGCCCGGTCGGCGTTGTAGTTCAGGTCCAACACGGCGCCGGAGCCCATGTTGATCGCGCCGGAGTTCAGGTTGATCGAGCTGGGGCCGTTGGAGGATCCGGGGCCCCAGCTGCCCCAACTGAAGCGGATGTTGCAGTCGGCGTTGAGATTGAGCGTGCCGCCGTTGACGTTGATCACGCCGCGGGTGGTATCCCACTCGTTCATGATCAGCTGGCGCGTGCCGGCCGATCCGATGTTGACGGTGCCCCCCGTCGCGATGTTCAGCGTGCCGATGGTGTTGCTGTTGCCGGCGAACGCCACGACGAACGAGGCCGCGCAGTTCACCGTGCCGCCCGCGTTCACGTTCAAGGTGCCGACGCTGGTGTCGTCGGCGCTGTCACCATCCGCCAGCACGATGGCATCGGTGGTGGTGAGGACGCCGGAGCCGGAGACGTTGACCGTGCCGGTCGCGGTGCCGGCGATGGTGCCTCCGGTGCGGCCGATGTGGGCTTGGGCGGTGGTCACGGTGCCACCGGTCACGTTCATCGTGCCGGTGCCGCCGTTGCGGCCCACCATGAGCCAGTTGCCGTTGCCGGTGGCGACGGAGCCCGCGGTGACGTCGAGGCGGCCGTTCGTGCCCACTCCATCGCCGACCAGAATGTCCACCGGCGTGAAGGCCGACACGGCGTTCACGACCGGGAAGACGCCGGCGGTGGCGGTGTTGACGGTGAAATTGCCGGTGGGATTGGCGGGATCGCTGCTCCAGTTGGCGGCGTTGTTCCAATCTTGGCTGGTGTCACCCACCCAGGTGGCTTGGGCGTGGGCCAGGGTGCCGCCTCCGAGGCAGGCCAGGCCCACTCCAAGGGAGAGCCAGCGCGCCGTGCAGGAGGCCGGAAAAACAGGTGAGGCGTTCGCCGAGGCGCCGCCCATGAGGGCGAGCACGCGCGAGCGTAGTCGGGAGTTTGGACGAGGGGTATTCATATAGGACGACAAAGGGGAGAAGCGGGAACGGGGCGTGCGCTGCGCCAAGTTGCGCCGACTTTTTTGGGTCATCGCGCCAAGGGCGTGGGGGAGAGGGGCAAAGAAAGGTGCACGCCGAGGACGGACGGGTTTCGGCGCTCCCGGTGAATCGGGAAGGATGGTGTCTTGTGGGCTACGGATGCCCCCGCTTCGCAGCAACCATTTCCCCTGATCGGGCAGGGGCATAGGTTGCCATTCTCGTTGTTGGGCTCGTGTTTTGCTTCCTTTTGATTAACAACAGAAAGTAGTTGAATTTACAGAAAATTATCCGCGATGCTCCGGCTAATCGTAGGACTATTAGGCAAATATTCAGACGGTTCGGTTATTGGCCTTTTGTCCTTTCGGTTTTCCCTATGGTCCGTCGGCCGCGCCGCATCCGACCGCGCGAGGTCGTTTCGTCGCCGGCGGAGGTGGTGTGCGGCGGGGGGAAGTGACGGGGGGCGCTTTTAACCGCTTTCATTCCCTCGCGGCTTGGACAGGGTGTGCGGCAAATGGAAAAACGTCCCTTCACCGAACTCGGCATTTCGCCCGAAGTCCTCAAAGCCGTCGATAAAATGGGCTTCGAGGAGGCCTCGCCCATCCAGACCGCAGTGATCCCGCTGCTCTTGGAGGGACGCGACGTGGTCGGTCAATCCGCCACCGGATCGGGCAAAACCGCCGCCTTCGGCATACCCGCGGTCGAGCGCGTCGATCCCGCCCTCAAGCAACCACAGGCCCTCATTCTTTGCCCCACCCGCGAACTCGCCGTTCAAGTGGCCGAGGAGATCGCCAAGCTGGCCCTTTTCAAACGCGGCATCCGCGAGGTGCCGATCTACGGCGGCCAGTCCTACGAGCGCCAGTTCCGCGCCCTCAAGGCCGGCGCCCAGATCATCATCGGCACGCCCGGTCGCGTCATGGACCACATGGAGCGGGGCACGCTCAAGCTGGACGCGCTCAAGCTCGTCGCCCTCGACGAGGCAGACCGCATGCTCGACATGGGCTTCCGCGAGGACATCGAACGCATCCTCTCCGGCACGCCCGAAGGTCGCCAGCTGCTCTTCTTCTCGGCCACCATGCCGCCGCCGATCAAGCAGCTCATCCAGCGCTACACCCGCGACCCGGCTTGGGTGAAGATCGAGGCGCAGGCGCAGAACGCCCCGAAGGTGGACCAGGTTTACCTCGAGGTGGATCGCCGCTCCAAGGTCGAGGCGCTCACCCGCCTCATCGACCTTCACGACTTCCGCTACGGCATCATCTTTTGCGCGACCAAAAACATGACCGACGAGCTCGCCGAGATCCTCGCCTCGCGCGGCTACGCCGTGGATCGCCTGCACGGCGACATCAGCCAGATGCAGCGCAACAAGGTCATGGACAAGTTCCGCCGCCGCGGCTTCGAGTTTCTCGTCGCCACCGACGTCGCCGCGCGCGGCCTCGACGTGGACGACCTCGAGGTGGTCTTCAATTACGACCTGCCCAACGACGCCGAGGACTACACCCACCGCGTCGGTCGCACCGGCCGCGCCGGCCGCACCGGCAAGGCCTTCACCTTCGTGAGCGGACGGGAAATCTACGGCATGCAAAACATGATCCGTTACGCGCGGCTCTCCATCCGCCGCGAACGAGTGCCCTCCCTCGATCAGGTCGAGGAGGCGCGCGAGAACGTCTTCTTCGAAAAACTCCGCACCACGCTCGACGCGAAACAATTCCGGCCGCAGGACCGCATGATCGACCGTCTGCTCGAACAGGGCTACGCCAGCACCGACATCATCGCCGCCCTCATTCATCTCATGACCGGCGGCGCGCCCGCCGCGACCACGGGCGCCGCCTCCGGCGACGAAGCTCCGCCGCCCGCCGTCGCCGCCTTGTTCTCCCCGCCGAAACACCCGCGCCCCTACGACGACGAGGCGCGCCCGACCCGCGAGCTGATCGAGCCCTCCGCCGCGCCCTTCGCGCCCAAGACCCCGGCCAAAAAAATCGCCCGCGCCTCCGCCGCTTCGGCGTCCGCTCCCGAGTCCGACGACGCCGAGCCCGGCACCGCGCCGCGTCCTGCGAAAACGAAGGCCAAATACGAGCGCACCTCGCGCACCGGCCGCGAACCCGGCTTCACCACCCTGTTCCTCAACGTCGGGCGCAAAAACCTCGTCACCCCGGCCGACGTCGTCGGCAAGATCGCCGGCGTCACCCGCCTGCCCGCCGCGGTGGTCGGCGCGATGGATATCCGCCAACGTCACACCCTCGTCGATGTCGTCAGCGAGCACGCCGCCGTCATCGTCAACAAGATGGCCGGCATCCGCATGAAAAACGTCTCCATCGCCCCCGCCCTCGCCACCGACGACCATCGCGCTCTCGCCGACGAGTAGGCCCGCCGGCCGCCTCGCCCCCGCGCCGTGAGCCCGCCCGCCCACCGACGCCCCGGATGAACCGCACCGACCGCCTCATGGCCATCGTGCTGCACCTCCAGGGCCGGCGGGTGGTGCGCGCCGAGGAGCTCGCGGAACGCTTCGCCGTCAGCCTCCGCACCATCTACCGGGACATGGCCGCCCTCGGCGAGGGCGGCGTGCCCATCGCCGGCGAGGCGGGCGTGGGCTACTCCCTGCTCAAGGGCTACCACCTGCCGCCCGTCATGCTGACCGGCGACGAGGCCGCCGCGCTTTTTTTGGGCGGACAACTCGTCCGCGAGTTCACCGACGCCTCCCTTCGCGCCCCGTCCGACTCCGCCCTCGACAAGCTCCGCGCCGTCCTGCCCGTCGAGCAGCGCGACCATGTCGAACGCGTCGGCCGCGGCACCCTGGTCGCGAGGTGGACCCGCCCCGCGCCCGAGGCGCCCGCCGCCGCCGGTGCGGACGGAGCCGCCCCGCCCGCCGATGCCGCTCCGCCCCCCGCGCTCCGGATCCTGCGCGACGCCGTGGCGCGCCGCCGCGTGGTCCGGCTCCACTACCGCGGGCGCGAGCAGACCGAGGCGCTGCGGCGCGAGGTCGAGCCGCTCGGCGTCGTCTTCTACGGCGCCCGCTGGTATCTCGTCGCCTGGTGCCGCCTGCGCGACTCCCTCCGGCACTTCCGCCTGGATCGTATCCTTGAATTGGATACGGACGGCGCCTGTTTTCCCCCGCGACACGATTTCAACCTCGAGCGCCACGTCGCCGACTACACCCGGGGCGGGCAAACCTATCCCGCCCGACTGTGGTTCGCCGACGCCGCGCTGCCCCGTGCCCGCGCCGAAAGCTACGCCACGCTCATCGAGGTGGCGGGATCGCGTCGCGACGGCGGGGCGGAGTTCACCGTCCTCACCTGGTGTTATCAATGGCTCGCCGGCTGGATCTTCTCCTTCGGCGGCGACGCCGAGGCGCTGGAGCCGTCGGAGCTGCGCGAGACTGTCCGCGCCCTCGCCCGCGCCGCCCTGAAACGCCACGCCGAGCCTCGCCGGAAAAAACTTTCCGCCGTCGCGACCGGCTGCTGACACGGCGCTGTCAGCAGCCGGTGTTACCTTCGCCGGCGATGAACACCTCCGCCGCCGCCACCGCCCCCGCATCCCCCAAATTTGATTGGCCGCAAAAGAACGCGGAGATCGCAAAGAACCAAAGAGGCCCAACCTCGCCGCCGCCTTTCTTTGTGCTCTTTGCGTTCTCTCGCGGCAAAAATTCCGACTCCGCAACGTCGAGCTTTCGCCTTCTTGCGCCATACGCCTGAGCCCGCGCCCCCCTGTGTCCACGACCATGAAACACGAAATCGCGGCGGAGGCCCCTCCGCGTCCGGGGCCGCTCGGCCTCTGGGCGCTTTTTCTCGCCCAAAGCGAACGCAGCCGCCGTGCGCCGCTGGAAGACGCCGCGGAGCCTTCGGAGGCTTTGTCCCTCGCGGACGAGGATTTGTCCGCGCAGCCGGCCGGGGAGGGAGCCGCCGAAGACCCGCACGGTTCGCGCCCGGCGACGGCGAGGCCGTTTCAGCCCAAAACCGGCGGTAGCCGCGACTCATCTCGCACGACTTGCTGATCATCCGCCGATCACATCGATCGCTCGACGGACCTTCCATGTGCGCCTTCGGATCGCTGCAATCACCACCTGATTCAGCACCTTGCGCGATCTTTCGCCGGGGCTGTCGCCGGTATTGGGTTCAGTAGCGGGCTTCCAGGCGCGCGCCACCCGCTTCCTCGAACACCAAAACGCGTCGCGCCACATCGGCGTCCACCAGCCGCACGTCCGGCGTCACGCTGGCCCGCTCGCCCATCCCGATCAGTCGCCCGTTGATCAAAGCGCGCACCGGCTGACCCTGGAAGACGCCGTTCACCTTCACCTCCGTGATCCAGCCGGCAAAAGCGGCCGTCGGGCCGGCGGGGAGCGCGGGCGGCGGGGGCACCGGCGCGGTCTCGACGGTGGCGGCCGACGATTCGGCCGCCTGAGCCGGCTCCGCCTTGGCAACCGCGCCGGGCAGCGGCAGCCAGCCGGCCCTCCAGGCACCAAAAGCCACCAGGCCGAGGCCGATCAACACGAGCGCGAGTTTGCCCAGACTGAAACCGCCTCCCTCGCTTTGCGGCTGCCGATGCGCGGGGGGCGCCAAGAATGGCGACGCCGGCAAGGGCTGCATCGCGGGAAGGCTGATCGCGGCCGGTTTGGGCGGCAGGGGCATCACCAAGGCGCCCGGCGGGGTGCTGCCCACGCCGGGAATCGGCAGCAAGGGGGAGGTGATGGGCGGAAGCGAGGGCCAGGACTCCGGCGCCGCTTGTGGCGCCGGCACCGCCTGCGGGAACGGGGCCGCGGTCGCCGCTCGTGTTGCGATGCGGAGTTTGGTGCCTCCCCGTCTTTCCGGCTCCACGGCGGCCTCGGCGGGAGGCGGCGGAGGAGGCGGAGCGGCGATTCGCCGGGGCGGGGGCGCGGGAATCGCGGCGACGGGGGGCCGCTTCGCAGGCACCGGCTCGGACGGGGCGAGTTTTGCGTCCCAAGGATCCTGCTCCTCCGCAAGCGCGCGCACCAAGGCCTGCCGGGCGCTCAGTTGCTCCGGGCCGGAACGGCGGACATAGGCGTCGAAAACCTCCCGCCCCAAGGAGCCCTCGGCCTCCTCCCCACCGTCCAGCACCACGAACGGAAAGGTCCCGTGCTCCGTGGGAATGGGAGCGGAGGACTTTCCGGTGGACGAAGTATCCACCGAAAGTGATTTCCGGAGGGGTAACATGGGGCTCTTGTTAATTTATTACAAAAAATGGGGGCTGTTCCTCATTTGATCCAGCTCAAAGCGCATCCCCATATCCACCCAAGAAACGCGCGGTCCATGTTGGATTTTAAGTCAAATTTACCCAGCTCCCGCCGGAGATGCACCTGCCGACATTCATTTGTATTTTCAGGGCCAAGCCCCTCCGAACGGTAGGGCGCGACCGCCGGGCGCGCCGGTTCGGGGTTGGTGGTTTTTTGGGGGGAGGCGGCGGCGAGCTGGCCGCGCGCCCTGCCCACGCGCTCAATAACGGACCGTGAGGGTGAGCCCGGCGCCGAGGGTGCCGGCGTCGTAGGTGTAGTCGGGCTCGCCGCTGTCGCCGTCGAGCGAGGAGTAGCGGCGGTCGTAGCCGACGAAGGCGCGGACCGAGGCATGTTTGCCGAAACTCCGGGTCGCGCTCAGGCCCGCCGACAGCGTGAGGTCGTCGCGGTCGATGGAGTTGAAGGCCGCTTCCTGCCAATGCCGGTAGTCCGTGTGGCTGAGCCGGAGCTGTCCGGAAAAGGTCCAGGCGCCGACGAAGCGATATAGCGCCGCGTCCAGCGAGGCGCCGAGGCTGTCGTTGCGGTCGTCGCGGTAGCCCAGGGGAGCCGGGATGCCGCGCAGGCTGGTCCATGTATGCGAATAGCTGATACCGGCGCCGGCGACCAGCAGCGTGGAGGGCGCGAGCTCCGCGACCTTGCGGAGCCCCAGGGAGGCGGTGTGGGTGCGGAAGAGCAGCTCGTAGGCGGGCTCGCCGCGCACGCTGTAGAGCGAGGCGACGGTGAAGCCGGCCGAGGCTTCCCAGCCGCGACCGAAGCGGTGGCTCACGCCGAGGGGCAGGCTGAAGGAATCGAAGTCCAGGTCCTCGATCGCCGGGTCGTCGGTGGAGAGGCCGTGCAGATAGCGTTGATAAACGAAACTCGCCGACGGCGTCAGCAGGCCGCGTCCCACGGCCGTCGGCAGGCCCTCGACGCGCAGCACGAAGGTCGAGGCGAGCAGGGTGGCGTCCTCGTCGGAATCGGCGGCGTCGTCCGCCGAGAGGAAGACGTTGTTCGTGGCGTAGAGCTGCTCGTCGAGGGAGGCGGCGATTTTGAAGGGCAGGCGGCGGGGGCGGGCGATGCGTTGCACGCCGGCGTCCTCGTCGGTCGCGCGGGCGAGGGCGGGATCGGACGCCGCGGCCCCGGCGGCGGGCGGCGTGGGCGTGCCTTGTTGCGCGCGGTCGATCACGGTCTGTTGCGCCGGCAAGACGGGGGCGAGGGCTCCGAGACCGAGCAGGGCGGCGAGGGCCGGGCGGAGGCGAAGAAGGCTGGGGCGTTGCATGGGAAGGACGGGCGGGTGGCTGGAAGAACGGGCGGCGGGAGCGGGGTGGGTTTATTCGACCTGGACGTTGATGCTGGTGCCGATTTCGGGCCTGGCGGGGGGCACGCCACCGCCATAGAGAGGGGCGGTGCCTCCGCTGCCGGCCGCCGGCGCGGTATAGGTCGGCAGGGCGGCCGGGTGGGCCAGGCTGCCGATGGCGAGGTTGCCGCGCGTGACGGAGAGGAAGTTGCTCCCGTCGAAGGTCACGCCACCGTAGGAGTTGCCGTGGATGAAGTTGACCGCGCCGGTTTTGCTGGAGCCGAAGTGGGCCACGCCATCCTTGGAGTTGAGCGAGGCGACCATGCCCTCGTTGAAGCGCACGTTCATGAGATTGAGGGTCGCGGCCGAGGCGGTGAGCGAACGCACGTCGGTCGAGAAACGCACGTCTTCCAGCTCCACCAGATCGGCGGCGCGCAGATGGACGGCGCCGTCCGGGCCGGTGTCGAAGGTGTCGGACCCGGCGTAGGTGCCCGAGGTGATGCGCAGGTGCCGCGTGGCGCCGATGTGCAGGTCGGCGTCGGAGGTGAAGCTGACGTAGTAGAGCGATGAACCGTAGTTCTCGGCCAAGGGCAGGAAGAAGCTGCGACCCTCGAACTGCTGGCCGTAGTGCCACTGCTGGATGCGCTGCGTCTCGGCGCGGAGGTCGCCGGGCAGGGCGGCATAGGCGCGAAGCAGGCTGTCGAGCCCCTCGAAATCGGCCAGGAAGGTGGCGAAATTGTAGGGCGTGGCGCCGAGGATGCCGAGTTCCCGCAGGGTGGTTTTTTGCGTGTCGGACAGGCCGGCGAAAAAGCCGATCATCGACCGGAGTTGCTCGGCGGGGGTCGCGGGGGCGGCGGCGACTCCGCTGGCCGCGGATTCCTGCGGAATGCTCGTCGGGAAGAAATACGGGTCGGCGAGCGTGGTGCCGATCTCCATGTCGCGGAGGGTCTCCAGCTCCCCGAGGCTGAGCTGGGAAAGGATGTCCACGATTTCGGAGAAGGGACGCACGTTGTAGCCTTCGTCGTCCGGTGCGCCGAGGGTCACGTCGAGCAGGGCGTAGCCGTAGAACTCGTCCCGGATGAAGCGTTGGACCTTTTCGGGCGCGGCGAGGTAGGCGGCGAGGCTTTCGGTGAAGGCGCCGGACAGCACCCGGTTGTCGGTGAGCGAGGTCGCGTCGAAGAGGCGGAGGGTGCGCGCGGCCTCGCGATCCGCTTCGGGCAGGTCGGAGACCTGTCGGAGGATGTCGCGCACGAGGTCCAGCGCGCTCCGCGCGCCGCCGTCGGTGGTGATGCGCTGGTCGGCGGCGAATTCGAATAACCAGGCTCCCGCGCCGAGGGCGACGACGAGGTCCTGTTGCGAGGTCTCGAGCCCGTTGAAAAACGTCAGCGTGAGTCCGAGTCGCTCGGAGAAGGTCGGGACGGTGTGGCCGCCGGCCGAGGCGTCATCGTAGCCGGGGAGGGAGCTCAACAAGCGATCTTGCAGATCGAGGCGGCGCAGGGTCGCCCGGTCGGAGGCGGAGAGGCCGGCCAGAACGGTGAGGCGGCGGGTGATCTCGCCGGGGAGGGACGGCGTCTCGCTGGTGGCGACGATTCCGGCGGTGGGGTAGGCGCCTTCGTAGTAGTAATAGAGGGCGTAGGGCGAGAGGTTGAAGTCGCGGATGACGGCGCGTTGGGCCGCGTCCAGGTTGCTCACCAGCGCCAAGGCGGCGCGCATGTCTTCCTCGCCCGCCATGTTCACGAGGTAGGCGCCCCAGCCGGTGTCGCGGAGGGCGGCGTAGTCGGTGGCGGGCAGGTCGGAGAGGGAGGCGAGCAGGGCGTCGAGGTAGGTGGCGCTGGTGTCGATGAGCGCGCCGCCTGCGCCGAGCTCCACGATCCGGGCGCGCTGCGCGGGGCTCAGCGCGAACCAGCCGTCGGCGGTGCGGCGAAAGGCGTCGGGGCTGTGGTCGGTGGGCGAGGGAGCGGTGTCCGCGGCGGGCAGGCCGGCGCCGCCGGCGACCTCCTTCAGGTAGGCGTAGGAGACGGGGGCGCTCGTCTTGAGCTGCACGAGGGTGGCGAGGGCGTCGCGGAGCTCGGTGTCGGTGTGGGTGAGCCCGCTGATCGGATCGGGGTCGAGGGCGATGACGGTGTAGTCGGCGTCGTGCAGGGTGACGAGCGCGGCGCGGATGTCGGCGGGGCGGGCGAGGAAGGCGGCGCGGCGGGCGGCGTCGAGCCCGTCGGCGAAGCGTTGCTCGGGCGTGCGCGGGTCGGAGGGCGTGTCGGTGCGGGCCTCCTCGCGGCGTTCGCTGACGATCTCGGCGGCGTCGCGTCCGTCGGTGTCGCCCCGGCGGGCGTGGTCGATGCGGTCGAGCAGGGCGCCGGTCTCGGCGGCGGTCTCGAGCTCGAGCGCGGCGCGGATGGAGTCGAGGCGGAGCGGGTCGAGCGCGAAGCCGAACTCGCGGGCGAAGTCCAGGGTGCCGCGCAGGGCGTCGCCTTGCAGATCGACGCCCGCCTCGATCACGTCGGCCAGCAGGTCGAGCGTCAGATCCATGACGGATTGCAGCAGGGCCTGGTCGGCGGCGGGGAGCTCGGAGAGGCGGCTCACGGCGACGGGCGCCTCGCCGGGGCGGATGAGCGCGGCCCGGCCGGGCGAGAGCAGGAGGGCGGCGCCGTCGGCCAGGTTTATCTGTATGGACCCGTCGGATACGAGGATCGACTCCACGCCGCTCGGATCGACGGCGACGGTGTAGAGCGTGCCGCGCGCGCCGGCGAGGCCGCGGGGCGTGCGCACGGCGTAGTCGTAAACCACGCCCGATTCCTTCTCCAGGTCCGACACCAGCACGCCGGTGCGCAGGTCGAGCGTGGCCTGCTGGAGCTTGGCGCGGTCGGCGGTGGCCGATTCGACGGCGCGCTCGACGAGCACGGACGAGTTTTCCGCGAGGATCGACTTGATGCCGGGGAAGGGGGTGAGGACCACGCGGGCGCCGGCGCCGGTGACGATGCGCGAGCCGATGGGGACGAGCTCGCCTTTCTCCACGGCGCGCGGGGCGGGGTCATCGGGGTCTTGGATGGTGGCGGGACCGCTGACGAGGAGCACGCGGATGCTTTGGCCAAGGAGGCCGCCGGCCGCGGGGAAGAAAGCAAAGAACAGGATGGAGGCGCGAAGCAGGGAGCGCATGCTATGGGGGTTTTCCCCATCTCGAGGCTAATGACAAACGCTTTCATTCACCCCGCATGAGCGCGCCCGCCGACGAAGCCGGGCGGAGCGGTCGCCGCCGCCGCGACGCCGGTCGCTGGTTTTGGCGGGCGGGTCTTGGCGCCCTGCTGGCCTTGGCGGCCTTGTTGCTCGCCCGGACTTCGCTGGGCCAGCGGCTGGAGGGCGTGGCGGAGGACGCGCGCCTGCGTCTGCGGGAACGGGTGGCCCCGCGCGCCCCGCACGAGGCGCTGATGTTGGTGGGGGTGGACGAGGTCTCGCTGAAGGTCGTCGGCCAGTGGCCGTTTCCGCGACCGATGCACGGTTTCCTGATGGATTATCTCGGGCGCACCGAGGACACCCGGCCGGCGGTGTTGGCGTGGGACCTCCTCTTCGTGGAGACGAGCGCGGAGGCGGCCATGGACGAGCTGATGATGGCGCCGCTGGCCGCCTTGCCCTATCCGGTGGTGATGGGGGCCAAGACCGAGCCGGGTGAAGCCGGGCTGCTGGTGGAGGGCCGGCCGGGTCGCGGACCCGCCGCGCTGGCCTCGGTCGAGCGCGTGCCGGGGGCGGAGCGGCTGCCGATGCACGCGCAGGCTTTGTTGCCGCTGGCGGGACTGCTGGAGGCGCCGCCGGTCCGGATCGGGTTTCTCGACGCCGACGCCGGGCCGGGCGGGGTGGTGCGGGAGATTCCGTTGGTGCTTCGCATCGGCGACGCGGTTTACCCGAGCCTGGTTTTGTCGTGCCTGCTGGAATACTGGCGGGTGCCCGCCGGCGGGCTGGAGATCGAGCCGGGGCGCGAGCTGCGTCTGCGAACCGGCGAGGGCAAACTCGTCCGCGTGCCGATCGACGCGCGCGGATTCTATCGCCTGAACCCCCGGCACGAGCTTCGCGGGGCCGACGACTCCGGGGAAGGGGCGACGGGAGATGCCGGGGACGCCTCGCACGTGGACTTGGACCGGAGCATCGACCACATGTTCGCGCGCGCCGCGGAGGGCGGGCCCGGCATGCCGCAGCTCTCCTATCACGGACTCTATGTGCGGCAGATGGAGCGGGCCGAGCTGGGCGAGGAGAAGCCCGCGCCGCCCACGGGCGGGCGCATCGTGCTGGTGGGGCAGGTGGCATCGGGGCTGAGCGATCTCGGCCCCAGCGCGCTGCGCGACCAGAGCCCCAAGGTCCTCGTCCATCTCAACGCCTTGGACAACATCCTCCGCGGCGAGCACCTGCGCGGTCCGGGGCCGGGCTGGATGCTCGCGCTGGGCCTCGGGCTGGGGCTGGCGGCGGCGGCGGTGCTCGATCGCGGGGGCTACCGCCCGTATTCGGTGGCGCTGGTCGGCTCGGTCGCCGTCCTGGTCGGCGGCGCTTGCGCGGCCCTCCTGGCGGCGGATGTCATGGTGCCGCTCGCCCTGCCCCTGTGCGCGCTCGGTCTCCAGCAGGGCGTCCTGCTCACGCTCAAGGTCCGCGAGGAGCGCGTCCACCGCGACCGCGTGAAGGGCCTGTTCGGCACCTACGTCTCGCCGGCGCTCGTGCAGCGCATGGTCGAGTCGGGCGAGGAGCCGCGGCTGGGCGGCGTGGAGGAGGAGATCACCGCCTACTTCTCCGACATCGAGGGCTTCTCGGCCTTTTCCGAGCAGCTCACGCCGCCCCGGCTGGTCGAGCTCATGAACGAATACCTCTCCGCCTGCACCGACATCGTCCAGGCGGAGGGCGGCACGCTCGACAAGTATATCGGCGACGCCCTCGTGGCGATGTATGGCGCGCCGCTCGCCTTGCCCGGCCACGCGCACCGCGCGGTGGTGGCCGCCCTCCGGGTGCAGAAACGCTGCGCGGAGCTGCGCGAAAAATGGAAACGCGAGCCGGAGAAACGGTGGCCGGAGATCGTCGCCCGCATGCGCACCCGCATCGGGCTCAACACCGGCGTCGCCATCGTCGGCAACATGGGCAGCCACACCCGTTTCAACTACACCATGATGGGGGACAACGTGAACCTCGCCGCGCGCATGGAGTCCGGCGCCAAGAGCTACGGCGTCTATACCATGGTCGCCGCCGCCACCCGCGATGCCTGCGAACGCCAGGCGCCCGGCGCGGTGCTTTTTCGCGAGCTCGACCGCATCGTGGTAAAGGGACGCTCGCGGCCGGTGGCCGTTTACGAGGCGGTGGCCCTCGCCGCCGATCTCGACGCCGCCGGTCCGGCGGGGGAACGCGCGCGGGAGCGGGTGCGTGTATTCGAGGAGGGACTACGCCTCTACCGCGCGCGGGATTGGGACGCGGCCGAACGCTGCTTCCGCGCCGCCGCTCCGCTGGAGGAGCATGCCGCGTATTCTCCCTCCACCGTGTTGCTGGAACGCGTGGCGCGCATGCGCGCCGATCCGCCGCCGCCGGATTGGGACGGCGTGTGGCGCATGACTTCGAAGTGAAATGAAAAGCTCCACCGCCGGCCGTCGCCCCGAGTCTTCCGGACGCCTCCGTTCCGTCGCGGGCGCGCGCCCCGCCCGCCGCCGCCGGGTCGGGTTGGCGTGCCTGTTGTTCGCGCTCAGCTTCGCCGGCGCGCGCGCCGAGCCGGCGGCGCTCGGCGAGACGGTCGGCCGCGTGCTGGTGCGCGAGGCGGGCGCCGCGCGGCAAAAGCCGGCCCGCGCCGGCGCTCGGCTGGAGCCCGGGGCGGCGCTGATCACCGGGCGCGGCGCGCGGGCCGAGCTGCTCGACGAGGGCGGGGCCCGCTGGCGGGTCGGCGCGCTCGCGGTCTGGCAGGCCGAGGCGGAGGGAGTCCGCCTCTTCTCGGGCAGCGCCCTCGCGCTCGTGCCCGGCGGCTCGCGCCGGGTGGACGCGCTGGGCGGCACGGTGTGGCTGGGCGAGGGCGTGTGGATGCTCACCGCCGTGCGCAACGAGGGGCTGAAGATCGTGTGTCTCGAGGCGGGCGGCGAGCTGCGCGCGCCCCTCGCCGATCCGGCGGCGGGCGAGGCCGCGCGCCGGCTGCGGGCGGGCGAGCTGGTTTTTCTTCGTCCGCAGGGCGAGGGCTTCGGGCCGGTCGTGACGATCTTCCTGACCGAGCTGCTCGCCACCAGCCGGCTGGTGAACGGCTTCGCCGCGGAGCTGCCGGAGCGGGGGCGGTTGCAGGCGGTGGCGACGGCCCAGGCGGAGCGCCTGAGCGGCGTCACGGAGGCGCTGGTGGCCGGCGCGAGCGACGCGCGCGGCTTCGAGGTGGTGGTGCCGGGCCGGGCCCGCCCCGCGACGTCGGCGCCCTGAATCTCCGCTTGGCGCGGTGCCGCTTCATGGCATGGAAACGGGCATGCCCATCGAGCCTTCCTGGATGCGCGCCCACCGAGGCCGGCGCTTCGACTACAATCCCTGGTTTTTCGAGCGCGAAGCCGACCCGGGCGAGCGCGCCGAGCAGGCGGCGCATCAGGCGGCCCTGGCCGAGGCGGTCGGGGTGCGACTGGGCGCGGGTTGTTTCATCGCGCCGAGCGCGTCGGTGAGCGGGCGGTCCGACGCGGCCCTGCGGCTCGGCGATCGCGGGTTCGTCGGGGCCCACGCCTACGTCACCGACGCGGTGACGATGGGCGCGGATTGCACGATCAACCCCTTCGTGACCCTGCGCGGTCCGATCCGCGCGGGCGACGGCGTGCGCATCGGCGCCTACGCCTGCCTGGTCGGCTTCAACCATGGGTTCGCGGACCCGGACACGCCGATCTTCCGGCAGGCGCACACCAGCAAGGGCATCGTGATCGGCGACGACGTGTGGGTCGGCGCCCACGTCACGGTCGTCGATGGCGTGCGCATCGGCAGCCACAGCATCATCGCGGCCGGCGCGGTGGTGACGAAGGACGTGCCCGACTACGCCATCGTGGGCGGCAACCCGGCGCGGGTGATCCGCCTGCGGAAACAGGCGCCGGTGTCGTCCGCCGAGGCGGAGGCCGTGACGAGCGGTCCGCGTGCCGCACCCGCCCCCGCCCCCGCCCCCGCGGCTCCCGTGTCGCGCCCGCGTGCGGCGCCCTCGCTGGAGAAAAAACTGGAACGCTTCGGGCGGCTGGTGGCGGACGAGCTCGACCCGCTGCTTCGCGGCTACACGGTCCGGGCGCGCGGGGGCGACTTCGCGCACGTCAACGAGGCGGGCGGCAGGAAACGCGTGCGGCCCTGGTGCGACGCGGTCGAGGTGGCGGCGATGTTTGGCCGCGTGCCGCCCGGCCGCACGGCGGCGGAGTGGGTGACGCGTCTGCGCGGGTTTCAGGATCCGGCGACGGGACTCGTGCCGGAGCACATCCCGGAGCACCGGCGTTTCGACCCGCCGCTGGTGCCGGCGGGGCGGCCGGACGACGCCTGGCGTTACAACACCATGATCGTGAGCTACGCGTTGGAGTGCCTCGGCTCGAATCTCGCCTTCCCGGTGAAAAACGCCGCCGCGATCACCCCCGCCCGGCTGCGTCGTCACCTGGCGAAGCTGCCCTGGGCGACCACCGCCTGGCACGCGGGCGACTGGGTGGATTGTTACGCGTCGTGCCTTCTGCCGAACGCCCTCCATTTCGGGCAAAAGCCGCCGCTGGCGGAGCTCTTCGCCTGGCTCGACGAGCACCACGATCCGGCGAGCGGCCTGTGGGGTAGTGCCACGGCGGATACGCGCTGGCTCCAGCCGGTGAACGGCTTTTACCGGCTGACGCGCGGCACCTACGCGCAATACGGCCGCGCCCTGCCCGCCCCGGAGCGGGCCATCGACACGATCCTCGCCCACGCGCGCGACCGGGCGTTTTTCACGGATGAACAGGAGAACGCCTGCAACGTGCTCGACGTGGTGCATCCGCTCTGGCTCTGCCTGCGGCAAACCGGGCACCGGCGCGACGAGGCCGAGGCCTGGGTGGCGAAGCGGCTGGCGCGCCTGCCCTCGCGCTGGGTGCGCGGGCGCGGTTTTGATTTTCAGGCGGCCCGCGGGGAGGCCTCGCTGCAAGGCACCGAGATGTGGCTGAGCATCGTGTGGCTCATGGCCGAGCTGCTCGGCGTGGCGCCGGCGCTGGGCTACCGTCCGCGCGGAGTTCACCGCATCGAGGCGGCGGGCGCGGGGCTGGTGGCGGGTTGAGGTCGAGCGGCGCGGCGTGCCGAGGGACGAGCGGGAGGGTGCGGGACGTGCGTGCGACTTCAACGACCGGGGACGCGCCAGAGGATGTCGCCGGTTCGGTAGTCGGGGCGTTCGCTTGGGTCTGGAACTTCGGGGAAGGCGCCGCCGTCGTCGCGAAGGTTTTGGCCGACGCCCCAGAGGGTGAAACCGCCGTCGGCGTCGCGGCGGTAGCGGTAGGGTTGGCCGTCGAAGGGATCGTGCAGCGCGGCGAGCTCGGGGCTGGCGGCGAGGATGGGGGCGAGCGAGTCGGGATAGGCGCCGTGGGCGAGCAGATGTTTTTCCAGAGCGACGGCGAGGCGGGCGAGGTCGTGGGTGGTCTTGCCGAAGCCAACGGTCGGTCCGATCCGGCTAAACTCGGGCAACAGGATGCGCGCGATGGATTCGTAAGGGGAAAAGCCGGCGCTCCGGTCGATGGGCTTTACCCGCTCCGGATAAACGCGTTCGGCCACGGGATCGACCGACGGAAGCGAGCAGCGAAGGTGGTGTCGGCCGGCGGTGGCCGCGTTTTGGTAGCGCCAGCCGGACGGCAGCCAGAAGGCGAATAGGTTGAACGGGAATTCGTCTGAATCGCCCGCGAAGGTGTCGGGGTGCCGGCTCAGGGTTTGGGGCAGTTGAAGCGGCAGATTCACACTCCACGCGGCCTCGGTGGAATAGGCGCGGTGGAGCTGGGCGAGATACCGTTCGTCCGCCAACAGGGTGGCCAAGCGGTCGAGCTCGGCGTCGGTCCACGCGTGGGTGAGTTGTCCCTGCCAAAGCGCGCTGATGCTTATGTGGCCGATGGCAACCGCGGTGAGCACGGAGATCAGCATCGGTTCCTGCTGGGCGGCCGCGCGCAGGCGCAGGGGCAGGGCGAGCGCTTGGGCGGCCTCCGCCGGGCGACCGCGTTCGAGCGCGACGAGGCTTTGGACGACGGAAATTTGCGCCAGGCCCCGGAACAGGCCGACGTGGGGGACGATTATGGAATACGGGTCCTCCCAATCGTAGTCGTGGCGCAAATACGGGCGCTCCTCGGCTGCGGCGCCCAGCTCGGCGAGCAGGGGGGCCAGCCGGGCGAGGTAGGTGTCGAGGTCTTCGTCGCCCAGCTCGGCCGTCTGGCGCGTCATTTCGGCCCGGAGCGCGTCCAGGTCGGCAGCTTTGTTCTGGGCGAGGACCGGGCGCCCGGTGTCGGGAAGCGCGGAGGATCCGAGAACTTGCGGTTCGTGGGTTTCGCTTCGTTGGATGGCGATACGCTCGCGCAGGGCATCCCAGAAACGGGCGCGGGCCTCGGGTTCGGCGGGGGCGTCGAAGAGCGGGTGCCGCGCGAGATTTTGCGCGTCGGGCACGGGCGGTAGGGCGTGGGCGCTCAAGTCGAAGGAAACGCCCGCTTCGGCGGCTTCACGGAGAACGGCGGCGAAGGCGCGCCGGCCGCGCCAGTTTTCCACCGCGTAGGCGAGCGCCAGCAGGGTGACGAGGGCGGCGCCGGTGAAGAAGAGTCGGCGGGTGAGACGCCAGCTCCACCAGCGAAAGGTGATGAGGTGCAGGACGACGCGGCCGGGCTTGGCGAGGGGGCGCAGGCTCGGGCCGAGCAGCCGGTAAAACGTGGGGTAGGCGGTGCGAAGTGACATGGCTCTATGGGTTGGGGGTGCGGGTGCGGCGGGGCGGTTATGCGGCCAAGGCTGAATTGTTACGGCTCAGGCCAGGGCGAGGCGGGCCGGTGCGAGTTCGAGGCTGCCGAGCGGATGGGATGCGGGGGCGGGCGGCGTTTTTTCGCGGATGAAACCGGGCGAAACGGGCCAGGAGCGAAGGCCGGTGTCGGCGGCGAGCGCGGCGAGTTGGCGGCGTTGTTCCAGCCAGAGGGCGAAGAGGGTGGCGTCGTCGGCGGGGGCGGAGGACGCAATCCGGGCGGGCGCGAGGCGCGGGGTGGCGAAGTGGTTGATTTGCTGGAGGGCGAGGACCGCGAGCCAAGCGCAGGCGAGGGTGCTCCAGGCGCGGCGATAGGGGGCGAAAAGTTCGCGGTGGAGAGTGGCGAAAAACTCGAACGGCGAGCGCCGGTCGGCGCGGCGTGAGCCGGCGGGAGCGGTGGTGGCGTGGGTGTCGGAGGCCGTGGTGAAACGGGCGAGGAGCGCGTCGCGTTGCGCGTCGAGGGCGGGCCGCGCGGCGTCGGCGTGGCGGGCGAGGAGAATATCCCGCGGAGTGCGTGGCGTCGGGTTCATGGTGGCGGTGGGCTTGTTCTCGGGTTCAGGCGGGCCGGGGACGGACGATGGCTGCGGAGGGGGCGGCGGGATGGGCGGAGTCGGGCGCGGCGAGGCGTTCGCGCAGGGCGCGACGGGCGTGGAAGAGGCGGGATTTCACGGTGCCGAGCGGGGCGGCGGTGATCTCGGCGATGGTTTCGAGGGGAAAGTCCTCGATGAAATGAAGCAGCAGCACGGCGCGCTGGGGCGGCGGCAGCTCGTCCACGAGGTCGAGCAGGGCGGCGGCTTGTTCGGAACGGAGCAGCCCGTCGCGAGGACCGGGCGCGAGCTCGTCCGGGGTGGCGTCGAGGGCGTCGGCGTCGAGCGGTTCCTCGCGATCGGCGCGGCGCCAGTGTTGGATGATTTTTTGGTGGGCTATGCCGAAGAGCCAGGCGCCGAAGCGGGAGTCGTCGCGGAGGCCGGGGAGGTGGCGGTGCGCGGCGATGAAGGTGTCCTGGACGAGGTCGAGGGCGGCGGTGTCGTGGTGGAGGAGTTCGCGGGCGTAGGTGTGAAGGGGGATTTGGTAGCGCTCGAGGAGCGCGCGCCAGGCGGCGCCTTGGCCGGTGCGGGCGGCGGCTATGATCGCGGGGTCGTCGCCGGGAGGCGGAGCATGAGCGGGGCTGGACATGCGGATGTTTGCATCGAGTGGAATGGGCGAGCGGGCGAAAGGTTCAACGGGAGCGCGGTTTCCCCGCGGGATTTTCTCTCTTCGTGCCGCCCCGGGGGGCGGTCGGATACTTGTCCTGATGCCTGATGCCGGTCGTTCCGCCGCCGCTCACCTCTTCTGCTCGGCTTGCGGAGCGCGGTGCAACCACGGGGCGATCTTGCGAATCCCTCCACCAGGCGCGCGCTCTGGTCGGTGATCGGGAACGATCTGCTTTCCGCCAAAATCGACGGTGCTGAATCGGTTGCGAGAGGGAGGCTTTTCCGCGGCTCTTTGATCGGTTCCATCGCGCCGACCAGGTGCGCGGTCTCGCAAAGGGGAACGCCCGGTCTCGGACTCGCCATCACGCTCAGCATCCTCGACGCACAGGGCGGGATGATCTCCAGCTGCACGGCTTCGCGAGGGCAGTATGCGGACCCCGTTGGTGGGGGGGCGACCGATGCCCTCGGCTCAGCCCAAACCTCGGCACGTTTCGTTTAGGGCGGCGCGGGCGGGCTGGCGGGCGGGGCTGGGGCGAAGGAGCGGTTCCGCAGGCCCCGGGGCGTATCACTCCGGCGCGATCAGCCGGATTTGGGGGAAATAGGTGCGGTAGCGGGTGGCGTCGCGGGTGAGCAGGCGGAGGTTTTCCGTCCGGGCGTGGGCGCCGATGTAGAAATCGGGGAGCGGGGAACGTTTCGAGCCGTCACGGCGGCGGTAGGCGAGGAAGGCTTGCGCGGCCAGGAAGCCAGCCTCGTAAGGGAGGGGCAGGCGGATGAGGCCAAGGCCGGAGAGGGCGCGCTCCAGGGTCGCCGCGCTGCGGTAGGCGGCGGCCAGCTCGGCGTAAATGATCGGATTGATCGCCAGCTCTTCGGTGGCGGCGATTTCCAACAGACGGGCTTCGGACCACCCTCGCCAATCGGGATCGTCGGCGAGGACGTCGATCAGAACGTTGGAATCGACCAAGACCATGCTGGCGCGACTCGCCGGGTCAGCCTTCGCTGCGGGTGAGGCGCATGAGCTCGGCGGTGGAGCGAACGGCGTCGGCGCTGCCGCGGGCGCGCTTCAGGGCGGCGCGGAGGGAGTTGACGCGGTGGGTGGCGGCCGGGCGGATGAGCACGCCGCCCTCGGCGGCTTCGAAGGTAACCTCGGCCAGCGGGTCGAGGCCGTAGCGTTTGCGCAGGGCGAGCGGGATGGTGACCTGGCCTTTGCTGGTGAGCCGCATGTGGTAAGAATTGGAGCTGGAAGTAAGAATGTCAAGGCGGGCGTGCGGCGGTGGAGGTGGTTGGCGGAGTCGCTGGCGTCGGTCGCGTCGAACCACGGGCCGGGGGACCGGTCCGTCCACCTTGGGCGCGCGAACGGCGAGGGATGGGCGGAGCCGGCAAGATGCCGGCGCTCCGGTTTTTGGGGACGAGCCCGCGCTTCAGCGCTTCTTGTTCAGCGCGGCGCTGAACCAGTCGTTGTTGAGCGACTGGGGGGCTGCGGGCTTGGCGGGGGCGGAGGAGCGAAACGAGTCCCTCGTTCCGCCACGTTGGCCGGGGCCGGTGGCGCCGCCGCTCTTCGCACCGAGCTGGGGGTTGGCCTTCATCGAGAGGGCGATGCGGTTGCGCGGCAGATCCACGTCGGTCACGGTGACGCGAACCTTTTGCCCGGGCTTCACGATTTCGGAGGCGTCCTTGACGAAGGTGTCGGCGAGCTGGCTCACGTGGACGAGGCCGTCCTGGTGCACGCCGATGTCCACGAAGGCGCCGAAGGCGGTGACGTTGGTCACGATGCCGGGGAGTTTCATGCCGACTTTCAGGTCCTCGGGTTTGTTGACGCTGCTGTCGAAGGCGAAGGCCTCGAACTGGGCGCGCGGGTCGCGGCCGGGTTTGGCGAGCTCGGCGAGGATGTCCTTCAGGGTGGGCAGGCCGACGCTGTCGGTGACGTAGTTTTCGAGTTTGATCTTCGAGCGAAGCTTCGAGTCGCGGAGGAGGTCGGAGACGGTGCAGCCGAGGTCGGCGGCCATCTTTTCGACCAAGGGGTAGCGCTCGGGGTGGACGGCGGAGGCGTCGAGCGGGTGGGCGGCGTCGCGGATGCGGAGGAAGCCGGCGGCCTGCTCGAATGCCTTGGGGCCGAGGCCGGAGACTTCGAGCAGCTCGGCGCGGGAGGCGAAGGGGCCCTTCTCGTTGCGGCGGGCGACGATGGCGGCGGCGGTGCGGGCGTTGAGGCCGGAGACGTAGGCGAGGAGTTGTTTGGAGGCGGTGTTGAGCTCGACGCCGACGCCGTTCACCGAGCTGACGACGGTGTCGTCGAGGGCGCGTTTGAGGGCGTTTTGGTCCACGTCGTGTTGGTATTGGCCGACGCCGATGGACTTGGGGTCGAGCTTCACGAGTTCGGCGAGCGGGTCCATGAGGCGGCGGCCGATGGAGACGGCGCCGCGCACGGTGATGTCGTGGTCGGGGAACTCCTCGCGGGCGACCTCGGAGGCGGAGTAGATGGAGGCGCCGGACTCGTTGACCATGACGATGGGGATGGTGGCGGGCAGGCCGCAGGCGCGGACGAAGGCCTCGGTCTCGCGGCCGGCGGTGCCGTTGCCGATGGCGATGGCCTCGACCTCGAAGCGGGCGGCGAAGCCGAGGACTTTGTCCTTGGCCTCGGCGGTGCGCATCTCGGGGTAGATGACGTCGTTGTGGAGGAGCTTGCCCTGGCGGTCGAGGAGCACGGTTTTGCAGCCGGTGCGGAAGCCGGGGTCGATGGCCATGACGTTTTTGCGGCCGAGGGGGGAGGCGAGGAGGAGCTCGCGGATGTTGTCGGCGAAGACCTTGATGGCGGCGAGGTCGGCGGCTTTTTTGGACTCGAGGCGCATCTCGGTCTCCATGGCGGGGGCGAGGAGGCGCTTGAAGGCGTCGGCGACGGTGAGGCGGAGCTGGGCGGAACAAGACAAAGGCTGAGGGCTGAGACCTGAAACCTGAAGGGCGGAGGTCGGAGCGGCGGCGGCGGGCGAGGCGGGCGCGGTGGCGGCGGGTTTGATGTAGAGGCGCTCGAGCTCGGCGAGGGCGAGGGTCTCGTCGGGCAGGGTGATGCGCATCATGACGAAGAGCTCCTTCTCGGCGCGGCGCATGGCGAGGAGGCGGTGGCTGGGGCACTTGGCGAGGGGCTCGGTCCAGTCGAAGTAGTCCTTGAACTTGGCGGCCTCGGGGGAGGCGTCCTTGCCGTGTAGGACTTTGCTGGATACGATGGCGGAGGCGCGGTAGAGGGCGCGGAGTTTGTCGCGGGCGGCGGCGTCGTCGCTGATGCGCTCGGCGAGGATGTCGCGCGCGCCGGCGAAGGCCTCGTCGGCGGAGGCGATTTTCTGGCGCGGGCTGGGCGGGACCTTGCCGTCGTCGGGCTGGTATTCGTGGCCGACCATGGCCTGGGCGGCGGCGGCGAGCGTCTCGGGCGTGGTGGCGGGGTCCTGGGCCCAGACGAGCTCGGCGAGGGGCTCGAGGCCCTTTTCGCGGGCGATGGTGGCGCGGGTGCGCTTCTTGGGGCGGAAGGGCAGGTAAAGATCCTCGAGGCGGGCGAGGGTGTCGGCGGCTTCGAGCTGGCCGCGGAGGGTGTCGGTGAGGAGGCCGCGTTCCTTGAGGGAGGCGAGGATGGAGGCGCGGCGGTCGTCGAGGGCGGCGAGTTGTTCGAGGCGGTCGCGGATGGTGGTGATCTGCACCTCGTCGAGCTCGCCGGTGACCTCCTTGCGGTAGCGGGCGATGAAGGGGACGGTGGCGCCTTCCTTGAGGAGCTGGGCGGTGGCGGCGATTTGCGCGATCTTCACCCCGCCGCCGAGTTCCTGGGCGATGCGGAGGACGTGGTCGGCGTTGAGCTGGATTTTGGCGGGCGACGCCGGCGCGGAGGCGTCGGGGGCGGCGGTGGAGCTGGCGGAGGCGGGCAGGGAGGCGGCGGAAAGGGGGAGGTCGGACATGGGAAAGGCGTTAGGACAACACGAAGGGCGGGAGCGACCAGCCTGATTTTTCGTCTCCTTCGCGGCGCCGGGCGGAGAGGAGCCGGAGGGGCGCGAAAGGGGGAGAAGCCGTGGGTGGCGGGTGGGTGAAACGCGGCAGAACCCCTTGAGCGGGGGACGCTACGCGCTTTTTTTTATTTTTTGGTTTTAGGTAAAACTCCGGGCGACCGATAAGGGAGTTGTTACCCGATTTGATCCCCGAATTTTTCTCCGATGAAAACCATCTGTGGTTTGTTGGCCCTGTTTCCCGCGACGTCGTCGCTTTGGGCGATCTCCGCCGAGGAGGTCGGGCGTGGTGAGGCCGAGGCGGTGGGATTTCCCTTCAACTCGGTGGGTTTCCAGGCACTGGGCACCTCGGGCATGATCGTGGTGACCACGGTGCTGGTGTTGTTGATGGCCGCGATTTGGCGCAGCCGGGAGGCCTTTGCCCCGGTGGCGGATCGGGCCGAAGACGGCGAGTAGGCGCGGCGGCGCGGGACGGCCGGGCGGCGCTCACGCGGGGGCTCCTGACGAGCGGCCGGGTGGCGGCGGCGCCGGTGTGTCGTCGGGGCGCGGGAAAAGCTCCAGCGTGTCGGTGTTGGTCTGCCAATCGATGCGGGGCCAGCCGGCGGCGGGGGCGGGTGTGCCGAGGCGATGGTGCGTCCGAAAGGGAGGGTGCCGCCGGGTGTGGACGCCGTCGGTGAGCTCGATGTGGCTGACGGCGAATTCGCCGAGGCAGCGGGCGGCGATGCGCAGGGGGGCGTCGGGATCGTCAACGGGAACGGAAAACTCGAAACGCAGGCGGGGCGTGTGGGGGCGGGCGGCGTGGCCGCGAAACTCGATGAGCACGCGCGAGTGCAGTTCGCGCCAGACGGGCGTCGCGTCGGCTTGCCCGGGGGGCGGGAGGAGTTGCTCGACCACCAGTTTTTGGTGGCAGGGCGCGAAGTGGTGCGCGGTGAAGCGGAGGGTCCAGCGACCGGCGACCGGAGAGGGGCGGAAGGCGTGGCGGGGGCGTCGGGCGCAGGCGCGCAGCCAGGTGCGCCAGGCGCGCAGGCGGGCGGCGTCGGCGGCGAGGACGGCGGCGTTTTGCGAGGTGGCGAAGGTGTCGGCGGGACGCGAGGCGGTCCACATGGCGCGGGCGGCGGCGCGGGCGGCGCGGAGCTCGCGGGCGAAGGCGACCGTGGTCTCGGTGGCGGTGGCGAGCGTGGTGGCGAATTCGCGCGGACGGTCGGCGTGACGACGGAGACGAAGCGCGAGGTGGTGGGCCCGGCGCACGAAGATCTCGCGGCGGGCGACGTAGGACTGGAAGGCGGCGGTGGCGGCGAGCGGGGGCGACGGCAGGTCGGCGGCGAGGCGGAGGAGACGACGGGCGGCGCGGGCGTGGGGGACGGTGCTGTCGCGGCGGCCGGCGACGGGCGCCCAGTCGCGGTTGATCTCCCAGCGGGAGTTTCCGCAGAAGGCGTCGGCGTCGGTGGCGAGCAGACGGCGGGCGAGGGCGCGGGCGGAGGCGGCGGCGAGGGGCGCGGCGAAGCCGGCGATCCGGGCGGCGGCGCAGCGTCGGAGGCCGGCGGCGAGGAGGGCGGCGGGATCGTCGGGGCCGTCGGGGGCGAGCCAGAGCTGGGCGGCGGAGGCGTCCACCAGGGTGGTGGTGGGCAAGGACAGGCGATAGGGTTCCCAGCTGGTGACGAGGTAGCCGGTGGCCGAGGTGGCGTGGGCGCGGCGCCACCAGGCGGCGAGGTTTTGCAGGCGGTCGGTCCAGACCGGGGCGTGCTCGTGGCGGAAGGCGCCGTTCATCGGGCAGGCCCAGTGCCGGTGGGGGACGGGGGGGGAAGGCGGAAGGAGGAGGGAGGAAGGCGGAAGCGTGAAGGCGGAAGGATGAGGGGGGAGGGTGGAGGGGGGCTGGCCGGGGGCGGGGCCGGGGGGCGCGAGGAGGGAGGGGAGGTCGTATTCGGAAAAGTTATACAGCTCCATCCGGGGGTGGCGGGCGAAGGGGTGGTAATACCAGTCGTAGAGCGAGAGGCCGGCGGGGAGGAGGGGGACGGCCTCGGGAAGCAGCGCGAGCATGTCGGCCCAGAGGCCGAGGCGCAGGCCGCGGGCGGAGGCGGCGGCGTGGAGGCGGGCGACGTGGCGGGCGAAGTGGGCGGGCAGGCCGACGGCGGCGATCTCGGCGCGGGAGAGCGGGTGTTTGCCGAGGTGGAAACTCTCGTCGAGGCCGACGTGGATCTCGCCGGCGGTGCAGAGCGGGGCGAGGTCGCGGAGGAGTTTATCGACGAGTTCGGGGACGCGCGGGTGGAGCGGGCAGATCTGGCCGACGGGGAGGGGGGCGCCGGTGGCGGGGTCGCGCAGTTCGTTGAGGTCGCGCCATTCGGGGGTCTTGATCAGGTATTGGGTGTGGCCGAGGAGGTTGGCGACGGGGACGACCGCGATGCCGTGTCGTTGCGCGGTGGATACGAGGGTTTGGAGCTCGTGCCAGGCGAGGGCGTCGCCCCGGGCCACGCCGGGGAGGGAGGGATAGTCCACGCTGTCCTCGAGATGGAGGTAGAGGCGTTGGTAACCCCATTCGGCGTAATGCGGCAGGAGTCCGAGGAGGTGGTCGAGGCGTTCGATCTGGCGGGCGAGGTCCCACTGGAAGGCGCGGAGCATGGTCGCGATGCGAAATGACCGGTGACCAATGTCCAATGTCCAATGTCGAGCGGCGGAAGAATGCGGAGGACGGCGGACGGGGCGCCCGGGGCGTCAGACTTGGAACACGACACTGAGGACGATGAGCGCCACGGGAGTCAGGACGAGCCACCGAGGGCGCAGCTCGATCCGCACGCGCGCGACGGGCACGCCCCAGGTGCGAACGATGCCGAGGGCGAGCTTGGCGCAGAGCGCGAGCATCCAGAGCGGCCAGGCCCAGAGGATGGCGGCGCGGACGAGGGGCGGGATGGCGTGCAGCGCGGCGCGGAGTGTTTGCCCGAGGGCGGGGCCGGGCGGCGGCGGGCCCGGGTCGGGAGCGATGCGGGCATCGGGAGGGAGCGCGTCGCGGATGCGGTGGGTCGGGCGACCGTCGCGTGAGACGAGTTCGCCGCCGGCGGAGTTTTGGAGGGAGCGGTGGAAGGTGACGTTGCCTCCGAGGGAAACGATGTGTCCTCCCTCGCCGCCGTAGGGGCTGTCCGGGCGCCAGCGGCCGGTTTCAAGGTCGAGCCCGCGTGTCCACGCGAGGGGCGTGGTCGATGGCATGTTGGCGTCGAGTCCGCCGAGGACGACGGTGAAGAGCGGTTGGGCGTGGGCGAATGCCGGGTTGGTCGGCCACCGCGCGCGTGGTTGGCCGGGGAGTTCTTGCAGGACGGTCCATGCATCCGGACCGAAGGTGGTGCCGGTCGGAAACCAGATGGAAATGTCGTTCAGGCCGCCGTCGATCGCGAGCAGGCGGGCGTAGTCGGGAACATCGACGGCGTCGGGCAGGCGATCGTGGTGGTCGCTGGCGTAGATGAGGCTGGCCTGACCGATTTGGCGGAGGTTGCTGGCTTCGACCGAGCGCGCCGCGCTTCCGTAGGGCGGTTCGTCGATAAAAATCAGCGATATCGCCGAAAGGATGCCGCCCACAAAAACAGTCGGGACGAGGGCGAAGAGGACGGCCAGGCACCATTTGAGCACGTGAACGAGGAAGCGCATCGCGATGACGAGGATGAGGCGGGGCAGGGTGGGGCGGGACAAAAGGATGACACGCCAACGGAGAAAATCTTACGCGTGAAATCGCATTCGTCGGTGCCTCCTCGTGGTCGGTGCGCGAACAAAGAAAAGGCCCGGCGCGCGCGAGGGCGGCCGGGCCTGGGAGGGGATTTTCCGGAGCCGGCGGGACGCCGGCGCTCCCGGTGGAGGGGAGCGGGACACCGAAGGGGGCTTACTTGCGCTTGGCGGCGATGAGCTGCTCGAGCTTCACGATGTCGGCGCTGAAGAGGCGGATGCCCTCGGCGGTCTTTTCGGTGGCCATGGCGTCCTCGTTCATCGCGAAACGGAAGGACTTTTCGTCGAAGCTGACCTTTTGCAGGTCGGCCGAGGCGGCGGCGGAGGCGTCGAGTTTCTTCGCGACCGGCGCGTCGCTCTTGGCGAGCTCGGCGAGGAGGGCGGGGGCGATGGTGAGCAGGTCGCAGCCGGCGAGTTCGAGGATCTCGCCGGTGTTGCGGAAGGAGGCGCCCATCACCTCGGTGCGGTAGCCGAA
>CBINNW010000062.1:0-29577 GCA_966252115.1 uncultured Akkermansia sp.
TGGCGGCGCACGAAAGCTCCTTCCGGAGGCGGCGAAAAGGCCGAAGCGAGGGCGCTTTTACTCCGTCACCAACCAGCGAGGATCGTCGAGATACTCGATGATGGCCCGCAGGCGGGGCATGAAGGCCTCCGGGGCGGTGACGACGAGCAGGTTGACCCGCACATCGGGCTGCACCCGTGCGTGGGGGGATTTGGCCAGCTCCATTTCAAGGACGGACCGCAGGTCAAAAACGTGGAGGTGTTTGAGGAGAAATATCTCCGTGGTGACCGACGCCCGCAGGGCCTCGTCGCTTGGGGGCGGGGGCAGCGACGCGGGCAGCGTAGCGGGCAGGCGAGGGGGCGGGGTGTCGGGACCGAGGCGCGCATCCGGAGCGTCGATCCGGATGATGTGGGCACGGATGTTTTCCGCCTTGGTCGGGTGAACGACGAGGGCGACGCCGTCCTCCTCGGCCACGGCGAGCGCGCCCAAGGCAGGATCAAGGCGGCGCAGATAGCGGACGACGGCGTCGGGGGATTGGTGATGCAGGCGGACGCGCAGAGTGATCGGAGGCAGGGCGCGAATTTCCTCGGCGGGGCGGATCCGAACCACGCCCTCGTCCTCATAAAAGTCGTAGCCGATGGGGCTGAGGACGACTTTGAAAATCTGCCGCCACGTAACGTCGCGGAGTCGGATGGATGTGCGTCCTTCGAGATCGGGGGGATAGTCGAGCCTGAGGCCGAATTGGTGGCCGACGCGCTCGAGCAATTCACGCAGGTCGGCATCCTGCCAATCGATCGAGATCCCGTCGGTGGGGCCGATTGCCACCTCGCTTCGCGCCGAGGCCGGGGTGGGGTCGGATTGGCAGCCGGTGAGACCGGCGAGGCCCGCTGCGGCCACGAGCAGCAGGGGCCGAGAAGGCCGGAACAAAGCTCTGGGGAGGCGCATTGGCGGACGGGAGCGTGGGAGCGGCGCGAGCGGACGCCGCTCCTTCCCGATGACGGAGCCGCGGCCGGCGGCTCAGCCGCCGAGTTCGACGTGCGGGTCGATGTCGGCGTCGTAGTCGATGCCCGCGATGCCGAAGCCGAAGAGTTTCAGGAACTCGGTCCGGTAACCGACGATGTCGGTCAGCTCGGCGAGGTTCTCCGTCGTGACCTGCGGCCAGATCGCGGCGACCTCGGCCTGCACGTCGGGACGCATCTCCCAGTCGTCGATGCGCACGCGGCCGGCGTCGTCAAATTCCAGGCCGGTGCCGCCATACATCTGGGTGCGGAAGAGCCGGTCGATCTGCTCGATGCAGCCCTCGTGGGTGCCCTTGGCCTTCATGACCTTGTAGAGCATCGAGATGTAGAGCGGGACGACCGGGATGGCGGAGCTCGCCTGGGTGACCAACGCCTTGTTGACCGAGATGAAGGCGCGACCGTAGCCGTTGCACTTGAGGGTGGCGTCGATGCGTTTGGCGGCGCGCTCCAGGTCGTTTTTGGCGAGGCCGATGGTGCCGTTTTTGTAGATCGGCCAGGTGAGCTCGGGCCCGATGTAGGAGTAGGCCACGGAGGTGGCGCCGGGGGCGAGGAGCTTGGCCTCGTCGAGGGCGTTGATCCACATCTCCCAGTCTTCGCCGCCCATGACGGCGGTGGTGTCGGCGATCTCGGCCTCGTTGGCCGGCTCGATGGTGACGGTGGAGACGATGCCCTTGTCGGTATCGACGGTCTTGTTGCTGTAGGTCTGGCCGACGGGTTTCAGCACGGACTTGTGGGTGACGCCGGTCTTGGGATGGGTGCGGCGGGGCGAGGCGAGGGAATACACCACGAGGTCCACCTGCCCGAGGTCGGCCTTCACGGCGGCGAGCACCTCGGCCTTGAGCGCGTCGGAGAAGGCGTCGCCGTTGAAGTTGCGGGCGTAGAGGCCGGCGTCCTTGGCGGCCCGGGTGAAGGCGGCGGTGTTATACCAGCCGGGGGTCGCCTGTTTGTCGGCCTCGGAGGGGCGCTCGAAAAACACGCCGATGGTGGCGGCGCCGGAGCCGAAGGCGGCGGCGATGCGGGAGGCGAGTCCGTAGCCCGTGGAGGAGCCGATCACGAGGACCTTCTTCGGGCCTTTGGCGAGGGGGCCCTTCGACTTGACGTGGGCGATCTGTTCCTGGACGTGCGCGGCGCAGCCGGCGGGGTGGGCGGTGACGCAAACGAAGCCGCGGACTTTGGGTTTGATGACCATAAGGGAGCAGGTTGAGGGGGCGAAAATCGGACCGTCCAGAATGTTTTACGGTTTGGCCGCCGGGGAGCCGCCGGTGGCGCCTGGAGCTTGTTCGGCGGCGGGCGCGGGGGATTCGACGGAGTGGCGCAGGCGCGCGGCGGCGAGGATGCGCTCGGCCTCGAGTTGTTGCTCCAGGAGGCGCAGCTCCCGCGCGAGCAGACTATTCTCGGCCCGCAGCAGCTCGATGGATCGGCGGTGGGTGCGGTTGGCCGCGATCTGTCCGGCCAGCGCGCCGAGCAGCAGAAGGATCGGGAGAAAAAGGAGCGCGCGGCGAAGCGGGGCGGGAAACATGGGCGGGGGCGGAGGAGGGCGCGGGAGCCGGGCGGGGGCGGGCCGCTAGTCGAGTATCCACAGGCCCACTACGCCGAGCACGATCAGGGTGGCGATGAGGCGCAGGGCGAGGCGTTCCTGTTGGGTGAGTTTGTGCAGCATGGGCAAGGGTCAGGGCGATCCGCGGCGGGACGGCGGAGCGGGGGGCGCGTAGTGCTCGAAAAGCGCGTAGGTGATTTCCAAGGGCAGGGGTTGAAGCGCGGGAAGGAAACTCTCCAGCCGCACCTTCGATTCCGGATCCAGAAACGCATCCCTCACCGCCGTGAGGGTACGAAAATCGCGGCCGGCGGCTTGATTGACCCAGCCGAGGGCGGTGTCGAGCAGGTCGGCGTCGCGGTGGACGCCGCAGGCCGTGAAAAATCCCAACAACTGGGGGTAGCGCGCGTCCCCGGCGGGCAGCGGCTCCCGTTCGAGTTTCGCCGCGTAGGCGGCGAGCAACCCGGGGTGCGGATAACTGATCAGGTGGCCGCTCAACAGCTCGCAGATCGCGGGGTGAGTGGGCTGGGCGAGCAGCTGGCGGGCGAGCGCGAGGCGGTCGGAGTCGCGTCCCATTTCGCCGAGCGCGTCGAGGCGGAGCCGTGCTTTTTCGCGGTCGCCGAGCGGGCTGTCGGAGGCGGTGGAGAGGCGCAGCACGAGATCGCCCCGGCCTTCGTCGAGCAGGCGGCGTTGCAGGTGGTAGGCCGTGAAGGCGTCGCGACTGGCGGTGGCGGCGGCGTGCAGCGCCTCGACTTTTTTTTCCGGGGCGAGCGAGTGCAGACGCGACTCCAGCCCGAGCAAGGGCGCCAAGGCGGGGGGGAGCGCGGGGTCTTCGAGCAAACGTTGCAGGCCGCCGATGTCGCCGAGCTGGCGGGTGGCGAAGAGAAACGCCTGGATCCACGCGGGAGACGGGGCCGCGCCGGAGCCGAGCAGGCGCTCGCCGGCGAGGCGCTGAACGGCGCGAAAATCGCCCCGGGCGAGCAGGGCGCGAAACCACGCCTGCGCGATCTCCTCCCGGTGTTGCGGGTGATCGGTGAGCAGCCGGGCGTAGGTTTGGTCGGAGAAGAGCGGCTGGCCCGCCTGCCAGAGCTGGGCGAGCAACAGGCCGGTTTGGTAGTCGGCGGGGTTGAGCTCGTAGGCGTTGCTCAGGTGCAGGAGCGCGGTCGCGATGTCGCCGGCCGCGTAGGCGGTCCTGGCCTGGCCGAGGTAGAAGTCCGCCTGCACGGAGCGAAGCTCCCGCCACGCCGGCGGCCAGACGAGTTGGGAATAGCGCACCTCGTAACCGATGCCCCGCAACAGGCCGAAAACGGCCAGGCTCGCGATGCCGAGCGAGGCGAGGAGCGCCCCGCCGAGGAGCACCGCGCCCCGCCCCCAAAACGGCCGGACGTCCTCCGAGTTGGCGGAGCAGACCCAGGCGCCTTCCGGACGTCGGGCGAGCAGCGGGCACACGGTCCTGAAGCGGGCGGGCGAGCGGTAGTCGATGACGGTTTCGCAGCCGGTTTCCCAGGCGCGGCCCGAATCGCTGACGATTTGGCAGGGGCAGCGTCCGTGGCGTCCGCGCACGATGTGCCAGCTCTTGCGGACGTTCAGGGCGAGGGCGTCCCAGACGAGGCGGAAAGTATCGGTCAACCAGCCGAGCACGGGGCGCAGGCTGCGAAGGCGAGCGAACGAGGCGAGGGCAAAGCGAGCGCCGGTTTTCGCGACTCGCGCGAGCGGCGCGGGACCTCGGACCAACCGCGGGGCGGGCCCGGGCGGGGCGGGGAGGCGAAGCGGGAAAAACGGAGCCACCCGCTGGCGAAGCCGGAAACCTGCGCCAAGCTGGCGGCGTCTCGCTCCAACGTCGCGCGTCCGCGCGCGAGCCATCGTTCCCAACCCAATCATTCCGTTCGTCATGAAAATCAGCAAAGTCGTCTCGTTCCTTCGTCTGGGTTTCGTCGCCGCCGCCTTGTGCGCCGTCGCCGCGGCCAACGCCGCCACGGTCGGAGAGCCGGCCCCGGGCTTCACCCTGACCGACATCAACGGCAAGTCGCACAGCTTGTCCGACTTCAAGGGCAAGACCGTCGTCCTCGAGTGGGTCAACCCCGAGTGCCCCTTCGTCGTGAAGCACTACGACAAGAGCGGCAACCTGCCCGCCACCCAGAAGGCGGCGGTGGCCGACGGGGTGGTGTGGCTCCAGATCAACTCCGCCGCGCCCGGCAAACAGGGCGACTACGACGCCGAGAAGGTGAAGGCCTGGCAGGAGAAAAATAAAACCGCCGCCACCGCCTATTTCCGCGACGCTGACGGCAAGGTCGGCAAGGCCTACGGCGCCAAGACCACGCCCCAGATCTACGTGATCAACGGCGAGGGCACCCTCGTTTACAACGGCGCCATCGACAGCATCCGCTCGGCCAACCCCGAGGACATCGCCAAGGCGGAAAACTACGCCAAGGAGGCCCTCGCCGCGGTCGCCGCGGGCAAATCGGTCGAGAAGGCCAACACCGAGCCCTACGGTTGCTCCGTCAAATACTGACGTCGTAGTGGCGAACCACTACGGCGGTGGCCCTCCCGCCCGCTTGCCCGCCGGTTCGTCCGCTCGCCGGCCGGCGCGGGGGCCCGGCGCCCGCTCCGGGTTTCGGCCACCGCCCGCCCGCGCACACACAGCCGCCCCGCCCGGGCGGCTTTTTCATGGGCCGACGGCTCGACCGGAGCTCGGCGCGGGACAGGGCGCGTCGGGCTGGGCGAAAAGCTTTCCGATCGTTTGGCAAATGGTGCTTGCTCCCGGGGGGGCGGGTCGTTGCGCTCCTCCCTTTTTAACCCATTCCCACCATGCAAGAACTCGTCACCCTTGAGTGCACCGAAGCCCGCAAAGAGGGCAAACCCGTCTCCCGTTACCTCACTTTCCGTAACAAGAAGACGGTCACCGAGCGCATCGAGAAGAAGAAGTATAACCCCTTCCTCAAGCGCCACACCGTCCACAAGGAGATCAAGTAAGCGAGCGCTTGGCGCCCTGCGGGGCGCATCGGCTTTTTGAAGGCCGGCCTCCCATCGCGAGATGGTGGCCGGCTTTCTTTTTTTAGAGGTTTGGAAGGCGGGGCACGGAACCAGGCTTTCCCCAACGGCAGGGCGCGAGCGCCGGGCGCGCAGCGAACGATGAACGGGGATCGTCGCCCAAACCGGCGGTCCCGCCCGCGAGTCCCAATCCGGCCCGTGACGTGTCTCACGTTCCAATCCCGCGAGCCTTCCGGAAAGTAGCGCGCTCCCTCCGGGAGCGCTGGTTCGGGAGCCGATCACCGTCCGGCCCACGCGGCGGGCCCGGCGTTCCCGCCCTTGATGCTACCATGAGTCTCAAGCGGTCCGGCAACTGGTCCAAGTCGTTGGTGCCCGGGGCGGGAGTCGAACCCGCACGCCCTTGCGGGCAAGGGATTTTAAGTCCCGTGTGTCTGCCATTCCACCACCCGGGCGCGGGGGCGAAAAACGGGCGGGAACTTCAGGGGCCGACACGGCCGCGTCAACCTTGGCGCGCGGGCTCGAGTTTTTTCAGCACCTTCGCGTCGAAAACGAAGGGGCCGGCGGGCAGCAGGCTGGCGAGCACGGCGAGGCCGACCGTCCGGGCGTTCCAACGGTGGTCGAGCGCCACCGGCACGATGGCCAGCAGGTAGAGGAGAAACAGGATGCCGTGCGCCATGCCCACGTAACGAACGGCCAGCGGTTGGTCGGCGGCGTATTTCAGCGGCATGGCGATGAGCAGCAGCACGAGAAACGAGAGGCCTTCGAGCAGACCGACGAGGCGGAGGCGGGCGAGCGGAGTGGCGAGCATGGGCGCGAAAAAGGCGGCCGACCGCCGCTCCGACAATCGTGGAGCGCGGTTTTGGAAAAAATGGCGCGGCCTTCCACCGGGATGCGGCCGGCGGAGGGCGTCC
The DNA here is from genome assembly GCA_966252115.1 of uncultured Akkermansia sp. Lineage (GTDB taxonomy): Bacteria > Verrucomicrobiota > Verrucomicrobiia > Opitutales > Opitutaceae > IMCC26134_A. The sequence goes on from CBINNW010000062.1 coordinate 6,435, forward strand.
TCCGGCTACAACGAGGCCTGGTGCGCGACGAGGGCGGCGACGTAGCCGGTCGTGATCTCCTCGATCCAGCGGCGTCCCTTTTCGGCGCTGGCGGCGGTGGCGTCGCCCATGACGCCGTCGGGCGAGACGTCGCGCGACACCCAGGCGAAGGTCGCGGGGGCCGCTTCCGGGCGGAGTTCCCCGGCGTCCTCGACGCGGGCCGGGTAACTGCAGGTGGCGGTCTCGGGGTGGCAGATCTCCGGGGCGACGGCGTAGAGCCAGGAGCTTTCTAGTTCGCCCGCGTGGAAACCGTAGGCGGCCTCCTGTTCGGACAGCCCGGAGGGCGCGACGCCGTGACGGAGAAACTCGGCCCGCAGTTCGAGCACCTGCTCGATCTCGCGCAGCACGTAGGCGAGCACGGAGCTGTTTCCACCATGGGTGTTGAGCAGGAGGAGCGAGCGAAAGCCCCAGGACTTCAGCTGGCGCGCGATGGCGAGCAGCTGCGCGCGGAGGGTCTCCTTGGAGACGGAGAGAGTGCCCGGGAAGCCGACGTGTTCATTGCTTTTACCCACCGTGATGGGCGGAGCTACGACGACTGGAACCTCGGGCGGAATCGCGGCGAGGATGCGCTCGAGCCAGACCTGGCCCATGAGGGAGTCCACGGCGACCGGCAGATGCGGGCCGTGTTGTTCGATGGCGCCGGTGGCTATGAGCACGGCGGTGCGGGCTTTGTCCGGGAGCGCGGTGATCTCCGCGAGAGTCATGGACGGTAGATAACGCTCCCGATGGGCGCCGGGGGCGGGGTGGGGGGCGAGGGCGGGGTGGGGCATGATGTGGGTTGGGGCGAAAAGGGGCCTGCTCACGGGGCGAAGGGGAATAGTTGCCCGTCGTGGGGAAGCGGCGCGCGGGCGGAAATCTCGGCGAGAAGGTGCGCGAGATGGTCCGCCGCCGTGGAGAGCGCGGAGCCGGGGGCGTCTCGGGGCGGAGCGACCGCCAGCTCTTCCAGCAGCGCGCGCAGGGGGGCGCGTTCGCCACCGCGCCAGGGGGCGAAGTCGAGTCCGAGGGCGCTGAGATTGACGCAGAACATCTGGAGTCCCCGGGCGATCCGCAGGTCTCGTGCCGCGACGTCGCACAGTTCCTCGTTCCACGGGCTGCTATTGTAGAGGACGACGCGACGGAAGCCGGCGGCGGCCACGCTGGCGCACCATTCGTCGAGGGCGGCGTGGGCGGTGGGCGGGTCCACCGCAAAGGCGCAGGTGGAGGCGGGGCCGAGGATGAAGCGCTGGGGCGGCAAAACCAGCAGTTGATCGGGGGCCAGCAGATCGGAACGACCGGCCGCGCTGGCAAGCACCGACAGCAGAACCGTTTCCTCGACGTCCAGCGGAGCGCCCAGACCCCAGTCGGCGAAACCGGCGACGGGCAACACCACCGTGACCGCCGCTTTGTCGGGCCACCGGGCGAACTCCGGCCAAGTCCGCCACGGCCAGAAGGAGCTTTGATCGGCGATGCAGAGGCGGGTCGGGTCCTTTGGCATAGGCTCCCATTTTAGCATAAGGGAAGCCAAGCGGGGGCCTGCGCGAGGGGGTTTTACAGAGCTTATTGGGGAATGTTTCCTAGGGTTTTCGTCCTAGGTTTCCCTCCGGAAAACAGGTGCGGGCGCGGCGGCATCCCTCCTCCTTTCACCGTGAGGCGGGTTGGGATGCCGCGGAGACTCGGGCAGGCGGATCAGGCGCGGCCGTCGCGACGCCGCCAGTGGGCGCCGGGCTTTCCTTTGGGCAGAAACGGATTCGGCGACCGGTCCTTGTTGCGCTGCTGGCCGCCGCTGCCCTTGCCGCCGGTGGTGCCGGGTTGGGGGGCGCGGGGCGAGTCGGAGGCGGAGCCGGGGCGGGTCTCGAAGTGTCGATGCTCGGCGCGGTGGGGCGGCAGGGAGACGGGACCTCCGGCGGAGCGCGATCCGCCACCGCCGCCACCACCGCCGCGGTTGCCCCCGCGTCCGCCGCGGGCGGGGCCTTGGGGGATGGAGGGCGGGGCGGGCGCGCGGTAGTCGAAGCCCTCCATGGTGAGTTGGGGAATGGTGGCCTTGATGAATTTTTCGATGGCGCGGAGCTCTCCGGTCTGGTCGGGCGTGACGAGGGTGAAGGCGTCGCCTTCGGCGGCGGCGCGGCCGGTGCGCCCGATGCGGTGGACGTAGTCGTCGGGCGTGGCGGGGATGTCGTAGTTGATGACGTGGGTGACGCCGGCCACGTCGAGACCGCGGGCGGCGATGTCGGTGGCGACCATCACCTCGAGGCTGCCGTTCTTGAAGCCCTCGAGCGCGGCTTTGCGCTGGCCCTGGCTGCGGTCGCCGTGGAGGAGGGCGACGGTGTGGCCCTCGGCCTTGAGCTTGCGGGCGATTTTGTCCGCCCCGTGTTTGGTGCGGGAAAAGACGATCACGCTCTTGTAGTCGGTCTTTTTGAGCAGTTCGAGGAGCAGGGGAAACTTCAGGTGCTGCGGCACCGGATAGATCGCGTGGGTGACGGATTCGTTGACCGAGCGTTGGCGGCCGATGGTGACGCGGGCGGGGTCGCGGAGGGCGAAGCGGGCGATCTCCTCGATCTCCGGCGGGATGGTGGCGGAGAAAAACAGCGTCTGGCGCTGCTTGGGGCAGAGGGAGACGATTTTTTTGACGTCTTTGATGAAGCCCATGTCGAGCATGCGGTCCACCTCGTCGAGCACGAGGATCTGGAGGTGGTCGAGGCGGAGGGCGCGTTCGTTGAGAAAATCGAGCAGGCGTCCCACCGTGGCGGTGACGATGTCGGCGCCGGCGAGGACATCGGCGCGTTGTTTGCCGTAGCCGACGCCGCCGTGGAGGAGGGCGCGTTTGAGGTCGGTGAAGCGGCCCAGCTCCGCGAAATTCTCGTCCACCTGGGCGGCGAGCTCGCGGGTGGGTTCGAGGATGAGCACGCGCGGACCGGTTTTTTGGTGCGGTCCGAGGCGATTGAGAATCGGCAGGGCGAAGGCGGCGGTTTTGCCCGTGCCGGTCTGGGCGGAGGCGACGAGGTCGCGGCCGGTGAGCACGATGGGGATGGCCTGCTCCTGGATGGGGGAGGGCGTGGTGTAGCCCTTGGCGGCGACCGCGCGGACGATACTGGAGTGGAGACCGAGTTGGGCGAAAGGCATGATGGCCGGGGATTGCCGCGAGGGCGGTGGGCAAACGCGAGGGCAAAACGGGGCCGCGCCTCGGGCGGCGTCCAGCGAGGCGCGGGTGGACGGGCACGCTTATCCGCTGGACGCGCGAGCGGGGAGCCCAAGCCTCCCGCGTTTCTTGGGCATCCGCTGATCCCCATTACGTTCCGAGTCTGGACCTTCCGGCGGGCGCGACCCGCAGGCGCGCCGTTTGGGCGGTGATCGCGGTTCATCCGCCGTGGCGGTCTCGGCGTATCCTCTCCCTCCTATGTCTGTTCCGTAACCGGCCCGATCAGCTCCGGGCGCAAAAAAAGCCCGTCCGCGGGGAGCGGACGGGCCTGCGGTTTTATCAGACGACCAAACGGAGGAAACCGGGTCAGGCGGCGTGGGCCAGGGCGGCGCGTTTCGGGATGTGCAGGCTCAACACACCGTCGTTGAGCTCGGCCTGGAGGACACCGTAGTCGAGATCGCGGCCGAGGCGCAGGCGCAGTTCGTAGTCGAGCTGCGCGTGTTCGAGGTGGGCGGCGGCGAAGTTGACCCGCACCACGTGGCTCTTGCGCCCCACGACGATGAGGTCGGGACCGCGCACCACGATCTCCACCCCGGACGCATCCACGCCCGGCATGAACACCGTCAGGTCGATGGAGTCCGCATGCTGTTGGCAGTCGTAGTGGGGGCTGCGCGTCTCGGTGGCGGAGACGTGACGGCCCGAACGACGGCTGCTGTTCAGCTGAGGCGGTAGGATCGTGTTCATGGTGGATGGGAGCAAAGGGAAGTTGGGACTGATTGGGATTGGGGGATGTGGCAGGACAGGAGCGCGCGCACGGCGGGCGGCGGGCCTCCGGACGGGCGGGGAGTCTGTGGGAAACAAGCGCGCTGGTCGCGGCGCTCAGACTCGACGGCCCGGGGTGGCCGGTTGGTGTTTGGACCAACCTTGTCGGTAACCATGATGACAGGCGCAGACCATGCCTTTGGCCTGCCCGGTCTTCGTGGACGAAGCACCGGTGCGGCGGGAGGCGATGGAGTGGGCGAAGATGGTCATGTGATTGGTTACGGGGATAGACATACACGATGCACGGCCTGTGCCAAGTGAGTTGAATGTTTTTCCAGGTGAAGATTCGGTGCCGCCCGAAACACGATTGTGCCATGCGCGCGGCTCCTCCCCGCCGCCCTCGGGCTCCGTGGCCCGGCGGGCGCGGCGGGCGCCGGGTCATTTTACGCGTTGGACAAAGCGCGCGCTCCCGTTTCTCCGTGGGTGCTCATGGCCGAATCCACACCCATCGATCCCGCCGAGCCTGGTCTCGAGGTGCGCACGTTTTTCGTGCGCGGGCGCAACGCGCTCGTGGCGCGGGCGAACGTCTCCGATCTCTACGTCGATTACTATCTGCACCTGAGCGAGCACGCCGTGCGGCCGGATCCGGCGCACGACGCGATGTTCAAGCGGGCCCTGGCCGCCTTCGTCCTGCACTGCGCCTCGCGCCCGTGGAACGAGATGACCGCGTGGACGATCAACGTGCGGGAGCCGCGCGTGAACCTGTTCCTCACCGGTGACAACGAGACCGGCGCCGTGGTCGGCCGCATTTTCGACGAAAACGTGAGGGAGTTTCCCGAAAATCTCTTCTACTCCGACGTGGTGCGCGGACGGCAGCCGAAGCGTCGCAGCGTGGTGCCGTTCACCGGTTCCGATCCCATCGCGGGCATGGAAATGTTTTACGCCCGCAGCGAGCAGCGGCCGGTGCGTTTTTTCCAGGTCGCGGAGGAGGAGTTCGCCCTCGTCTGCGAACATCCCGACTGCGACGCGCCGTGGTTCGCCGCGCTCGACGCCGACGCTGTGCGCGCGCTCGAGCCGGAGCGGGGTCCGGAGACGGTGACGCCGATGGAAAAACGCGTCTATCTCTGGCACTGCGGCTGCAACCACGAGCGCATGCTGGAGGTGCTGGCACCGGTGATGAAAACCGATCCCGACGGCCTCTTCGAGGACGCCCCCGTGATCACCATCCAATGCCCGCGCTGCGCGGCCCGCCACGCGATCACCCGCGAGGCGCTGGAGGCCCACGTGGCGCGCGAATCGTGAATCCCTTTTTTGAAAACATCCGGGAGGGGCTCACCACCTCGTCGCTCGACCAGGCGAACTTCCTCCTCGGCGTCGTGGGCGTGTGGTTGATGATCCGCCGCAACCTCTGGGCCTTTCCGGTGGGGCTGGTGGCGGTGGCGGTGCAGGCCGTCCTGTTCTGGCGCATCCAGCTCTTCGCCGAGGCGAAGGTGCAGGTGTTCTACTTCGGCGGGCTGGCCTACGGCTGGTGGCACTGGGTGAAGCACAAGGGCCATGCGCCCGAGCTGCCCATCACCGTGCTCGGGTGGCGGGCGCGGCTCGGCTACCTCGTCGCCGGCCTCGGCGCGATGGTCCTCTGGGCGGAATACCTGGAGCGCCACACCAGCGCGCGCGCGCCCTACCAGGACGCGTTTCTGGCCTGTTTCGGCATCGTGGCCCAGGTGATGCAGTCGCGCAAAAACCTCGACAACTGGCCGGTGTGGGTGGTGGTGAACGCGGTCGCGGTCGTGGTGTATCTGAAACTCGGATACGCGCTGGCCTACACCGCCTTCCTCTACGCCATCTACCTCTTCCTCGCCTTTGCCGGCTGGCGCGAATGGCTGCGCGCCCGACGCGCGGCGACGGTGGCGGCGGCGGCGCCGGGCGGCGCTACGACGGAGGCGCGGACATGAAAAACGACCTTCCGCGGCGCGTGGTGCTGTTCGGCCCCGAATCCACCGGCAAGTCCACCCTGGCCGAGCGCCTCGCCACGCGTTTCGGCGCGCCCTGGTCGCCGGAATACGTGCGCGACTACTGGGATTTTCACGGCGGCGTCATCGGTCCGGCCGACCTGGAGGCCATCGCGCGCGGGCAGATCGCGGGCGAGGACGCCGCCATCGCCCGCGCGGCGGACGAGGGCGCGCGCCTGGTTTTCCACGACACCGACCTGCTCACCTGCACCCTCTGGGACGACCTGCTGTTTCCCGGCGCCTGCCCCGCGTGGGCGCGGCCCGAGGCCGCCCGGCGCGCGCGGTCGGCGGCGCTGTATTTGTTTTGCGACACGGACCTGCCCTGGGCGCCCGATCCGCAGCGCTGTTTCCCCGACGCCGAGGGCCGGGCCATGTGCCGCCGCGTGTTTCTGGAGGCGCTGGAAAACACCGGCGTGCGCTGGGCGCGCATCCACGGCACCGACGCCGACCGCGAAAGCCGCGCCATCCTCGCCGTGGAGGGACTGCTCGCCCGCTGTTCCGTGCGCGGCTGAGCGGCGGCTCGCCGTCGCCCGCCCGCCCCTTCACCCGTCGCCCGCTTTTCATGACGTCCGCCGATTCATCCGCCCCCGCCGATTCCGTTGACCCCACCGACACCTACGAAGCCCGTTTCGGCGGTCTGGGTCGCCTGTTGGGGCGCGCCGCCCTGGGGCGCCTGCGCGAGGCGCACGCCTGCGTGGTCGGCGTGGGCGGGGTCGGCTCCTGGACGGCCGAGGCGCTCGCGCGCGGCGGGGTGGGGGCGATCACGCTCATCGACCTCGACGAGGTCTGCGTGAGCAACGTCAACCGCCAGCTCCACGCGCTGGACGGCCAGATCGGCCGTCCCAAGGTTGAGGTATTGGCCGAACGGATACGCCTGATCCACCCCGCCTGTCGGGTGGAGCCGGTGCAGGAGTTTTTCGTGGCCTCCAACGCCCTCCGCCTGCTCACGCCCGCGCGGCCCTACACCGTGGTCGTGGACGCGATCGACTCCATCGCGCACAAGGCCCGCCTGCTCGCGGCCTGCGTCGAGCGCGGCATCCCGGTCGTGACCACCGGCGGCGCCGGCGGGAAACGCGACGGCACCCGCCTCCGGATCGGGGACCTCGGCGAATCCGGCGGCGACGACCTGCTGCGCCAGTTGCGCAAAACCCTGCGGCGCGAGCACGGCTTCGCGGGCGGCGAGGGGCATGCCTACGGGGTGCGCGCGGTCTGGAGCACGGAGCCGCCCATCTACCCGTGGGCGGACGGCTCTTGCGCGGCGGCGCCCGAACCGGGCTCCGCCACGCGCCTGGACTGCGCGGCCGGGCTGGGGGCGGCGACCTGGGTGACGGCCGCCTTCGGGCTCGCCGCCGCGCAGGAGGCGGTGCGCCTGATCACGACGGCGGAGACCGACACCAATTCGCATTCAAGGGCATAAAAGCACCGCTTCGATGTAGGCCCGACCGCGGTCGGGCGGCTCGACCAGCGCTCAGGCCTACGGCTTGCGATCACCGGTTTTATTACGGCGGAACGTGAATTGGTATGAACCCAAAGGGGCGCCCCCCCGGCGGTCCGACGTCACCCCGACAAGGTGATCACGCTCGGCTTCCCGGTTTACAGGGTAAGCGCCGAGGCGGTGGCGCGGCGCGGCCAGGCGCGGTTGCCTGCCCCTCGGCCCGCGAACGGTTCGGGCGCCTCGCCGACGAGGGCGGCGGATGCCGGCTCGCGCCCGCGCGGGGCCGCTCCTTTCGTTCCCGTCCGGCCTCCTTCCCATGATTCAAAACCCCGTCTTGCCCGGCTTCCGTCCCGATCCGTCGATCTGCCGCGTCGGCGACGACTACTATCTCGCCACCTCGACCTTCGAGTGGTTCCCGGGCGTCGCGCTGCATCACTCGCGCGATCTGGTCAACTGGCGCCCGGTCGGACACGCGCTCACCCGCGTCTCGCAACTGGACCTGCGGGGCGTGGCGGACTCCGCCGGTTCGTGGGCGCCCTCGCTCAGCCACGCCGACGGGCGCTTCTGGCTGGTCTATACCAACGTCGTCACGACCGGCATGGGCCGGCCCTTCAAGGATCCGCATGTGTTTCTCGTCACGGCGGAGCGCATCGAGGGGCCCTGGTCCGAGCCGGTGCGGCTGGACTCGATCGGCTTCGATCCGTCGCTTTTCCACGACGAGGACGGCCGCAAATGGCTTTGCAACATGTGCTGGGATTTTCGCCCCGGGCGTCATCGTTTCGCCGGCATTGTCGCGCAGGAATACGATCCCGCCGCGCGTCGGCTGACGGGGCCGGTGCACGAGTTGCTGCGCAAGGAGAACATCCTCTGCGAAGGCCCGAACCTGTATCGGCACAACGGATACTACTACCTCCTCCTCGCCGAGGGCGGCACGGGTTGGAACCACGGGGTGTCCATGGCGCGCTCGCGCACCCTGACCGGCCCCTACGAGCCGGATCCGGCCGAGGCGGTGCTGACCACGCGGCACGCGCCGGACCATCCGCTGCAAAAGGCCGGGCACGGCGAGCTGGTGCAAACGGCCGCCGGCGAATGGTGGCTGGCCCATCTGTGCAGTCGTCCGCTGCGCACCGGCGCGGCGGCCAACCCGAGTTCGCCGGACAAGACGGCCAGCGCCGCGGCCCATGCCGGCGACCGTTGCGTGCTCGGTCGGGAGACCGCCCTGCAACGCGTGGTGTGGTCGGCGGACGGCTGGTTGCGGCTGGCCGACGGCGGCGTCCTGCCCGCGGTGAATCCGCCCGCGCCGGCGGGGCTGGCGCCGTGCCCATGGCCGGCCTTGCCGGATCGGACGGTGTTCTCGGGGGAGGCGGCGCTCGACGCCCGTTGGCAAAGCCTGCGACGTCCGGCGCACGCCGGCTGGTTGGATTTTGCGGCGCGACCGGGCTGGCTGCGCATGGCCGGGGGCGAGTCGCCGCATTCGCTGCACGATCAGAGCCTGCTCGCGCGGCGCCTGGAGGGCTTTCGCGCGACGGTGACGACGCGGCTGGAGTTTTCCCCGACGCGTTACACCCAGTTCGCCGGTCTGGTCTGCTGGTATGACACGCGCACGAACTACGCGCTCAACGTCACGCACGACGAGAAACTCGGGCGCGTGGTGGCGGTGCAGTTGAGCGACGACTTCGTCTATGCCGAGCCGCCGGAGGCCCGCCTGCCGATCGCGGACTGGCCGGCGGCGGTGTTTTTGCGCGCCGAGATCGACCGCGCGGAGCTGCGTTTCTTCGCCTCGCCGGATGGCGAGCGCTGGACGCCGGTGGGCGGTGTGTTCGATTTCGGCAAACTGTCGGACGACTACGGCTCCACCCTGCATTTCACGGGGACGATGATCGGGCTGGCCTGCCGCGACGTGGCGGGGCAGCGCGGGCACGCGGATTTCGAGTGGTTCGAACTCCGGCCGGTCGGGTAGCCGGTGGGGTGTTCCTGTTAGTGGTCGATGCAGGTTAAAAAAGGAGGACGGACATTCCTGTCCGTCAGGGTATTCCATATTCGCGCCGAATCGACGGACAGGAATGTCCGTCCTCCGCTCAAACCGCCGCCGGATGAGGGCGGGGAAACGCGCGGCCGGTATCGACTCGGGGCGACGCGGTGGCGAGCTTGGTCGCATGGCCGCACCCGCCCTGATCGTCCACCTCGATGCCGACGCGTTTTTCGTGTCGTGCGAGCTGGCGCTGAAGCCGGAGCTGCGCGGCACCAAGTGCGCGGTGGGCGGGCGGGAGCGCGGCATCATTTCGTCCGCCAGCTACGAGGCGAGGGCCTGCGGGGTTTACACGCCGATGCCCACGAGCCGGGCGCTGAAGGTTTGCCCGGACCTGATTTTGCTGCCCCACACGAGCGGGCTCTACTCGAAGGTCTCGCGTCGCATGTTCGAGCTCTGCGAGACGCTCACGCCGCTGGTGCAGCGCAACTCGATCGACGAGGGTTACCTCGATCTCGCGCCCTGCGGCCTGCGCGACGCGGAGGCGGTCGAGCGCGCGGTGCGCGGTTTGCAGCGCCGCATTTTGGACGAGTTGGCCATTCCGGTTTCGATGGGCATCGCGACGAACAAGCTGGTGGCGCAGATCGCGAGCAAGGCGCGCAAACCGCGCGGTTTCGTGGTGGTGCCGCCGGGGGAGGAGGAGGCGTTTCTCGCGCCGTTGCCGATCGGCAAGCTGCCGGGCGTGGGGCGGAAGACGGAGGAGTTTTTGCAGGCGCGGGGCCTCTCCTTGGTCGCCGACATCCTGACCCGGGGCGAGCGCGAGCTGGAGGCCTTGTTCGGGTCCGGTTGGCGCGCGATGGTGGCGGCCGCGCGGGGCGAGGACGACCGGCCGGTGGAGACGGAGCGGGAAGACGCGAAGAGCTATTCCCAACAGGAGACCTTCGCGACGGACGTGGCGGATTTCGCGATGATCGAGCGCGTGGCGAAGGGCATGATCGACGCGCTCCTGCCCGACATCCGGGCGGACGGCAAACGCGCGCGCACGCTGACGCTCAAGGTGCGCTACGCCGATTTTTCGCAGGAGACCGCGGGGCGCAGCCTGCCGGCGGCGAGCGACCTGGAGGCGTCGTTTTACCCGCTGGTCGAGCCGCTCCTGCGCAAGGCCTGGACGAAGCGGCGGGCGCTGCGGCTGGTGAGCGTGCGGTTCTCGGGCATCGAGGCGCCGCCGACGAGCGCGCAGCTCGATCTTTTCGGGGCCGAGGCGACGGCGGCGGAGGAGAAGCGTCGCAAACTGGCCGCGGTGCTGGATCGCCTGAACGCCGGCGGCAAAAGTCCCCGGGTGAAACACGGGCACCAGATCTAGCCGGAGCCGCGGAGGCCAGGGACCGATGCGGGACGCCGGGGAGGACGGACATTCTTGTCCGTCGGTTCGTGAACATGAACCTGTAGAACATTCAAGCCGACGGACAAGAATGTCCGTCCTCCTTTGGGGGCGGGGGCTCTATCCGTGGCCCGAACTTCCGGCTCCGCCGAAGAGGGTGGCGCGGACGGCGCCGGCGGGGTCGAGGGTCTCGATCCGCAGCACTTGCAGGTGGGCGGCCTGGCTCGCGAGCAGGGTCGCGAGCGCGGCCTGTTCCAGGTGCGTCTCCGTGACCTCGCGGCCGAACTGCCGGTAGGTCACGCGGTAGGCGGCCTCGCTTTCCTCCAGGCGGCGAAGGGCGGCCTCGGGCGCGGATTTTTTGGTGCCGTCGGAGGCGCGGGCGGGGCCGGGTTTGCGTTTCACGCGCCGGTCGGAGGGAAGGGTGGGGCGGGTGAAGGGATAGGGTTCGCCGAGGATGCGCGCGGCCTCCGTTTCCGCCGCGTGGATACGCAGGAAGAGCTCCTCGCGTTGGAGGAGGAGTTCATTGATGCGGATCTGCTGATCGCGTCGCAAAGGGAGCGAGGTGGAACGGCGAAACGGGAGATGCGGGACGGAACGACGGTGGCGGCGGCCGGAGGCGCCGTCGGCGTCGCTCAGCCGCGGGCGTTTTCGTCGGTGTCGGAATCGTCGTCGTTGTCGCCCGCGTCGGCATCGGGGGCCTCGGGACGCTGGTCGTCATCGTCGTCGTCCGCGTCGGTGTCGGTCCCGACCGGCGCGGGTGCGGCGGTGGCGGCGGACGCGGCGGCGCGGCCGGGGCCGCGTTTTGGCGCGGGGGAGGAGGCGGCGGTGGCGGAGGCCGCGCGGGTGAAGCTGTCGGCCTTGGGATCGAGTCCGGCGACGGGCAGCGGCGGGGCGGGGAAGGGGAAGACGCCCGGCTCGCCGATCACGTCCTCGACCTGGGTTTCAAGGGCGGCGATGCGTTCGTAGGCGGCCTGGCGCTCGGCGATGAGTTCGTCGATGCGCACGCGGGCCTCGAGCGCTTGGCGCAGGGTCTCGGCGTCGGCGCCGAGCACGAGGTCGCGAAAGGTGAGGGTGGTGGGACCGGGGGACTTTTTGGCCATGGCGGAAAGGGGAAGGAGGGATGGATGAAGGCGGAAGGCTGAAAATGGGATGGAGGGACGCGAGGGCGGGGCTCGCCGCGTGGATCAACGGAAGAGGCGTTTGAGTTTTCCGAACAGGCCGGTGTCGCGGCGGGGCTCGGCCTCGGCCGGCGCGGCGGAGCTGAAGGGGACAAACTCGACCGCCGCGCGCGGTGCGCGGCCGGTCGCGGGGGCGTGCGCGAGGCCCGGGGCGGCGTCGGCGGGCGTCGCCGATGCGGCGGGGCGGGGAGAGGGCGCGGGAGCGGCGCGACGGGCGGCGGCGCGGCGAGCCTGGATCTCGCGGGCGGCGGCCACGACCTCCGGGGCGGGATCGGCGAGGGCGTCTGAGACGAGTTCGTCGGGCGCGTTGGCGTGGCGGAGGACCTCGATGCGCACGCGCGGCACGGGGTCGCGGCCGAGTTCGTAGAGATCGGCGCGGCGCCAGGCGTGGCCGCGCACGCCGAGGGCGCGCACGCCGGGCATCTTGTCGGCGAGCAGGGTGCGGGCGGTGTCGGCGTCGAGGCCGGAGAGGCCGCGGTCCTGGGCGGCCCAGTGGCGGCGGAAAACGGGGCTGCGGGCGACGAGGAGGCGGGCGATCTCGGGGTCGAGCGTCTCCCGGTAGGCGAGGGCGGCGAGCACGGCGGGGCGGCGGGTGGCGGCGACGCCCTGTATCAAATCTTCCGATACGGAGGGGTTGCCGGCGAGGGAGAGGCAGGCGGGCTCGTCGGCGAGGTCCACGAAGTAGGAGGCGATGCCGGGGTCGAGGTCGGTGTTGGCGGCGAGGGCGGAGCGGACGGAGCCGTCCTTGTCCTGGGCGAGCAGGCGCTGGAGGGGGCGGGGCAGGCGGCGGCGCGAGGCGACCCAGCGGCGTTCGTCGGGCTCGCCGGCGGTGGCGAAGTGGAGGAGGTCCACCTCGTCGGGCTCGACGCGCTCGCGCGCGGCGCGGCGCACGGAGGCGTGGGCGGACTGGAGGAGCAGGCGTCCGGCGGGCTCGGGCAGGTCGCGGCGGCGGACGAGCGCGAGCTGCACGTCCTCCTCGTCGGTGGCGGCCCAGCCGATCACGGTGTCGTCGTCCGGCATGGCGGTGGCGGCGGTGTGGAGGCGGACGACGGCGCTGTCGTCGATGGCGAGGACGAGGGAGGCGGGGGCGGCGAGGGCGGAGTTGTCGGCGAGGGCGAGGCGGACGGAGGGCTCGGTGTCGGCGGCGAGGCGGGCCTGTTGCGGCAGGCGGAGGGAGGCGTTGGCGGCGAGGGCGCGGCGGACGGCGGGATCGGGATCGTCGGCGAGGGAGAGGAGCTCGCGCGCCGGGAGCTGGGGATGGAGCGCGGTCTGGGCGCGGACCTCCGGCGAGGGGTGCGCGGCGAACTCGATCAACAGGTGGGGCGGGGTGCGCGGGTTGGTGGCGAGGTGGGCGAGCAGTTCCGGCTCGGGCGCGGCGGCGGCGAGGCTTTCGAGCAGGTGGCTGGGCGCGAGCGGGTAGGCGGCGACGAAAAGGCGGGCCTCGGGGGCGTCCGCGGGCGGCAAGTCGGCGAGGGCCTGAAGGAGGGTGGAGGGGAGGGGTGGTTTGCGAAGGGCCTGCGCGGTGCGCCGCACGCCATCCTGCCGGATGCGGGCGAGAAGGGAGTCGGGCGTGTGGTCGGAGGGAGGCGGCATCGCGGGTGGCGAAGCAAAGGGAAGGGGGCGGTCAAGGCCACGGACAGAATGAAAAGAATCGAGAACTAATTTGGCACGGGACCGGGCCGGGCTTTCTCGCCAACTTGCGTTGGGATGCGACGGGGCGGGGCGCTCGGGGGCGTGCGGGTTTCCGGCGGAACGAGGCCTTCGGGTTGCCGGCTGTTTTCAGCGGGCGATGCGGGAGGCGCCACTGATACGCCGGCCAAGGGACTCGGTAGGTGAGGGGAAGAACCGCGGGTGGGAACCGCTAAATGTCGCTAAATTACGCTAAAACAGGATCGACGGTGGAGCCATCGAGCTCACCGGCCGGGCGCAGTGATACGGCAAGCGAGGTCAAGTGATGGGGGGGCTGTTTAGCGGTCTTTAGCGAAGTTTAGCGGTTGGTGATTCGGTGTTTTCAACGACTCGACGGCGCGGAGTTCTGAATGAGCAGGTGACCGCTCGGGGTATGGCGGCCCTTGGCTCGTCGCGAGGGGTGCGGGGTGGTCGCCGACCAAACCGGCGCGCCCGGCGGTCGCGCCCTACCTTCTGGAAAAGGTCCCCGGGCAGACCACGAGCCCGCGAATCGCGGGACTCAGAGGGGGAACAGCGGGCGGCCCAGGCGCTGGGAGGCGAGCGATTCGAACTGCAGGGCGACCGTGGGGTTCTGCGTGATGAAGTTGAGGAAATCCTGCTTCGGCATCGCGATGTAGCGGCCGGGGTGGTGGCCGACCACCTGCGCGGTGGTCGGGCTGTTTTGCAGGAGGCTGATTTCGCCGAAAAAGTCGCCGGGCTGGATGCGCCCGACGCGGCGTCCCTCCTTCATCACCCGCAGTTCGCCCTCCTGGAGCACGTAGAACCAGAGGTTGTCCTGGCCGGCTTCGAGCACGATGGTGCCGAAGCTGAACTGGTGGACGACCGCGCGCCGGGCGAAGCTGTCGAGCATCTGCACCGACCAGCGGCGGGAGAGCGCGATCTGGCGCAGGAACGAGATGGTCTGGACGGCGTCCTCGATTTTGTGCCGGGGGATGACGGGGGCCACGACCTCGTCGTAGGCTTCGTGGTTGAAGGAGAGGAGGAGGCCGGCTTCGAGGGCGATGATGTTGGCCGGCTGTTCTCCACCGTGGAGCAGCACCGTCTCGCCGAGAATGCTGCCGGGACCGAGGGTCAGGTTCTGCTTTTTGTGGCCGGTCGCGTCCACCCGGACCGAGCCGGAGTAGAGCAGGTAGAAACGTCTCCGTTTGTCGCCGGCGGGGATGAGGGTCTCGCCGGGCTGGAAGAGGGTTTGCCGGATGCGGGGGGCGAGGAGCTGGCGGTGTTTGATCGGGAGAAACTGGAAGGGGTAGGTCTCGCCGAAGAAGCGCACGATGTCCTCGGGGGAGATCAGGACGGGCACCTGAGTCGGCGTGTCGGAGCGCACCGGCTCCGCCTCGGCTCGCCGGGCGCGCCAGCGTTCCCGGGCCAGGATTCCGCCGACGACGAGCGCCCCGATGCCGACGGCGGCGAGAAGGACGGGCAGGCCGAGGAGGATGAGCGTGGGCAGGTTGTGGCTGAGGGCCGCCCGCCAGATTTTTTCGAGATCGACGCCGCTCGTGACCAGCACGGTGAGGATGACGAGGAGGGACCAGGGCACGGCGTAGCCGGCGCGCAGGGCGAGGAGGCGAAGTTCGTTTGCCTCGAGGTGGACGCGGATGCGGCGCGTGAGGGTCTGGTTGGGCTTGAAGCGAAAATCCTGCGAGGTGGAGAGCCGGGGGGCATAGTGCAGGGCGCGCAGCAGTCGCAGCCCGGGGAGTTTGCCGAAAGGCGCGAGGTTCCACAGCAGACCGCAGATCATCGGCAGCGTGAGATCGGGCGCGAAGATCGAGGTGAGGATGGCGAGCGCGACGAAGGGGATGAGCTGGGCGAGGGCGAGCTCCGTCTCCGTGCCCTCGAGGGGCAGCTCGTCGTGGTCGATCACCAGCCGGGGCAGCACGGAGCGTCGGTGGAAACGGGGGCGATGGAGCAGGCCTTCGCCCGCGTGGAGGACGCCGCCCACGAGCAACGAGCCGGCGCTGGCGGCGACGCAGAGCAGCGCCCATCCGGGCAACCACCACAGCAGGTGGGAGGGCGCCTCGAGCGGACGGACGATCAGGAGGATCACGCAAGTCGCGAGCAGCATCATGCCCAGCGGACGCAGCACCGTGCCGGGGGCGGTGAACTTCCACGGAATGGGGGTGGTCGGCGGAGGCACGGGATGCCCCGGCGTCTGCAGGATGCCATGGTCGCAGGCCTGGAGGATCAGCTCGTAAAACTCGTTCAGCGGGATGCAGCCGGAGTTTTGGATGAGGTGCTTGAGCGCGGCCGGAACGGTGCGGCCGCCCTCGAAGCACTGGAGCACGCGCCACTGAAGAGGGGTCAACACCATGCGGCGACGCGCCGGGTGGTAACACACGATGAGCCGGCCGATCTGCGGCGTGGCCATGGTGAGCTCCCGGGAGAGCGTGAGCTGGGAGACGCTCAGCAGAGCGGCCTGATCCACCGGGCCGACGAAACGGGGGGGCAGGGGGCCGAGCGGCGGAGGGCGCGACTGGCCGGCGGGGGTGGGGACGGGGATGAGCTTGGGCTTCCGGTTCACCCGGACGGCGCCTTTGTCATCGTAGGCAAAGGCTTCTTCCTCGCGGCCGACGATGATCCGCGTCTTGTCCGAGCCGGGGCCGGATGTGGGGGTGCTCATGGGCGGGGAGGCTAGTTGGGGAATCGCTCCTGATATACACCGATGTTTGGGGGTAAATCCCTACTTTTGGATATGGCCGTTTTAACGTGAACCAGACAAACGGGTGGGTTCGGTATTCACGTGGTGTAGGCGCCGCAAGCCTACGCGGTTCTCTGGGCCGCAATTTCAGGCGCTGCCAAGCGCCTCGTCCAGAACGGCGAGCATGAAGTCGGCGTCGGCCTCGGTGATGCACATCGGCGGCTTGATGCGCAGGGTGTTGCCCTTGAGGCCGCCCTTGCCGATGAGCAGGCCGAGCTCGCGGCATTTTTCGAAAACGGAGGCGCATTCGGCCGAGGCGGGCTCCTTGGTGGTGCGATCCTTCACCAGCTCGACACCGAGCATGAGGCCGAGGCCGCGGATGTCGCCGATGAGCGAATGTTTTTCGGCGAGCCTGGCGAAGCCGGTCTTGAGCTGGGCGCCGCGGGCGAGGCAGTTGGCCTGGAGGCCTTCCTGGTCGATGACCTGAAGGACGGCGCGTCCCATCGCGGTGCAGACGGGGTTGCCGCCGTAGGTGTTGAAATGGATGCGCGCGGCGAGGGTCTTGGCGATCTCGGGGGTGGTGACGACGGCGGCGAGCGGGCAGCCGTTGCCGATGCCTTTGGCCATGGTGACGATGTCGGGGATGACGCCTTGCGTCTCGAAACCCCAGTAGTGGGTGCCGGTGCGGCCGAAGCCGGCCTGGACCTCGTCGGCCACGCAGAGTCCGCCGGCGGCGCGGGCGTGGGCGTAGGCGGTTTTGAGATAGTTGTCCGGGAACACGACGGCGCCGCCGACGCCCTGGATGGACTCGGCGAAGAAGGCGGCGATGCGGCCGCTGGTGCCGAACTGGATGAGGTTTTGCACGTCGTCGCCGTATTTGCGCCCGGCCTCGGGATCGCCGGCGTAGGGGCCGCGGTAGGGATCGGGCATGAGGGCGTGGTGAACGCCGAAGCCGCCGGGGACGTTGTATTTCCAGGTGTGGTGGGAGGTGAGGCCCATGGTGGACTGCGAGCCGCCGTGGTAGGCGTTGCGCAGGGCGAGCACGTCGTAATTGCCGGTGTAGGCGCGGGCCATGAGCAGCGCGAGGTCGTTGGCCTCGGAGCCGGAGTTGACGAAATAGACCACCTTGAGGTCCCCGGGCATCCTGGCCGCGAGGTCGCGGGCGTAGAGGGCGATGTTGGGGTGCAGGTAGATCGTGGTGGTGTGCTGGATGAGGGCGTTTTGCGCGTTGGCCGCGGCGGTGACGTGCGGATGGCAGTGGCCGACCGAGACGGTGACGATGCCGCCGAAGCCGTCGAGGTAGCGGCGGCCTGTCTCGTCGAAGAGCCACTGGCCTTTGCCCTCCACGATGGTGAGCGGCTTCTTGTAATAGTGAAAGATGCCCGGGTTCACGTGGGCGTGGCGCAGCGCGAGGATCTCCTCGGGCGAGGGTCCCGTGTAGGGCTGTGGCTGATACGAGCAGGGGGGGGGCGTCGGCATGGGCACTGGTTTTTTATTCACCACGGAGACACGGAGGGCACGGAGAAGAAGATGGGCCCGGGTGGTTTTCTCCGTGCCTCCGTGTCTCCGTGGTTCAATTCGGTTTGGAGGGTTTGCGGAAGAGAAGATACAGGCCGAAGGCGAGGGCGAAGCCGACGAACCAGGCCTGGTTGTAGAGGGTGTGGAAAAACGCCGGCACGGAGGCGGCATCGATCGCGCCCACGGTGGCGAGGAAACCGGGGACGTTGGGCAAGACCGCCAGCGCGAGCGCGCCGAGGCCGGCGAGGCTGAAGCCCTTGGTGAAACGATAGGGGCCGGCGGGATCGTAGAGGCCGTCCACGTCGAGTATCCGTTTTCTCAGGACAAAGTAGTCCGCGATCATGATGCCGGCGATGGGGCCGAGCAGGGCGCCGTAGCCGATGAGCCAGGTGAAGATGTAGCCGTTGGGCAGGGCGAGCAGCTTCCAGGGCATCATGAGCACGCCGATGACGGCGGTGATGAGCGCGCCGGTCTTGAAGCTGATCAGGCGCGGGGCGAGGGCGGCGAAGTCGTTGGCGGGCGAGACGACGTTGGCGGCCAGGTTGGTGGAGAGCGTGGCGATCATCAGCGCGAGGAGCGCGAGGCTGCAAAGCAGCGGATGCTCGAAGCGGGAGAGCAGCTGGACGGGGTCCCAGATCGCCTCGCCGAAGACCACCACGGTGGCGCTGGTGACGATGATGCCGATGAAGGAAAAAAGCACCATGGTCGGCGGCAGCCCGACGGCCTGGCCGACGATCTGCGCGCGCTGGTTTTTCGCGAAGCGGGAGAAGTCGGGGATGTTGAGCGAGAGCGTGGCCCAGAAGCCCACCTGCGCGGTGAGCGCGGCGCCGAAAAAGGACCAGAAGGCGGCGGGCGACTCGAAGCGGGAGGGCTGGGCGAAGATCGGCCCGAAACCGCCGGCGGCGGCGCAGGCCCAGCCGACGAGCGCGACGCCGACCAGCAGGAGGAAGGGGGCGCTGAGGGTTTCCAGCCATTTGATGCCGTCGATGCCGCGCAGAATCACGGCGACGTTGATGCCCCAAAAGACGATGAACGAAGCGAGTTGGCCGGCGGTGATGTCGAGGACGGGGAGCTTGGTCGCGGTGGCGGGATCGAAGCCGAAGAGGGTGGCGCAGATGCCGTAGATGGCGGCGCCGCCGAGCCAGGTCTGGATGCCGAACCACCCGCAGGCGACGAGCCCCCGGAGCAGGGCGGCGATGTTGGCGCCGCGCGTGCCGAAGCTGGCGCGGAGCAGGACGGGGAAGGGGATGCCGTAGCGCGTGCCGGGGTGGGCGTTGAGCGTCATCGGGATCAGCACGATGACGTTGCCGAGGAAGATGGTGAGCAGCGCCTGCCACCAGTTCATGCCTTTGCCGATGAGGTCGCCGGCCATCATGTAGGTGGGGATGCACACGGCCATGCCGACCCAGAGGGCGGCGATGTGCCAGGTGCTCCAGGTGCGGCGCTCGGGCGCGACGGGCGCGATGTCGGCGTTGTAGAGGGGGCTGTCTTTGAGTGTGACGTGTGACATGTGGCGAGCGGCGGAAGAATGTGTGACGAGTGACGTGCGACGTGTGGCGAGTGCCGGAATCGGAAGAAGGTGAAGGTGGGGGCTTGTTGCTTTGGCACTCGTCACACGCCACATGTCACATGTCACTGCCGCCTCCGCGCGCGGCACGCGCAAGGAAGCGGCCGCGGCCGGTCGTGCCGACGAACTTGCCGTCGCGGACGGCGACTTCGCCGCGGACGGTGACGACCGCCGGGCGGCCCTCGATGGGCCAGCCCTCGAAGCCGTTGTAGTCCACGTTCATCGTCTGCGTGGAGGCGGAGAGCGTGCTGCGGTAGGCCGGATCGTAGATCACGAGGTCGGCGTCGGAGCCGGGCTGGATGGCGCCTTTTTTCGGGAAGAGACCGAAGAGCTTCGCGGCCTGCGTGCTGCCCACGTTCACGAAGGTGTGCAGGTCGATTTTCCCGGTTCTGACGCCGTAGGTGTAGAGCAGGTTCACCCGGTCCTCCAGCGCCGGGATGCCGTTGGGAATCTTGGTGAAATCCTCCGCGCCCATCGGCTTTTGTCCCTTGAAGTCGAAGGGCGCGTGGTCGGTCGCGACGGTCTGCACCAGGCCGGTGCGCAGCGCGTTCCAGAGGATGGACTGGTTCTTCGCGTCGCGCAGCGGCGGCGACATGACGAACTTGGCGCCCTCGAAGTCGGGTTTCTCCGCGTAGGTTTTGTCGATGAGCAGATACTGGATCAGGGTCTCGACCGAGACGTCCACGCCGCGCAGGCGGGCCTCCAGCGCCTTCTTGAGCGCCTCCTCGCAGCTCAGGTGGACGATATAGACCGAGGCGCCGGTGAGCTCGGCGAAGGTCATCAAATGATGCACGCCCTCGGCCTCGACCAGCGGCGGGCGGCTCTCGTGATGCTGGGCGGGGTCGGTCTTGCCGGCGGCGAGCAGCTCCTTCTGGCGCTCGGCGACGAGGGTTTCGTTTTCGCAGTGGGCGGTGACGATGACGCCGAGTTCCTTGGCGAGCTTGAGCGTCCGGTAGAGCTCGGTGTCGTCGATGCCGAAGGCGCCCTTGTAGGCGAGGAAGACTTTGAACGACGAGACGCCGGCGGCGACGATGGCGCGGAGCTGCTCGGCGGCGACGTCGTCGAAGCGGGTGACGCCCATGTGGTAGCTGTAGTCGCAGCAGGCCTTGCCGACGGAGTGGGCGTTCCAGGTGTCGAAGCCCTCCTTGGCCGACATGGAGCGCGAGGGGCAGACCATGTCGAAGATCGTGGTGGTGCCGCCGACCAGCGCGGCCTTGGTGCCGGTCTCGTAGGTGTCCTTTGAATACGTGCCCATGAAGGGCAGGTAGATGTGGGTGTGCGGGTCGATGAAGCCGGGGAAAACGTATTTGCCGGAAGCGTCGATCACCTCGGCGCCGGCGGGGGCGGGCAGGTTTTGGCCGATGGCGGCGATGGTCTCGCCCTCGACGAGGATGTCGGCGACGTAGCGTTCGGTGGCGGTGACGATCTGGCCGTTGCGGATGAGGAGTGACATGTGACGTGTGGCGTGTGGCGAGTTTTCAGATCATTTCGTGGCTTCGAGCTTTCGGCGGAGGCCGTTGAGCATGCGGCGGATTTCGTCCAGCAGGGTGAGCGTGGCGGCGGCTTCTTCCGCCGATAGAAACCCCAGATCGACGGAGAGGAGAAGTTGGGTGGCCAGCTCCGCGACCGAACCTTCCGCGTAGGATAGGGACTGCACGAATTCGCCCGTGGTTCTTCGTGCCTGTCCCTCGGCGATGTTCGAGGGAATCGAGACCGCGGCGCGGCGCATCTGGGCGGTGAGCCCGAATTTCTCGTCCGCCGGAAACGTGCGCGTCAGGGCATAGACCTGCTTGGCGGTTTCCATGCCTTTGCGCCACACCAGCAGGTCGCGATAACTCTCGACGGCGGGATTCTCAAAACGATGCGGGGGTTTCATTCTCAGATGCTCGTCACACGCCACACGTGACATGTCACTCGGCTGCCAGCTACTTCTTCCACACGTCGCCGACGCCTTCGGTGAACCAGCGGGAGCTGACGACTTTTTGGCGGGTGTAGAACTGGACCGCCTCCTTGCCCTGGATGTGCAGGTCGCCGAAGAAGGAGTCGTCCCAGCCGGTGAAGGGGAACATCGCCATCGTCGCGGGCACGCCGACGTTGATGCCGACCATGCCGGCTTTCACGCGGTGCTTGAACTCCCGCGCGGCCAGGCCGCTGTTGGTGAAAATCGCCGCGCCGTTGCCGTAGGCGGAGCGGTTGGCCGTCTCGATGGCGGCGTCGAGGTCGTCCATGCGCATGACGTTCAGCACCGGGCCGAAGACTTCCTCGCGGGCCAAGGCCATGTGCTCGCGCACGTCGTCCATGATGGTCGGGCCGAGGTAGAATCCCGAAGGCGCCTCGGGCACATGAAGCGCCCGGCCGTCCTGGAGGATTTTGGCGCCTTCGGCTTCGCCGCCGTCCACCAGACCGGCGACGCGGTCGCGGTGCGCGGCGGTGATGAGCGCGCCCATGTGGGGCTGTGTCGAGCGGTCGGTGGGGCCGACCTTGATCGCCTTGGCGGCGGAGACCAGGTCGGGCAAAAGCTTCGCGGCGGCGGAGCCGACGACGAGCGCGGTGGAGCCGGCCATGCAGCGCTCGCCGGCGCAGCCGAAGGCGGCGGTGGCGAGGTTTTCCACCGTCTTGCCCATGTCGGCGTCGGGCATGATGACGATGTGGTTCTTGGCTCCGCCATTGGCCTGGACGCGTTTGCCGTGACGCGTGCCGGTCTCGTGGATGTATCGGGCCACGGGAGTGGAGCCGACGAAGGAGATCGCCTTCACCGCCGGGTGGGTGAGCAGCGTATCCACCACTTCCCTACCGCCGTGCACCAGATTGAGCACGCCCTTGGGCAGGCCGGCTTGTTCGAGCAACTCGACCAGCGCGATGGCGGTGAGCGGCACTTTTTCGCTCGGCTTGAGCACGAAGGAGTTTCCGCAGGCGAGGGCCAGGGGGAACATCCACAGCGGCACCATCGCGGGGAAGTTGAAGGGCGTGATGCCGACGCAGACGCCGAGCGGCTGGTTCATCGTCTCGCAGTCCACGCCGCGGGCGATGTTTTCCAGGGTGTCGCCCATGAGCAGGGTGGGGATGCCGCAGGCGTATTCCACGTTTTCGAGGCCGCGGTGCAGGTCGCCCCTGGCCTCGACGGCGGTCTTGCCGTGCTCGCGCGAGATGAGGGCGGCGAGGCGCTCGAAGTTTTGCTCGATGAGGTGTCGGTAGCGGAAAAAGACCCGCGCGCGATCCACCGGCGGCGTGTCGCGCCAGGCCGGGAAGGCGGTGGCGGCGGCGGCGATGGCGGCCTCGGCGTCGAGGCGCGAGCCGACCGGACAGGCCGCGATGGTCTCGCCGGTCGAGGGATTGAAGACCGGCGTGGTCGCATCGCCGGAGGCGGCAACCCAGGCGCCGGCGATGTGGTTTTGGCAGAGGGGAAGGGACATGGGACGTGGAGGGTGTGACATGTGGCGTGTGACGTGTGACGAGAGGCGAACGCCGGATTACGGCGACGTTACGACCAAGTGGTTTTCCACACGTCACATGCCACACGTCACATGTCACTGAGCGCGTCGCGCGCGTCGCGCTAGCGCGCCAGCGCGTTGGACTGTTTCACGAAGTCGTCGCCGGTCCACTCGGCGTCGTTGGCGACCATCTTCTTCGCGGCGGCGTCCGCGGCGGCGGCCTTTTGCGCGGCTTTGCGCGCGGTCTGTTTGGCGACGAGGTCGGCGTGGGTGGTGAAGTAGTCGAGGCTCTTGCCCTTGAAGTCGGCCAGCGTCTCGAACTTGTGCCTGGCCATGAAGGCGAGGAGCTGCTCCTGCATGGGCTTCACGCACTCGTATCCGAATTTCATGACGCCGGTGCAGACCTGCACGGTGT
>CBINNW010000063.1:0-29503 GCA_966252115.1 uncultured Akkermansia sp.
GAAAATATGCGTCCAGGCTCATCGAAACTGGCCGCTCCTAACTAAGCGCCATTCCAGTCTGACGCGCGGCGACGAGACCGCCTACCGCGCCTTCCACGCCGCCTATTTCGATCGCCTCCTCCGCTATCTGCTCGTCGTGGCGCGCGGTGACGAACACGCGGCGCGCGAAGCCCTCCAGGCCACCCTGCTCCGGGTCGCCCGCCACGTCCGCGTTTTCGACGACGAAACCGTTTTCTGGAGCTGGCTCACGGTCCTCGCCCGCAGTGCTTTGGCAGATCAACACCGGGGCCGCCGCCGCTATCTGGCCTTTCTCGACCGCTTCACCCGCCACGCGACCGCCGAGGCCGAATCCTCGCCGGAGCCCTCCGACACCGGCGGTGCGCTCGATTCGCTCCTCGCCGGCCAACTCGCCCTCCTCCCCGTCGAGGACCGCGACCTGCTTCACCTGAAATACCGGGAAAACCGTTCCGTGCGCGAAATCGCCCGACAACTCGCCGCCTCCGAAAAATCCGTCGAATCGCGCCTCTCCCGCCTCCGGGCCCGGCTCAAGACCGAGGTCCTCGCCCGCCTGCGCGCCTCCACCCGATGAACGCCCCGCCGCCCACCGACGATCCCCTGTTGCGCGCCCTGCTGCACGAGGCCGCCCCCGCCGATTTTCGCGCCGCCACCCTCGCCGCCACCCTGCGCGGCGCGCGACGCCGCCGCATCCGACGCCACCTTCGCGCCGGCGCGACCTTGCTGGCGATTCCGTTGCTCGCGGTCGCTCTCCTCCTCGCCCCGCGTCGCGCCGCCCCCACCCTCGCCCGCGATCCCGCTCCCGCCGGTGCCACCGCGCTCGTCGCGGCCACCGAGCCTCCCGGCCACGCGACCGTGCGCACCCGCGCCGCTCCCGAGATTCTCGTGCGCACCACGCCCCTCTCCGCCGGCCAGCTCATCGCATCGTCCCCGCTGGAGTTTTCCGCGCGGATTCGCACCGATACGCGCCTCGGACCCATCCTGATCAACGACGTGGAACTGCTCGCCCTCGCCCCGTCGGCGTCCGCCCTCGTGCGCCTGGGCCCCGGCCGGCAGCAGCTTGTTTTCCCCGATACGACGTCCGAGCCCCGAATTCACTGACCGCCTCCGTCGTTCCGTCGCTCTGCCGTTCTTCCGCTCAGTCGCCCTGCCGTTCCGTCTCTCTGCAGTTCCGTCCCCCCTCCCGGCATTTTCCGCGTTCGGTTCCGCGTTCGGCGGCCATAAGCACATGGAAACCCCATGAACGATGACGCCGCACTTCTCCACCGCTACGCCGACGACCGCTCGGAAGACGCCTTTGCCGAGCTCGTGCGCCGTCACCTCGGTCTGGTTTACCACGCCGCCCTCCGCCAGACCGGCGGCGATCCCCACCGCGCGCAGGAGGTCGCCCAGCTCGTCTTCACCGAGGTCGCCCGGCAGGCCGCCAAACTCGCCACCCACCCGCACCTCGTCGCCTGGCTGCATACCTGCACGCGCCAAATCGCCTCGCAGCTCCGTCGCACCGAGGCCCGCCGCTTCGCCCGCGAGCAGGTCGCTTTCCAAATGAACGCGGACGAGCGCACCGCCGCTCCCGAACCCGCCGCCGACTGGGAACGCCTCCGACCACTCATCGACGACGCCCTCCAATCCCTGGCCGAACGCGACCGCGCCGCCGTTCTCCTTCGGTTTTTTGAAAATCGTTCTTACGCCGAGCTCGCCGCCTCGCTCGCCGTCTCCGAGGACGCCGCGCGCGTCCGCGTGAACCGCGCCCTCGAAAAACTCCGCGCCGCCCTCGCTCGCCGCGGTCTCGCCTCCACCGCCTCCGCGCTCGCTCTCGCCCTCGCCACGCCCGCCCTCGCCGCCACCCCGCCCGGCCTCGCCGCCAGCATCACCACCGCATCCCTCTCCGCCGCAGCTGTCACCGCCGGCACGGGCGGCGCCGCCGGCCTCGCCGGCGGCACGCTTTCCACGACCACCACCGGAGCCACCGCCCTGGGCACCGCCAAGATCGCCCTCTCCACCGCCGGCGCCCTCGCCCTGCTCTCCCTCGGCATCACCCTCCACCAGCACCGCGCCGCTTCGTTTCATAATTCTACATTCCCAATTCCTAATTCGTCTTCTCCGGCGCTTTCCGCCGCCGAGCTCCGCGCGATCCTCCACCCTCCGCGCCTCTCCACCGCCGAGGCCGACGACGCCCTCGCCGCCTACCTCGCCCTTCCGCCGCTCTCCGAGGACGCCTCGCCCGCCGAGTATCTCGAACGCGCATCCCGCCTGCGCGCACTGCTCACCCGTCTCCCCGCCGAGCACCACGGCCGTCTGCTCGCCGCCACCGCCGCTCGGCCGGGCGAGCCCGAGGCGCGCCTGCGTCACATCGCCTTCACCGCCTGGACCGAGCTCGAAGCCCCGGCCGCCACCCGCTGGATCGCCGCGCTCGAAACCGACGCCGCGATCGACGCGACCCAGCACGCCACCTTGACCACCGAGGCCGCCCTCGCCTGGTCCCGCGGCGACTTCGACGCCGCCTACACCTGGTCGTCCACCCTGCCCGACGGTGTGCTCTCCCGCGCCGTCGCCATCGAGCTCCTCACCTGGCTCGCCGCCACCGATCACCAACGCGCCCTCGCGCTCGCCCGCACCGGCGACGACACCTTTTTCGCCTCGGCGCGGGTCGCCATTTTTAAGGTCTGGGCGAAAAAGGCGCCCGCGGCCGCCCTCCAGGCGCTCGGCCCCGCCCTCGCGGAAAACGACCAGGAGCGCTGGGTCCTCCTGCCCGCCCTCCAGACGTGGGCCGGCGACGACGCCCCCGCCGCGCTCGACTGGCTGCTTCGACAGGCCCCGACCGCCGCGTCCCGCACCGACCAGCCCCTGCTCACCAGCCTCATCTACTGGGCTCCGGCGGGAAGCTCCGATCCTGGCGCCTTCGCCGATCTCCTCGCCTCCCGCGCCGACCTCAACGCCACCTCCCAGCACCTTTCCAACTACCTCCGCGAATGGGCCGGGCTCGACTCCGCCGCCGCCCTCGCCTGGCTCGACCGCTTGCCCGACCCCGCCCGCCGCCTCGGCCTGATCCGGAGCGCCCTGCCCTGGCACGGCTGGCCCGCGCCGGCCCCCGAAGCCTATCTTCCCCTCGCCCTGCGCCTACCGGCCGGCCCCGAACGCGAAGCCCAGCTCACCAATCTGCTCAGCTCCTGGGCGAAGGAGTCGCCCGCCGCCGCCACCGCATGGCTCGCCACGCACGACACGCCCGAATTTGCCGTCATCGGCGACCGCGTCCAGGGCACCCTCCTCGCCGGCCTCGCCGCCACCGACCCCGAGACCGCCCTCTCCCGCTGGGAAAAACTTCCGCCCGGCGACGCCAAAACCACCGCGCTCGCCGGCATCGCCGACGCCCTCGCCAGCGTCGATCCGGTGGCCGCCGCCCAATGGTTCGGCAAAAATCTCCCGCCCCTGAACGAGAAGGAAAGCTCCGGCATCAGCGAGACCGGCTACAACCGCTCCCTCGGTTTCCTCTCCGGCGCGACGCCCGCCCATCTGAGCGGCACCAGCGAGACCCTCGTGCGGTTGGTCAACGCCTGGTATGAACAAGATCCCGCCGCCACCGTCGCCTGGGCCGCCGCGCTCCCCGACTACGGCTGGCAGGTGAACGCGCTCTTCGCCGCCAACGGAACCTGGAAAGACATCCGCGACCGCGCCACCCACGCCGAGCTACTGGTGCGACTGCCAACCAAGCGTGGCGGCCAGCCCCGCAACTGGGTTCTCCGCGAACACCTGAAAAACTGGCTCCGCGCCGACGAGACCGCCGCCCGCTCCTGGATCGACGCCCACCCCGAGCTTCCATCCGACATGGTCACACAGGTTCTCTCCGCCCGGTAGGATCGCCACCCCGACCTTCGCCCACCCGGTCCTTCCCCCCCTGCGTCCGTCGTAGCTCTGCCGCTCCACAACTCAGTCGTTCCGCCCCCCTGTCGTTCCGTCGCTCTGTCCTTCCGTCGCTCTGTCGTTCCCCTTTCCCGCCTCGTGAAACCCTCGCTCCTCCCCGGCCCTCTCCTCGGCCTCGTGCTCGGCGCCGCCTGCCTTTGGCTCGTCCCGCGAAGCCTCGGACCCGACGCGCCGGGATCCTTCTCCCCGACCGCCGACCGCGACGCCCTCGACGTTTCCCCCGCGCTCTCCGGAGCGCATCCGCCGCCCCCGCTCAGCCCGGCGCATGCCCGCGCCGCCATCGCCGCCTGGATCGCCCTGGGCACCTCCGACGACACCGCCCCGCCGGCCGACTTTTTCACCCGCGCCGCTTCCCTCCGCGCCCTTCTCGTGCGCCTGCCCGCGTCCGAGTTTGCCCGCCTTCACCAAAACCTCCTGCCCCTCGCCGACCGCGACAGCCGCCAGCTCCTCGCCGCCGCCTTCGCCGTTTGGACCGAACAAAACCCCGCCGCAGCCGCCGACTGGGCCGCCCGCGCGCCCGCCTTCGGGGGCTTTGATCCGCTCGAGCTCGCCCGGTCCGCCGCCCTCGCCTGGGCCGCCCGCGATCCCTTCGCCGCCGCCGAGTGGGCCTGCGCCCTGCCCGATCCCGCGCGCTCCTTGGCGCTGGCCGAGCTGCTCCTGCCCCGTCTGGCCGAGCGAGACCCCGCTCGCGCGCTCGCCCTCGCGACCGCTCGCGGGGAAGCCGTTTTCGAGCGCCTGCCGGGGATTTTCCGAAACCTCGCGCGCCAGGATCCCACCGCCGCCTTCGCCGCCCACGGCGACCGCCTCTGGAACAAGGGCGAGGGCTTTCGCCGCAACCTCGAGTTTCGCGCCGCGCTCGCCGACTGGATCGGCCGCGCGCCCGCCGAGGCCATCGCGTGGATCCGTTCGCACGATGATCCCGACATCCGCGGAACCGTCGGCTGGGTGCAGATGCTCGCCATCGACGGGATCGTCGCCCCCGGCCTCCTCGCCTCCGCCCTCGCCACGGCCCCCGGAATCCCGGCTCGCCAGGCCGCCCTGTCCGAAGTCCTCGCCAGCTGGCACACCCGCGACGCGGCCGCCGCCCAAGCCTGGCTCGACGACCTCCCCGACACCCACCTGCGCTCCGCCCTCATCGAGCAGACCGCCATCCGCGATCTCGGCCAACCGCGGCTCAACCTCCCCTTCGCCCTCGCCCTCCCTTCCGGTCCGCTCCGGCGCGAGCGTTTCAGCAGCCTGCTCGCCGGCTGGGCCAAGACCGATCCCTCGGCCGCGCTCGCCTGGAGCCAGGCCCATGCCGGCGACCCCGATGTCGGTGCGGCCGCGCCCAAGATCCACGCCGCCATTCTGGGAACCATCGCTCGCGACGAACCCGTCACCGCCCTCGCCGAGTGGAAGGCCCTGCCGGAGGGGCCGGCCAAGACGGAGGCCGTCTCCACCATCGGCGAAGCCTGGGGCCGCCACGATCCCACCGCAGCCTTCACCTGGATGGCCGAACAAGACGCGCTGGCCGGCCGAAACGGCCACCCCGACATCCCCCGCTTTCTGACCTTTTACGCCTGGTCGCGCCAGCAGCCCCTCGCCGCCCTGCGTTGGGCCGAGCAACCAAAGGAAACCCCCTTGGTGACGGAAGGTTACCTGCTGGCCCTCTCCGGCGCCGGGACTAACACCGAGGGCCCGCCCTTGTCGGATACCGTCCGGCTCTACGCGCAGATCGCCGACCCCGCCCTGCGCGGAAAACTGCTCCCGCGCTACGCCCGCCGCTGGCTCGCCGCCGACCCCGCCGCCGCGCGCGCATGGATCGAGAAAAGCGAAGCGCTCACCACCGAGCAACGCGCCGCGCTCCTCGCCGCGCCGTAAAGTCGCCCCGCCTCGGCGACCGCACGCAGACGCACACGCATGCGCGCGCCGACGCCGGCTCAGCCCACGCCCTCGAGCACCTGGCGGATGACCTTCGCGAAGTCCGTGATGCGATAGGGCTTGGGGATCATGCCGGCAAAGCCGTAGGCGTGGTGGTCGCTCATCACCGGGTCGCTCGAGTAGCCGCTGCTCACGATGGCCAGCACATCCGGATCGATTTCCCGGAGCTTCCCCATCGCCTGCAAACCGCCCATGCCGCCCGGCACGGTGAGGTCCATCACCACCAGATCAAATCGCCGCCCGGCCAGCATGGCCTCGCGATACGCCTCCACCGCGGCGGCGCCGTCGGCCGCCGTCTCCACAAAAAAGCCGATCCGCTTCAACAGCTGCGCGGCCATCTCGCGGATCCCCGGCTCGTCATCCATCAACAAAACGCGTCCGTTCATCGAAGTCGTGCCGAAGGGCGGCGCCGTGAGCGCCTTGCGTTCCACCGATTCCCGCGTGGCCGGCAGCCAGATCAGGAAACGCGTGCCGCGGCCGAGCTCCGACTCGACCTCGATGTGGCCGCCGTGCTTGCGCACGACCGCATACACCGTCGCCAGCCCCAGGCCGCTGCCCTCCTTCTTGGTCGTGAAGTAGGGATCGAAGATCCTGGCCAGGTGCTCCGGCCGTATGCCCGAGCCCGTGTCGGCCACCGACAGCCGCACCGACGCCCCGCTCAGCCCCGTGCGCACCGGGGGCGTGCCGTCGTTGGCCAGATTTATCCAGATCACGCCGCCCTCGGGCATCGCCTGCACCGCGTTGAGCACGAGGTTCTGCACCACCTGGCCGATCTGGCCCTTGTCCACGTCGGCCGCCCAGAGGTCGGGCTCGATCTCGAACTCGCCCTTCACCTTCGATCCGTGCAGCGAGAACCGCGCGGTCTCCTTGACCACCTCGGCCAGATCGACCGCCGAGCGGATCGGGTCGCCGCCCTTCGCGAAGGTCAGCAACTGGTGCGTGAGGTCGCGCGCCCGCATCAGCCCCTTCTCCGCCTCGGCCAACCAGCGCCCGTTCGCGCCCATGTTCTGGGTGTCGAGCATGGCGAGGGTCACGTTGCCCATCACCACCGTGAGCAGGTTGTTGAAATCGTGCGCGATGCCGCCGGCCAGCACGCCGACCGACTCGAGCTTGGTGGCGCGCAGCATCTCCGCCTCCAGCTTCGCCCGCTCGGTCACGTCGCGCAGCACGAGCACCGCGCCGGCCGGCCGGCTCTCGATGTCGCGGATGGGCGCGCAGCGCCCCTCGACCAGGCGACGCACGCCCTGCCGGTGCACCAGCGCGGTCGAGGTCGGCAGCTCCACCACCAGCGCCTCGGCCAGCGCCCGTTGATGCGGCGAGGCCACGGGCTCGCGGGTGCGCTCGTGTTGCAGGGGACAGACCTCGGACAACGCGCGCCCGATCGCCGCGCCCTCCGCCCAACCGGTCAGCTGCTCGGCGGCCTCGTTTACAAAATCCACCCGCCCTTGCCGATCGGTCGTGATCACCGCCTCCACCATCGCCCGCAGCGTCACGCGCAGCCGCTCGCGTTCGCTCGCCAGATCGTCCTCGGCGGTCTTGCGCGCGTGGATGTCGGAATGCGTGCCGACGAAACGGATCGGGTTTCCCTTCCCGTCAAACTGCGCCAGCCCGCGCGCCAAAATCCAGCGGTAGCGGCCGTCGCGACAGAGCAGGCGATGCTCCACCCGGTAGTTGGTGGTCTTGCGCGCCAGGTGCAGCTCCATCGCCCGCGCCGCCGCCGAACGGTCCTCGGGATGGATCAGGGCCTCCCAGGCCGCGCGCGACTCCTCCAAATCGCCCGTCGCGTAGCCGAGCATCTCGCGGCTGCGGTCGGACACGAAAAAACGCCCGCCGCCAAACTCGATTTCCCAGATGCCGGCGTTGATGCCCTGCACCGCCAGCTGCCAACGATCCTCGCTCTGCCGCAGCCTCGCCTGCGTGCGCCGCAGATCGCTCACGTCGGTGAAGACCGACATCACGCGCGAAGGGTCCGGCCGGCCGTTCTCCATCGGCACCGACCACTGCATCACCGCGTGCACCACCTGCCCGCCCGGCTGGTGCAGCATCACGTCGTGGGTGAGCTCGCGCCGTCCCTCCCACAAGGCCACCAGCTGCGCCGAAAACGACTGCAAAAAATCCGGCGCGAAACGCATCAGGTCCGTCCTCACCTGCTCCAGATCCCGCAGGCCCGCCATGCGCAGCGCGGTGGCGTTCATCGCCACCACCTGGAGCTTCGAAAACTGCGTGCGCATCGCCTCGGGGTTCGCCTCCAGATGCGCCGCGATGTCCTTCACCCCCGACCTGCGCCGCGCCTCCAACCACGCCACCTGCGCGCGCAGATCGGTCACCACGATGGCCACCGGCGCGCTGTCGAAAAGAAACTGTAGTTGATGCGCCGATACGGCGAAGGCCCGCTCGCGACGCCGGGACCGCCCGTAAACCAACAACCAGGTGGCGAGGGCGACGAGCCCGCCGCCCACCGTGAGGCCGGGCCACTCGTTCAACCACGCCGGCACCGCCCAGGCCTCCGCCGCCCGGGCCGTCGCCGGAAGACAGACCACCGCCGCCGCCCCGAAGGCGGCGCGAAAAACCCGACGGATGCCCGAGAAACGGATGCGACGAACCATGCCACCATCAAGACACCAAGCCCCCCGCCACCCTGTCGAGGCGGCAGTGGGGGTGTTTTCCCCACCCGCCGGGTGCGTTCGTCCCGATTTTGCCGTCCAAAGTCCCGCGGGCCGGTGCGGCGTTGGCCGTCCCCGGCCGATGCCGCCCGAAAGTGTAGAGTTGGCCGTCCCCGGCCAATGCCTCGTCCGAAAGTGTAGCGTTGGCCGTCCCCGGCCAATGCCTCGGCCGGCGCACAAACGACCGATGACCCGCGCGGGACCGAAGCCCAAACCCTTGGTCGGGGACGGCCAACTCTACAGCGCCAAGCTCCACCCGGCGCCCCCGGTGCCCACCGCGTCCCTCACGCCCCGCCCAGCCAACGCACCAGCGTGCCGGCGTCGCGCAAAAACATCTCCGGCGAATCCTCCCGCACAAACTCCAACAGGGCGTGCCGATCACCCGGCAAGGCCTGGATCAGCGGCCAAAATTCCGCCCAACGCGCCTCGCCGTCCGCCAGCGCGTGCCGCTCCGCCGAGGTCGGCCACCAGTGGAAAACATGCACGTTGCCCACCCGCGCCGCCACCGCCCGCAGCCCCGCCACGCACTCCGCCGTTTCCTCGCCGTTGTGCGGCTGCCAGCCGGTCAACAACCCGGCGTGCGGCGCCTCGGCCAGCAACGCCGCGGCCGACTCGTTCGTGTCGGTCAAGGTGCCGGAGTGAAACTCCGTCGTCACCGTCACCCCGACCTGCGCGGCCAGCCCGGCGATGCGCAGCAGATCCTCCACCACCGCCGCGCGCTCCGCCGCCGAATGGTCGGCCGAGGCCTTGCCGCCCGGCCACACCCGGATGGTCGGCGCGCCCAGCTCCACCGCCGAGTCCAGCACCTGTTTGAACGGCAGCCCGTTCGTCTCGCTCCAGCCCGCCCGATAGTAGCTACCGTAGGCCGCCACCTTCAGCCCCGCCTCCTCGGTCAGCGCCCGCACCTCCCGCGCCACCCCGAGCGCCCCGTGCGGCACATGGAGGTCGCCGCCCCACTCGATGCTCGCCAGCCCCGCCTTTCGCACCAGCGCGACGATCTCGGCGGCCGAGAGTTTGCGAAACGTGACCGATACCAAACCGGGGAAAATCATGACCGCCCACGCAAGCCCCCCGCGCCCCGCACCCGCAAGGGTTTCCTCGGTTTCACACGTAACAGTTTCCGGCCGCATGCACCGCATAACCCGAGTTCATTTTCCGCTCCTCGTCCTCCTGCTGGCGCACGCCACACCGGCCGCCGAGGCCACCGAGGCCGGTCCGGAGACCCGGGCCGCCCCCGCCATCCAGGACACTCCGCCCACCCCGTCCTCCCCCTCCGACGCCGCCCCGCTCAGCCTCGACGCCATCTTCGCCGAGCTGCGCGCCCGCCACCCCGCCCTCGCCGCCGCCCGCGCCGAGTCCGACGCCGCCCGCGCCCGCGTCGCCCAGCAACAGGCCTGGATGGACCCGCGCCTGACCGTCGAGCAGATGCGCGACAACACCCGCCTCGACGACTACTCCGAGCTCAAGCTCACCGTCGCCCAGGAGCTGCCGCTCAGCGGCCGAAACACCCTCCGCGCCCGCGCCGCCGGCGCCGAGGCCGCCGTGCTCGACTCCGCCGCGCGCGTCCGCGAATGGCGCCTGCTCGACCGGGCCCGCACCACCTTCGTGCGCCTCGCCGCCACCGACGAACGCCTCGCGCTCAACCAACAACTCCGCGAGCTCGCCCGCCAAAGCGCCGCCCTCGCCCGTCTCGCCTACGAGAACGGCCGCGCCAACCAGACCGAGGCCCTGCTCGCCGAGACCGAGCTCGCCCGCCTCGACGCCGAACGCACCGAACTCGCCGCCGCCCGCGCCACCGACCGCGCCCGGCTCAACGCCCTCCTGCTCCGCCCCGCCGACACGCCCCTCGGCCCCGTCTCGCTCCCCTCCCCCGCCCCGCCCGCGCTCGACGCGACCGCCGCCGTCGCCCGCGCCCGCGCGGCCAGCCCCGAGATCGCCGCCGCCCTGCGCGCCGCCGACGCCGCCGAAGCCCGGCTCGCCCTCGCCGACAAAAACCGCGCCATCGACCCCGAGCTCATGGTCTCCGCCCGCCACATGCGCGGCATGGGCGGCGACCCCGTCACCGCCTTCGACACCGGCGTCTCCTTTTCCCTGCCCTGGTTCCAGCGCGGCCGCACCGACGCCGAACGCACCGAGGCCCGCGCCCGCCTCGCCGCCGCCCGGGCCGACGCCAACGCCACCGCCGCCGAGGTCGCCGGCATGGCCGCAGCCGCCCACGCCCGCGCCTCCGCCGCCCACGAACAAGTGCTGCGCCAGCGCGACCAGCTCGCGCCCCTCGCCCGCGCCTCCGCCGACGCCGCCCGCCGCGACTACGAGGCCGGCCGCGGCCCCCTCCTCACCGTGCTCGCCGCCGAACGCATGGCGGTGGAGGCCGAGCTGCGCCTCGCCGACGCCCGCGCCGAGCTCGCCCTCGCCGAGGCCGAGCTCGCCTTTCTCACCGTCCAGGATCTCGCCACGCCATGAACGCCCGCCCCGTCCTCGCCTTTCTCCTCGCCGCCGCCCTCGGAGGCGCCGCCGGTTGGTTCGCCGCCCGAAACGCTGCCGCCGGCCACGCCGCCGACAGCACCCCGCCCGGCGCCGACAACCCTGCGGAGCGAAAAATCAAATACTACCAGTCGCCGATGCACCCGTGGATCATCTCCGACCAGCCGGGCAAGTGCACCATCTGCGGCATGGCGCTCGCGCCCGTTTACGAGGGCGAGGCGGGCTTCGGCGCCGGCGGCGACAGCGTCACCCTCACCGAGGCCTCCTACGCCGTGGTCGGCGTCGCCACCGCCGAGGTGCGCCGCGCCCCGCTCCTGCGCACCCTGCGCGTCACCGGCGTGATCGACGACGACGAGACCCGCCACCGCTACATCGCCAGCTACACCGACGCCCGCATCGAAAAACTCTTCGTCCACACCACCGGCGAAACCGTCGCCGCCGGCCGGCCCCTCGCCCTGCTCTACAGCCCGGAACTGCTCACCGCGCGGCAGGAGTTCCACGCCCTCGCCCGCACCGCGCCCGACTCGCCGCTCGCCGCCGCCGCCCGCGAAAAACTCCGCCGTCTCGGACTTCTGGATACACAGATCGACGCCCTCGCCGCCGCCGACTCCGTCGAGCGCGACACCGAGATCCTCGCCCCGCTGGGCGGCACCGTGGTCGCCCGCGCCGAGTCCGCCTACGAGGGAGGCTACGTGCGCGCCGGCGAGACGCTTTTCACCCTCGGGGATTTTGGGAAAATGTGGTTCGTCTTCGACGCCCACGAGCCCGACCTGCCCTTCCTCCGCGAGGGCCAGCCGGTCACGGTCGAGCTCACCAGCCGCCCCGGCGCGACCTTCACCGCGCCGATCACCTTCATCGACCCCAACCTCGACGCCACCACCCGCACCGCACGCGTGCGTGTCGTGCTCGACAACCCCGACGGCGCCCTCCGCCACCGCCAGACCGCGCTCGGCCGCGTCACCATCGAGAGCGAGGACAGCCCGCTGCTCGCGCCGCGCTCGGCCCTGTTGCACACCCGCGCCGAGCCGCTGGTCTATGTCGAACGCGGCGACCGCACCTACGCGCCGCGCACCGTGCGGGTCGGCCGCGTCGGCGACGAGTTCGCCGAAATCCTCTCCGGCCTCTCCGCCGGCGAACGTGTCGTCACCCAAGGCGCCCTGCTGCTCGACGGCCAGGCCCAGCTTGCCGCCCCGGCCGGCCCCACCGCGCCGGCCGCCGCCGACACGGCCAACGCAGCCACCGGCGCTCACGACCACGAACACGCCGCAATCCCAGCCACCGCCGCCGCCGAAACGCCCGCCGCGCCCCTACCCTCCGCGCTGCTGTTCGCGGCGGCCGACGCCTCCGCCGTCCTCGCCGCCGACGATCTCGCCGGCTACGCGCGATTGTTGCCCGCGCTCGTCGCGGCCGTGCATGGCGCGCCGCCCGCCGCGCACGAGGCCTTGATGCCGTTGGCCGCGAAACTCGTGCCCGGCCCGGACCTCAAGACCGCGCGCGACGCCTTCGAACCCTTCAGCACCGCGCTGGCCGACCTCGTCCGCGCCCAGCCGACCGAGGCGCGCGGCGGCCTGCGGATTTTCCAATGCCCGATGACGCCCGTGCTCGGCACCGGCCGCTGGCTCCAGCGCGACGCCGCCCTGCGAAATCCCTTCTACGGTTCCGAAATGCTCGAGTGCGGCGAAGAACTGCCGTGAGCGCGCGCAGCGCGCTCACGGAATGACGAATGACCAATGACCAATGACGAATGTCGGTCGGTCACCCCGTGCAGTCCAACAACCGCGCATCCCGCCCCCCATCATTCGTCATTAGGCATTCGTCATTCGTCATTTCCCAATGATCTCCGCCCTCATTCGCTGGTCCTTGCAGAACCGCTTCATCGTCGTCGCGGGCTTCCTCGCGCTCTGCGCCTGGGGCGTGGTGGCGATGAAACGCGTGCCCATCGACGCGATCCCCGACCTGTCGGAAAACCAGGTCATCGTTTACGCCGACTGGCCCGGCCGCTCGCCTCAGGAGGTCGAGGACCAGATCACCTACCCGCTCTCCGTCTCGCTCCAGGGACTGGCCGGCGTGAAGACGGTGCGCGCCTCGTCGATGTTCGGGTTTTCCTTCCTCACCGTCATCTTCGACGACGCGGTGGAAAACTACTTCGCCCGCACCCGCGTGCTGGAACGGCTCAACTCGCTCGGCGAACTCCTGCCCGGCGGGGTCAACGCCCGCCTCGGACCCGACGCCACCGGACTCGGCTGGGTTTACCAATACTACCTCAAGGACGAATCCGGCACCCACGACCTCGGCTCGCTCCGCTCCTTGCAGGACAACTTCGTGCGTTACCAGCTCGCCGCCACGCCCGGCGTCGCCGAGGTCGCCAGCATCGGCGGTTTCGTGCGGCAGTATCAGATCGAGGTCTCCGCCCTGAAGCTGAAGCAGTTCGGCCTCACGCTCGGCGCGGTCATGGACGCCGTCGCGGCGAGCAACGCCAACGTGGGCGGCAAGACCATCGAGGAAAACGGGGCCGAGTTCATCGTGCGCGGCGTCGGCCTGGTGCGATCGCCGGCCGAGCTGGAGGCCATCCCGCTGCTGGCGCGCGACGGCGTGCCGCTCAGCCTGCGCGAGGTCGCGACCGTGCAGATAGGCGGCGACTTCCGTCGCGGCGCGCTCGACGTGGACGGACGCGAGGTGGTCGGCGGCATCGTCGTCATGCGTTACGGCGAAAACGCGTATCAGGTTATCCAGGACGTGAAGGCGCGCCTCGCCGCGCTCGCGCCCGGCCTGCCCGCCGGCGTGAGCATCGAGCCCTTCTACGACCGCGCCGACCTGATCGAACGCGCCATCGACACCCTCAAACACGCGCTCACCGAGGAGATCATCCTGGTGACGCTGGCGCACGTGTTGTTCCTCTTCCACTTCCGCAGCATCCTCATCGTCACGCTGCCGCTGCCGGCCTCGATCCTGGTCTCGTTTATCCTGATGGATCGTTTCGGCATCCCGTCGAACATCATGTCGCTGACCGGCATCGCCATCTCCATCGGCGTGCTGGTGGACGCCGGCATCGTGATGACGGAAAACGTCATTCGCCACTGCGAGCGGGCTGAGGAGGATCTGCGCCGCCGCCTCACCGCGTCGGAAGTTTTCCAACACACCCTCGAGGCCGCCACGCAGGTCGGCCGGCCGATGGTGTTCTCGATGGCGATCATCATCCTGGCCTTCGTGCCGGTCTTCCTGCTCACCGGCCAGGAGGGTAAACTCTTCCACCCGCTGGCCTACACCAAGAGCTTCGCGCTCATCGGCGCGGTGCTGCTCGCCGTCACCGCGGTGCCGGTTTTCTGCACCCTGCTGGTGCGCGGCCCCTTCAAGCCCGAGCACGAAAACTGGCTGATGAAGTTCCTCCTACGCGGTTACGACCCGGTGCTCTCGTGGGCGCTGGGCCATCGCAAAACCGTGCTAGCCCTCGCCGCCGCGCTGCTCGCCTTCACCAGCGTGCTGGCCTTCGGTTTACCGCGCGCGCTGGTGGAAAAACTACCCTCCGCCCTCGCGCGGCACGGCGGCGGCTTCGGCTCCGAGTTCATGCCCACGCTGGAGGAGGGCTCGCTGCTCTTCATGCCCGTGCTCCTGCCCTCAACCTCGCTCACCGAGGTGAAGCGCATCATGGCCTGGCAGGACCGCGTCATCGCGGAACACCCGGAAGTCGTCTCCGCCGCCGGCAAACTCGGCCGCGCCGACACCGCCACCGATCCGGCGCCGGTGGAGATGATCGAGACCACCATCCTGCTGAAGCCGGCCTCGGAGTGGCGCCCGGGCGTGACCAAGGACCAGATCATCTCCGAGCTCTCCGAAAAACTCACGCGGGTGCCGGGCTACGTGCCGGGTTTTCTCCAGCCGATCGAGAACCGCATCCTCATGACGAGCACCGGCATTCGCGCGCAGGTGGGCGTGAAGCTCTTCGGCGACGACCTCGACGCGCTCCAGCGCAAGGCCTTCGAGATCGAGAAGGTCGTCGCCTCCATCCCGGGCGCGACCGGCGTCGCCCCGTCGCGCGCGCAGGGCAAACCCTACCTCGAGATCACGCCCGACCGCGAGGCGCTGCGCCGTCACGGCCTGCGCGTGTCGGAGGTTTTTGAATACGTCGAGGCCGGTCTCGGCGGCGCGGTGGTGACGACCACGATCAAGGGCCGCGAACGCTGGCCGATCCAGGTGCGCCTCGAGCGCGCCGACCGCGAGGATATCGACAAGCTCGGCGACCTGCTCATCGCCACGCCGGCCGGTCCCTACGTGCCGCTGCGGCAGGTCGCGACGATCAAGCGCGTGCTCGGCGCGAGCGAGATCCAGAGCGAAAACGGACGCCTGCGCGTCTTCGTGCAGGCCAACGTGCAGGGGCGCGACCTCGGCGGCTTCGTGGACGAGATCAAGACGCGGGTGGCGCGCGACGTGACGCTGGAGCCCGGCATGACCATCGACTACTCGGGCCAGTATGAGCACCAGCTCCGAGCCCGGCGCACGCTCGCGTATGTGTTTCCCGCGGTGCTGGTGATTATCTTCGGCCTGCTGGTGATGACCTTCCGCAGCGTGGCGGAGGCGGCGCACGTGATCTTGGCCGTGCCCTTCGCGCTGACCGGCGGGGTGATTTTGCAGGCCCTGCTGCGCTTCGATTTCAGCGTGGCGGTATGGGTCGGCTACATCGCGCTCTTCGGCACCGCCATCCAGACCGGCGTGGTGATGGTGGTGTATCTGGAGGAGGCGGTGCGGGACGCGCGCGCCGCCAAAGGTAGGGCGGGACCGCCGGGCCCGCCGTCGGAGGCGCCCGAGCTCACCCGGGCCGAGCTGATCGAGGCGATCAAGGCCGGCGCGCGTCTGCGCCTGCGGCCCAAGGTGATGACGGTGGCCACGACGGTGGCGTCGTTGTTGCCCATTTTCTGGAGCACGCGCACGGGTGCGGAGGTGATGCAGCCGCTGGCCGCGCCGGTGGTCGGCGGCATGATCTCGTCGTTGCTGCACATCCTCGTGGTGACGCCGGTGATCTTCGCCTGGCTGCACGAGCGGAAGCTGCGGGCCTGAAGCCCGCCGAATACACATCCGCCACGCCGAGGGGCCTCATACGAAAACTCGGAACGGCCGCCGCTACGCGCTTGCGCCCACGGCATCCCCGCCGGCAATCACGTAGCCGGCCGGATGACCCAAACTCGTCGCCGGCGCACCATCCCTCCCTCGCCTCCATGAAGTTCCTGCTTCCCTGCCTCGTCCTTTCCCTCGGCCTCGCCTTCGGCGGTTGCGTCACCCAGGTCCAAAGCACCGTCGCGCAGACGGCCCGCAATCCCGCCCCCGCCGAGCGTTTTTCCAACTTCAGCCGCTTCGAAATCTCTCCCATCGCGCTGCCCGCGCCCTACGCCGGGCAAGAGGCCAACGAGGCCGCGCTCAAGAAGATCCAGGAAAACTTGGACGCCC
The DNA here is from genome assembly GCA_966252115.1 of uncultured Akkermansia sp. GTDB lineage: Bacteria > Verrucomicrobiota > Verrucomicrobiia > Opitutales > Opitutaceae > IMCC26134_A. The sequence goes on from CBINNW010000063.1 coordinate 16,440, forward strand.
GCCTGAACGCCGTGATCACGGCGTGGAATCTCGTCGGCGCGGAGCAGGCGCCCCGCACCCTGCTCATCGAACCGACCATCACCGAGATCAAATTCATCAACGGCACCGCCCGCTTCTGGGCCGGGGCGCTTGCCGGAAGTTCGATGGTGGTGGTGCAGACGCGAATCACCGAAAAGGAGACCGGACAATTGATCGCGGAGCCCGAATTTTATGCCCGCGCGGCGGCGATGGCCGGCGCCTGGAGCATCGGCGGAGCGGACAACGCCATGCTCACCCGCATCGCCAACCGAGTCGCCGACTACGTGACCGCCAACTACGATGCCGCGGTCGGCGGCGTCACGGGCGCGGACGTGGAAGAGTGAAGCCCGAAAATGGGAACCGCGCCCATCTCCCGGCGCGAAAAAAAAGGCACCGGAGGTGATCCGGTGCCCTCGGGAGAAAGCGAAACGCTCGGGCGGTCCTACTTCGCGGCGATGGCGGCGTTGACCAGCTCGACGAAGCTGCGGGCTTCGAGGCTGGCGCCTCCGATGAGACCGCCGTCGATGTCCTTCTGCGCGAGCAGATCGGGGGCGTTGCTCGGCTTCATCGAGCCGCCGTAGAGGATGCGCACCTTTTGCGCGATGGCGTCGCCGTAGAGCTTCACGAGGAGGCTGCGGATAAACGCGTGCACTTCCTGCGCCTGCTCGGTGGTCGCGACCTTGCCGGTGCCGATGGCCCAGACGGGCTCGTAGGCGATGACGACGGAGGTGGCCAGGTCCTTGGAGACGCCCTCGAGGCCGGCCTCGAGCTGGGTCTGCACGACCTTGAGCGTGCTGCCGGACTCGCGCTCGGCGAGGGTTTCGCCGACGCAGAGGATGGGCTTCAGCTGGGCCTTGAGCGCGGCGAGGACCTTCTGGTTGATGAAGGCGTCGGTCTCGCCGAAGTAGCTGCGGCGCTCGCTGTGGCCGAGGATGACGTGCGAGACGAAGAGCGAGCGGAGCATGCCGGCGGAGATTTCGCCGGTGTAGGCGCCGGAAGCCTCGGGGTGCATGTTTTGGCAACCGAGTTTCAGGGTGGAGCCGTCGAGCTTGGTGGCGGCGCTTTCGAGACCGGTGAAGGGCGGGCAAACCACGACCTCGACGTCGTTTTGTTTGCCGACCGCGGCGACGATGTCGGCCACGAGGGCGGCGCCGTCGGCGGCGGTCTTGTTCATCTTCCAGTTACCGGCGATGAGTTTTTTGCGGGTCATGATTTGAAGCGGGTCTAAGGGCTTAAGGTCAAAAGTTGAAGGTCGAGTCCGGTGCGGCGGGTGCCGCGCAACCAGGAGGCGAAGGTGACGGCCGGGAGGCCGCAGGAATCGGACCTGCGACCTTTGACCTTTCGACCTTCGACCACGTTGTTTTTCTCGAAACTCAGGTTTCGAGGAAAACAACGCCGGGCAGGGCCTTGCCTTCGAGGAACTCGAGGGAGGCGCCGCCGCCGGTGGAGCAGTGGCTGACCTTCTTGGCCGCGCCGAATTTCTTGGCCGCGGTGGCGGTGTCGCCGCCGCCGACCACGGTCGTGGCGCCGGCCGCGGTGGCCTCGATGATGGCGTCGGCCATCGCCTTGGTGGAGGCGGCGAATTTCTCGAACTCGAACACGCCCGAGGGCCCGTTCCAGACGATGGTCCGGGACGCGAGGATCGCCTTGCGGAAGAGCTCGATGGACTTCGGTCCGGCGTCGAGGCCTTCCCAGCCGTCGGGGATGCCGCTCTCGAGGGTGGCGGGCTGGGTGTTGGCGTCGGGGGCGAACTTGTCGGCGGCGACGAAGTCCACCGGGAAGATCAGCTCCACGCCCTTGGCCTTGGCCTTGGCTTCGAGCTCGGCGACGATCTCGGCGCCGGCCTTGTCGAAGAGCGAGGCGCCGATGGCCATGCCGCGGTTCACCTTGTGGAAGGTGTAGGCCATGCCGCCGCCGATGATGACCTTGTTGGCCTTGTCGAGCAGGTTGTTGATGAGGGGGATCTTGTCCGCGATCTTGGCGCCGCCGAGGATGGCGAGCAAGGGGCGGTCGGGGGCCTCGAGGACCTTGTTGAAGGCCTTGAGCTCGGCTTCCATGAGGAAACCGGCGGCCTTGTCGGCGAGGGCGACGCCGACCATGGAGCTGTGGGCGCGGTGGGCGGTGCCGAAGGCGTCGTTGACGAAGACGTCGCCGAGCTTGGTGAGGGAGGCGCGGAAGGCCTTCACCTTCTCGGGGTCGGCCTTGGTGGAGCTGCCGTCCTCGTTTTTCACCTTGCCCTCTTCCTCGATGTGGAAGCGGAGGTTTTCGAGGAGCACGACCTCGCCGGCGGCGAGATTGGCGCAGGCGGCCTCGACGGAGGCGCCGACGCAGTCGTCGAGGAACTTGACCGGCTTGCCGAGGAGTTTCTCCAGCTCAACCGCGACGGGTTTGAGGGAGAACTTGGCGATGCGCTGGCCGTCGGGGCGACCGAGGTGGGACATCAGCACCACGGACGCGCCTTGTTCGAGGGCGTATTGGATGGTGGGCAACGCGGCGGTGATGCGGGCCGTGTTGGTGATGGCGCCGGTCTGCTTGTCCTGCGGGACGTTGAAGTCCACGCGCATGAGGACGCGTTTGCCGGAGAGCTGAAGGTCGCGGATGGATTTGAACTTGGACATGGTGTGATGAAGTAGCGAGTAGCGGGTGGTGAGTAGCGAGTAGGTCCGAACCCGAAAACGAAACGAGGAGCGAGCGGCGGTAGTGAGCGGTATGCTCGCTACTCGCTACTCGCTCCTCGCTACTTTGACGGCGAAGCCGCCTCAGAGCTTCGCGGCGATCTTCTTGGTGAGATCGACGACGCGGTTGGAGTAGCCCCACTCGTTGTCATACCAGGACACGAGCTTGAAGAAGTTCTTGTTGAGCTCGATCGAGGAGCCGGCGTCGAAGATCGACGAACGGGTGTCGTGGATGAAGTCGGAGGAGACGACCTCGTCCTCGGTGTAGCCGAGGATGCCGGCGAGGGGGCCAGACTCGGAGGCGGCCTTGAGGGCGGCCTTGATCTCGGCGAGGGAGGTGTCCTTCTCGGTCTTCACCGTGAGGTCCACGACGGAGACGGTGGGAACGGGCACGCGGAAGGCCATGCCGGTGAGCTTGCCCTTGACCTCGGGGATGACGAGGGCGACGGCCTTGGCGGCGCCGGTGGTCGAGGGGATGATGTTCTGGGCGGCGGTGCGGCCACCCTTCCAGTCCTTCTTGGAGGGGCCGTCCACGGTCTTCTGCGTGGCGGTGTAGGCGTGGACGGTGGTCATCAGGCCCTCGACGATGCCGAACTTCTCGAGCACGACCTTGGTGATCGGGGCGAGGCAGTTGGTGGTGCAGGAGGCGTTGGAGATGATGCTGTGCTTGGAGACGTCGAGCTTGTCGTCGTTCACGCCCATGACGACGGTGATGTCCTCGCCCTTCGCGGGGGCGGAGATGATGACCTTCTTGGCGCCGGCGGTGATGTGGCCCTTGGCCTTCTCGGCGTCGGTGAAGAGACCGGTGGACTCGATGACGAGATCGACGCCCAGCTTGGCCCAGGGGAGCTCGGCGGGGGACTTGGCGGAAACGACGAGGATCTCCTTGCCGTCGATCACGAGCACGTCGTCCTCGGCCTTGTCGGGCGAGGACTTCTTGGAGCCGACGGTGCCCTGGAACTTGCCCTGGGCGGAGTCATACTTGACCAGATAGGCCAGATTGTCGGCGGGCACGATGTCGCCCACGGCCACGACGTCCAGCGTGGTGCCGAGCAGGCCCTGCTCGACGAGGGCGCGGAAAACGAGGCGGCCGATGCGGCCGAAACCATTGATAGCGACTTTGATAGCCATGTTGTGGGCTCCGTAGTGGTGTTGGGTGCTGTGGTGATGACCCGCGCCCGATGGACGCGGAAAGCGTTAGGAAAAGGGTCCGCCCCCGGCGAAAGCAAGGGTTTTGGCGGCGCAGCAATTGGCGCTTTGTGCGCGAGGCTTGGCGACGGGGCTCCGGAACAAGAAGCGAGCGGTGCCGACGGGAGCTCCGGAACGCGGACGCTAGCCCGCCCCGGATCGGCCCGTCCGCATCAGCCCGCCACCCACAACCCGCAACCGAGCGCCGGCACAAAAAGCTCCGCGCTCACCCGTTGCGCGCCGGCGAGCCGACCGGGCGGCAGGAAACGTTCGTGGTCGGCCAGCTGGCGCCATTCGAGCTCGGCCCATTTGCCGATCGGGATGGCGACGTCGCCAAGCGTCGGATTAACGGCAAACAGCAGCCGGCGTCGCGGCTCCTGCCCGAGGTCGGCGTTGTAGATGACGGCGGCGGCGTTGGTGCCCTCGCCCCAGAAAAATTCGAAGAAGCCCTCGCTGGCCCGCGAGAAGTGGCGCAACAGCGAGCCGAGCTCGGAACGGCGAAACGCGATCCAGTCCGCGAAGTAGGCGTGGGTGGACGGGAAGCGGTGGATGCGGACGTAATCGAGGGCGTTCAGGTCGCCGCGCTGGTAGGTGTTGTTCACCCCGTGTTTGGAGCGAAGAAAATCCTGCCCGGCGGAGAGCATCGGGATGCCGATCGAGGCGAAGAGGACCGCGCCCATGAGGTGGGTGCGGCGACGGTCGTTGGCGGTGGGCAGGTGGCCGTCGTTGTTGGCGTTCTCGGTGATGACATCGAGCCAGCAGCGGTCGTCGTGCGACTCGGTGTAGTTGACCGTCTGGGCCGGCCATTTCGCGTAATACCAGGGCGAGCCCTTGAGGAAATACTCGAAGGTCTCGCGCCGGGACCCGCCGCGCACGTATTCGCGCAGGAAGTTTCTGTATCCATCGTTCCACGACGCCCAGCCGGTGTCGCGCAGCTCGCCGGCGACGTGGCCGCGAAAGCTCCAGGGCTCGGCGATGAGGATGACGTCGGGCTTCACGCGCTTCAGCGCGACCTCGATCTCCTTCAGCACCGGCGTGCCGATGAGATCGGCCAGGTCGAAGCGAAACCCGTCGATGCCGAAGGTCTCCAGCCAGTGCGCGCAGCTGTCGATGATGAGCCGCGTGGCCATCGCGGCCGAGGCGCGCAGGTCGTTGCCGCAACCGCTCCAGTTGGCCAGCTGCCCGGCGAGATCCTGCTCGAAGTAGTAGAGCTTGTCCAAAAACAGCAGGTGCGCCGGCTCGCCCGCGTGGTTGTAAACCACATCGACGATCACCGCGATGCCGCGCGCGTGGAAAGCCCGCACCAGCTCGCGGAGCTCCCCGATCCCGGAGGCCTCCTCCGGCCGGGCCGAGTAGGCGCTGGCCGGAGCGAACCAGTTCACCGTCATGTAGCCCCAGTGGTATTCGTCGCGGGCGACATTATCGAACTCCTGAAGCGGCTGGAGCTCCACGCAGTTCACGCCCAGCCGGGCCAGATAAAAGTCCTCGCTCTCGACCCATTTTTTCAGCCCCGCGAAGCCCCGCCGTTCCTCGGCGTCGGCCGCCACCGGAGCATGCGCCGCGAGGTCGCGCACATGGGCCTCGCAGATCACGAGATCGTGCCACGCGGGGGTTTTGAAACGGTCCGCCGGCGCCGCCGGGTCGAGCAAGCGCGCCCGATCCAGGATGATGCCCGGACCCTCGCGCCCGAGCGCCGCGAGCGCGTAGGGATCGAGCACGCGCCGCTTCGGGTCGAAGGCGCCGAACGCGTCGCGCGGGCCGTCCACCTGATACCAGTAAAACCAGCCGTGGAGGTTGCCCTCCAGCGTGAGCTCCCAGACCCCGGCCGCGCCGTCCGCGTCGGCCCGCCGCGCCAGCCGGTAACGATGCGGACGATCCTGCTCGGCGGGCGAGGCGCACACCGCCAGCTCCACGCTTTTCGCCCGCGGCGCGAAGAGCCGAAACACCGTCGAGCCGCGCACCGGAAAGGCCCCCAGCGGCAACTCGGTCGCCAGCTCGAAGAAAAACCGCCCCGGCCGCAGCGGCACCTGCTCGCGCGCGTGCCCCTCCGCCCAGCGCACCGTCAGGCTGACCGAGAGATCGGCCGCCCGCTCCAGCTCGAAGGCGAAGAGGTGGCAGCCCGTGCGCTCCGGATCGATCACCCGGTTGGTGTTGCCCGACACGTCGGTCTCCACCGACGAAGCGTCGCGCGGCACCGGGATCCACCGGTGTTTCGCGGTGACGAATTTGAAACGCGTGCCGCCGGCGAGCACCGCCTTGGCCGGCCCCGACCATGCCAGAACCGGCCGCCCCGCCAGGGTGCGCGGATGCATCGCCCAGGCGACATCCTCCGCGCCGCGCCAATCGTTGAACTCGCCCGCCACATGCACCGTCTCCCGGGCCGGATCGATCTCCGGATGCTCCGTCGGATCAAAGACAAACTCGATCACGCCCTCCTGCGGAAAATGATAACCGCTGCCCAGCGCGTAACGCGCCGTCGCCACCCGCTCCAGGCGCCGCATTTTCAGGCTGCCGCCCGCGATCACAAAAACCGGCACGCTCCGCCCGCGCCAATCGTGCCGCAGCTCGATCAATCCTCGGGTGGGAGACTCGAGGGTGGCGGAAACGAGGGCGTTGGATCGGGAGGACATACGGCTCCCCCCCACCATTCGACGTGCCAAGTCCCGCACAAGCGCGAAAGCCCTGCGCGGGAAGCGTCCTTCCCGACGACTCACGGCGAGGCGGACGATCTCCCAATATCCCACCAAGGACCACCGCTTGCCAAACAGCGCCCCGCCCCCTCTCCGCCCCGCCTCATCCGCCCCCGCCTCAGCCCCCCTGCGGTAGTTGTCACTGGTCCTTGGTCATTGGTCATTGGTCATTCCCCGGCGCCCGCGCCGGGGTTGCACCCTCCGACGCGGCGCGCCAGCCTCCGCGCCCATGCCTCGCCTCCCTCGTCGCGATTTTCTCCGCGCCGGCCTCGCCGGATCGCTGCTCGCCGCCTCCTCGCGACTCGCCGGCGCCTCGCCCACCGCCCCCGCCGCCCCGGCCATCCTCCGCGCCCGCCCCGCCGCGCCGGCGCGCAACGTCATCTTCCTCGTCAGCGACGGCATGAGCCTCGGCACCCTCGCCCTCGCCGAACGCCACCTCCGCCGCCACGCGGGCCGCGGCACCCGCTGGCTCGGCCTCTACGCGCGGCCCGACATCCGTAGGGCGCTCATGGATACGGCCTCGGCGAGCTCGCCCGTCACCGACTCCGCCGCCGCCTCCTCCGCCTGGGGCTGCGGGCAAAAGGTCAACAACGGCTCGATCAACCACGCCCCCGACGGCCGCCCCCTCGAACCCATCCTCCGCTTCGCCCGCGCCGCCGGCCTCGCCACCGGCCTCGTCTCGACCGCCACCATCACCCACGCCACCCCCGCCGGCTTCGTCGCCCAGGCCGAGCAGCGCTCCGCCGAGGAGGACATCGCCACCCAGTATCTCGACCAACGTATCGACGTGATCCTCGGCGGCGGGAAAAAGTTTTTCGCCCCCGCCACCCGCCCCGACAAACGCGACCTCGCCGCCGACTTCGCCGCCGCCGGCTACCGGATCGCGCTCGATCGCGCCGCCCTGCTCGCCCCTCTCCATCTCGCATCCGGTGCCGCCGCCTCGGCCGCCTCCACCGCACCGTCCGCCACCGCGCCGGCCGGCGATTCCGACGCCGCTCCGCTGCTCGGTCTCTTCGCCGACGGCCACCTGCCCTACTCGCTCGACCACCGCGCCGACCCCGCCCTCGTCGCCTCCGTGCCCACCCTCGCCGAGATGACCCGCGTCGCGCTCGCCCGTCTCGGCGCGCGCGACCGCGGTTTTGTCCTCCAGGTCGAGGGCGCCCGGGTGGACCACGCCGCCCACGCCAACGACCTCGGCGGCCTGCTTTACGACCAGCTCGCCTTCGACGACGCGCTCGGCGTGGCGCTCGACTTCGTCGCCGACCGCGACGACACGCTCGTCATCGTCACCAGCGACCACGGCAACGCCAACCCCGGGCTCAACGGCACCGGCGGCTCTTTCAACAGCCGCGGCGGCAGCTACGGCGACACCCAGGCCTGCTTCGACCGCGCCGCCGCCCTCCGCCAAACCAACGTCTGGGCGCTCGAGGGCCTCCACGCCGACAGCACGCTCGCCGAGGTGCGCGAGCGCATCGGCCTGGCCACCGCGATCGGCCTGCTCGACGACGAGTCCGAGATCGTGCGCCACGCCCTGCGCAAGGAACACCGCGAGGGCTACCGCGTGCGCAACGCCCCCCTCGTCGCGCTCGGCCAGGTGTTGTCCAACTACACCGCCGTCGGCTGGACCGGCGTGCAGCACACGACCGATTTCACCGAACTCGCCGCCTTCGGCCCCGGCTCCGAATCGATTCAGGGCCTGGTGCAAAACACCGCCCTCTTCGGCGTCATGACCCGCGCCCTCGGCCTCACGGTTCCGGCCTGAGCATCCGGCCACCTCGTCCGATCCATGCCCGCGAAAAAGCCCCGCCCCGCCGCGTCCGCCCAGCTCGAGGTCCTGCCCCGCCTGCGCCTGAACCTGGGACGCGACTTCGCTTTCGGCCCGGGCAAGGCGGAACTGCTGGAACACATCGAGCGCACCGGCTCCATCCGCGAGGCCGCCGCCGCCATGGAAATGTCCTACATGCGCGCCTGGACCCTGGTCAAAAGCCTCGACCGCGCCTTCGCCGAGCCCCTCGTCCTCAAATCCCGCGGCGGCGCCAGCGGCGGCGGCGCCTCCCTCTCCGACACCGGCCGCGCCGTGCTCCGCGCCTACCGGGAGATCGAACGCGCCACCGCCGGCGCGGCGGAGCAGGCCGCCGCCCCGCTCCGCGCCCTCCTCGCCCGCTGATCCGCCCGCGGCCGCGCGCCGGGGCACCGGAGCGACGCCGCGGGCTCACCGATCATTTGACCAAAAAACATTCATCCGTCGGTCCGATATATTCTATTGAATATAACGAAAAGCCGAGCCTGCCTCCTCCCTATCGGCCATCATGAAACACGGATTTTTCCCCCGCCTTTCTCCCCGCCCGGCACCCCGCTCTCGCTTCCCCCGCTTCCCGCGCTCGGCACTCCTCGTGTTGATCGCCGGTCCCTCCCTGGCCCTCGCCTCCCCACCCGCCGCCTCGACCACCCCCGCGGACGTCGAACGGCGCCTGCTCCGACTCGAAAACGAACTTTCGACCCTGCGCGCCGAGAACGACCAGCTCCGTCGCGAACTCGGCCTCGCGGCGGACGCCCCCGCGACCGGCGGCGCCACCGATTCCGCTCCCTCCATCACCGTCCGACCCGCCGGACGCGAAACCTCGCTCGCCCTCGGCGGCCTCATCCAGGTGCAAGCCGACGCTCTCGACCGGGGCGACGCGCGCTTCGCCTCCGAGAACGATCGCTTTTACCTGCGCCGCGCGCGCATCAACGCCTCCGGTCTTTTTGCCGAGGACTTCGACTTCCGGGTCGAACTTGAGCTTGCCGGCTCCCTTGGCGAAGGCAGCTCGACCCGGGGTCAACTCACCGACGCCTACCTCACCTGGCTCCGCCACGACCTGGCCCGCGTGCGCCTCGGCCAGTTCAAATCTCCCTACGGTTTCGAGCAGCTCGCGAGCGACCCGAAGCTTTTCACCATCGAGCGCTCGCTCGCCAATGATCGCCTCACCCTCGGGCGCCAGATCGGCGTCCAGCTCGCGGGCGACCTGTTCGACGAACAGCGTCTCGCCTACGCCACCGGTGTGTTTAACGGCACCGGGGCCAACACCAGCGCCAACGACAACGACGCCTTCCTCTGGACCGGCCGCGTCGGCGGCACGCCTTGGAGCGGGCGGCTGGCCGGCCACGATGCCCGCTGGCGACTTGGCGCCAACGCCTTCGCTTCCGCGGACACCCGCCTCGCCGGCCAGCCCGCCGAATTCGGCCACGATTCCACCCCGACCACGCCCGCCGCCGACAACCTGTTCACGGGGCAGCGCACCGGCGCCGGCATCGACAGCCAGCTCCGCGTCGGGCCGCTCGAACTCTGGGCCGAGTATTTGCGCACCCGCTTCGAGCCCGCCTCGGGCGCCGAGTTCGAGTCCCGCGGCTGGTATGTGCAGGCGGCCGCTTTCATGGTGCCGCAGACCCTGCAACTCGTATTGAAATACGACGAATTCGACCCGCGCGACGACCGCGACGACGACGACACCCGCACCTGGACCTTTGGCACGAACTACCTGATCAAGGGCGACGACTTGAAACTTCAGCTCAACTACCTGCGCAGCGAGGTCCCTCCGCCGCTCCCCGTCCAGGACAAGGTCCTCGTGCGCATGCAGCTCATTTTCTGATCCTTCGCCGCCCGCCGCCCTCCCGGTTGTTCCGCTCCGCCACCATGCACCGCCCACCCCCTCGCATCGCCCTGAACGCCCGCATCCGCGCCCTCGGCATCACGCTCGCCCTCGCCCTCGTCGGCGCCGCGACCGCCCCCGCCCTCCGCGCCGCCGAGCTCCACGTCTTCGCCGCCGCCAGCCTGGCCGACGCGCTCACCGACTACGCGCCGCTGCACGAGGCCGCCACCGGCGACAAACTCGTGCTCAACCTCGCCGCCTCCAGCCTGCTCGCCCGCCAGATCCAGGAAGGCGCCCCCGCCGATCTGTTTTTCTCCGCCGACGAGGCCAAGATGGACGCGCTCGCCCGCGCCGGCCTCCTCCTCGCCGACACCCGTCGCTCCGTGCTGGCCAACTCCCTCGTCATCGTCGTCCCCGTCCCCGAGGCCGCGCCCGACACCGCCGGAGCCAAAAACACCTCCGCCCTCGCCGCCCTCGCCACGCCCGCCGACCTCGCCGGCCCCTCGGTCCGCCGACTCGCCCTCGCCGAACCCTCGACCGTGCCCGCCGGCATCTATGCCCGCGAGTTTCTCACCCGCGCCGGCCTCTGGGAAACCGTGTCAGCCAAGGTCGTGCCCACCGCCAACGTCCGCGCCTGCCTCGCCGCCGTGGAGGCGGGCAACGCCGACGCCGGCATCGTCTATCGCACCGACGCCCTCGCCTCACGCCGCGTGCGCGTCGCCTGCCAGATCGCGGTGGCCGACGGTCCCGCCATCTCCTATCCCCTCGCCGTGGTGAAAAACTCCGCCCATCCCGACGCCGCCCGTCGCTTCGCCGCCCGCCTCGCCTCGCTCGAGGCCCTGGCGATTTTCGAAAAACACGGCTTCCTCCCGGCTCCGTCCGCCCCGCCCGCCGAGCGCTCCACGCCGACCGACCGCACCCTCGAACCCGCACCCGCGTCCGGCGCCGCCCCCGCGCATCTGTAACCATTTTTCCACTACACCCGGCTCCTCCGCCCACGCCCCGGTCCGTCCTCCGCGCCCGCCCGCCGATTTCACCCCGACCCCCGCCGCCCTCCGCACACCGCGCCGCCCCACCTCGACCGCATGCCCGATCTCGCGGCCATCACCACCTTCACCCTCGCCGTCGCCGCGCTGTCCACGCTCGTGATCCTGCCGCCCGGTCTCGCGCTGGGCTGGTTGCTCGCGCGCCGCGAGTGGCGGGGCAAATCGCTGGTCGAGACCCTCGTCGCCCTGCCGCTCGTCGTGCCGCCGGTCGCCACCGGCCTCGTCCTGCTCAAGCTCTTCGGTCGCCGCGGTCCCTTCGGCGCGTGGCTGGAGCGCTTCGGCGTCGAGGTCGTCTTCACCTGGGTGGGCGTCGTGCTCGCCACCGCGGTGATGTCCTTCCCCCTGCTCGTGCGCTCGGCGCGGGTCGCCTTCGAGGGAGTGCCGGCCCGGCTCGAGCACGTCGCCCGCACCCTCGGCGCCGGGCGCCGCCGCGTGTTTCTCACCATCACCCTGCCCCTCGCCGCGCGCGGCCTGGTCGCGGCGGCCCTGCTCGCCTTCGCCCGCGCGCTCGGGGAGTTCGGCGCGACGATCATGGTGGCCGGCTACATCCCCGGCAAAACCGCCACGCTCTCGCTCTCCATCTACCACCTCGTGCAACTCGGACGCGACCGCGAGGCCTTCGCCCTGCTCGGCGTGTCCGTCGCCATCGCCTTCGCCGCCGTGTGGGCGGGCGAGGCCTTCCTCGGCCGAAGCCGCCCGGCCCGAAATCGCCGCCCCGCATGAGCCTCGTTTTTCAACAAGTCCGCCTGCCGTTGGCCGACTTCACCCTCGCGCTCGACTCGCTCGCGCTCTCGGGCCGCGTCACCGCGATCTTCGGCCCCTCGGGCGCGGGCAAGACCAGCCTGCTCGAACTCGTCACCGGCCTGCGCCGCCCGACCACCGGACGCGTGACCCTCGACGGCCGCGTGCTGGCCGACGCCGACGCGCGTCTGCACCTCCCTCCGCCCGCCCGCCGCCTGGGCTACGTGCCGCAGGACGGCGCGCTGTTCCCCCACCTCGACGTGCGGCGCAACCTGCTCTACGGCGCCGCCCGCGCCCAGTCCGGCCCGCCCGACCAGTCCGCGCCACCGCGCCCCTCCGCCGACCTCACGCTCGGGCACGTCGCCGAGGTGCTGGAAATCGCCCCCCTGCTCGACCGCGCCGTGGACACGCTCTCCGGCGGCGAAAAGCAACGTGTCGCGCTCGGCCGCGCCCTGCTCTCCGCCCCGCGTCTGCTCCTGCTGGACGAGCCGCTCGCCGGCCTCGACCTCTCGCTCAAGGACCGCCTCCTCCCGCACCTGCACCGCGTCCGGGACGAATTTCGCATCCCCATGCTCTACGTCACCCACTCGCCCGACGAGGTCGTCGCTCTCTGCGACGAGGTGTTGATGCTGGAACGCGGCCGCGTCGCGGGCCAGGGCGCGCCCGCGGTGTTCTTCGAGCGCGACGAGCGCCCGCGCCACCGCCGCCGCGACGCCGCCCTGGATGGCGCCGCCCCCCGGAGCGGCGAACGCACGGGCTAAGCCGTAGAAATGCAGTCGGAGGCGGAGTAGCGGGGTAAGATGACGAGCAGATTTCGGTGCGGACCGAGCGAAGGACGGAGCGAAGCGGAGATGGCGCAGCCCGGAGCCGCAGGCGGAGGGTGAGCCCGCAGGGCGAACAATACTCGGAGAGTATTTCGAGCCGAGGGCCCCACCGAAAGGTGCCCGTCAGATTACCTCGATACGACCCTCTCGACTGCATTTCTACGGCTAAACAAAGGCCCGGATACAGCCGGGATCTAGCTAGGCCGCCGGTCCGCCCGCGACGCAGCGGTAACCGACACCGTGCACGGTGAGG
>CBINNW010000064.1:0-29197 GCA_966252115.1 uncultured Akkermansia sp.
CGGCGCACCGCTGGCCGGCGTGACCGTTTACGCCTACGACGAAGCCGGCGCCTCGCTGAGCTACTCGCGCAAAACCGATGACGCCGGCAGCGCCAGCTTCACCCTCGCCAGCGGCAGCCGGGTAAAATTCCGGGTGGATCGCGACGGACGCCAACTCTTCTCCGAAGTGATCGAGGCGCCCGCCGCCGCCTTCACCTTCACCCTTCCCGGCACCACCACCGTAACGCTCACCAAAGCCGGCGCGCCCCTCGCCAGCCGCACCGTTTACGCCTACCTCGCCGCCACCACCGAAGGCGCCGCCGACACCTATCTCGGCTACGCCCGCAGCACCGACGCCGAGGGCGTGGCCCGCTTCTGCCTCGACGAAGGCCAGACCGTGAAATTCCGGGCCGACGACGGCGGCGCCCGTTTCTTCAGCGCCACGCTCACCACGCCCGGCGCGACCACGCTCGCGTTGCCCGCCGACACCGTCGTTACCGTTATGCGTGACGGCGCACCGCTGGCCGGCGTGACCGTTTACGCCTACGACGAAGCCGGCGCCTCGCTGAGCTACTCGCGCAAAACCGATGACGCCGGCAGCGCCAGCTTCACCCTCGCCAGCGGCAGCCGGGTAAAATTCCGGGTGGATCGCGACGGACGCCAACTCTTCTCCGAAGTGATCGAGGCGCCCGCCGCCGCGTTCACCTTTACCGTTCCCGGCACCACCACCGTAACGCTGACCAAAGCCGGCGCGCCGCTCGCCAGCCGCACCGTTTACGCCTACCTCGTCACCACCCCGACCACCACCGGCGACGGCACCGGCACCGAAGGCGGCACGCCCACCGCCGCCGACACCTATCTCGGCTACGCCCGCAGCACCGACGCCGAGGGCGTGGCCCGCTTCTGCCTCGACGAAGGCCAGACCGTGAAATTCCGGGCCGACGACGGCGGCGCCCGTTTCTTCAGCGCCACGCTCACCACGCCGGGCGCGATCACGCTCGCGTTGCCCGCCGACACCGTCGTTACCGTGATGCGTGACGGTGCGCCGCTGGCCAGCGTGACCGTTTACGCCTACGACGAGGCCGGCGCCTCGCTGAGCTACTCGCGCAAGACCGACGCCGCCGGCACGGCCAGCTTCACCCTTGCCAGCGGCAGCCGGGTAAAATTCCGGGTGGATCGCGACGGACGCCAACTCTTCTCCGAAGTGATCGAGGCGCCCGCCGCCGCCTTCACCTTCACCCTTCCCGGCACCACCACCGTAACGCTCACCAAAGCCGGCGCGCCCCTCGCCAGCCGCACCGTTTACGCCTACCTCGCCGCCACCACCGAAGGCGCCGCCGACACCTATCTCGGCTACGCCCGCAGCACCGACGCCGAGGGCGTGGCCCGCTTCTGCCTCGACGAAGGCCAGACCGTGAAATTCCGCGCCGACGACGGCGGCGCCCGTTTCTTCAGCGCCGCGCTCACCACGCCCGGCGCCGCCACGCTCGCGTTGCCCGCCGACACCGTCGTCACCGTGATGCGTGACGGCGCACCGCTGGCCGGCGTGACCGTTTACGCCTACGACGAAGCCGGCGCCTCGTTGAGCTACTCGCGCAAGACCGACGCCGCCGGCACGGCCAGCTTCACCCTCGCCAGCGGCAGCCGGGTGAAATTCCGGGTGGATCGCGACGGCCGCCAGCTCTTCTCCGAAGTGATCGAGGCCCCCGCCACCGCCTTCACTTTTACTCTGCCCGGCACCACCACCGTAACGCTCACTAAAGCCGGCGCGCCCCTCGCCAGCCGCACCGTTTACGCCTACCTCGTCACCACCCCGACCACCACCGGCGACGGCACCGGCACCGAAGGCGGCACGCCCACCGCCGCCGACACCTATCTCGGCTACGCCCGCAGCACCGACGCCGAGGGCGTGGCCCGCTTCTGCCTCGACGAAGGCCAGACCGTGAAATTCCGCGCCGACGACGGCGGCGCCCGTTTCTTCAGCGCCGCGCTCACCACGCCCGGCGCCGCCACGCTCGCGTTGCCCGCCGACACCGTCGTCACCGTCACCCGCGACGGCGCGCCCGTCGCCGCTCGCACCATTTACGCCTTCGACGAGGCCGGCGCCTCCCTGAGTTATTCTCGCAAGACCGACGCGTCCGGCGTCGCCGTTTTCAGCCTCGCCGACGGTCGCCGCGTGAAGTTCCGCGTGGACGATCAGGGCGAACGTTTCTTCTCGGAGGTCCAAACCGCGCCCGCCACCTACGCTTGGGAGCTGCCGCCTTCGGTGCCCGAAGTCCCGGTGGTCACCCAGGCCTTGCTCGATCCCGCCGAGTTTACTCGCGGCGGCGAGTTCGTGCTCGCCGTTTCCGGCGAACGCATCGCCTCCGGTATCGCGCGTTTCGACTTCGTTTCCGCCGAGGAGGGCGGCGCCTTGCTTGAGCTGCCCCTCGGACTGATCGACGGCGCCTGGGTGGCCGCCGGGCGCGTGCCCGCGTCGGTCCCGCCCGATGCCTCCGACGCTTCCGCGCCGCGCTCCATTCCCGTCACGCTCGTCCTCACCGGTCCGACCGGCGAGGGCGCCACGGTCGCGCTCACGTTCCCCCTTGTCGCCGACACCGTAGCGCCGCTCCTGGGGATCGACCAGCCGACCGCCCTCGAACTCGACGCCCCGGCCACTCTGGTCTCGGGCACGGTCGGCCCCGACGCCGTGGCGCTCTTCGTCCAGACCGGCTCCGGCCCGGCCGCGCCGCTCGCGTTTTCCGCCGCCGACGGACGTTTCTCCATCGAGCTGCCGCTCGCCGAAGGGCTCAACGCCTTCGCCCTCGTCGCCCGCGACCGACTCGGCAACGAGGCCCGCCTCCCGCTCCAGCGTCTGCGCACCCCGCACGCGCCCGAGCTCGAGTTCAGCGCTCCGCCCGCCTTCGCCGACCCCGAGCAAACCCTCGCGGTCAACACCACCACGCTCCGCCTCGCCGGCCGCGTCACCGACACCAGCCCGCTTCGCCTCACCCTCGACGGCGTCGAACTGGACCTCGACGCCGACGGCGCCTTCTCCCTCGACGTCCCGCTCCCCCTCGAAGGCGCCAACGCCCTTCAACTCGTCGCCGAGGACGCGCTCGGTCTGCGCACCGTCGTCAGCCGCACCGTGTATCGTCTCACCCAGGCGCCCGCGCTCTCCCTCGGCTTCCCCGCCGTCGATCCCTTCATCACGCGCCAGCCGCTCGTCCAGCTCTCGGGCACGGTGGGCGAGGGGACCGTCTCCCTCACGCTCAACTCCGTCGCGCTCTCCGATTTCTCGACCGGCGCCTTCGTCCACCCGCTCACCCTCCAGCCGGGCAACAACTCTGTCGTGCTCGAGGTCCGCGACGCCGCCGGCAACAGCCGCGTGCTCCGCCGCACTCTCGTGCTGGATCAGACGCCCCCGGCCTTCCTCAGCATCTCTCCGGTGGACGGCCTGCTCACCAGCGAGCCGCAATTGACCGTTTCCGGCCGGGTCGAGGGCGCCGCCTCCCTGCTCGTGGGCGAGCAGCCGGCCACGCTCTCGCCGACCGGCGACTTCGCCGCCGCCGTCACCCTGCGCGAGGGCTCCAACCGCATCGTCCTCCGCGCCGCCGACGCCGTGGGCAACTCGTCCGAAAGCTCCGTCACCGTCCTGCTCGACACCGTCGCGCCCGAGCTGACCCTCACCTCGCCCGCCGCCGGAGCCGTGGTCTCCGCCGCCTCCGTCACCATCACCGGACGGGTGGACGATCCCGCCGCCACCGTCGGTCTCGCCGGGGGCGCCTCCGTTTCCCACGCCGACGGCGTCTTCTCCCTCACCGTGCCGCTCGCCGAGGGTGCCAACACCTTCGTCCTTCGCACCGCAGACCCCGCCGGCAACAGCGTCGAGCGCACGCTCTCCCTCACCCGCGACAGCACCGCCCCCCGCATCGCCTTCACCGCGCCCGCCGCCGGCCTGCTCACCCGCCAGACCACCGTGCGCGTCGCCGGCACCCTCGACGATCCCGCCGCCACCGTGAGCATCAACGGCCGCCCGGCCCTCGTCTCCGGCTCCACCTTCGAGCTCGCCGACCTCGCCCTCTCCGAAGGCGCCAACCCGATCGTCGCCCTCGCCACCGATACCCTGGGCAACGTGTCCGCGCCCCTCGCCCTCACCGTCACCTCGGACCGCACGCCGCCCGCCGCGCCCGCCCTGCTCGCGCCCCCGGCCTTCGTCAAAACCGACCGCATCGCCCTCGCCGGCACCACCGAGCCCGGCGCCCGCGTCCGTATCCAGGGCGGCCTTACGGCGCTCGACCTCACCGCCGACGCCTCCGGCGCCTTCGCCGCCACCGTGCTGCTCGCGCCCAACCAGGCCGCCGACCTCCTCATCCGCGCCACCGACGCCGCCGGCAACGAGAGCGCCGCCACCCTGCACCGCGTCGTGTCCGATCTCGTCGCGCCGCGCATCACCTTGCTCCGCCCCACCGCCGGCGCCGCCTTCGAGCGCCCGCTGGTCGAGTTCGAGGGCTCGGTCGCGGACACCAATCTCCCCGCCTCCCTGCTCATCGCCGGCCAGACCGTGCCGCTCCAGGCCGACGGACGTTTCGCCGCCGCCCTGCGCCTGCCCGATGGCGCCGACCAAAACATCCTCCTCTCCGTCACCGACGCGGCGGGCAACCTCGCCGAGCTCACGCGCACCATCAGCGTGTCCGACGCCCCCGGCGACGCCTCGCCGCCCGTCATCGTGGTGCTCTCGCCCGCCTACGACGCCCTCGTGCCCTCGGCCACCCTGAGCGTCACCGCCCTCGTGAGCGACGAGTCCGCGCTCAGCTCCGTCGTCTTCGGCGGCCAGCCCGCGAGCCCCTCCGGCGCCGACGGTCTCCACACCGCCAGCGTCACCGCCGACGCCAACGGCGAGTTCACCCTCGTCGCCACCGACGCCCAGGGCCTCGTCGCCACCATCACCCACCGCGTGCGGGTCGAGGGCGCCGCGCCGCCCGCGCCGCTCATCCAGCGTGTCAGCCCCGAGGGCCCCACCGCCCAGCCCGAGGTCCTGCTCTACGCCTCGGCCACGCCCGGCCTGCGCTACGAGCTCAGCGGCGCGCTCCTGCCGCTCCAGTCCGGCCTCGTCGCGGCCGACGGACGCATCGTCGCCGCCGTGCAGCTCCGGCCCAATACCCTCAACTCGCTCGCGCTCCGCGTCGTCTCCGCCGCCGGTGTCGCCTCGCCCGAGGCGCTGGTCGAGCTGCGCCACGACTCCGTGCCGCCCGCCGTCCTCCGCACCACGCCCGCCGCCTCCGCCGCCGGTGTGGCCCTCGCCGCCGCCGTCGTCATCGAGTTTGACGAGCCCCTCGTCGCCAACCCGCTCCCGGCCGCCACGCTCTCCATCGACGGCGCGCCCGTCGCCGTCAGCCGCGCCCTCTCCGCCGACGGCGCCACGCTCATCCTCTCGCCGTCCTCGCCCTTGCCCGAGCTGGCCACCGTCCGCGTGAGCGTGCCCGCCTCCGTGCGCGATCTCGCCGGCAACGCCCTCGCCGCCGCCCACGAGTTCACCTTCCGCACCCTCGACTCCACCGCGCCCGCCGCGCCCGTGCCGGCCGCCGTGCCCGCCCGCACCCACCAGACCGCGCTTGCCCTCTCCGGCACCGCCGAGCCGGGCGCCTTGGTCGAGGTCGCCGGCGCCGCCGCGCCCGCCTCGGTGTTGGCCGACGCCTCCGGTCGTTTCACCCTCACCGTCACGCTCCTCGCCGACCAGGCGAACCAGCTCTCGCTCACCGCCCGCGACGCCGCCGGCAACCTCTCCCCGGCCGCCCTGGTCAACGTCGAGCACGACGGCCGCCCCTTCACGCTGCTCGGTTCCGTGCCCGCCGCCTCCGCCACCGCGGTCGCGACCGAGGCGCCCCTCGGCCTGAGCTTCAACAAAGCCGTCGATCCCGCCTCGCTCGGCGGTCTGCTGCTCGTCACCTCGGGCGGCGCCTCCGTCCCCGTCTCCGTCGCGGTGGGCGCCGAGCCTTCCGCGCTGGTCCTCGCCCCCGCCGCCGCGCTCGCCTCCGCCACCGCCCACGAGCTGATCGTGCCGGCCACGCTCGCGGACCTTTTTGGCAACCGTCTCGGCCAAACCCTGCGCATCGGCTTCACCACCGTGCAAACCGGCGGACCCGCCGTGCCCATCCTCTACTCCGCCACGCCGGCCGGCGCGACCACGCTCACCGCCGCCACGCTCTCGGGTTTCTCCACTCCCGGCACCCGCCTCCTCGTCGCGGGCGGCGCCTCCGATTTTGAGTTCCCGACCGACGGAGTCATCGACACCACCGGCCTCTTCACCCTCACGGTTCCGCTCCGCGCCGACGCGCAAAACGACCTCACCCTGCGCGCCCGCGACGCCGAGGGACGCCTCTCCGCCATCGTGCCCGCCCTGTCCGTCCGGCAGGACTCGATCCCGCCCGTCGTGGTCGCCACCTCGCCCGTCGCCGGCGCGAGCGGCGTGTCGGCCCAGGCTGCCGTGTTTGTCGAGTTTTCCGAGGCCATCCGCGCCGCGCCGCTCTCCGCGACGCCGCCCGCCATCCGCCTCTTCGACGCGCAAAACGCCGTCGTCGCCGGCTCCTGGGTGCCCTCCGGCGACGGCCGCTCCGTGACCTTCCACCCGACCCGAGGCCTCGACGCCGAGGCGCGTTACAAGCTGCTCGTCGGCACCGCCGTCCGCGACCTCGCCGGCAACGCCCTCGCCGCGCCGCTCACGCTGGAGTTTACCACCGCGCCCGCCCTCTCCGGCGAGCGCCCCGCCGCCCCGGTGCTCGATCCCTTGCCCGAGCGCACCACCGAGCTCTCCGTCACCGTCTCCGGCAGCGCCGCCGCCGGCGCCACGATCCGCGTCTTCGGCGGGCAGGGTGGGGGAGCGACCACGGCCGACGCCCAGGGCCGCTTCTCCCTCGCCGTGCAACTCGTGCCCGACGCGCTCAACCCGCTGGCCGTCGTGGCCGTGGTGGATGACGCCGTGGGCGAGAGCGCTCTCGCCTCCGTTCGGCAGGTGCGCCACGCCGCCGCGCTCCGCATCCTCTCGCCGCGCCCCGGCCTCGAATACAACAACCGCTCCGTCACCGTGGCCGGCGTGCTCGACGATCCCGCCGCCGCCGGCGACATCGTCATCACCGGCCCGGGCCTGCCCGCCGAGGGCCTCGCCGCCAGCCGCGTCGGCCGCTACTTCTTCCGGCAAGTCGTGCTCGACGCCGCCGCCGGCGCCAAGTCCCTCAGCGCCTCCGCCGACACCGCTTCGGGCGAGCCGCTCAGCGCCTCCGTCGCCTTCTCCCTTGTGGTCGAGCCCGCCGGGGTGGACACCCGCGCGCCGATCCCGGCCTTCATCTTCCCCGAGGCCGGCGACCTGCTCAACGGCGAGGTGGTCGAGGCCCTGCTCACCGTCGAGGAGGGCGTGCGGCTGACCCACGTCGAGATCGACGACGTCGTCGCGCACGACGTGGTGGGTAACATCTTCCTCATCCACGCCAAGCTCCCGCTCCAGGGCGCCAACACCCTCACCGTGCGCGCCACCGACGCCGCCGGCCTGGTCGGCAGCGCCTCCGTCGAGGTGCTCTGCGACTCCGTCGGTTTCTCCGCCGCCCCCGCCGTCGCCGCGCTGCCCTCTCGCACCGCCGAGCGCGTCATCCAGCTCACCGGCACCGCCGAGGCGGGCGCGACGATCGTCGTCATCAACGGCCTCGTGCCCGTGCGCACCGTGGTCGGCGCCGACGGCACCTTCTCCGTCGCCGTGCCGCTCAATCCCAACGCGGCCAACACCCTCCAGGTCGTCGCCACCGACGCCGCCGGCAACCTCTCGCCCGTCGCCACCGTGGCTGTCGCCCACGACGACACCGCGCCGCGCGTGCTCTCGACCTCGCCCGCCGACGCGCAGAGCGGCGTGCCGGTGGACGCCACCATCGAGATTCGTTTCTCCGAGGCCCTCGCGCCCGAGTCGGTCGCCGCCGCCGAGGCCGTCCGGCTCACCAGCGCGCTCGGCCAGACCATCCAGCCGAAGGTCCTGCTCTCCGCCGACGGCAAGACTCTGCGCGTCACCCCGGCCTACAAGCTCCTGCGCGGCGACACCGTCACGGTCGAGCTCGCCGCCTCCATCGCCGACCTGCACGGCTTCACCCTTGGCGCGGCCCAGAGCTTCGCCTTCACCACCGCCGCCTACCGCACCACCGTCTCCGGCGTCGTGGTGGACGAGCAGCTCCGCCCGCTGCCCAACATCCGGGTCGGCCTCGTCGGCACCGCGCTCAGCCAACGCACCTCCAGCTTCGGCACCTTCCTGCTCGATGCCGCCCCGGTCGGCGACCAGTTGCTCTACATCGACGGCCGCCCCGACACGCTCACCGGCGAGTCCCCGCAGGGCGACGCGCGCGTCTTTGGCTACCTCGAATTCGCCCTGCCGGTCCGCCAGGATCAGGACAACAGCCTCGGCCGCCCGATCTTCATGGTGGAAACGGATTTCTCCACCGCCACCCCGCTCCTCGCCGGCGGCGGCGCGCAGACCCTCGTCTTCCAGCCGACGACCAAGGATCTCGCCGGCTTCGCGCTCAACTACGGCGCCGGCGCCGGCCGCTTCGGTGACGGCAGCACGCGCGGCTCGCTCACCGTCACGCGCATCGACCCCGCGCACATCCCCGACCGCCTGCCCTCCGGCGCCATCCCGCATTTCCTCGTCGAGATCGGACCGGACGATCTGGTTTTCGCCGAGCCCGCCAGCCTCGTTTTCCCCAACGTCTATGGTCTGGCCGCCGGCGACGAGGTGATCGTGTTTCATTTCAAGTATGGCGTTCACGACTACACCGAGCTCGGTCGCGCCACCGTGGGCGCCGACGGGCGTATCGTCACCGGGCCGCTCCTCGTGGAGACCGGCTTCGTCGGCATCGTGCCCGCCTCGGGCTCCATCGACCTCGCCCGTTCCTACCTCCAGGGCCGCGTGGTGGACGCCGCCGGCCGGGGCATCGCCGGCATTCCGGTCAACGCCATCGCCGGCTCCACCCGGGTCCTCACCGACGCCGAGGGCCGCTACTCCATCGCCCTGCCCGAGGTCCGGCTGGAGCGCCTCCGCACCTACGCCACCGTCTCCACCGATCTCGGCGCGCGCGCCGGCGAGGCGCCGAGCCTCGTTTTCCAGTCTCCGCTCGTCTCGCTCCTGCCCTCCGGCGTCACCGCCGTGCCCGACATCGTGGTGGACAGCTTTTTCCTCGGCGGCGGCATCCGTTTCCGCGGCGTGGACGGCGGGCGCCTGCCCGTCACCGGCCTGGCCTACGACGGCGCCGGACGCCTCACGTCAGTCGCGCCGGCCGATGTGCGCGCGGTGGAGATTCTGGTCTATCGCCGCCTGGCCGCCCCCGGCGCCCTCTGGGAATACGATTCCGAGCCCTACCTGCGCGCCACCGCCTCCCTCGATCCCAGCGACGACCGCTACGACGCCTCCTTCTCGCTCGCCTTCCTCGGCTCCCTCTCCGGCGACGCCGACGCGCCCGCCGATCCCGCCGCGCGCGCCCCGGTGGCGGGCGACGTGGTCAAACTCGTCGCCTTCGACCCCCGCACCGGTTGCTACGGCGAGAGCGAGCTGCGCATCCCCTCCGCCTCCGAGGCGGCGGGCGCCGGCGGCGACTCCGCGCTGGATGTCGTGGTCAACCTCGAGCTGCACCCGCCTCTCCTGCGGCTCGATATGAACCGCGTCTTCTTCCTCGATGGCGTGCGCCGCCGCGCGAACATCCCGCACCGCGGCATCGCCTTCACGAGCGACGAGTTCATCGAGTTTTCCACCGTCTGGACCACCGCCGTCGCCACGCCCCTCGACCGCCCCGAGCTCCGCCTCTCCGGGCGCCTGCGGGTCAACTCCATCGGCTACCAGACCGACTACGCCTTCCCCGTGCGCGGCGGCGAACACGCCCGCGTGCTCGAGCTGCGCGAGGGTGTCTTCGCCGATCGCCTCGCCGTGCTCCAGCGCGAGACCGACGTGGGCGTGGAGACCTTCACCGTCTCGCCCGACGGCTCCTTCGCCGCCGCCTCGCTCCTGCCCGTCGAGGTGCGCACCGACGCCTACGGCCTCGCCCAGGCCTCCGCCGAGCCCACCGAGACGAGCAGCCGCGCGGTCGAGCTGCACATCCTCGACCTCTCGCTTTCGGGCGACGACGACGGTCTCGACGTCTCCGGTCGCACCCTCCCCGGCGGCCTCGTCCGCGTGGGAGACGGTAGCTTCACCGCCGACGCCAACGGCTACTTCGGCGGCCGCCTGGACGGCGAGCTCGGCGCGGGCGGGCTCGGCGTGCAGGTCGGCTCCAGCCTCTCCACCCGCTTCGGCGAGGCCCTCGCCCCGGTGATCGACGCGCTCGACGCCACCCCGCCCGGCCTCGTGCCCGACCGGGGCGCGCAGGGCGACCTCGTCACCATCCATGGGCGCAACTTCAGCCCGGTGACGGACGACAACAAGGTCGCCTTCAACGGCGCCGTCGCCGCCGTCGAGAGCGCCTCCGAGACGCGCCTCACCGTCCGCGTGCCCGAGCTCGCGTCCAGCGGAGACGTCACCGTGACGGTGGGCGCGAAGCGCTCCAACGGCGTGCGTTTCGAGTTCCTCTCCGTCGGCATCAACAACGGCTCATTCGAGGATGGCACCCTGCGCGCCTTCACGCTTGAGGGTTCCGGCCGGGTGGTGGAGCGCTGGAAACGCCTGGAGCCCACGCACCGCCAGTTCATGGCCTTCCTCGACACCATGGCCGACCCGCGCGACGGCCTGAGCAGCCTGACCAGCGACGCCTTCGAGGTTCCCGAGGGCATGCGCACCCTGCTTTTCGACTACCACTTCGCCGGCACGACCCTTCTAAAACCCGTCCGCGAGGTCCTCGAGTTCCAGATCCTCGTCGGTTCGCAGGCGCTCGTGGTCAACGAGCTCTTCGACGGCGTCGCCCTGCACATCGACTCCGCCAATTCCGGCTTCGAACGCGGTTCCGGTTTCCGCACCGCCGCCGTCTCGGTTGCGCCCTGGGCCGGCACCGGCGAGCGCCTGCGCGTTCGCGTCGTCCTGAAGGGCAGGGGAGCGCTGCCCGCGCGTATTCCCGGCATGGATACCTACGACGCCGACCCCCTCGGTTTTGGCAAAAACGCCGGCACCGGCCTCTTCCTCGACCACTTCCGCCTTTCCGCCGCCGATGAGACCGCCTTGCCGCCGCTCGCCGCCGACGACGTGATGGCCACGTCCGACGGCACCCAGGCCCAGCTCTCCTCCGCCCCCGGTCTCCTGCCGACCGGCTCGCGGGTCTGGGCGCGCCTGCTGAGCAGCGGACGCGTGTTCGAGGCCGACGTGGGCGCCGATGGGCGGATCGCGCTGGCGGTGCCCTTCCCCTCGGGCGTGGACCGCCTGCACCTGCTCGTCTCCCACGCCTCGCCGCCCGGCCCGGGCGAGCTCGGCCGCCTCCACGCCCCGCCGCTGCCTCTGGAGGTCGCCCGATGAGCCCTCATTTCTCTCGTCTTCGTCCACGCTCCCTTTTCCTTCCCCGTCCGCTTCTTCGGTCCGCCGTGCAAGTCCTTCGCTCCCTCCTGTCCAGCTTCGCCTTCGCGCTCTGCCTGCTCCTGTCCGCCCTCCCCGGCGTGGCGCAGGTGCTTGCGTTGAACCACGCGCCGGAGGCTTACGACGGCGGGTTCGAGTTGGATGAGGACAAGAGTGTTTCCGGCCAGATCGTCGTCCTCGGCGCCACCGCACCGATACCGGAAGCGGCTCCTTCGGTTCGCGACATCGACGGGCAGTCGCTCACGTTGAAGCTCGAGGAGCCGCCGCGACACGGTGCTTTGCAGTTTCAGAGCTCGGGCGCGTTTACCTACACGCCCCGGGCGAACTTCAACGGTGAGGACCACTTCCTGTTCAGCGTTTCCGACGGGAAACTCGCCTCTTCGGGCCTCGTTCGCCTCACCGTCAACCCCATCAACGACGAGCCGGAGGCCGACGAAGGAGCTTTTGCGGTTTCTCCCGACGCCGCGAATCCCGACATGGGCGCGGGTTTCGTGGGATACCTGAAGGCCTCCGATGTAGATTTTGACGAGCTGGTTTATGAAATTTTTCAGCAACCCACGGCCGGCACGGTGACTATCAAGTCGGAGGAAAAGACAAGCGGCCGCTTCACCTACAAAAGCCCGACGGCCCGCTTCCGCGGCGTGGTTCAGTTTTCTTTCCGGGTCCGAGATTCCTTGTCCCAGTCCGCTCCGGCCCTCGTCACCCTCGTCGTCGGCGACGGCGTCGCTTATTTTGGCGACACCCTGACCAACAAACTCGCCGGCGTGGATGTGTCCGGCGATGAGCTGGAGGTGTTTTCCAAGGAGATCGGCCCCATTCGCGACCTCGAGGTGGATCGCGCCAATCGTCGCCTCTACGCGCTCACGGAATCAGCCCTGCACATCTTCGAGATCGATCCCGAGGGCGCGAATGCCGCGATCAATCCGGTGGTCTCCGACTCGGGGCCGGATGTCGTTTCGATTTCGGGCGGCACCCATCTCGCCCTGTCGCTCGACGCGCGCACCGCCTACATCGCCACCCTCGGCAAGGTGATCGCGGTCAACCTCTACTCCGAGGGCCACCTCGCCGCAGGCGGATCGACCCACTGGGAGAAATACCAGAACCGGCGCGAGTATCCCTACTCGCCTCCTGAGCGTGCACCGGTCGCCTTCGGCATCCACCCCGCCGGGGATCGCCTGCTGCTCGTCACCGCTGCGGAGAAAGACAAGGTGGACGTGAACAACGACCTGCTCCGCTCCGACGTCGGCTCGGGCACTCGCTCCGAACAACTCACCGACGCCGACCTGCCTTCCGATTTTGGCTATCTGCTCCAGTTGGAGATTCCTTCGCCCGCCCGCACGGTCGCGCCCGAGCTGGAGGAGCCGGAGTTCTCCGCGCCTGTTGATATCAAGCGCTTGATCTATACCGAGCCCAAGGCCGCTGGCGGCGCCCCCGCCGTTGCGGTCGGCATCAAACACCTCGCCTTTTCGCCCGACGGCAACTGCGCCTTCCTGCCCGCCGTGGGTGGCCAGACCGTCCGCGCCACCCCCTTCGGCATCATGCCCACCACCGACGAGGGCACGGGCGGCATCGTTGTCTTGGATGTGCGGCCCCGTCCGGAGCCTGAGACCGTGACGCCGACCGAGGGACAATCGCCCGAGTCTTGGGTCGCTTACCTCGGCTTCATCCCCACCACCGAACGCGGCGAAAAGACCGCCGAGCTGCGCGGCGAAATCCGCAAAGAGGGTTGGCGCATCGTCCATCCGACCGTCCAGTGGGCACGCAACCTGTATCTGGAAGGCGAGGGCGCTTTCGGCTTAGGCGGGTCAAACCAGTTCATCGCGCTGACGACGCTCACCCAATACACCCTCGGCTCCATCGTCCTCGCCGAGATGGAGGAGTCGTTCAAGGACTACGGTTACATGGAGGCCTACGCCCGGCTCTATCCGCGCGATATGGTCGGCGCCGTCTCCCTTGCCATCAACCGCCTCGG
The DNA here is from genome assembly GCA_966252115.1 of uncultured Akkermansia sp. GTDB lineage: Bacteria > Verrucomicrobiota > Verrucomicrobiia > Opitutales > Opitutaceae > IMCC26134_A. The sequence goes on from CBINNW010000064.1 coordinate 13,452, forward strand.
CGACTTTGGCGTCGTCGGGTTCCAGAATACCAACAATCTCGGCTTGCTCACCTTGAGCTCCGACGACGCCTTGCCGGGCTACGGTGGCTCCAATTCTCCACCCGATTTCTACATCCAGCGCGGCACCGGCAAGATCATCAATGGCTTCGACCAAGGACTTTCCGCGCCTTCCGCCGAATCCAATTACGAATGGGCTTATCCCCAGGAAGTCGCCCTGTCCTCCGACGATTCCCGCCTTTTCGTCGGCATGGCCGGTGGTGTTCCCAGCGCCGATCTCACCAACCGTTTCGGCCACGCCGACGCCGCCAACCTTCGCGTCGAACGCGACCGTGCCGACTCGGTCCTTGCCGGGACCAATCCCCCTCCTGGTTACGATTTAGCCGCTCCGCAGTCCCTCTTCCGCTCCCCCCGCCAGGTCGCCACCCGCCAGAGCCACGATGCCGATTTCGACGCGGACGGCCTCTCCGACCAGACCGAGGCCTTTAACCGCTGGAACTCCCTCCGCGTTTTTCCCAAGGACGCCAAACGCGTCGCCATGGTCGATACCGAGGAGTCCGCCGCCGACCTTTTCCCCGGCTCGCCCGTGGCCCGCAGCCACCCCGGCAAACCCTTCGAGCTCGCCAACCCCGGCAAGGACGACGCCTTCGACAAGGGCTTTTTCCTCCCCGTCTCCGGCCTTGGCTACCGCTTCGACGACCAGGCCCAGCCCCCTCTCGCCCTCAACGCCGGCAGCCGCTCCGCGCTTAACGGCGTCGAGCTGATCGGCCGCCTCTGGCACGACGCCTATCTCAAAAAAGAGGACGGCATCACTCGCCCTTACATCGTCGTCGGCGTCCTCAGCCGCCCCGGAGGCGGACAGCTCCAAAACGCCCAGGGCGAGGACCTGCAATACGCCACCCGCAACGGCTTTCAGGTCAACTTCCCCTATCCCTCCCTCGACTCTGATACCGACGACCTCTCCGACGCCCCCCACGATTTTGTCCTCTCCAACGGCGCCGCCACCCCGCGCGACAACACCAAGGAAAATCTGAAGGGCTTCGACGTCCTCCACACCGCCAAATTCCTCCAATTGCTCTTCGCGGCCAAACACCAGGGCCGCTACCTCGCCACCCGCATCGAGCTCGATCCCGCCGTTCGTGATCTCCTCACTGTTCCGGGCGACATTCCCGACATTGATCCCGGCCTCGCCACCAAGATCGCCTCCATCACCGCCAAGATCGATTTCCACGATCCCCGCTTCTCCTACCACGGTCTTCGCGAGCCGAGGGACAACACCTCCCGCCGCGACCTCGATTCCCAGTTAGCCGTCTCCTTCTCGCCCTTGGTCCTCGACGCCCAGCTCGAGAAACCGAAGCCCCTGCCGGGCCTGCCCCCGCCCACCCCCGGCCTCCCCGTCTATCTGATCAAAATCCCCGACGGCATCGACCTCGACACCGCCGTCATCCGGCTGCCTTTCACCGAAACCTACCCCGAATTCCGCGACGACTACATCGTCCGCTACCGCAAAAGCTCCGGCGAGTTTAGCGACCCCTTGGTGCCCGGTCAGGACTACAAGCTCTCCGACATCCTCAAAGACGCCCTCCTCGATGCCGAGGGCCGCCTCGCCCTCTCCATCAACCAGCTCAATCCCGAGGCAAAGCCCAACTCCATCGAGCTCTTCGCCTACGACGAAGACGGGAAGAAAAACAAGGACAACGTCTTCAGCCTGCTTGAGCGTTTCGAGGGCATTCGCTGGAACCTCGTCCCCGGCTCCTGCGAACGCCTCGCCTCCCGCGAAGAGGGCTCCACCACCATCGACGACTCCCAGCGCACCCAGGTTCACGCCGAGACCGTCGGCTTCGAGGGCACCGTCACCTACCGCCGCGTCGCTTGGGAACCCGATCCCGCCCGCCTCCCCACCGGCCCGTCCAGTCCCGCCACCATCAACGCCTTTACCGGCGAGATTCTCGCCGGCCGGGACGCGGGCGTCATCGTTGTCGAAGCCCTCTCCGTCAGCCCCGAGGGCGAGGAGCTGCGCACCGATCATCTGCGTATTCCCGTCGGCTGCGCATCCTGTGCCTCGGGCACTTGCGAGAGCATCGGTTTTGTCGCCCCCCCGGTCGATCCCCTGCGCGGCATGGAGTTTTCCGTCAGCGACGGTGCCGACGGCGGCATCTCCTTCTGGAGCGCCGAGACTGGCGACAAACTCACCGATACGCGCGCCATCACCTACGGTTTCCGCGATCCCGATACCCGCATCGTTTACGGCCCCGATCAGGCCATCCGCCAGATCGTCACCGCCCACGGCCTCTTCGACATCGTCAAAGCCCTGCCCCCCGCCTCCGGCTACACCATCACGTCCAGCCCAGCCCCCGCCGATCCCTCCGCCGCCTTCAATCCCGTCACCGGCCTCTACTCCTCCGGCGGCCCGGCCCTCTCCAGCCTCACCGTCGCGCCGACCACGGACTCCGGCTCCGGTGGCGGCGCCTCCCCCACCGGCGCTCTCATCACCACCATCCAGGACGGCCGCACCGAGCGCCACGCCTACCGCTACGATGCCGGCGCCAACACCTGGACCCTCGACGAGTTCGTCGGCTCCTCCGGCGGCAATCCCCTCCGCTCCATCAGTATCTCCCGTTCCGGCGTCCCCGGCTACTTCGTCACCGGCCTCCCCGATTACCCCAAGACCACCGGCCTCCCCGCCTCCGGCGGCCAGCACACCCTCGCCCGTATCGTCCGCGACGCCGAGGGCGCCACCCTCGCCCACACCGTCCAGACCATGGACGTCACCCCGCTCGGCGGCCTCCGCCTGCGCACCGTGACCGAGGACCCCGCCGGCCTCGCCCGCGGCACCGCCTACGACGACTACCACGACTCCGGCCAACCCCGCTCCATCCGTTACCCCGACGGCGGCTGGGAACGTATCGACTACGACTCCGCCGGCCGCGTCGAAAAACGCATCCGCCCCTGGCTCAACGCCGACTTCGGCGCCCCCGAGTCCGAATGCGTCGTCACCACCTACGACTACACCCCCCTCGTCCCCGTCCCCGACGGGCAGCCCGTCCCCGAGCCGCGCTCCCCGCGCACCACCATCACCCTCACCCGGGGCGTCGAGACCTCCCGCAGCTACGACCACTACGAGCCCGGCCTCCACCGCTCCATCGTCGCCACCCACCCCGGCGCCGCCTGGGACGATCCCGCCAACCTCGTCACCACCACCCGCTACGTCGGTTCCGACCCGCTACTCGCTACTCGCTACTCCTCCTTCGACCCCTCCGGCCGCGTCGCCTCCGTCGTCTCCCCCGACGGCACCGCCACCCTCTACTCCTACGAGCAGCTCACCGAGACCGATCCCGCCAACCCCGCCCGCATCCTTCGCATTCTCGGCGAACGCACCGTCACCCTCTCCGGCGTCCCCGATTCCACCGCCAACCCCACCACCATCACCGACGGCACCCGCACCGTCACCGAGCAAAACACCCGCGAGCACCTCGTCGCCTCCACCACCACCGACATCGCCTCCGGCCTCGTCCTCGATTCCCGCGAGGCCCTCGAGACCGACCGCAACGGCCGGCCCACCCTCTGGGGCTATCACGACGGCACCACCTCCCGCACCGTTTACGGCTGCTGCGGGGTCGAGTCCGAGACCGACCGCCTCGGCATCACCACCACCTACCTCTACGACCGCTACAAACGCGTCGAAACCGAAACCCGCCTCGGCATCACCACCCGTTACCGGCGCGACGGCCTTGGCCGCGTCACCCACACCTACCGCATCGGCACCGACGGCACCGAGCAACTCCTCGCCCGCACCGACTACCTAGACCGCCTCGGCGAATCCACCGACCACTTCGACGCCCGCGACCGCAAGACCTCCTCCCGCGTCGCCCACCTCGCCGACGGCTCCGCCACCCGCACCACCACTCTCCCGGGCGGCGACTTCACCCAGCTCCTCACCAGCGCCCGCGACGGCCGCCCGCTCTCCACCGGCGGCACCGCCGCCGCCCCGATGCGCTACGAATACCGCACCGACACCCTCGACGGCATTCCCCATCAGGTCACCCGCGCCATCGCCCTCGTCCTCGACGAGCAAACCGGCCTCCTCCGCGACACCGAATGGACCGAGACCTGGGCCGATTTTGTCGGCCGCACCGTCCTCGTCGTCGGCGCCGACGGCGCCCGCGCCCGCAGCCGCTACAACGCCAAGGGACAACTCGTCCAGGTCACCGACCCCGACGGCGTCTCCACCCTCTACGCCTACGACGCCCGCGGCCGCCTCTCCGTCACCGCCCTCGACGTGGACCGCGACGGCGAGATCGACTACTTCGGCCCCGACCGCATCTCCCGCGGCACCACCACCTACGCCACCAAAGTCTGGGACGGCGTCGCCCACCCGGTCGCCCGCGCCACCACCGAGCTCTGGCCCGACTTTGGCTCCGACACCCCTCTCCTCGTCCAGACCACCGAGTCCAGCCTCGACGGCCGCCACTCTTGGTCCACCCGCTTCGAGCAGACCGCCCACCGGCAAACCATCCTCCCCGCCACCCCCGACGGCTCCTGGCAGACCCGATCCACCGCCCCCGACCACACCTACACCGTCGCCACCTACGCCGCCGGACGCCTGCAAAACACCGCCTCCTACGACCGCGACGACCAGCTCCTCGGCCGCCTCTCCTACGATTACGACCGCTTCGGCCGCCTCTGGAAAACCACCGACCTCCGCCTCGGCCTCACCGGCACCACCACCTACTACCCCGATGATCAGGTGGAAACCGTCACCAGCCCGCACCCCGAGGGCGAGGGACGTTTCCTCCTCACCACCCTCCACTACGACCCCCGCGGCCTCCTCCACCGCCGCGTCCTCCCCGACCTCACCGAGACCACCTATACCTACACCGCCCAGGGCCAGCTCGACCGCGTTTCCGGCTCCCAGACCTACCCCATCGACTACGATTACGACAGCCAGGGCCGCCTCCTCCGCATGACCACCTGGCGGGACTACGCCGGCCAGTCCGGCGCCGCCACCACCGCCTGGGCCTACCACCCCCAAACCGGCCGCCTCGCCTCCAAAACCTATCCCGCGCCCTCCGCCTCGGGCTCCACCTCCACCGTTCTCTACGCCTACAAGCCCTCCGGCCGCCTCGAAACCCGCACTTGGGCCCGCGGCCTCGTCACCACCTACGGCTACCACCCCGACGGCGCCCTCGCCACCGTGGATTACGCCGACGCCGACACCCCCGACCTCGCCTACGCCCACCACCGCCACGGCTCCGTCGCCGAGGTTCGCGACGGCACCCTGGTCGATGGCGAGATCGCCGACGCCCACCTCCGCTACCGCCACGCCTACGCCTTCGACGCCGAGCTCCGCCCCGACACCGAGACCGTCCAAACCTTCGGCCTCCACCAGCTCACCCGCCACTACGAACCCGGCACCGCCCCCGGCCAAGTCCCCGGCCGCTACGCCGGCTTCGACCTGCTGGACTCTACCCGCTACTCGCTACTCGCTACTCGCTACTCCTTCGATCCCGCCGGCCGCCTCCAAACCGTGGCCACCCCCGCCGGTTCCTTCACCTACGCTTACCTGAACGGCGCCCCCGGCCTCGTCGAGACCGTCGCCGGCCCCGCCCACGTCGCCCGCAACACCTACCAGCCCAAGGGCTACGGCCTCTCCGCCAAGGCCAACACCACCGTCGCCGACGACACCCTCGTTTCCCGCTTCGCCTACAAGGTCAACGAGCTCGGCCAGCGCGAAAGCCTCGTCACCACCGGCGCCGCCTTCGTCCAGCCCTCGCAGTTCGCCTTCCGTTACGACGAAAAAGGCCAGCTCATTCACGGCGACCGCTACGAAGGCGAGGATCCCGCCCAGCCCGGTGCGCCCATCCTGCCCGACACCTTCGCTTATACCTTCGACGACATCGGCAACCGCAAAAAATCCACCCGCGGCGCCGAGGCCACCCCCTTCGAGCAACGCGACTACACCGCCAACCTCCTCAACCAATACACCGACGTTTCCGTCCACTCGTCACTCGTCACACGTCACTCGTCACCTCTGCACGACCCCGACGGCAACCTGACCGACGACGGCCGCTGGCTTTACACTTGGGACGGTGAAAACCGCCTCATCCGGATCGAGGCCGTTGTAGGCCTGACCGCTGGTCAGGCATCCGTCCGTCTGGAATTCACCTACGACTACCAAGGCCGCCGCGTCACCAAGCGCATCTTTGCGGCCGAGGAAAGCGGGGGCCTCATCCTGACCGCCGAGCAAGGTTTCCTCTACGACGGCTGGAACCTCATCGCCACCTCCCAAAAAGATCTCGTCACAAGTCACACGTCACTCGTCACACTGTATTCCTGGGGCTTGGACCTAAGCGGCGGCCTGCAAGGCGCCGGCGGAGTAGGGGGCTTGCTTGCTGTCACGGATGTGTCCGATGGGTCGGATTCGTCCGATCCGTCCTTCTTCCCCACCTACGACGGCAACGGCAACATATCCGAATACCTCGCTTTGGACGGCGAGGTCGCCGCCCACTACGAATACGGCCCCTTCGGCGAATTGCTCAGGGCCTCGGGTCCGCTGGCCGACTCCGCCGCCTTCGTCTTCCGCTTCTCCACGAAATATTTGGATGCCGAATCCGGCCTCTACTACTACGGCTTCAGATACTACCAGCCGGAGAACGGACGGTGGCTCAGCCGGGATCCGATTGAAGAGCGGGGAGGTGTTAATTTATATGGAATGGTTGGTAATGCGCCGCTTGGATACTTGGATGTGCTTGGTTTGGCGCCTATTAACGATACGATTCGGGCGGGAGTTATTAGGGATATCCAGAATGCCGCCGATATTGCTGAGCTAATTCATGGACCGAATGAGGGGAGTTTGGATTTGGCGAATGCCAAGCATAAGACGTTTGCTGAGATTTTGTCGAAGTCCGAGCATGCTGGCTATATCGTGATTGAGCAGAGTATAAATAAGGAGGGTATGGCTATAAATCGTCAGTCATACGTGAATAAAGCTGGTGATCAAGTGACGCGATATGCTCCAGGCAGTCGTCGGCCGGATGTAATGGTTTTGGCTGATTCGGATTACAAAGGGGATATTTCAAGGGGCGGGGGAGCGGTCTGCTGTAAGGGTAAGATAGATGTTGCTGTGGACTTAAAGACAGGGACTCAAGGAATCACTGCGGAGTGGCGGGCCGACGTTTCCAAGAGAATCGAACTGCCTGAAAGTCATATTGTGGAAGTTCGGCCGGGTGGTAAGTTGGGGGCGGATGTTGGCAAGCTTCATGCTAGAATGGGCCGGGTTGCTTCTGTGGTGGATGCTGTTGGTGTGGCTCATGATGTAGTGATTGGAGTGCGGAAGGCTGTTGATGAAGCGGGGACCATGAATCCTTATGTTGGCGAGGTGGGTGGCGTGTATTACTCTATGATGTATGATCGCATTTATGGTAATTACCTTCCCATATGGCGGACCTTTAATCGGCGTTTGTATTTTTGGAATGGCCCACTTTGCGGTCAGGAGGTTCCGTTGTCGGTCGAGCGCTGGGAGCAGCTTAATGATCAGCTGGAGCAGGAGGGGAAGACGTATGAGGATCGCTTTGGCCGGAGACGCGAGGATTCGATACAGTTTCAGCTTAGTAGAGGTCAAATATTGTGAACTTATATGATTGATGTAAAAATCTTAAATGAAGTATGCTTGCTCTTGAGCAAGTCAGGTAGATTACAGGATGCTTTCCCGTTGCTTGCTAAAATGAATTTGAGCAGCCTTACTCCTGTTGATCGAGCGGGGATTTATGCCTTTATTAAGGCTAGGTCCGGGCGTTCTGAGCTAGAGTGGCGTTCGGATTTTGCTGTTTTTTTTGGCATGGAAGACCCTGATTTGCCGCCCGTTGCGGAAGAGGAGTTTTGGGGGCATCGGTTGCGGGCTATGGCCTTGGTTAACGATATTCACGCCATTCGAGCCTTCTTGGAGGAGATAGATATTGCCAATTGGGATTTTACACCGGAGCGCAATGCGCCTCAAATGCCGCATGATGTATATCCGTTGGATGATCCTGGACGAGATGGCCTTTCTCCGATCAATATAGCGGAAAAAGGAGGAAATGAGGAGGTGTTGGCTTTATTGGTTAACGCTCGTGAAGCTTTGGCGCGTCGTTATGCCGAAAGATGGAAGCGTTTGTATGCTTAGGGCCGAGCTGAAGACGTCATACCGGGGCCGAGTCGAAAGGGCCGAGCCGAAGAGGGTCGGGGCGTTGTTTGTTGACTCGGTCCCCGCAAAAGCCCGTGGCGTGAAGATCCTCGCAGGCTCGGCGGCACACGTCGCGCCAGCCCGGCCCCGGGGGGCCGGTCCGTCACGCCGTCTGCTTGCTCCTGCGCGCGGCGGGGCGCGCTCAGTGTAAGCGTCCACTCGGGGCCGAGCCGAAAGGGTCAGGGGCCGAGCCGAAAGGGTCAGGGCGTTGTTTGTTGATTTTTGATTGCGTAGGGCCCTAAACCGCGTGGAGGCTGGTGCTATGGCAAGAAAACTGCAGATTCAGTTTGCAGGGGCGATGTATCACGTGATCAACCGGGGCAACTACCGGCGGGATTTGTTCGTTAGTCCGGGCGAGGCGAAGGCCTTTTTGGCGACGGTGAGGGAAGCCAAGGAGCGGATGGGATGGCGGGTGTATGGCTATGCGCTGATGCGTAACCATTACCATCTCGCCATCGAGACCCCGGAGCCGAATCTGGTAGATGGGATGCACTGGTTACAGGGGACTTGGGCGACGCGCTTCAACCGTTTTCGCAAGGAGAGCGGACAGTTGTTTCAGGGGCGCTACCGATCAATCTTGGTGGAGGACAAGGCGGTGATGGCGAAGGTGGTGGACTACATTCACCTCAATCCGGTGCGGGCAAAAATCGTGGAGGCGGAGCAGGTGCGGGCTTATCGGTGGACGAGTCTCGCCTCCATTGTAAGGGGTGATAGCTGGGTGGACGATGAGGGGTGGAGGGGGGCTGGCAGGTTCGGTGATCGGGAGAATGATCGGAAGGCTTACGAAGCCTACCTTGTCGAGGTGGGGAGGGCTGAAAATGAGTGGGAGCGGCTGGGTTTGAAGGGGCTGTCGGCGGGATGGGCGATTGGCACATCCGGATGGCGGCGGGCGATGGCCAAGGAGCATGGACAGATGGCCCTGAATCCAGGTCTGGAGATGAGGGAGGCACGAGAGCTGCGCGAGGGGGCATGGGAAACATGCCTGCTCGGCGAGTTGCGAGGTATGGGGAAACAGGAGGCCGAGTTTGCCACAAAACCGCGCAAGCAGCATTGGAAGATCGACTTGGCCGCGAGAGTCAGTAACCGCAGTGGTGCCTCGGTGACTTGGCTGGCTGATCGCTTGATTCTCGGGAAGTCTGCCAGTCTCCGAAGCTACTTGGCGCGGCTCGCGCGGGAGAATCAACAAACAACGCCCTGACCCCTTTATCGACTCCCCTTTATCGACTCCTGACCCCTTTATCGACTCTTGTTCTGCTTCGTTCAGGTGCCGAAGGAGAGGAGTTCGAACTGTCCGTGCGTGTTGCTGGCAGTCGGGAAGATCGGGATGTTTTCCGCAGCCGCGACGGCTTGAAAATTCAGACGCTGGAGCAGTTCCACGGTGACGGATCGTTTGGCGCCGGGGAAAACGAGGGTTTCGATAAACCGCAGGCAGGTGGGCGAGTTCAGCACTGCGGCGACGGCGCGGGCTTCCGTTTCATGCGAGAACGAGAGGTAGTAGCAGGTGTCATCGAAAAGCACGGGACGTCCGTTGGTCGGGCCGACCACGGAAAACTTTATCGGACGGTGCAGGGCGGATACGGCGACCTTCCATGGGCTGAACGTGTAAGCGCCCACGCCGAACACGGCGAAGGCGCCGCCGCGCTTGTAGATGGAGCTTTTACGCGCCGCAAACGCGTCGGCGTGGTTGCGCAGATAGGCTAGGGCCCGAGGGGCGTTTGCAAGGTATGTCTCGGTGGGCTCGGCAAGCGAGGTGTGGGGCAGCAATAACCGGTGTGCGGGTTTGCCCCCGCGGCGGGCGAGTTCGGTGCTTTTGCACCAAGGAAAGAGGGTAAAGTCCTCGACCTCGACGATCTCGCGGGACTTGTTGCGCAAGTAGCCGTCTGGGGATGGGGAGAGTTCGAGCACGGAGGCGCAGTCGTGCTTGAGGCCGGAACGCCATTGAAAGGGGAAAAGTCCTTCGTAGCTGCGTAGTCGATGGTAGGCGTCGAGATCGGAGACGAGATCGGCTCCGGCGAGGCCAATTCTATGGGTGGGCGAGGTTGCGGCGAGATCGGCAAATACCTCCGCCTGTGTCGGGCCGACAGTGCCCAAACGGGCGAAGAGGAGGCAGGCGTCAACGGCGGCTCCGAAGTGGGCGGAGGCGTCGATCAGGTGCAGGGAGGCGGTTGCAATCGGGAGGTGCCCTCGCCACGCGTGGCGCAGGACCTTACGGGCGGTGGCGGTCTTGCAAAGGACGGCGAGCGTGGCGGGGCGACCGTGGCGGGCTTGGAGCAGGCGCAGGAGCATCCACTCTGCTATGTCGAAATTTGCCTTGCCTGTTTTGGCGGCGAGGCCGCGCAGCCCGTAGATATTGGCCTTGATGGGCAGATTCGCGCCTTGCACGACTGAAACGGCGGCGCTGGTCACCCATGGCGGATTACCAAGGATCAATGGGTCGAGGTCGTCTCGGAGTTCGGTGTCCCAGTCGTGAGAAAAGAAATCCGCAGTGACGACTCTGGCATGCGGATGGTCGGCGCGAGCTTGAGCGGCGTAGGCGGGATTCAGCTCGAAGCCTGTGAGCGGGAGCCGCGGGTAGGCGCGTTGGGCGGCACCGACAAAGGCACCGACTCCGCAGGTGGGCTCGATGATACGGGAAGGCGTCACACCACGGCGCAGCAGCAGGGCGCATGCGGCATCGGCTAGGGCTGGTGGCGTTTGAAAATCGCCGAACTCGACTTTGGCTAATGATTTCATGGCGAGAGGCGGGTCACGCCTGAGACTTGGCCCGCCTGCTCGATGGCCCGGCCATATTGGAGCCGCCACTGCAGGGCGTTGGAGATGGTGAGGTAGCCGATGGGGGGAGGGTTTGTCAGGACCTCTTCCGCCAAGCGCTCGGCCTCAATGCTGTCAACGGGCAGTAGGCGTTCGGCGAAAAACGCCAAGATGTCGTCGCGGTTGGCCTGATTTTCGATCAGGCGGCGCAGGCCGGTGGTGGTTTGGAAATCGCCGGTTTGGGCGCTGGCGACGAACACGGTGTGGAGAATATCGAGCTTGGCCGCGCGACGGCGACGGTCGTCGGTTTTGTCGTAAACGAAGATGAGCAAAGAATAGCCGAGTCCGTAGATTTTTTGTCGGGCGTTACGGAAAGGACAGGAGGATTGGGGCTGCCGAACGCTGGTGACTTTTATGTCCACATCAAGTGACGGAATGTCGATGCCCTTGGCGGAGTTTCCCTCGGGAAAGGAGTAAAGGGTGCGGAGGTGAGCGATGAAGGCATGCTCGACGTGGGTTCCCACCGCCTTGCCGTCGGTTACCGCAAACAGGGAGGGTTCGTAACGTGTGGATAGTGCGCAGGCAAACACGGCGGCCTCGGCTTGGAAGACGGGTAGGGTTAAGGGTGCGGGCATGGTTTGGAGGAAGAGGCTCTGGCGCCGGGTGACGAGTGCCGAGTGTTTTCGAGCAAGCGCGACACCAAAAAAGCCCCGTCGGGCTCTTAGGCGGGCCGGGGGCGGAGGGTGGCGGTGGGACGCGTGCACTCGTGTGCCCGGCACGCCGAGATTCGAATGGAAAGTGTCGAAGGGGCCGGGGCGTTGTTTATTGATTTCGTCCCATCTATTCCAGCCGACGTGGTTTTCCTGCCCGCCGCCTCGGCTTCCTGATGGGGTTTAGCGACTTGCGGCGTATTTTCCGGGTGCGTTTTCGCGAGGTCGCCAAAAAACCCCAGGTGCGAGTTTTCGGCCCGCGCGCACGCGCGCGGGGCGTCGTCAAACGGATCGGCGGCGGCGGGAACGAACGCGGCCGACGCCGCCCAAGACGGCGCGAGGCAGGCCCAAAACGCCACCAGAACCAGCAACCAGGCGCGCCAGGGCGCGGGGGGGGGGGACGCGATGGACACGGGCGGCGGCTTAAGGCGGCTGGGAAAGAGACGGCTGCGGCCGACGCGGGCCGTCACTCCAGACGGTCGCGCCAGTGGCCGGGGTCGCGTTTGAAGGGCGAGACCGCGATAATAAAAATCTCGTCCGGCCGATCCACGTAGATGAGGGCATGCGGGAAGGGCAGGCGGAAGTGCCGCCGACACGGCGGCATAATGAAGCGGAACAAGGTGGGCTGCGCGCGGGCTTCGTCGATCAGTTCGAGGATCGCGACGTAAAAGCGCTGGCCGAGGTCGGGGCTTTTCGCGGCGTAATAGGCGGCGGCCTCGGTAAACTCGGCGTCAGCGGCCGGGTGGAAGCGGTAAGGTTTCACGCGCCGACGGTTTGGCGCGCTCCGCGCCCGGTCAAAAAATACGCCAAAAAAAGTTTCGGCCGACGACTCACAGGCCGACGATCTTGCGCACGCGGGCCATGACCTCGTCGCCAGGGGTGCCGACCACACGGCCGCTTTCCATGTCCTCGACGCGGCGCTTGATTTCGGCCGCCCAAGCCGGATCAAGGTCGGGCGCGGGCAGGCGGTAGTTGGAGAGCAGGAAGCGCTCGAACAGCGTCTCCACCTGCTCCTCGGGCCAGCTCTTCGTCTCGGCGATCACTTGATCAATGGTCATCGGCATGGCTCCTAGCTTGGGCTTTCGGTCGCCGCTGGCAACTTCGCGCTGGGGTGGCAACGGGCGTGCGCCTCCAAAAGCTGGCGGATGGTCACATCGGTATAAATGGCGGTGGTCTCGAGGTTGGCGTGGCCGAGAAGCTGTTGGATGTGGCGGATGTCGGCGCCGCCCTCGTGCATGTGGGTCGCGCAGGTGTGGCGCAGAAGGTGGCAGGAACCGCGTTTTTCGAGGCCCGCGCGCTTCATCCAGGCCGAGACCATGCCGGTCAGCACATCGGGGCTAAAAGCCTCGCCGTAGCCGCTCAAAAACAGCGCCCGCTCGCGCGGTCCCACCACCAGACGCGGCCGCGCCTCGTCCAGGTAGCGGCGCAACCAGGCGACCGCACCCGCGCCGAGCGGAACGACGCGATCCTTGCGGCCCTTGCCCTGGCGCACGGTGAGTGTGCCGCGTTCGAGGTTCACGTCGGGGCAGGTCGCCGCGCACAGCTCCGCGCGGCGCAAACCCGTCGCGTAAAGAACCTCCAACATGGCCCGATCCCGCAGGCCGAGCGGGTCGGCGAGGTCGGGCACGGCGAAGAGCCGCGCCAGCTCCTCGGGCGTGAGCGCGGCGGGCGGGAGGCGGCGTTGCGGCCGGGGCAACTCCAGCTCGGAGGCGGGATTGTGAAGGATGAGGTTTTGCCGCGTCAGCCAGCGGAACCACTCGCGCAAGGCACCGAGGCGCACGGCCTGCGTCGACCAGGCGAGCGGCTCGTCGGCGGCCTGGCCGCCGCGCGCCCGGCGGCGGGTGCGCGCAAGCGCGCGCTGGTAGCTCTCCAGGATGGGCCGCGTGATCTCGTCCACGCGGGCAAGGCCGCGCTCGTGCGCCCACTCGCGGAAGAAGCGCAGCGCCAGCGCCCAACTGGTGAGCGTGCCGGGCGCGTAGTTGCGGGCGCGCAACCAATCGAGCCAGGCGCAAGCGTGCGCCTCCAGGTCGGCGGCGTTGGCAGCGTCGCCCCCGGCGACGGCCGCGGCCGCGCGCTCGGCGCGGACCCGCGCCGAGACGGTGCCGCCGCGTTGCTCGCGCGGGCGGTGGCGCAGATGCGCCGCCGCCTGGATGCCTTTGGGCTGGGGCATGGTCGGGGGAGATGGGGCCGGTTGCGGCTACGATGCTTTGCGACTACGCCGCCACGTCGCCGGAGGCGTCCGGGCGCGTTTTTTCGCGTATCGGCGTTTTCGATACGCCGTTTTCATAGGCGGGAGCGTCGGTTTTCTCGCCGCGCGACCGGCCCGCGACCGGGCCGCTTTGGCCCCGCGATGACCCCGCGAGGTCGCCGTTTACCCCCGCGAGGTTCGCGCCGTAGGCATGCGCGCGGAGTTTTTCGACGTCGAGCAGGCCGGGCAGGTGCTTGCCGCCGTCCTTGCCGCCGCCGTCGTAAAGAAGCTCGTAAACGAAGCTTTGGCCCCGGTCGCCGCGATGCGGGAGCAGGTATTCGAGATCAACCAGCCGATCCAGGTGCAGGCGCAATTGCGTGTCGCCCCAGCCGGTGAAGGCGCGGACCTCGCGCCGGGTAAACCAGACTTCGGAGCGCTCCGACTTCGCCGCCTCGCACCGCGCGGCGACCATCGTTTCCAGGTGCGCGAGCAGGCGGCGGGTTTGGGGCGGCATTTCGTCGAGGCAGCGGCCAAGGACTTCGTGGGCGAGGCGGTTTGCCGCCGCGATGTCGTCGAGCGTCACCTCGATGTATTCGAGCGTGCGGCCGTGGTCGTCCTGGGCGGTTTTCACCGGGCGTTGATGCTGGTGCAGGAGGGCAATGGAGCGGATCAGCGCGAGGTATTTGGTGTGGTCGCGCCGCGTCCGCGTGCGGTCGTCCAAAAACGTCAGGTGGTCGGCGTAGTGGTTCACGACGTTGACCGGCCGCAAAAGCCGTTGCGCGTTGCGGTGCAGCGCGAGCACGGAGGCGCGCGCCTCCGTGCGCAGCAGGCCGCGGAGCGTCTCGCCTTGGCGCTGGATGCGGTGGATTGCGGCGGTCTGCGCGCGGCCCTCGTCAACGGTCAGGATCAGGCAGCGGTTTAAAAGCTCCTCGTCGATGTCCACGGCGGTCGTCGTCAGGAAGATCATCACCGGCCCTTCGACCCGGTATTCCTGCGTCACCATGCGGCCGGTGTGCGGGTCCTTGCCCGTGCTGGCGATCGACAGTTCCCCTTCGCTCTGCAGGAGCTTGAGGGCGTAACTCGCCTTCTCCGCGCCCTCCTCCTCCACGATGGCGAGGATCTTGTGTTTCAGGTTCGCCTCGCCGCCGAGGTAGTAGAGCGCCTGGCCGGTCAGGGCTGAGTATTTCACGCGCTCCTCCGGCGGCACGAAGGCAAGGACGGCCTCCATGAGCGCCGACTTTCCCGCCGCGCTCGTGCTCTGCACGATCACCGCCAAGGGCTTCGCGAGCTTGCGCGAGACGGCGGCCAGGTAGCCGACGAGCTTGTTCGTCTCCTCGCCGACCACGCCGCAGGCCTCAAAGTCGCGCAGGATGCGCTCGAGCAGATCGGGCGCGCGGAGCAGATCGAGCGACGCCGCGCGCTCGTCCGCCGTCATCGACGGCACCGCCGACGCCACCGGCGCGGCCGGCTTGGCGAGTTCGGCCTGGGCGGCTTCGACCGCGAAGAGCAGCCGGGCGATGTCCCGGCGCAAAAGATCGACGTGCAAGCCGGTTTCCTCGGCCGCGCGTTCCACGAAGCGGCGGCGTTCGCCGTCGCGCGCGAGGTCGAGCGCGTCGAGGTGGAACCGGTCGCCGACGCGCAGGCGCAGCGCGATCTTGAGGGCGTCGCCGCCGAGCGTCTTTTCCAGTCCGCCGACGCGGTATTCCCGCGCCGGGTTTTCGAGGTCCAAAAACCAATGTTCGCCCCGCTGCACGAGGGACGGCGCGGCCGGGTTGGTCGCCGTCGGCGTGGTCGTTGACGCTGGCAAGCCGGACGGTGCCGCGACCGGCGACACGGTTTCTTCCCTAGCCGCTTCCCTCGGCGTTTCGCCCGCGTCGGC